>CALHQW010000018.1 GCA_938040315.1 uncultured bacterium
ATTATTGCGAAAAAGATAAAAATTGGCAAAATTAATAAATGAAACGAATTTTAAGTAAAATTTATTGGCTATTCAACATAATTTTTCTTAAAAAATATGAGGGTTATTTAGACATTGAAACAACCCATTTGGAACCAGAAAAAGGTGAACTAACAGTAATCGGTTTTGGATTAAATAAAGGTAAAAAATTGGAATTTATTCAACTGGTTAATAATGAAATAACTATTAATAAATTAATTAAAATTATAAAAAAGATAAAAATCCTTTATACTTATAACGGTACTGAATTTGATTTAAAATTTATCAAAAAGAAACTTAATATTGACATCACAGAATATTGTATCCATAAAGATTTAATGAAAGAATGCCATCAAAGAAATTTATATGGTGGTTTAAAACAGGTAGAAAAGAAATTAGGAATTGAAAGGAAATTAAAAGGATTAAATGGTTTAAATGCTATTAAGTTGTGGAAGGATTATAAAAATTTTGGTGATAAGAAAGCCTTAGCAACTCTCTTAGAATATAACCGAGAGGATATATTTAATTTAAAAATTTTAAAAGAGAAACTAAAGATTTAGTTTGTTAAAAAAGGAATTTCTCTTATTTTTTCTTCTTATCTTAATTCGTTTTCTTTTTCTTCTTCCTTTGTTAAATAAGGAAAAGATAATTCTTTTAGCAGTGAGCGATGGGAAAGAGTATTATGAACTTGCTAAAAATCTTGCCTTATTTTTTAAGTATGAGCGCGAGAGTAATTTTGATACCAAAAGATCTCCGCTTTTTCCCTTTTTGTTATCTCTTTTTTATCTTCTTTTTCCCAAAGCATATATTGGATTTATCTTCTATCTTATTTTGTCAATCCTTTTATTATTAATTATAAGAAAATATCTTAAAAGAGAGGTTTTTTATCTCTTTGCCCTTTTAATTATCTTCTCACCCCAACTAAATTTTTATTCCCTTTTTCCAATTACCGACTTATTTTTTGGAATTGTCCTTTTTTTAGGTTATTTCTTTTTAAAGGAAAAAAGAGATTTAATTTCTTTAATCTTCTTTTCTCTCTTACCTTATATTAAACCGGTTGGTATTCTTTTGCCACCTTTTCTTTTAATCTATCATCTTATCAAAAGGAACTTAAAAAAAGCCTTACTCTTTTTCTTTATTCCCTATCTTTTTATTCTTCCTTGGTCCTTTCTTATTTATAAAAAAATCAAATATTTCACTTTCTCTACTTTACCTGATATCAATTTCTTTTCTTATTATCTACCAGTTGCTAAATCGTTAAAAGAAAAAATAAGTTATGAAAAAGCAAAAGAGTTAATGAATGAAGAACTGAAAGAAACTTTAAAGGAAAATTATACTCAAAAAGAATATTTTAAAGCAATTAGAAATATTTCTTTAAAAGAACTTAAAAAAGCGCCCTTCCATTTTACTTCTTCGCATATTCTCTTTTCCTTTAATACCTTATTTTCACCCATCTCTTTTAAACCATTATTAATTTATTTAAATAAAGAAATAGAAAAACCTATTCAACAAGAGATTTTTGCTTCCTTTTTAAAAGGGAAAATAAGCGAAGGTTTAAAAACTTTTCTAAAAGAACGATTAATAAAAATTGGTATTTTGGGCAGTTTTCTTCTAATTTACTCTTTTCTCTTTTTACTCTTTCTTCTAATTTATTTCATCAGAATAATAATAAGAAAGAAACCATTATTAGAATTATTAATTATTTTCCCCTTGCTATTTTCAACTGGTGTAGTTGCGGAAGCAAGATATCGGGTTTTATTTGAGATTATTATCTACTTTTTGATTGCCCAATTTATAGTCTCAATTCATTCCTTTCCAAGGTTTTTATCTCCTTTTACTCCAAACATTATAATAAGAAACCGAACTAAAGATTAATTAAGTTCTGGACAATTGATGAGAAAAGTAACCGCTCAATAGGTGAATAGAGGTAGGGGGTATATGAGTAGAAATTATTATAAATCGAAGAGTGTTAAGGGTATAGGGTTAACCCTATGACCATTCTCCTATACATAACTATTATAAAGATTATTGAAATTAATTACTATATTCCATTTATAAATCTTATTTTTGGATATTTTTTTATTCATATCTTAATGCCTCAATGGGATTGAGTTTGGCAGCTTTGGTGGCAGGATAAATCCCAAAGAAGATACCAACGCAAATTGGAAAAAGAACACCAATTATTACTACCCATACAGGAACTGCTGATTCTAAAGGTGTTAGAGCAGCAATAATCTTGGCAGTGCCAATCCCTAAAATTACACCTAATAGACCTCCTAAAAAGGATAAGAAGCAGGCTTCTAATAAAAACTGAAAGAGAATATTCCGATTAGAAGCACCAACCGCTTTCCTTAAACCAATCTCTCTTGTTCTTTCCGCCACCGCCACAAGCATTATGTTCATAATTCCAATACCGCCCACAATCAGTGAGATTGCGGCAACGGCCACCATTACAATAAAAGCTACATTAGTAATATTTTTATATATCTCTCTTAATGTCTGTTGGGTATTGATACCAAAATCATCGGGTTTATCAAATCCTAATCTCCTTCTTCTTCTTAAAACCTCTCTTATCTCATCAATAGTTTTTTCTAAATTCTTACCATCCTTTGGCAAAATCTGAAAAGAAAGACTTCGCCAAACTCTCTGAAAACCTGTTTGGCGAGGAAAGACTTCCTCAAAGGTTGTTAAGGGAATGATAATAATATTATCTTGCGTCTGCCCCATAAAACTTCCTTTCGGTTCTAAAATACCAATAATTACAAATTGCTTGCCACCAAGATTAAGAGTTTTAAAAAGGGGGTCAGTATTGGGGAAAAGATTTTCCACAATATAAGAACCAACCACACAAACTTTTCTCCTTCTTTTAAAATCATCTTCGTTAATAAACCGACCACTCTTAACTGTGTAATTAGAAGTATATTGCAAATTTTCATCCGAACCGATAACCTCAATATTTCTTGCCTTGTTTATACCATAAGTAATAGTGCCCACATTGGTTGACTTAGTATAAGAGAGTTTATCAACCGAAGGCAACTTCTTTAAAACTTCACCATCTTCAATTGTCAAATCTTTTCTTTTAGCAACTTCTTCAAAATCTATCCTGCCCATTTGCCAAGCGATCTTTTGAACAAAAATAGTATTTGAACCAAGGGAACTAATCTGTTTTTCTACGGTCATATTTAATCCCTGAATCAGGGAGAGGATAGTAATCACTGTCATCACGCCAATAATTATTCCCAAAGTTGTCAAAAAGAAACGAAGCCGATGGGTCTTAAAAGTAGAGAGAGAGAGTTTTAATATCTCAATAAATTTCATTTTACTATTTTATCTTCAATTATCCTACCGTCAGTTATTCTTATCAATCTTTTTGTATGGGAGGCAATATTTGGGTCATGGGTAACAATTATTATTGTTCTACCTTCGTTTGCCAATTGGTCAAAGATTTTCATTATTTCACTACCACTTTTCGTATCCAAATTACCGGTTGGTTCATCAGCCAAAATTAAAGAAGGATTATTCACCAATGCCCGAGCAATTGCCACTCTTTGCATCTCACCACCAGAAAGTTCATTTGGTCGGTGATTTGCCCGTTCTTTTAAACCGACCTTTTCTAACATCTCCATTACCAATTTTCTTCTTTCTTTAATACCAATTCCCGCATAGATTAAAGGTAATTCCACATTACTAAAAGCGGTCAATCTTGGTAAAAGATTGAAGTTTTGAAAAACAAAACCCACTTCTTTATTTCTTAATCTTGCCAACTCATCATCATCCAAATTACTTACTTCTTTACCTTGATAGAAATATTTTCCTTCAGTTGGAGTATCTAAAAAACCAATAATATTTAAAAGGGTTGATTTACCACTTCCTGATGGACCCATTATGGCGGTGTATTCTCCTTTTTCAATTATTAAATCAATACCATTTAAGGCAGGAAAATTTACTTTACCAGTTGAATAAATTTTTTTAATATTAATAAGTTGGCAAATCATTATCTCCTAATCCTTACTCTTGGTTGTTGGATAAACCGCATAGTCCTTATTATCTCGCTCGCATCTCCCCTTTTTCTCTCTTCTTTTTCTCTTCTTTTTGGTTTTACTAAATCACCTTCATTCAATTTTGCCAAAACCGAATAGGGACCAATAATCACCTCTTCACCTTCTTTTAAACCTTCAATAACCTCTGCTTCAAACTCACCATAACTGCCAATTTTAACTGGTTTAAATTTTGCTTTATTATTTTCAATAACAAAACAGCCATCAACCTCTTTATTCCCTATCCTTCTTCTCCCAATTGCGGAAATTGGCACTACTAAAACACTCTCTTTCTCCGCAGTAATTATTTCACAATGGACAGTCATTCCTGGTCTCAATAAAAAACTGGTGTCTTCTAATTCTACCTCTATTTCAAAATTAGTTATCTTTTCAGTTGTGGTAGCAGTAGTAATTGGTATATAACCAACCTTAGTCACATAACCAACAAAGAAAGTATCAGGCAAGGCATCTAAAGTAACCATTGCGATATTACCAACTTTCACATCGACCACATCGCGCTCCGAAACTTCAATTACTGCCATCATCTTTGATAGATCAGCAATCACCATCATAATAGTTCCAGAAACATTCATTGTACCAATAATGGCTGTTTCACCTTCTTCAATATTTAATTTTACTACCTTTCCATTGATAGGTGAACGGATTTCAGTTTTATTATACTTATCTAAGGCATCTTCGTAACTGGCTTTCGCCGCTTCGTATTCGGTCTTTACCTTTTCGTATTCTTCATCACTTATTAATTGCTTTTTATATAATGAATCAATTCTTATAAAACTATTTTTTGCCTGTTCATATCTTGCTTTCTGTAATGCCAAATTTGCCTCGTAACTCTTTCTTTCTAATAAAC
This sequence comes from uncultured bacterium, assembly GCA_938040315.1. Taxonomy (GTDB): domain Bacteria; phylum Hydrothermota; class Tepidihabitantia; order Tepidihabitantales; family DTDR01; genus DTDR01. The sequence continues at coordinate 4,924 of CALHQW010000018.1, forward strand.
AAAGTAAATCACCCTTTTTAACTTCGCTACCTTCTTTTACAAAAATCTTTTCTACTCGACCCATTATTTGCGACTGAATATTGACTTGACTTTTTGCCTTTAATTCACCATCACCACTCACTTTGGAAACAATGCTACCATATTCTACTCTTACCACTTCAACTTCTTTTCCTTCTTCCTTTTTTGTTAAATTAAGAGCAATTAATAAAACAATAAATATTATAATCCCAATAATCAAAAATATCTTCTTTCTCATTTTTCCTCCATTTTCAAATCTTTTAGACCTAAATATCTTAAAAAAGAAATTCCGATATAAATATCACAAAGGGAAGAGAGGTAATTACTTTTTGCTTCATTATAGGTATTCTCAATATTCATAAAATCTAAATAAGAAATTTTTCCTAATTTCAACTGCTCCTTTGCCAAAGAATAAAGTTCTTCTGCCATTTCTAAATTTACCTTTCCGTATTCATATTTCTCCATTGCCTCTTTTAAACTATTTAAGGCATCCATTACCGATTTTAAAATCTCTTCATAAGTTTTTCTTTCGTCAATCCTACTCTTTTTCAATTGTAATTTTTTATTGTTAATATTTAAGAAATAACTTTTTAAATCAAAAATCGGTAAAGAGAAAGAAAGAGAAAAAGAGATATTATCCCTTTTATCCCAATCTTTTAAAGTGAAATAAAATCTTTCACTATCAGTATAAGTAGAAGTGTAGGATAATTGACAGATTGGCAAAATTCTTAATATTGCTCCCGCATAAGAAACTTTTGCCAAGGTTTTTTGAATACTTGCTTTTTTAAGATTTAGATTCTCCTTTAAAATTTTCTCTACTTCTTTTTCATTAATTTTCTTTATTTCATCAAGAAATTCCTCTTTCAGTTCTGGTATTTCAGTCTTAGGAATAATAATCTTATCTTCTTTTATTCCTAAAATAATTTTCAAAGCAACCATTGCCTGTTTAAAATTTTTTTCGCTATTTAAAAGTTGTTGGGAAGTCAAAGCATAATCGGTTTTTGCCCGAAGATATTCTATTTTATTTACCTGACCAAGTTTATATTTCTCTTCTATCAAATTCTTATATTCCTCTTTATAAACTACTAAATTTTTCTTTACCTCATAAATATTATAAAAACGGAGAAGATTAAAATAAGAATTCTCACAAAGATAATCTAAATATTCTAATCGTTCTTTCTTACTTAAATTATAAAAATTGAAACCCTTATTGATAAAAAGTAGATTTAAATAGTTTTCGATATTAAAAATATTTTCGATCACTCCTAAACTTCCTTTATAAAAACTCTTTTTTGGCTCTTTACTTTCGAAATAGGAAAAAGATAAATTTGTTGAGGGCAAAAATTCAGAAGTGGTTAAAAAAAGGCTACTTATACCGGTTTCCTTATAATAATCACCTTCTTCTTTATAAACACTATACTTTTTAGCATATTCCTTGGCTTCCTTTAAAGAGATATATAAAGTATCGTTAAAAATTATAAAGAAAAGGAAAAGGGCTATCATTATTATATTTTAGATTAAAATTAAATAAATAAGGTTTATGGATTTTGGAACTCATTAACTTCTGGTCCTAATTTTGCTTTATAAAGAAGTTGAACTATTTTATTATAGGTGTTAAAATAATATATCTCCTTTGCCATTTTAGAAGAGGATAAGAGAAAACCAATTTCACTTTCTGGCGAATATTTAAGGTATAAAAATTTTATAACTACAAAACAGATGACCCAACCAATAGCGATGCCAAATAAAAAAGAGAAAAAAGAATCTAAATTACCCAAAGACCATTCAGTTATATTAAAAAGTAAATAGGCAAGATAAAGAAGAATAATTAAAAGGAGAATAAAAATAATTAAAAAACTAAAAGCGATATCCAATTTTATTAAAGAACTTAAACCTTCTTTATATTTATTTGCCAAAACTACTGCCAAAATGAACGCGATCATTTCAAAAAGAGTTTTACCTATGCCACCTTTTCCTCTTACTGCTTGAACAATAGCCACAATTAAGATAAAAAAGGGAATTAAAACATCTAAAAAATTCATATTATATTTTAAAACAAATGAATAAAATTGTCAATCTGAATAAATAAAAATAAAAAAGGCTCCGCCTTAAAGCGGAGCCTCTCCTTTTGGGAATTTTATTTAGTGATTAGTATTCATATCCACCGGGCGGTGTTGGTGGCATCTTTTCTTTTTCGGGTTTCTCAACAACTGCGCATTCGGTAGTAACAAGTAGAGCTGCTACACTACTGGCATTTTGCAAAGCGGTTCTGGTTACCTTTGTCGGATCAATAATACCGGCTTCAAACATATCTTCATATTTCATTGTCTCGACATTAAAACCGATATTCGGATTCTTTTCGGCTTTTATTTTTTCCACAACTACTGAGCCTTCCACACCCGCATTATTAACCAATTGTTTCAAAGGTTCTTCTAATGCTTTCTTCACAATATCAACACCGATCTGTTCATCTCCTTGTAATTTTAGTTTTTCTAAAGCCGGAATGCAACGAATTAGAGCAACACCACCACCGGGTACAACTCCTTCTTCTACGGCTGCTCTGGTTGCATGCAAGGCATCTTCCACTAAGGCTTTTTTCTGTTTCATTTCTACTTCAGTTGCTGCACCAACATTAATAACTGCCACACCACCAGCCAATTTTGCCAATCTCTCTTGCAATTTCTCTCGGTCGTAATCTGATTTTGTTTCTTCAATCTGTTTTCTAATCATCTCAATCCGACCTTGAATCTCTTTCTTGGAACCCATACCTTCCACAATTGTCGTATTCTCTTTATCAACTACTACCCTTTTTGCCCTTCCTAAATCAGATATTTGAACATTTTCCAATTTAATTCCCAAGTCTTCAGAAATCAATCGACCGCCAGTAAGAATGGCAATATCTTCCATCATTGCTCTTCTTCTTTCACCATAGCCAGGTGCCTTAACTGCACAGCATTGGAGAGTGCCGCGAACCTTATTTACTACCAAGGTAGCCAGTGCCTCACCTTCCACTTCTTCGGCAATAATTAAGATGGGCTTACCCTTTTGAGCCACTTTTTCTAAAATTGGCAATAAATCTCGGGCAGATGAAATCTTTTTCTCATAAAGTAAAATATAACAATCTTCTAATTCGCACTCCATTTTATCAGGATTGGTAATAAAATAGGGCGAAAGATAACCGCGGTCAAATTGCATTCCTTCAACCACTTCTAAGGTTGTTTCTAAGGATTTTGCTTCTTCCACGGTGATTACGCCTTCCTTCCCAACTTTCTCCATTGCATCGGCAAGAAGATTACCGATTTCTGAATTATTATTTGCGGCAATTGTTGCCACTTGGGCAATTTCTTGACGGGAAGAAATCTTTTTAGAAAGTTTTTTAAGTTCCTCAACAACTACTTGAACCGCTTTCTCAATACCTCTTTGAACTGCCATTGCATTAGCACCAGCGGCCACAACTTTTAATCCTTCTCGGTAAATCGCTTCAGCAAGAACCGTGGCGGTCGTTGTGCCGTCACCAGCAGTATCCGAGGTCTTAGAGGCAACCTCTTTTACCATTTGGGCACCGAGATTCTCAAATTTATCTTCCAACTCGATCTCTTTCGCAACAGTAACTCCGTCTTTAGTAATTGTTGGTGCTCCCCATTTCTTCTCAATTACCACGTTTCTTCCCTTTGGACCAAGCGTTGCCTTAACCGCTGTTGCCAAAATTTCTACACCTCTTAAAATTGCTCTTCTTGCTTCTTCATTAAATTTCAATTCCTTTGCTGCCATGTTATTCCTCCTTTTCAACAATTATTGCTAAAATCTCATCTTCCCTCATTATGAGATATTCTTTATTATCAATTTTGATTTCCTGACCAGCGTATTTTCCAAAGAGAACGACATCGCCTTTCTTCACCTCCATCGGAATCCGATTTCCCTTATCATCGAGACGACCAGGACCGACCGCAATTACTTTGCCCTTAATTGGCTTTTCTTTTGCGGTATCTGGCAAAATGATACCGCCTTTTTTCTCTTCTTCTTCCTCTATTCTTTCAACAACAACTCTGTCTGCTAAGGGTTTTATTTTCATCTCTTCCTCCTTTTTAAATTTTATTATTTAATCCCTTTGCCAATTAACTCTTACTAATTTATTATTAGAAGAGAACTTTATTTCCAAATTTCCTTTGTAAGCCCTTTTTAGGGCTTTACCGATTGCTATCGCTAAATTTTCTGAAGTAGTCTCAATGGTCACTTTATCTTTAACATTTTTTAGACTCATTATTCTATCCAAAGGATTCCTTAAAATCTCTTTCTCTTCAACATTTTTTACTAAATTAATAATCTCTTCTTTATGGTTAACATAAAAATTTCCGCTAATATTAACAATTCCCATAGCATAATGGTCTTCAATCTTTCGGCAAGAAGGACATTTATATTTATAAGCAATCATACTTACCATATTTGCCAGTTCATCATTTCTAATCCATCTTTTGTCGTGATATAGAAGATTACAGGAAGGACAGATTGTTGGTTCAGGTAAACTTCTTGGTAATAAATAGGGGTCATCAACTTTCTTTTTTGGTTCTTTTCTAATTATTTTTCTCATATTTAAGAAAATAAAAATGGGCGAAACCCGATTTGAACGGGTGACCTCCTCCTTGTAAGGGAGGCGCTCTCACCAACTGAGCTATTCGCCCATTAGTTATATATCATAATAAAATTTATAAAAATGTCAATAAAAATATAAATTTCAAAATAAATCATTTTCCAAAATAAAGTATACTTTTATTTTAGCAGAGTAGATATTTGAACAAAAGAAGTTCGCTTTATTGAAGTGTGAAGAGATTATGGTAGTTGAGGATATTTTGAAAGAGAGAAAGAAATTTATCAAAAATTACCTTCATAGATAAAAAGATCCCAAAAAATATTTTTTTATTATTGCAGCCTCATAGATAAATAGATATTTGAAGTAAAGTTTATTATCTAACCTTATTTAAGAAGTTTTATTTTCTAACTTTTCCTCCCATTCAATTCTCTCTTTTATTTCAACACGCATTGGGGGTATTCTCTACTAAACGGTTCGATTATTTCTTTAACAAATTCTTTTATTTTAAATTTTTCTCTCTTAATATTAACTCTAAATACACTAACCCGTCTCCCACTCCATATTATACATCTTTGATTTAATTTTTTTAATGTATAACTGCACCATGCTTGGTTTGGATCAACATTATACTCTTTTGCAATCTCCATTATCAAACTTCCATATTCTCTTTCCCATTCATATTCTCTTTCCCATTCATCCGCGTTAAAATAAGTATGGTAATCAGTTATAAGATATTTTGTGTTTAATATTGATAGAAAAGGAAAAATCACTGTCATACTTACATTGGCTCCACCAAGTGAACCACATCCATCTTTGACTCTTACTAAATAATAAACATTAATACGGTTTTTAAGAAGAACCTCCATTAAGAAATTTATGTTTTCAAACATAAAGTAAATAAGAGGTTTACTCATCTTGCCCAGTACATTTGATTCAAGTTCTACATCTAACAAATAAATTACAGGTTCCTTATAGGCAAATTCCGGATTCGCATATTCTTCATCAACATGATATCTAATATCTACATTCTTCTTAATTTTTAGTTTACATAGTTTCTTTATATTAACACGAGTGCGACCATCGTCAAATACAGTTCCCTCTTTCAACGTAACCCCCTCTTTATCGTAATCAGTATGAATAAAAAGGTTAGGCAATTCTTCTTTTTTAATATCATAATCATAGGCAATAGTCAATCTTTTACAACCACAATTATATTTCCTTCTAATTCTTTCAAGAATTTGGCTACCATCTGTAATGTTATCGGAAATACCTAAATTTTCTAACACATCTTTAGATATTTCTGAAAGTTCTAAAATATCTCTATAATCATTACGAGCGCTCGGATACCATAAAATTCGAGGATTATCTTTCACCGATTCCACCACTTTGTCAAAAAATTCTTTTCCTTTTTTATCAACCGGTTTTAAAATTTCCCACAGCATCATTAATATATTATTATAATGTACTTTCTTTTTTCAATATTCAGATTGTATCTTTCCAATCCAATATTGACTTTCTTTAATTTTCTCTATAAAATTAAACTATGAAATTAGGTAAGTTTGAAATCTATCCAATTCTTGATGGTTATTTTCGGTTGGATGGCGGAGCAATGTTTGGAATTATTCCCAAAGTCCTTTGGGAAAAGACCAATCCGGCTGACGAAAAAAATAGAATTAGATTGGCTCTAAGAACCCTATTAATAAAAACTCCTAATGAATTGATTTTAATCGATACCGGAATTGGCACAAAGTTTAACGAAAAATATGTTGATATTTATAAGATTGAAAACCAAGAGTTAAATATTGAAAAGGAATTGAAGAAATTAAAAATAAGTTTAGAGGATATTGAAATCGTGATAAATACCCATCTCCATTTTGACCATTGTGGCGGTAATACAAAGGCAATAAATTATGAAAATGAAGTAATTGAATTTATTCCCACTTTTAAAAAGGCAACCTATTTTGTCCAAAAAGAAGAGTTGGAATATGCCTTTTCTCCCGATATTCGCTCAAAAAATAGTTATTTAAAAGAAAATTTTTTGCCAATTAAAGATAAGTTTAAGTTTCCTATCAATGAAAAGATTACTGACGGTATTTACGTGATAAAAACTGGTGGTCATACAGTTGGTCATCAAATTGTTTTAATCCAAAGTGAAGGTGAGAGTTGTTGTTATTTAGGTGATCTAATTCCCACTTTGAGTCATTTAAAAATCCCTTATATAATGGGTTATGATTTATTTCCCTTAGAAACGATGAGAGTGAAAGAAGAAATTTTAAAAATGGCAAAAAAGGAAAAATGGTATTTAATCTTTGAACACGATCCAAATATCGGAATAATTAGATTTATTAATGAAGAAGAATATTTGGTTATTTCTTGAAAGGAGGAAGGTATGGATGAGAAAGAGGCAAAAAAGGAGATTGAAAGATTAAGAAAAGAAATAAGGTATCACGATTATCGCTATTATGTTTTAAATGACCCAGTAATTTCTGATTATGAATATGATATGCTTTATAAAAAACTTGTGGAATTAGAAAAAAAGTTTCCCCATCTAATAACTCCTGATTCACCAACCCAAAGAGTGGGTGGTGAACCTTTGAAAGAGTTTAAATCGGTTATCCACGAAATTCCGATGCTCTCTTTGGATAATACCTATTCTTATGATGAATTAAAAGAATTTGATAAAAGAGTAAGAAAAACTATTTCTAAGGTTAATTATATCTGTGAATTAAAAGTTGATGGTGTGGCTGTTTCATTATTATATCGGGATGGAAAATTTGTTCGCGGTGCTACTCGGGGCGATGGTCATAAAGGAGATGATATAACTTTAAATTTAAAGACAATCAAAACGTTACCTCTCAATTTATTAACTGACGACCCTGATTTTTTAAATATTGAAGTGAGGGGAGAGGTATTTTTGACAAAGAAGCAATTTTTAGAATTGAATAAAGAGAGGGAGGAAGAAGGTGAACCCCTTTTTGCTAATCCGAGAAATGCTTGTGCCGGCAGTCTAAAACTCCTTGATCCAAAAGAGGTAGCAAAAAGAAATTTAGATATCTTTATCCATACTGTGCCTAAACCACCTGCCGAAAAATATACTTCCGATTATCAAGTCTTGGAAAAATTAAAAGAGTGCGGATTTAAAATTATTCCCCATTCACAAATTTTAAACTCTATTGAGGAAGTAATTGCTTATTGTGAAGAATGGAAGGATAAAAAAGAGGAATTGCCTTATGAGGTTGATGGTATTGTTGTCAAAGTAGATTCTTTTAAACACCGATTGGAATTGGGCGAAACAATAAAAAGTCCACGCTGGGCAGTTGCCTATAAATATCCACCAAAACAGGCAACCACCAGAATAAAAAGAATTTATGTCCAAGTTGGTCGAGTTGGAACATTAACCCCGGTTGCTGAATTTGAACCAGTTTTCCTCTCAGGAACAACTATCACCCATGCTACTTTACATAATTACGATGAAATAAAAAGAAAGGATATAAAAATTGGTGATTGGGTAATCATTGAAAAAGCCGGTGAAGTTATTCCGCAAGTAGTAAAAGTAATTAAAGATAAAAGAACTGGTGAAGAAAAGGAATTTAAAATGCCCGAAACCTGTCCGGTTTGTGGCGGAAAAGTGGTAAGAGAAGCAGAGGAAGTTGCTTATCGTTGTATCAACGCTAGTTGTCCTGCCCAAATAAAAAGAAGAATTATCCATTTTGCCTCTCGCCAAGCAATGGATATTGAAGGACTTGGTGAAAAATGGGTTGAGATTTTTGTTGATAAAGGTTTTATTAAAGATTTCTCTGATATTTATAAATTAAAATCAAAGAAGAATGAGATATTAAAATTGGAAAGGATGGGAGAAAAATCAACCGAAAATCTACTACAAGCAATTGAGAGAAGTAAAGAAAGACCTTTCCATCGTGTATTATATGCCTTAGGAATTAGACATGTTGGCTTGGGAACTGCCCAAATCCTGGCAAATGCTTTTAATAATATTGATGAATTAATGAAGGCATCAAAAGAAAAGATAGAATCAATCAGTGGCATTGGTCCAATTGTTGCTGAAAGTATTTATAACTTCTTCCATACCAAAGAAAATATTGAATTAATTAATAAATTAAAAGAAGTAGGAGTAAACTTTGAAAGGGAAAAGAAAGAGGAGAAAAAGATTCTTAGCGGCAAAACTTTTGTTGTTACTGGCACCTTAAAAAATTTCACCCGACAACAAATCCACGAACTAATTTTATCCCTTGGTGGCAATGTCGGCACTTCCGTTAGTAAGAAAACCGACTATTTAATCTGCGGTGCTGACCCAGGCTCAAAATTGGATAAGGCAAAAGAATTGGGAATAAAGATAATCAGCGAGGAAGAATTCTTAGAAATGATAAAAGGAAAATAATTGAAAAAATTAAATGAAAAAAATCTTAGCCTTTCTTTTCCTTCTTCTTTTTCTTTTCTGTCCAAAAATGAAAAAAGAGAATAGTGAAGAGTATTATAAAAAATTGAGAGAAAGGATGGTAAAAGAACAGATTGAAGCGAGAGGAATTAAAGACCAACGAATATTAAAAGCAATGAAGGAAGTAAAAAGGCATCTCTTTGTTCCCGAAGCCTATAGAGAAGAAAGTTATAATGATTATCCTTTACCAATTGGTGAAGGACAAACGATTTCTCAACCTTTTATTGTTGCTTTTATGACTTATCTTTTAGAACCAGAAACAACTGATAAAGTATTAGAAATTGGTACGGGTAGTGGTTATCAGGCAGCAATTTTATCATTATTAGTGAAAGAGGTTTATACAATTGAGATTATTGAAAAATTGGCAAAAGAAGCCGAAAAAAGACTTAAAGAACTTGGTTACTCTAATATAAAAGTGAAATGGGGTGATGGCTTCGAAGGCTGGGAAGAATATGCTCCCTTTGATAAGATAATTATTACCTGTGCCTTACCTTATATTCCCCAACCATTAAAAGAGCAATTAAAAGAAGGCGGTAAAATTGTGGCACCAATGGAAAGAAATGGAATCCAAGTCCTTTCACTATTTACTAAGAAAGGGGGAGAATTAATAGAAAAGGTTTGTGATTATGTCCGCTTTGTTCCGATGCGCGGTAAAATAGAACAGGAAAAGGAAGAGTGAAAAAAGAGATACCTTTAACTCTTGACTCAGATATCCAATATCTCAAAGGAATTGGACCAAAAAAGGCAAAACTATTTCACAAATTAAATATCTTTACTATTGAAGATTTACTTTACCATCTTCCCTATCGTTATTGGAACTTAAAGGAGATAAAAAAAATAAAGGATTGCAAAGTTGATGAAGAGGTTACCATTAAAGGTAAGATTATCCTCATTGGCGAAAAAACAACAAAAACTAAAGGTGATGTGATTGAACTTATCTTATCCGATGGAACCGATTATCTTCGCTGTGTATGGTTTAACCGGCCCGATTTAAAATATAAATTCCAAAGGGGAGAGGAATTAATCGTCTCCGGTAAAATTTATTTTTACAAACAAAAAGAAATGGTCAATCCCTATTATGAACTTCTGAATGAAAATCGGAAAATGTATGCGGGCACTATTATTCCTATTTATCCTTTAACCGAAGGAATTTCTAACTGGGATATAAGAAGAGGAGTAAAACAGGCATTAGAAAAAACTTATCCTTTAATTGAAGAAGACCTGCCTTTGGAAATTATTAACAAATACTCCTTCTATTCAAAAAAGGAATCATTAAAAAAAATCCATTTTCCCGAAGATTTAAAGGATGCAGAAAGGGCAAGAAAAAGATTAGCCTACTCCGAACTTTTCTATTTTGAACTTATTTTAGCCTTAAATAAAAAGAAATATGAGGAATTGAAGGCATCACCAATTTTTAAGACCGAGGGAATATTAACTAAAGAATTTCTCAATAATCTTCCCTTTAAATTAACTCCTTCCCAATTAAAAGTGATTAAGGAGATTGAAGAGGATTTGAGAAAAGGGAAAAGTATGACAAGACTTTTACAAGGTGATGTCGGTAGCGGTAAGACAGTAATCGCAATTTATACCTCCTTAATTGCGATTGAAAATGGCTATCAAGTAGCAATGATGGCACCAACCGAAATCTTGGCTGAACAACATTTCTTTAATTGGTGTAAAGAACTTTTAAAATTAAAGGTGCGTAGTGCTCTATTGACAAGTAGTGTGAGTAAGAGAGAAAAAGAAAAAATCTATCTAAAAATTAGTCAAGGAGAGATTGATTTAGTTTTTGGCACCCATGCTCTATTAGAAAGTGATGTCAATTTTAAGAATTTGGGACTAGTAATTGTTGATGAGCAACACCGATTTGGTGTGATGCAACGGGCTGCTTTGCTTGCCAAAGGTAATAATCCCCATTTTCTTGTTATGACTGCCACACCAATTCCCAGAACTTTAAGTTATATTCTTTATGGCGATTTAGATATTTCAACTATTCCGGAAAAACCACCTGGTCGGGGAAAGGTGATTACAAAATTAATCAGTGTGAAAGCGAGAGGAAAATTAATAGAAAAGATAAGAAAAGGCTGTTTATTAGGAAATCAGGTATATTGGGTATGTCCAATAATTGAAGAGAGTGAGAAGTTAACTTTAAGAGCAGCAACCAAGGTTTATGAAGAGATAAAAAATACCTTTCCTGATTTAAAGGTTGCCTTAATCCATGGTAGAATCAAAAGTGATGAGCGAATGAGAATAATGGAAGAATTTAAAAAGGGCAATATTCATATTTTAGTCACCACAACAGTAATTGAAGTGGGTGTTGATATTCCCAATGCTTCAATAATGGTAATTGAGCATCCGGAAAGGTTTGGACTTGCCCAACTCCACCAATTAAGAGGAAGGATTGGCAGAGGAGAAAAAGATGCCTATTGCTTTTTAGTATTACCAAATATTAACGATGAAAAAGTTCTTTTAAGATTAAATTATTTTGTAAAAAGTGATGATGGTTTTTATCTGGCAGAAAAGGATTTGGAGTTAAGGGGCCCGGGTGAATTTTTTGGTACTCGCCAACATGGACTGCCGGAGTTTAGAATTGCTGATTTGATAAAAGATAAAGATTTATTATTAATGGCAAAAAGGGATGCCTTTAAAATAATTGAAGAAGACCCTAATTTAATAAAATTTGAAAATCGAATAATTAAAGAAAACTTATTAAAGAAATTTTCCGATAAAGTTGAATTAGCGAGGGTAATATGAGAAAAAAATTATTTTTAATTTTCTTGATTATAATTTCAATAATTTTACCATTAATTTATCTTTCTCAAAATAAGGAACTCTTTTTCGTCTATGATGATAGTTATATCACTTTAACTTTTGCTAAAAATCTTTTCCAATATAAAGGCCTTACCTTTGATGGCAAATATTTTAATGAAGGTGCCACTTCTCCTTTACACATTTTTCTTATCTCCTTTTTCAACCTCTTTTTCCATAATCTGCCTTTCTCAAACATTCTCTTAGGTATCTTTTCTTATTTTCTCTTAATCTTTTTAACTTACCAATATTATAAATTAATCTTTAACGAAAAAATTGCTTTTATCTCCTCTTTTTTAACAGCAACTACTGGCTTAATTATCTTTGATGCCCTATCTGGTTTAGAAACAATCCTTTTTATTGATTTTATCCTTTTAACGATCTATTTCTTAGAAAAAAGAAGTTTTTTCTTTGGTATATTTCTTGCCTTGGCAATTTATACCCGACCGGAAGGAATATTTTTAGGAGTATCTATTTTCATTTATCTAATATTTAAGAGAGTAAAAATAAAAGAATTACTATTTCCCTTTATAATTGCCTTTTTAATCCTTCTTCCTTTCTTTATTAGTAATTACCGAAATACTAACTCATTTCTTCCCCAAACAGGAATTGCTAAGACCTATTTTTTCGGTGAGATAAATCTGCCAATAAAAACAAAATTCCAATTTTTCTCCGAAGGTTTAAAACTTTTTTATTTATCAACTTTTATATCCTTTAAGTTTCCTCTTCTTTATCTTTCTTCCTTTTGCTAAAAGGTTATATGAAAAATATTATCACCTTATTTTTATCTTTCTCTTTTATTTAAGTTATCTTATACTTTTCCCTGGCTCAACCGGTCATTATTGGTGTCGTTACCAACATATTTTCTATCCTTTTATAATTGGTGTGATCAGTTTGGGAATAGAAAACTTTTCTAATAAAAAAATATTTTATTTTCTATTATCCTTAATTATTATTAACCAATTTCTTTCAGTAATTGATGGGTATGAGCGATATAAAAATTCCCTTTTGGCAACCAAAGAGGTTTTATATGATATGAGTCTCTATTTCAAAGAAAAGACCGATAAAAATGTTATCATTGCTACCCATGATGTTGGTGCCTTAAAATATTTTTCCGAAAGGGAAATCTTAGACTTAGTTGGCTTAACCAATCCCGAAATGAGAAAATTTTATAAAAACATAAAAAGAGATGAAAGGGATATAAGAGATTATATAATAAAAAATGCTAATTATCTTGTAATGTTTGATTTCTTTAAAATCTTTCTAAACTTTTCACCAAGAGGAGATACTGATTTTATCTATTTGGGAAGGACAAAACCAGTCTTTGGTTTAAACCAATATTACGAAATTTATGGAATTTTAAAATAAAAATTTTATATAAATTATTAAAATTACATAACTTAAATAGATATAGCCATTCAGTTAGAGAACTATCTCCTATACTAGCTTGGAGACTGCTTAGAATTTAAATTTTTTAATCTTTTTAATTAAAATAACTTGATTTTTTTTATCTTCTTTCTATAATTTGGTATGGCAAAAGAATTGGTTAATTTAATTTTGGATTATTTAAAAACTTTAAATGTTTTTTATGGTGATGTTCGCTTAGTGAGAATTCAAGAAGAAGTAATCCATCAAGAAGATGGCAAGGTAAGTTTGGTACGGCAGGAAGAAGATTTGGGAATTGGCATTCGGGTAATAAAAAATGGTGCTTGGGGGTTTGCCGCTACTGCTCTTTTAACAAAAGAAGAGGCAATGAAGACGGCGAAACTGGCTTGCCAAATTGCGGAGGCTTCTGCTAAGTTAAAAAAAGAGGATGTAAAATTGAGCGAAATTACTCCCATCCAAGATACCTATCAAACACCAATTGAAATTGATCCTTTCTCGGTTTCTTTGGAAGAAAAAATTAATCTCTTAATAGAATGTGATGAAATAATGAAAAAGGTGAAAGGAGTAAAGAAGCGGGAAGGAGAATTATATTTTTATAAAAAATATCAAATCTTTGCTTCTACCGAAGGTAGTTTTATTGAGCAGACAATTTATCATACTGGTGGCTATATATTAGCCGAAGCAATAAAGGGAAATGTCTCTGGTTCCCGTTCTTATCCGGGTTTAAGAGGTGGTCATTATAAGGCAAAAGGATATGAGTTTATTAAAGAGTTGAAATTGAAAGAGAATTGTGAACGGATAGCCGAAGAGGCAGTCGCTTTGACAACTGCGAGAGAATGTCCAAATATTGAAACCGATATTATTCTTGACGGCACAATGGTGGCTATCCAAGTTCATGAAACGGTTGGTCATCCTACCGAACTTGACCGAGTTTTAGGAACAGAAGTATCTCTCGCCGGCACAAGCCATTTAACAATTGATAAGTTAAATAAATTTCAATTTGCCAGTGAAATTGTTAGTATTACTGCTGATGCAACTACTCCTGGTGGTTTAGGAACTTTCGGTTATGATGATGAGGGAGTTAAAGCCCAAAAGGTTTTTTTAATAAAAGATGGAATTTTTTCTGGTTATTTGACATCAAGAGAGACAGCGGTGGTTTTAAATCAAACAAGCAACGGAACAATGCGGGCTGATTCTTGGAGGTCAATTCCATTAATTAGAATGACCAATATTAACTTATTACCAGGAATTTGGAAATTGGAGGATTTATTTGCTGATACCGAAGAGGGAGTTTATTTTGAGACTGCCGGCGCGCCAAGTATTGATGATAAAAGATTAAATTATCATATCTCCTCAGAAATTGGTTGGATTATTAAAAAGGGTAAAAAGACCGAAATGATAAGAAGACCTTCTTTTTCAGCGATCTCTTACGAACTCTGGCGAAAGTGTGATGCGATTTGTGACGAAAATTATTGGGATGTTTGGGGAGTTCCTAATTGCGGCAAAGGTGACCCGACACAAGTAATGCATGTTGGTCACGGCGCAAGTCCGGCAAGATTTCGAAAAGTAAAAATTGGAGGTTAATATGTTAATAAAAGGAGAAGTAAATAAAATTATTGATATTGCCAAAAAATATTTAAAAGGTTTTGAATGGGAGATTGGCATTGACTCCACAAATATTGGAACAACCCGTTTTGCCAACTCAATTATTCACCAAAATATGAGTGTCCATCGCCCCTTTATGTGGATAAGAATAATAAATAAAAACCGAATAGGAAGTGCAACAACAACCGATTTGAGCGAAGAAGGGATAAAAAATCTTATAGAAAGGGCAATAAATTTAAGTAAAAGTAAATACGCACCAAAATTAGAAACTCCGCTACCAAAGAAAACTAAAATAGAAAGGGTTAGCAAAAAAAATATTGTCTCACCAAAAGAAAGGGAAGCGGCAGTAGCCAAGATTGTTGAAGTCTGTAAGAAGAATAATCTTGACGCTTTTGGTGTTATTCATACTATAAATAATTCTTTGGCAATTTTTAACAGTAATGGTGTTAATAACTATGCTTTTTTAAATTGGACTTACACCACAATTACCGCCATGGACGGAAGTGCCTCTGGCTTTTCCTTTGCTTGTGAGAAAGATTTTTACAAGATTGATTTTAAAGAACTGGCAAAGATTGCCTGTGAAAAGGCACTGATGGCAAAAAATCCTAAAGATATTGAACCGGGCAAATACTTAGTCTTTTTGGAAGAACCAGCAGTTTGTGAAATTATTTCCTTTCTTGCCTGGTTAGAGTTTGGTGCCAAAAGATTTTACGAAAGAACTTCTTTAATCTCTAAAAAGATTGGTAAGAAGATAACCGGAAAAAATATTACTATTTATGACGATTGGCGACATAAATTAACTTTAGGTATTCCTTTTGATTTTGAAGGAGTAAAACGAAAGAAAGTTATCTTAATTAAAAAGGGTATTGCCAAAGGCGTGGTTACCGATTCCTATTTTGCTAAAAAATTGAAGATGAAAAATACCGGTCATTCTTTAATGCAACCGGCTCCTTGGGGACCCTTTCCATTAAATTTAGTTTTTGAGAAAGGAGATAAGAGAAAAGAAGAGATGTTAAAAAGTATTGACAAAGGAATATATGTTACAAGATTCTGGTATACCCGAGTTGTTGATCCGGACAAAACATTAATTACCGGCATGACGAGAGATGGAACCTATTTTATTGAGAATGGCAAGATTAGTTATCCGATAAAAAATATGAGATTTCTTATTAATATCTATGAGACCTTAGAAAATGTAAAAATGATTGCCAGGGAGCAGAAATATTATGGTGAAGAACTATTTGGTGTGGTAGCACCAGCCTTAGTAATTGATAATTTCAACTTCCAAAGCAAAACTGAATATTAATATAGTATTTCTTAAATCAATCTTTTACTTAATTTTATTTTCTTTATTACATTTTGCCTATGATTTAACCCATTTAGATTTCCTTAAAATTATTGTCGGAATTAATGAATCAGTATATCAACATCTCAAAAATGGCTTTCTTTGCCTATTTCTTTATCTCAATAATTGAATATTTAATAATTAGAAAGAAAAATAAGCGAAAAGATAGTTTCTGGTATTCCCGATTACTATCAACAAATATTCTTCCTTGGTTTGCTTTTTCTCTTTAGTATTTAGTACCGGCAATAATTGGAAAATTAAAATCGGCAACTGGGGAAATAATTTGGGCAATCTTTGTAACCTATATTTCTGCGCTTTTTGTCATTTTAATTGAAAGGAATACCGAAAATTTAAATTTCTCTATCAGTTCGAAAATAATTATTTTAATCATCTTTTTTGTCTCCCTTTTTCTCTTTATCCGATTTACCTATTCTTTACCGTGGATTGACCTTTTTGTAAATCCAGAAATTTTATAAATCTTACTTCTTTTTGGAAAAGATATAATATAAAACAGGAATAAAAATTAAAGTTAAGATAGTAGAAAATAAAAGTCCACCAATCACACTAATTCCTAAAGGTGACCATAACTCGCTTCCTTCTCCTAACTTCAATGCCAAAGGTAATAAGCCAAAAATTGTTGTTAAGGCAGTCATTAAAATTGGTCTCAATCTTATTTGGCAACCCTTAATGATTGCTTCTTTTAATAACATTCCTTCTTTTCTTATCAATTGATTTACGTAATCAACATAAACAATCCCATTATTTACCACAATACCAACCAAAACTAAAACACCAATACCGGAAATTAAAGAAAAAGTTGTATTAGTAATAAAAAGTATAAAAATAACACCAATAATTGCCAAAGGAACAGTAAACATAATCACAAAGGGATATAAAAAAGATTCAAATTGGGCAGCCATTATCATATAAACCAAAATTATTGCAATCAAAATAGCGAAAATTAAATCCCGATAAGATTTTACCATTTCCTCATAGGCACCGGTAATTTTTACTGAAACTCCGATTGGTTTTTCAATTTTATTAATAATCTCATTTATCTTCATTGCCGCTCTTCCTAATGATTGACCCACTATATTAGCAGTAATTGTTGCTACCCTTTGAGTATTTTTATGTTCAATTATCACTGGTGCTTCGGCGATTTTCATTTCGGCAATATCCTTCAATAAAACTTGCCCCAAGGGACTATTAACAAAGATATTTTCAATATTTCTTATATCATCAATATCTTCTCTCTTTAACTTCAAAATTATTTCATACTCTTTACCACCTCTCCGATATTTGGTGGTTACTTCACCAACTATTTTTGTTCTCAGAGCGTAACCAATTTGATAAGGAGTTAATCCATATAAAAATGCCTTATTTCGATCCACAAGAAATTGAATTTCTGGTTCCGCTTCTTCTAAACTACCTTTTATATCCACTAAATAAGGAAGGGTTTCAATAGCACTGATTATCCTTTTTGTTAACTCTCGAGCCTTTTCTAAATCATCGCTATAAATTTCAATATTTAAATTATTTCCACCGACACCCGCAAATTGCACATAACCACGGGTAGAAGTAACCCTTACTTTTAAACCCGGGATTTCTTTTGCTTTTTTCCTAATATCTTCTTCAATTCTCCTCAACTTTCCTTTCTTTTCTCTCTTTAATACCAAGGTAATTACTCCACTATTTGTTTTTATATCCTGGAAAATTGCTTGATAAATAGAGGCTCCACCACCAATTTGGGTAGTAATCCCATCTAAATCGCCTTCGTATTTTTCCATAATATATTTCTCTAACTCCCTTATTGCTCCATCAGTGGTATAGAGATTGGTGCCAACGGGCAGTTCGCCAGTTATTTCCATTCTTCTAATTTGTTGTTCTGGAAAGAATTCAAAACCAATCAAACCTAAGAGAGAAAGGGAGAGAACAAATAACCCTAAAATAAGAAGAATAATTAATTTTCGGTGTTCTAAGGCATATTTAATAATCTTTGTATAAAAATTCTCTAATTTTTCATAAGTTTCTTTAAAAATTTTCTTAATTCCTTTCTCTTCTTTCTCTTCCCATTTAAAAAATCTACTCGTTAATAAGGGAATTAATGTCAAGGCAACAACTAAAGAAGATAATAAAGCAAAGGTAACCGTTAAAGAAAGTTCCTTAAAGAATACTGATAAAATACCACTAATAAATAATAAAGGCAAAAAGACTCCGATCGTTGTTAAAGTAGAAGCAGTAATTGCTGTGCCGACCACTTCGGTTCCTCTCTGGGAGGCAATGAGGGATTCATAACCAAGTTCATGATGGTGATAAATACTTTCAAAAACAACAATACTACAATCAACCAACATTCCCAAAGCGATTGCCAAGCCCGAAATAGATAAAATATTTATTGAAAAACCAAAAAGATACATAAAGAATAAAGCAAAGAAGAGAGAAAGGGGGATAGCAAAAGCAACATAAATCGTTGCTCGCAATCTTCTTAAAAAGATAAATAGGATAATCGTTGCTAAAATTGCTCCTAATAATAGATTATTAATCAAATTATTTATTGATCTCTTTATCAATTCGGAACTATCAAAGAAAATTGAGAAACTAACGTTTTCTGGTAACTCCTTTTTAATCTTTTCTACTTCTTTTCTTAAATTATTAGCAACTGTGACAGTATTTGCTTGGGGTTTTTTCTGAACAGCAAAGATAATACAATCTTTTCCTTTAAAACGGACATAGTTCTCTTCCTCTTCTTTTTCCCATTTCACTTCACAAATATCTTTCAAAAATATTGGTTGATTATTTTTATAACCAATAATTAAATTTTCAATATCTTTTAAATCATTAAAACGACCAACTACTCTTAAAAGATACTTCTCCTTTTGATAATTAAAATACCCAACTGGAAAATTAAGATTTTGAGCTTTTAAAGCCATTATCAAATTATCTAAGGTAATTCCTGTTTGATATAATGCCTTTGGATTGATAAATAATTTTACCTGTTCTTCCACTCCGCCTACTCTAATAACCGTACCAACTCCGACAACTCTTTGGAGTCGGGTTTCAATATCTTCAGCAATCTTTGTCAAAACAACTTTATCAATGTCACCAATTAATGTTAAATTCATTACCGGTATCATTGAAGGGTCAAATTTTAAAATAAAAGGTTTATTCACTTCTTTTGGTAATTGGGGTAAAATTAAATCTAATTTATCCCGAATATCATTAGTGGCAGCATCTAAATCAATTCCCCAATCAAAAGTAACCGTAATTACTGAAAAATTTTCTATCGACCGAGAAGTAATCTCTTTTACACCACTAACCGTGCCAATCTGTTTTTCTAATTCTTTTGTTACCTCTTGTTCCACTTCTTCTGGACCAGCACCCGGATATAAAGTGGCTACTACTACTACTGGCAGTTCTACTTTCGGAAATAAATCAATCGGCATCCTTAAAACTCCAATGATTCCAAATAAAATAAAAGCCAAAGCAATCATAAAGGTTAATATCGGTCTCCTAATTGCTATTTCGGTTATTTTCATAATTTTAACTTCCTTATTTAATAATTTGAAAGTTTACCTTATTTCCTTCTTTTACATATTCCTTACCAAGAGTTATCACCTTCTCACCTTCTTTTATTCCTTCTAATATCTCAATCCGCTCGTCACCAATCAAACCAATTTTAATTTCTCTCCTTTCAACAATTGAATCATCTCTTACTACATAGAGATAAGAATAATTATTTAAAAAAAATGCCGAAGGCGAAACAGATAAAACATCTTTTCGCTCATCAATTACTAAATAAACGTCGCAGGGCATTCCAACTTTTAAATCTTTATTATCTTTCAAATAAATCTCCACCTCTGCACCCCTGGTCAACGGATCAATCATCGGACTAAATTTCTCTAAATAACCTTCATATTTTTTATTATCTAAAAGAAGATAACAAGCCATTTTCTTCTTTAGATAAAATAAATCCTTTTCTGAAACTTTTGCCTTTACCCTTAATTTTCTATCAGAAAAGACTAAAGCCACTGGTGTGCCAATATTCACCATTTGAGCAATTTCTACGTAGATTTTACCAACCTTTCCATTAATGGGCGAAAGAACTGGTCCTGGTTGATATTCAACACCAGGAATATCATTTAAAATATACATAATAGTATCATTAACTTTTACAATATCTCCTTCTTTTTTATTAATCTTTAAAACCTTACCCATTATTTTAGAAACAACAATCACTTCTTCTTCGCCACAAATCCGACCAAAAAGTTTTAATGTCTTTAAAAAACTCCCTTTTTCCACCAATTCCACTCCCACCGTTGGCAATTCTTTTTCTTTAACTACCTTTTTCTTTTGACAACCAAGAATAATTAAGAAAAGAAATAAAAATAACCAATTAATTAATCTCTTTACCCACCACATAATCTAACTCCTTTTTAGTAATAATATTATCTATTAAACTTTTTAAATTTGTTAATTTTGCTTCTCTTAATTTTAATTCGGTATCAAGATATTCCAGATTACTCACTTTACCCATTTTAAACCCTTTTTCGGCTTCTTTTAATGCCTCTTGGGCAATCTTTACTTGGTTAGAACTTATCCGAAAATTCTCATAACTAGTTAGATATTTAAAATATACTTGCCTTACTTCATTTTTTATCAACTCCTTGCTCCAATTATAATAAAAACTAACTTCTTTCAATTTATGTTCCAAAGATTTCATCTTACTATAATCACTACCGCCAAAACTTAATGGTAAATTTATTGCCAGAGTAAAATTCCAACTGCCTTTCCATTTATCTTCAAAATAAGAATAAGGTTTTTTATAATCATAATTATAGGAACTAACAATATTAGGCAAAAAGGAACTTCTTTGAATTTTAATAGAATTATTAATAATTT
Source organism: uncultured bacterium (assembly GCA_938040315.1). Classification (GTDB taxonomy): domain Bacteria; phylum Hydrothermota; class Tepidihabitantia; order Tepidihabitantales; family DTDR01; genus DTDR01. The sequence goes on from CALHQW010000018.1 coordinate 26,026, forward strand.
CCTTTGTTAAAACTAACGACTTCAACTCTCTTCGCTCTTTTTCAGCCACTTTTAATAAACTATCAAGTTCTCCTTCTTCCTTTTTTAAAAATAACCTCTCCTTTTCCCATTCCTGAATAAAAGAATCTGTTAATATAATTTCATCGTTTTCTTTTAGACCTAAAAATAATTTAAAATTATTGAGTAAAAGACTTTCTTGTTGAGTAATTTGAAGGAGGTTCACTTCTAAACCTTCTAAAACTGAATGGGTTTTTAGTAAATCTAATTTTGTTAATAAACCATTCCGATAAAGAGTAGAGCAAGCAGTTAAATGTCTTTTTAACTGCTCATAAGAGGCGTCAATCAATTCTTTTTGCTTCTTTAAAAGAAAAAGGTTATAAAACATACTAATAACTTGCTTTTTTATTGTATTCAAAGCCAATAAATAACTCTCTTTTTCAATGAGTTCATTTAACCGGGCAATCTTATAACTTCTTAAAATTTTAAAAAAGGTAAAAATTGGTTGATTTAAACTTAATCGAAAGAGATAATTATTTCTACTGCCAAAAGGAATTGATTCAATTTGATAACCAGTAATCACTGGGATTGATTCGGTTAGACCAATAAAATTACCGAAGAGATCATAAACGGGAAAAGGGTATTTTCCGAATATGGGTTTTCCAGAAACAAAATAAGGCACTTGGTCTAAACGGGTATAGGCGAAAGATAAATTTGCCTGCGGAAAAAAGTTTGCTAAAGAAGATAGTTTATCAAAATATTTTTCCTGCAATTTTTCACTACTGACTTTTAACAACAGACAATTCTCTACCGCCAAAGAGCAGGCTTTTTGATAATTAATTACTAAAGTTCCACTATAAATAATTGAGAATAAAAGGAAGAACAAAAACTTCTTCATCTCTCAACTCCTTTTAAAAATATCTCTTTAAGATTTTTTCCATCTTCCTTAATATTAAAAGAAGGGAAAAGTAAAGTTGTCTGCAAAAGATGAAGAAAAACAACACTTAATAACTTACTATCATAATTTTTGAAACTCTTTTTCTCAATTCCCTCTCGAAAAATCTCTTTAACTAAAAGAAAGATTTTTCTTATCTTGGGATGAATTTTTTTTCTTAAAAGAAGAATAATTTTGGGTGAAATATTAATATTTTCCAAAGTAAGAAAATTAGCAAGACCTTTGGCTTTTTTTATCTTAGAAAACCAATCATCAAAAATCAAAGAAATCTTTTCTCTCGGATCAATTGGCATATTTTTCACCTTCTGTAAAATTTCTATGCCTATTTTTAATTTCTCTTCAAAAAGGGTTAAATAGATACTTTCTTTTGTGGGAAAATAAAGATAAATAGTACCTTTTGCTATTTTTGCCTGCTTCGCAATCTCATCAACGGTTGTCGGAAAAAATCCTTTTTTTATAAACATCTCTTCGGCAACTTGTAATATTTTTTCTTTGATTTTTTCTCTATCTTTCTTCATTTTATTTTATTAATATTTTCTTTTGCCTTCACTTTTAATTCTCTAATTTCTGGCAACCATTTCTTTTCCTCTGCCATCTTGATAAGTTCTTCTAATTCTCTTTTTGCTTCTGCTTTTCTTTTTAAAGAAAAATAAGTATCAGCAAGATATAATTTGGTATAGGGATTATTTGGCGAAATTCTCTTTGCCCTTAAAAGATAATCTAAACTTTTCTCTAAAGAACCACCGAGAAAAGAAGGTAATTGATAATATATTCTTCCTAAGGCAGTGAAAGCACTCCCTTCTTCCACTGTTGAATCATATTTTAAAGCAAGGTTAAATTCTTTTTTTATCTCCGCTAAATAAGAAAAACCTTTCATTCCTTTTACCCCTGCATAAGCACCCAAAAGAGAAGCAAGCCAAAAATGTCCTTCGGCACGATGGGGCTGAAGTCTTACTGCCTTTTGGGCAACCTCTATTCCCTCTCCTAAAAATTTTTCTTTCTCTTTTTTGGGCAATTTACTTGCCAAAAAATAAATCACCTTTGCCAATCGCCAATAAGCCTCATAATTATTACTATCTAATTTTATTGCTTCTTCATAGTATCTCTTTGCCTCCTTTGCCTTATCTTGATTTTCCCGTTCCCAATAACATTCATCTCCTTTTTTAATAATCTCCTCCACGGGAAAACCCCAGAGAAAGAAAATGGTTAATAAAAATGACTGACTAGTCAGTTTTTTAATCATATATATAAATATAGCAAAATTTTTTAAAAAAGCAAGGATTTTTTAAAAGACTATTAATCCTTATAGAATAATATCTATCTCCCCTTTCTTTTTTCTTTCTTCTTCAAAGATTTTTGTTATCTCCTCAATAGTTGCTATCTCATAAGGATTTTTATCATATCTTATTCTATTTATACGAGCAAACCTTAAAGCATAGCCACTTTCGTAGAAGGGAGATTTCTCTATTTCCGAAAAGAAAACCTCCACGACTATTTCTGGTCTCACAACTATCCCCCATTCTTTTTCTTCAATCTTTTTTGTCAAAAGAATTTTAGTAATTTCAGTAAATTCTTTATCACTTAAACCTTTAAAAGTTTTTCCCAAAGGCAAGAAATTATTTTTTTCGCTGTTAAGACAGCCAAGTAAAAAATTAGAAAGCCAGCCTTCCCTTCTGCCGTGTCCCCATTCCGCTTCTAAAATTACCAAATCTAAGGTATAAAAATTTTTCAATTTAAGCCAATATTTCTTACGACTACCAATAAAATAGGGTGAATTTAACTTCTTTATCATTATCCCTTCATTTCCTTTTTTAATACTCTCCTCATAGAATTTTTTTATTTTCTCTTTATCATCCGTTTCAATCCTTTCAATCAAAAGATTTTCCGGAATAGTCTCTTTTAAAATCTGCCATCGCTCTTTATTAGGAATTTCAAATAACCTCGCACCATTTTTGTATAAAATATCAAAAAAGAAGGGCCTAATATTTTCAAATCTTTTCCTTTCTTTTCTACTTACAATCTTCATCATATCTTGGAAAGGTAAAATCTTATTTTCTTTATCTAACAAAACTGTTTCTCCATCCAAGACAAAATCGCCATTAATTTCTTTAAAATATTCAGTAATTTCAAAAAGATTATTGGTAATATCTTTTAAATGGCGAGAAAAGATTTTTACTTCTTTGTCTTTTTTATGAAGAAAAATCCTTATACCATCTATTTTATATTCACAGGCAAACTTTTCTTTTGGTAGTTCATCAAGTGAATAGATAACATCAGCCAGCATTGGTGAAAAGGGCTGAAATATCTCAAAATCAATTTTTTCTATATAATTTTTCCCCTCTTGAAAAATTCCTTCTATCACCTCTAAAAAATTTCCTTTTTTTAAAATTATCTCATCAAGGGTATACTCAGCAATTTGGAAAGTTTTAGCGATTGCTTTTTTAATCACTCCTTTATTAGCGCCAATTTTTATCTCACCAAGTAAAAAATTAACCAAAAACTCCCTTTGGGTATTATCCAATTTTCTAAATAAATGATACAATAAATTCAATTTCCGATAAAAAGAATCACTTCCCTTTATTTTCTTTAACTCTTTTAAGAGATTATCAATTTCTGAAACTTCAACACTTTCATTACCTTCTTTTAAGAAAAAGAGATTTTTTAAACTTTGATAACCAAGTCCAACTTTTCCGTAAGGATTTTCACCAATTAATAAGGCAACAATTAT
>CALHQW010000019.1 GCA_938040315.1 uncultured bacterium
ATATTGAAAATTAAATTAATTTCTTTTAATATTTCTAATGATTAATCTTTTATTACTTTTTCTAATTAATCAAGGTGAATTTTCCATATCTCCATTATATTTTGAGATAAAAGCACCCGCTGGTGCCAGAAGAAAGGTTATAATCAATTTAGTGAATGAGACTTATACTGAAAGAATGAAGATTTTGGTGCAAAGAGCAGATGTTGTTGAAAATATTGAAGGAGTTTATAAGCCTGTAGAACTTGGTAAAGGTGCTCCCTCTTGTGCTAATTGGTTAAAATTTAAAGACAGCATTATTGAACTTGGTCCCCAATCAGGAAAAGAAATAGAAGTTTTCATCGAAATTCCGGCTGGTGTCAAGGGAGGTAGATATGGTGCCTTAACTTTTACTACTCAGCCCACTAAGGAAGAGAGGAAATATAAAACAAAGATACCTGTCTATTTTGAAATTACTATTCAGCCTGAAATAAAACCAAAAATAAATATTGAAGATATAAAAATAGTTGAGGATATAAAAAAACTTCCCAGATTTATGTTTTATAAATTAAAAGATGCTATTGCTGTTTTAGTTTCGGTAAAAAATGAAAGTGATATTCACGCAAAGGTAAAAGGAAATTTAATTTTAAGAGATAAAAGGGGAAGAAAAATAAAAGAAATTCCATTAGGCGCTGGTAGGGGAATTATTTTACCTAATACCACAGTGGAAGTAGCCTCAATTATTAAAAAACCAGAACCAGGAGAATATTATATTGATGCGATACTTCGTTATGGAAGTTTAACGCCGGCAAAAGCCTCAGCAACCTTTGTCGTTACTAAAAAGAAAATCGAAAAAAAGGAAATGCTTTTAGGTAGCACAATTCTATTAAGTGTGAAGCCCGAATTTATTGAAATGCCCGTCTCTCCTGGTGCCTTCCGAATTAAAACAATTTTGCTGGAAAATGAAGAAGATAGCGAAATAAAGGTAAAGGCAGAAATTAAAGAACTTATTAACGACTTGGAAGGTGAATTATATTCTCCCGATACTTTTGGTCTCTTTTATTCCGGAATTAATCTTATTCAATTGGAAGAGAAAGAATTTATTTTGAAACCAAGAGAGAGGAAGCCAATAAAATTAAAATTTAATATTCCAAAAGAAGAAAATTCTGGTGGCAGATATGCTTCTTTAATTTTGAATGCTTCAAAAGAAGGTTCTCTTTTACCAATAAGTTATCAAATTCCGATATTTATTAATTTTATAGGTAAAACTAATGAAGAGATAAAAGTTGAAAAGATTGAGGTTAGCGGAAAAGCACCAGTCAATTTTTATATTTATTTAGAAAATTTAGGTGATATTCATCTGAAACCAAAAGGCAGTATTTCGGTCAGTCAAAAATTGCTTACCAGTGCTGGTGAACAGATTGTAAAAATTGGTGAATATGAATTGAGAGAGTTAAAAGGTTATTTATTACCAAAAGGAAAAGTGAAAATGTTTGCCGAAGGACCTTTAAGATTAAAAAGTGGCAAGTATTTCATTAAAGTGGTTATTCAGTATGGTAAGAATAAAGAACTTGTTTTTGAAAAGGAGTTGAATTTATGAAAAATAAATTATTTTTAACTTTTCTTATTTTTATAATTTTTCTTTTTGCCCAAGAAGAGATATTGCCCGAAAGTTTAAAAAAGGAATTACCCGTTGAAACTATTCCCCAAAAAACAATAATATCCGGACCATTGGTTAGTAATGTTTTTTATGAAAGCGAATTAAATCAGGTTTTAAAGGAGATATCAGAGCAAGTAGGAATACCAATAATTACTGATGGTACAGTTTCTGGCACAATAACAATTGAAATAAAAGATTTGCCCTTGGAAGAATGTCTAAAAAGAATACTTTTTCCTTTAGGTTTTTCCTTTAAAAAACTTGACGGTTATTATCTTGTTGGTAGTGGTAAACCTGATTATCCTTCTTTTGCTTTGCTTTCTATTTGTGAGATAATTAGACCTAATTATTTAAAAGCGAAAGATATATTCAGTTTAATTTCCGACTTTTATAAACCTTATGTTAAATTAAATGAAGAGATAAATGCCATAGTAATTACTGCACCTAATCAAATAATTGAAAAATTTAAAGAAGATTTGAAAAATATTGATAAGCCACCGAGACAGGTTTTAATTGAGGCATTGGTTACCGAAATTTCCAGCGATGCTTTTAAAGAATTAGGAATAAATTGGAGTGGCAAGTTGACGAAAGGAAGCGATACTTTTAATATCATTGCCAATTTTACCGAATTAATTGATACAACCTTGGGAATATTTTATAAAATAATAACTAAGGGATTAGGCAAAGATTGGTATTACACCTTTTTACCCACCTTGGCAGTGATGGTTCAGAAAGGTAAGGCATCAATTAAGGCAAATCCGAAAATTGTTACTTTAGAGGGTCAAAAGGCAAGCATTACCATTGGTAAAGAACAGTATTATCAGATGTTAACCGGACCTCCCCAATATCCTTATGTGCGATTAGAAGTTGTTAAATTTGGAACATCTTTAAATATTACTCCTTTCATATCTAATAAAAATGAGATAACCGTAGAGATTGAACCAGAGGTAAGTGATTTTGTTGGCACTGGTATTGGTGATTTACCATTGATATCAAGAAGAGGGGTGAAAACCCAAGTGAGAGTAAAAGATGGCGAAAGAATAGTAATTGGTGGTTTATTGACAAAAAATGAAAGGGTTATTCAAAAAAAGATACCACTCCTCGGCGATATTCCAATATTAGGTTTTCTTTTTAGATATAATCGAAAAATAACCGAAAATAGCGAAGTGATAGTAATTATTACTCCCCATATTTTAAGAGATGGGTTAAAACTAAAAAAGAAGAAATTTTTGGGGATTTTTGAAAAAGAATAATTTTATTCTTGACATTTCTTTAAATTTTATTTAAAATAATCATAAATGCTATTGGGAATTATTGCGATAATTCTAATAATTATTACTTTTATTTTTCTTTACTTTAAGATTGAAGAACTAAAGAAAAGCGAAGCAGTAAGATTATTACAGGAACAGATTAGCCAATTGCGAATGGAGTTGAATCAGAATTTACAAAATACAAGTGGTCAAATCAATTTAAGATTAGATAAAGCGGCTGAGGTTATTTCCGATGTAAAAGAGAAGTTAGGAGGTTTAAGCGAGGCACAAAGAAGGGTAATTGAATTGAGTGAAGACATAAAAAAATTGGAAGATTTATTAAAACCTCCGAAATTTCGTGGTGCTTTGGGTGAAACTTTGTTAGAAAATCTTTTATCCCAAATCTTACCAAAGGAAAATTATGAAATTCAATATCAGTTTAAAACCGGTAGCCGGGCAGATGCGGTAATAAAGATCGGTGAAAAAATTGTGCCGGTTGATTCCAAATTTCCCTTAGAAAGTTTTGAGAAAATGATTAGTGCTGAAGATAAGGAAAGATATGAAATTGCTAAAAGGGATTTTATTAGAACTTGTAAGCAACATATTGATGCGATAACTAAATATATCTTACCAACCGAAGGAACCTTTGATTTCGCTTTAATGTATATTCCAGCAGAAAATGTTTATTATGAAACTATTCTTAATTCTGAAATTTTTAATTATTCTTTACAAAGAAAGGTTATTCCGGTTTCACCCAATACTTTTTATATCTATTTGAAGGTTATCCTTTATGGCTTAAGGGGTTTAAAGGTTGAAGAAAGGGCGAAAGAGATAATTAATGGCTTACAAAAAGTCGAGAAGGATGCTCAGGAAGTAAGGGAACTCTTTGACCGAGCAAGAAATCAGTTAAGAAATTCTTTAAATAATTTTGATGAACTTGATAAAAAACTTTCTCAGTTAGAAAGAAGTATTACTTCAATTAAATAGAATAATTTTCTTTTATTTCTTCTTACTCATAAATTCTTTTATTCTATTCAAGGCTTCTTTTATATTTTCTATGGAATTGGCATAGGAAAATCTAATAAATCCTTGACCATATTTGCCAAAACAAGTTCCGGAAAGGCAGGCAACACCTGCTTCGTTTAATAATTTATCAGCCAATTCTTTACAACTATAACCGCTATTTTTCACATTGGCAAATATATAAAAGGCTCCTTTCGGTTTTACTTTTACCGAAAAACCCGGGATTTCATTTAAACCTTCAAAGATCACATCTCTTCTTTTCTTAAATTCTTGAACCATTTTATCTACTTCCTCTTGCGGACCCCTTAAGGCTTCTAAGCAGGCTCTTTGGATAAAGGTGGTTGTGCAGGAGTTGATATTAGTTTCAATCCTCGCCAATTCTTTTGCTAATTCTGGATGCATAATTCCGTAACCAATTCGCCAGCCAGTCATCGCGTAGGTTTTAGAAAAGCCGTCAAGAATAATAGTTTTTTCTTTCATTCCCGGAAAAGAGGCGATAGAGATAAATTTTTCATCATAAACAATTCGGGAATAGACTTCATCGGATAAAACCCATAGATCCTCATATTTTACTAATATTTCTGCCATCTCTTTTAAGTAATCTTCGCTCGGCATACTTCCACAAGGATTGTGAGGGAAGTTAAGAATTAAAAGTTTTGTTTTCTTATTCAATTTTCTTTTTAATTCTTTCAAATCTGGTAGAAAGTCGTTTTCTTCTTTTAAAATTAAAGGCACTGCCTTTCCACCGATATAGTTAATCATTGATTCATAAATAGGAAAACCAGGATTGACATAAAGAACTTCATCACCATCTTCTACTAATGCCATAATCGCAAAGGACATAATCGGTTTAGCGCCGGGAGTTACCACTACCTCTTCGGGTTTAAATTCCATTCCTCTTAATTCACCGGCTTTTTGAGCAATTAATTCTCTTAATTCGGGCAATCCTTGAGAAGGTCCATAATGAGTCCAGCCTTCGTCCAAGGCTTTTTTGGCTGCTTCTTTTATATTTTGGGGAGTATCAAAATCCGGTTCGCCGATCTCTAAATGGATAACACTCTTCCCCGCTCTTTCCAATTCTTTTGCTTTTACCAACACATCAAAGGCAGTCTCGGTTCCTAAAAGTTTCATTCGAAAAGAGATGGGCATACCACATTCTAAACGGCAAGCCTTTTTTAATCTTTTAACCCTTTTTGCTAATTTTATTTTTTTTGCCATTTTTCCTCCCTATTTTTTACTTTTAACAAAATCTAATAATTCTTTTGCTTTAGCAGCAATATGCTCACCAGAGACTTCAAACTCCCACATCAATTCCCAAGGTGCGCCACTCTCACCAAATCTATCTTTTACACCAATATAATCTAAGATGACCTTTTTACCATAAAGTTCTTTTGCGGAAGCAATAATATTAGCAACTCGATTTGCCAATCCACCAATTTGATGCTCTTCAGCAGTAATAATTATCCCAGTTTCTAAAGCCGCTTGCACAATTATATCCCGATTTATTGGTTTTAGGGTGTGGAGATTGATAACTCTTATCTCAATTCCGTATTCTTCTTTTAACATCCAGGCTGCCCGCATCGCTTCCGGAACCATTGGTCCACAAGCGATGATTGTTAAATCTTCATTTTCATTTTTATATTCAGTTGCCAAATAGATATCAAAGGCATCAATAAATTTTTCACTTTCTTTTCGATAACGATAGATATTGGGAACATTCCAAACAAAAGGAGTATCTTCTCTTGTGACAATTGGTGTTGCTTCTCTGGCAAATCTAATATATTTTGGTCCGACAATGTTAAAGAGCATATATTTTGTTGCTTTTTTAGTTTCAATTGCATCACAAGGTACGCAGACATGCATATTTGGTAAACCACAGACAGCGAATAAATCTTCTAATCCTTGATGGGTAGCACCATCTGGACCAACGGAAACACCGCCATGAGCGCCGGCAATAAAAACATTGAAATTGCCATAGCAGACAGAAACTCTTAATTGATCTAAATTTCTTGCACAAGCAAAAGTGCTGTAAGTACCAAAAACTGGTAAAAATCCCTCTTTTGCTAATCCAGCACACATTGCGGTTGCTGATTGTTCAGCAATACCTACTTCAATCCATCTCTTTAATCTTTCTGGTTTTCCTTTATAAAAATGAGAGATAGTGATAGAGTCAGAAATATCGGCACCAATACAGACAATCCTTGGGTCATCACCAACTTCGGCTAAAGCCTCACCAAACCCAAATCTGGTCGCTTTCATTTCCACTTTCATATTTGGTTGCCGATTCCAGAAATAATCTTTTTTAGCAATCTTTGGCACCTTTGCCATTAATTTATTAGTTGCTTCTTTCTGATAATCTTCCGCAATTTTGAATAATCTTTCCACATCAATCTTTTTATCTAATCCTAAATCTTTTAATCCTTGCCACATCTGTTCAACTGTTGGTGCTTTACCATGCCATTCGGCTTTATTTTCCATAAAAGAAACTCCTTTTCCTTTTATAGTATGAGCAATGATTAATTTCGGTTTTCCTTTTATCTTTTTCACCTCCTCAAAAGCCCAAAGAATTTCTTCCATATTATGACCATCAATCTCAATTACATGCCAATGAAAGGCTTCAAATTTCTCTTTTACCGGGTCGATATTCATCACTTCTTCTACCCAACCATCAATTTGTAAACGGTTTTTATCTAAGATAGAAACCAAATTATCCAAGTGGAAATGACCGGCTTCCATTACTCCTTCCCAAATATTGCCTTCTTGAAATTCACCGTCGCCATTTAAGACATATACATAATAATCTTTGTTTTTCAATTTGCCGGCATAGGCAACACCGACGCCGATAGAAAGTCCTTGTCCTAACGAACCAGTTGAAAATTCTACGCCATCTAATTTTAGCCAATGGGGATGACCTTGATAAGGAGAATATAATTTTCTTAATTTTACTACATCTTCAACGGGATAGAAACCAGCAATTCCTAAACCAAGATACAAAGCAGGTGCTTTATGACCTGTTGACCAGATAATTCTATCTCGGTCTTCCCAAAAAGGTTCTTTTGGGTCAAGACGGGCAACATGTAAATATAGAGCAGTTGTGATGTCCATTATTGATAATGTTCCACCACTATGACCACTACCGGCAGCCGCCAGACAAACTAAATTTAAACCTCTTAAATAATTAGCAATTTCTTTTAGTTCTTCAACAGTATAGGTTTTAATTATTTTTCCTGTTTTGGAATCAATTAAAGGCATTTCACCTCCAATTTATTTTGGTATTTTTTGGTAATCCTCAAAAAATTTTTTAATACCAATATCAGTTAAAGGATGTTTTACCATCAATTCTAATACGTTATAAGGGCAGGTAACAATGTGGGCGCCCAATTTTGCTGCTATAACAACATGTAAGGGATTACGGACACTCGCAACAATTATTTCGGTTTTAAAATTATAATTTTTATAGATCTGAACAATATCACCAACAATTTCCATCCCAAAATGAGAAATATCATCAAGACGACCAACAAAAGGTGAAACAAAAGTTGCTCCGGCTTTCGCAGCCAAGATTGCTTGGTTAGGAGAAAAGACTAAAGTCATATTTGTTTTTATTCCTTCCTGCGAGAGAATTTTTACCGCCTTTAAACCATCTTTAGTCATTGGTATTTTAATTGTTATCCATTCACCATATTTTGCTAACTCTTTTGCCTCTTTTACCATCCCTTCCCAGTCAGAAGAAATCACTTCTACCGAAATCGGTCCTTTAACAAGTTCAACAATTTCTTTAATACAAATATCAAATTTTTTGCCGGTCTTAGCAACCAAAGTGGGATTGGTTGTTACTCCATCCAAAATTCCCCAAGAATGGACTTCCTTTATTTCATTTATATCTGCTGAGTCAATAAATATTTTCATAAGACCTCCAAGTTTTAAAAATTATAGTAAAATTATATTATTTTTCAATCACAAAAAGATTTATTGAAATTTTATTATTTGATTTTAAAATTTAGACTTAATGATAAAAGTTTTAAGAATAAAAAATTTTCTTTTTTTAACTCTCTCTTCCACTCTTTCTCAGTTTGGTGATCGGCTTACTCATATGCTTTTAATAACTTTGATTGCTGAAATTAGTAAAGGAAGAGTATTCACCTATTCCCAAGCAAGTTTAACTTTTACTTTACCGGTATTAATTCTTTCACCTTTTTGCGGTGTTTTAGTAGAAAGATGGGAAAAAAGGAAGGTAATGTTCTTTGCTCATTTAATCCAATTTTTTCTATTAACTCTAACACCAATTCTTTTAAAAACCTATTATGTAATTTTCTTTTCTTTATTTATCTTTTTTTTAATTGACTTATTTAATAATACTGCCAAACCTTCCCTTTTACCTTCTTTAGTAAAAAAGGAGGATTTACTTGTTGCCAATTCTTTAGACCAAACTTTTATAAGAATAGCAACTGTTTTGGGAATGGTTGTTGGTGGTTTTTTAATAAAATGGGTTGGCTGGCAATTTGGTTTTGTTATTAATTCTTTTACCCATTTAAGTGCTGGGCTTTTGGTTTTGGGAATTAGTTATTATGAAGCAAAAAAAGGGTTTTTAGAAAAAAAAGAAAGGATTTCAATTCTAATTTCTAAATCTTTAAAAATCTTTTATAATGATTTAAAAGAGTTATTTTTTTATATGACAAAGTCAAAGATTGTTTTATTTGTTTTATTTTCAATTTTTCTCACAACCACAATTGCTAGTATTTCTTACACAATCTTGATTTATTTGATTCAGCAAGTTTTGAATTTGGGAACGAGCGGTGTTGGTATATTCGCTGGTATTTTAGCAATTGGAATGATTTCGGGTGCTTTAATAATAGGACTTTTTAAAAGGATTGAGAATAAGAAAAATTTAATTATTTTCGGCATTTTTATTTTGGGTTTCTTTTTTATGATTGGGATTTATTTAATTAAACCTTCTTTTATGGTGGTTATCGGATTAATTGCCGGAATAACTTTCTCAATAATTACTGTTGCCCAAAATACAATTTTGCAAGAAGAAGTAGAAAAAGATATTAGGGCAAGGGTTTTTTCCACAAAAGAATTTATTACTAATGCCACTTTTATTCTAACCTCTTTGCCTATCGGACTTTTGAGCGATTTAACCTCTTATAAATTTATGCTTTTTATTTTGGGAATTTTCTTAATGGCAATCGCGCTATTTTTAAAAATTTTAATTAAATGATATTATTTTTTCTATTCTTATATACCAAACCAATAATCGGTGTTTTTAATGTTCAACCAGAAAAAGAAGTTATTAACTTATTGAAAGATTGTTATTTTAATTTTGCCCAAATTTATGGTGAGGAGGATATTAATAAATCAAAAGAAAGAATCATTCTCTTTAAAGAGAATAATATTTCGTTAATAATTGAGGATCCAATAATTACTCGTTTAGCCTCTTTGTTATATTACCAAAGAAAAGTCAATAACTTGCCCACTCTAATTTTCCAAGATTTTATAAATTTTAATATTCCCGGCTCAGAAAAAGAAGAATATTATTTTAAAATAAAATTAAAAAATTATAATAAAGAAGAAAATTATTTAATTATAAAAAATGAAAAAGAAGTTATTTTAAAGAGAATACCAATAAAAGATAAAGAATTTACTTTTATTATAAAAGGCGAAGAACTTGCTAATTTTTCTTATTTAATTTTTGATTTAGAAAAAAAGGATGGGCAAATTGATTTTTTAACTATTTACACAAATTCTTCTGACTCTCTTTTGAAAGGTTATTTTGATAAGATAATTAAAGAAAGGGTTAATTTCTATAAAAACTTTGTTGATAAAGATTTTCAAATCTATTTATATCTAAGTGATGAAACAAAATATTATCAATATCTAACAACCCGATATGTGAAAGAAAAAATAGAAGAATATTCTGATAGAAAAATAACCGGTCTTTCCCATTTACCATTAATTACTAAAGATTATTGTGAGAATGTTAAACCAAGTTTTCTTTGGGTCGATATTTATCATAATATTGGAAGGAACGCTGATTTTAATTTAGAAAGGACACCTGAGCCAGGAGATACAAATTTTATATATTTCTTAGAAGATTTATTAATAAAAAATTTAGATAGTGTAAGAAAATATTCTTTAATTTATGCTCTACCTTTTATTTATGAAGCGCCAGCATTTAGTGAGGGCTGTTATATTTTTGATGGTTTAGTTGATTATTTTCCGCCCTATAAAAAAGAATGGGATGATAGTGTGAGAAGAAATAGCGAAGAGGAAGGAGCCTATCGGGAAATAAGGGAAGAAGAACTAAATTGTGTTATTAACCTGGCTTTATTATATGGTGCGAAAGGGATTTTTTATTGGCATTTTTTACCATTAAAAGGAATATGGCAATTTCAATATGGAAAAAATAAAGGAAAATATAAATATTATTATTTAAATGGAATTGTTAAGAAAGAAACCTTGGCTTTAAGGCCGGTTGGCAATTATGTGAAAAAAATAAATAAGCGATTAAGAGAGATTTTAGAAATCTTCAAAGACTTTACCTCTAAGGAGGTTTTTAGTTGTGATAAAAAAGGTTTTATTAACGAAAATTCTTTATCTTTCTTTTATAGTAATTATCCCTATTTACATTTTGGTATTTTAGTGAATAATAAAAAATATTTAATGATTGTTGAAAAGAGTTGTGAAAAGAAGATAATTGAAGCGAAGATATATTTAAAGAGAAGATTAAAATTTTATGATATTGACGAGAAAAAGTTCGTTAATTTTTACCAAGATGGAAAAGATTATTATTTTGAAATAAAATTAAAAGGTGGTGGAAGTAAGATTTTTGAAATTATTGATTAAAAGGAGGAAAAAAATGGATGTAAAAGAAGCAATCTTAAAAAGAAGAGCCTATCGTTCATTAAAAGAAGTAGAGATTAGTGAAGAGATAATAAAGGATTTGGCTGAATGTGCCGGTTTGGCTCCTTCCTGTTTTAACAATCAACCTTGGCGATTTGTTTTTGTTTATGATAAAGAAGTAAAAGAAAAATTAAATACAACTTTAGCCAAAGGTAATGAGTGGGCATACCTTTCCTCAATGATTATTGCGGTTTTTACTAAAAAGGAATTAGACTGTCAGATAAAAGGTAGGGATTATTATCTTTTTGATACTGGCATGGCGGTGGCTTTTTTGATTTTAAGAGCCACTGAACTGGGTTTGGTTGCTCATCCAATTGCTGGTTATGATGAAGAAAAAGTAAAGGAGATATTAAACATTCCCAAAGATATGCAAGTAATCACTTTAATTATTGTCGGTAAAAAATCAGAAGAGATAAACAAAACCTTGACCGATAAACAGATTGAATGGGAGAACAAAAGACCAGAGAGATTATCATTAGAGAAATTCGCTTATTTTAATACTTATTAAAAAACTTTCTTCTTATTTACATAAGAAAGAAAAAAAGAATTTTTAACCAACGGAGATTTCTTCCTCAGGAAAATCAATATGCTCTCTTTTCTCTTTAATAAAAACTTTTAATATATTAATAACTCCAATTCTACCAAAAAACATAGCCAAAATTATAATTATCTTTGAAATATTGGAAAAATCATAAGAAAGGGAAACTAATTTATTTATCTTTGAACCGCAAGAAAGTCCAACCGTCCCGAAGGCGGAAAAGATTTCAAAAAGGATTTCTATAAAGGAAGTGCTTTTCTCAACGAGAGTGATAAAGAAACTACTTATAAAGATAAAAATTAGTGAAAGAATAATTATTGCGACACTTTTTTCTATTACCAAAGTTGTTAATCTTCTTTTAAAAATTCTTTGTGGTAATATTCCTTTTAGAAAATAGAAAGGATAAAGGAGACCGACTAAAAAGGTGGTTGTCTTTATACCGCCACCAGTGCCTCCGGGTGAAGCACCGATAAACATTAAAAGCATAATAATTATCATTGTGGCATAATGGAAACTGCCAATTGAAATAAGATTAAACCCAGCAGTTCGGGGAGTTACTGCGTGGAAAAAAGAGATAATAATTTTATTTAAAAGAGGAAAATCCTTTAAAGTATTATTAAATTCTAAAATATAAATCATAAAGGTTCCTAAAAAAATTAAAAAGAAAGTGGTAAAAAGAACAAGTTTGGTATGAAGGTTAATTTTTGACTTTTTTCTTTTTAGATAGGTCCAATAGATATCGCTCCAAACAATAAATCCTAAGCCTCCACTGATAAATAAAAAGGCAATAACTAAGGGAACAAAAAGGCGGTAAGTAAAATTAGCAAGATTATTTTCAAAGGAAGAAAAACCTGCATTACAAAAGGCCGATACCGAATGGAAGATCGCATGAAAAATAGAAGTTTTTAAAAGCATCTTTTGAATAAAATAAAAATATAAAAAAAGTAAAAGAAAACCAATCCCTTCAAAGAGGAAGACAACTCGGGCAACATCCAAAAGAAAATAACGGAAATTTTTAAAAGAAGTGATTCCTGCCGATTCTTTTACTAAAAACATATCTTGGAAACTTGCTTTTTGACGAAAAAGCAGGATTAAAATTGTGGTGATTGTCATATAACCCAAACCACCAAGTTGGATTAATATCAAAATAACAATTTTACCGAAAAAGGTAAAATCGCGCTCAGTATTTTTAACAATTAAACCAGTAACACAAACTGCCGAAGTAGCAGTATATAAAGCATCAACATAAGAAATTTCTTTCGTTGTGGAAATCGGTAGATAAAGCAAAAGGGAACCAATAATTATTAGAATTAAAAAAAATTGAACAAAAAACCTTACCGGATTAAAAGTAGTAAAAAATTTCATTAATATTAAGATTATCTAAAAATTTAGATTTTTCAATCTGTATTTATTTATCGGAAAAACTCTTTGGCAGCACGACCAAGGATAGCAATTAATCTTATTAATTTTTGTGCCTCAATTATATCCTTCGTTTCAGCAATTATTATTCTACCAGAAATTCTTTTTATATTAGGCAAAAGAGAAATTATATCTCCTTGGATAGTTTCGTTTAAAGCAATTTCTAAATATATTGGTTCTTTTATTTTATAAACTTCAATCTCCTTAATTTTCTTTACGGCCCTACTTACTTTTTCTCTTATTTCTTTTAAAGTCCTTTTTAATGTTTTGGTAATTGCGGAAAAACGGGAAATTCCATATTTAGTAATTACTGTCTCTATTCCTTTGGGAAAATTTTCTTCAATATTTTTGATAAGTTTATCATCACCACTAACAAAGATTAGAGGCACATTAAAATAACCAGCAATTGCTCCGTTAATCATTGCCTCATTTGCCTTTTTCCCATTAATCTTTATTTCATAAATTGTTGAAGAGGCATAAGTATGGTCCATTAGAGACCTTTCTTCACCGATCTCACTATGATAACCTAAAAAACAGACACCCGCAAAACTACTATCAATACCCGCCATCATTCCTAAATCACCAATACCACCACGAACAAGTAAGACATTTTCGGGTAATTCTTCAAATAAGATATTCAAACCAGTAGCATGGGCATCACAAATTAAAACTTCAAAATCTTTATTATCAACTCCCTCTTTAATTCCTTCTAATAAAGCATTCACCTCCTCAGTAATAATCTTTCTAAATCTTAAAAAATCTCTTTCATATTCTTGCCAAGAGACTGTGCCAGTTATTCCTTCCATATCAACCGAGATATAAAATTTTTTCATATATTCTTTTTTATATTCCTTTCCATTCTTCTTTATACTTTTTCTTCTCTTTCTTTTCTAAATAGGCATAGGCATTATGGTTATGAATAGATTCAAAACTTTCACATTCGATAGAATACCAAGTAATTAAGGGATTATTTTCTAACTTTATTGCTACATCTCTTACCACATCTTCAACAAATCTTGGATTTTTAAAGGCATTCTCCACAACAAATTTTTCATCCTCCCTTTTTAATAATGAATAAACTGGTGAAGAGGTGGAATTTTCAATAAGTTCAATCAAATCTTCTAACCATAAAAAGCCTTTAAATTTTACTAAAACTTTTAAAATTGCCCTTTGGTTATGGGCACCAATCTCAGTAAGTTCTTTGGAACAAGGGCAGACCGTTAAACCAGGAATTTTTACTCCCATATATAATACTACCCTCTCTTCTAAGTTGCCAATAAATTGGCATTGATATTCAATAAGCCCCTTTTCTAAACTTACTGGTGCTTTTTTTTCAATAAAATAAGGAAATTCTAATTCTAAATGGGCAGAACGGGCATTCAATCTTTCTTTCATTTCTTTCAAGATTTTACCAATATTACTTATGGCGATTTCCCGATGAAAGGAGTTTAAGATTTCAATAAATCTTGACATATGGGTAGCACGGAATTCCTTTGGTAGGTTTACATACATATTAATTGTTGCTACTGTATGCTGTTTTTTATAGGCTTTATCTAAAAGGACAATTGGATATTTTAACCCCTTTATTCCGACTTTATCAATATCAATATTTCTTAAATCTCTTTCATTTTGGATATCTTTCATTAAGTTAAATTATAGATTATTAAAATAATAAAGTCAAATTGAAATCCTAAGATATTTATTTTAAAATTTTTTATGGAACTTACCGGTCCAATTTGGTTGATGCAACCAATTCCTTATTTTGGTGAGGAGTTAAAAGGAGATTGGATTTATGAGCCAAAGATAGATGGCTGGCGTCTCCAAGTAATTATTTATGAAGATGGAAGGATTGAGTTTTGGGGAAGAAGGTTGGAGAAGAAACCAAACTGGACAGAGAAGTTAAGTTATTTAAAAGAATATTTAAAAGATGTTGAAAAGGGAACTTTACTTGATTGCGAATTATATACGAATGAAGGAAGGAATAAAATACCTTCCCTTTTTACTAAAAATTTTACTTGTGAGCCCGTTATCTATGTTTTTGATATTGTCTTTTATCAAAATAGATTTATTGGTAATTTTCTATTAAGGGAGCGGAAAGAGATTTTAAAAAGTTTAAATTTAAGAAAGCCTTTTTATCTTTTGATGGGAAGAGAGTTAAAAGATATAAAAGAGGCTTATGAAACAGCGATAAAAGAGGGGAACGAAGGAATAATAATTAAAAACTTATCTTCTTATTATCAAATATCAAAGGATGGACCGATTGCTACTGAGCATTGGCGGAAGATAAAATAGTTTATTAGTGAAGTCTTTTTTCTCTCTTAAACTATTCCAAAGAAAAAGGTAGTGTAAAAGGGAATATAAAAATTTTATGGAAGCGAAATATTTATTTAAAATATTTTAAGAGATTTAATCTATTACTTATTTTTATATTATCTTTTTATTTATCTTTTTATAAGTGAGAAAGATTAGATACTATACCATCTCCTATACAGCCCCCTTTTTATCTGAAAGAAAAATCCTCCTGATTTATTAGAGAGGTGCTTTAAAAGAATATTTAGAAATTAGAAGATAAGTTCTGCTAAATACCTCCTTTTTTAGTTTTTTTCTTAGTCAGGTTTAGGCACCCAATTTTACTAACCTTTTTATAAATACCTCTTATTATCATAATATCTCCCTATATATATATGACGGAAAAATAGCCCCAAAGGTTACCACTTTTTTTAACTTTCTTTTCAAAGCCTTTTTTTGTAGCGGAATTCATGTTTTTATAATTGATTTTAGTAGTTGAGGAGCAAAGTAAATAAAGTAGTTAAAAAGCGAATTTTTAAAAGGTAAAATTTAGGTAAGTGTTATTAAGGCGAACTTTTATAGAAAGTTATAGTTTATTGATTTTTTGGGGATATTAATCTAATTAAAATATTTCTAACCTCGGCACATGATAAAAATTGAATTATATCAGCAACATAATCTTTTAGGTTATAATCTTCTCCTGATGACGATTTAATTATTACCTCTGCAGGAGTTGGTCTTATTGCTAATAAATTCTTATCGTATTGGTTTATTTTTTCAATTATCCTTTCCGTAACTTTCTTTAATGTTATATTATTTTTATTTGATTGAAATTCTTTCACCCCTGATAACATTTCATTATTTTTCAAGATTGAGAGCACATAATTATTTAAATTTTTATTTTTCTTGAAATTTTGATCTAATACTGCTCTTTCACTAATTGTAATTATTTGTGCCAGCCATAAATCATCGTATAATATTTCTTCCAATTGTTTCTTAAAATATCCAATATCATATTTTTGCTTTCCGACAAAAAGAGTTTTAATAACTTCATTTCCATAGACAGCAATTATATTTACTTTTATATCATCAATTACAAACTCGATAAGAAATGCCTTCTCAGGCGACTTTTCTTTATCAATCTTATGTGAAATATTATTATCTTTCAGAGTGTTGATTATATTCTCTTTGCCTCTCACTAAGCCATTATAACAGATTCCCCATTCTTCATCTTTTTGTGTTGTTGCGGGTTCTCCCTCAATATCAAATAAAATTCCGCCTATAAGAAAAATATTTTTTATTCCAGCATTTTTAATACAATTTCTAAAAGATTCATTTTGGATGATTAACTTAGTGAATTTATTAAATTTTTCCATCAATTCAATTCTTCCTGCGGTACAGCCAGAATAAACCTTCATTTTTAACTCACAAAAAATAAGATTCTCATTACTCTTATTTACTATATCAAATTTTAGTTTTGTCAGTTCAGATTTTTCTAATTTAATATTTTGTCCCAACCATTGGGGAAGTTTTATTAAAGCAAATTCAAACTCCATTTTCTCCGATGTTCCTAATTCTTCTAATAGTTTAGCAACAAGACTTCCCCTTCCGGCTTGGCTATGTTGATAATAGGATGTTATTGTTAATAAAGATTCATAAAAACTATACAAATCTTCGCTTACTGTTGAAATCTGAGATAAACCGTGAAATACTTCATCAAAAATATTAAAAATTGACTCTACCTTAACAGTCTTTTTAAACATCTCTTGTACTCTCTTTAAATACATTCTTTTTAATGTAGTTTCTATTTCGTTTCTTGGTTCTGTACAAATTAGTAATTTTCTGATGCGCATTTTATACTTTCGTTGGTTTATGACAAATTATTACACTTTCTCCTCTTATTGCCCGATTACGGGCACCTAATAGAGGATTAAATATTAATTTTTCAAATTTAAACCCTATTTCTTCACAAAACTTTTTGGTCATCATAGTCGTTGGGATTTTTTTGCCGTTAACTGTACTATCTCCAACAATGATTGCTAACTTACCACCAGGTTTTAATGCCCAAAAGATATTTTTTATTGATTCTTTTAAATCCTCATAATATAGGGCAACTCTTGGAGGTAATCTCCTATAATTTCCTTTCGGGTTTCCATTCTTCATTCCCAGATATTTCGACTCAACCTTTTTCGTATCCACACCTAAATAATCATAAGCAATTTTATCTTTTCCAACATAATCTATAGAAAAATAATAAGGTGGACTTGTAATACAGGCATCAAATTTCTCTTTCATTTCAGTTATATTTTTAAGTTCCAATACGTCTCCTTCTATAATTTTGGCAGGTTCAAATTTGAGTTTGTATTTATCTTTAATCTCCATAGTCTTCTTATAGCAATCTTTTATGTAATTTAATTTTTCAATAAAGAGACCTATTTTTCCTTTTTTGTTATATCTTGAAGTCCTTAAAAAAGCGTCAATAGTATCAAAATATACCGTCAACATTAATTTATAAATCAAAGGATCATTATGTTGCCATGTTTTATTTTCTATCGCCTTTAAGATATCTTGCAATTCACTTGGGCTAAAGGATAGTTTTTTTTCTTCTATAAAAAGTAAGCCATTTTTCAACTCAGATAATATAACTCCCATCGGAGTAACATCTATACCCACACTTTTGATGCCCATGAGAGATGCTTCATGGGTTGTAGTTCCACATCCATTAAAAGGGTCAAGAAGAAATGAGTTATGATTTAATTTAAAAGCATTAATTAAAGTTCTAACTACTCTTGGATAAAATTTTCCTTTATATGGATAAAGATTATGAAAAGCATAGGCGTTGGTATCGCCAAATTTATCCACAAAATCGGTATAAAGCGTTGTTTTTCCTTTAACTTTTTCAAGATGAGCAACTCTTAACCTTATAAATTCTTCATCACCTTTAAAGTTAACTACTCTATTTACAGCATCAATTTTATATTTCTCAGTTAGTCCCTGTAATTCTAAATCCAAAAATTCTAAATCTGCTAATGTTTGCATCCAAAATCCAAATACTGTATCTCCTTGGGGAATAATATAATTTGGGAATTCTTTTGCATAAGCGTTGATTATCTCTTCACACGAGGGAAACTCATAAGTTCCAAACATTGTTCTTTGTCTCGGGTATTTATTAGGATCTCTGTTTTTTGCCATATTTCATAATTTCCTTTATCAATATTTATTTAACGAAATTCATTACTTATATTATACTTATAATTTAAATTCTGTCAAACCTTTAAATATAAGAATTTAGAGAATTAAAATTACTTTTCAAATCTCTAAAATGGATAAAAATATGTGAGTTAAATGCTAAATATATTCTCAAAGTATTATTTTTTGACGGATAGATAAATATTTACTATAATTTTGAGTGGCGAAGCCAAAGATAATTATCAGTAGGTGTTTCTTAGAACCAGTAAGATATAATGGTGAGATTGTAAAGGATTTTTTTATTGAGAAACTTAAAAATTATGTTGATTTTGTTGATGTCTGTCCTGAAGTAGATATTGGTTTAGGAGTTCCCCGCCCAAAAGTAATAATTATCAAAAAAGATAATTTCAAAAGATTAATCCAACCAGAAACACAAAAAGATTTAACAGAGAAAATGGAGGAATATATTGAAAATAAATTAAATAGTTTAAAGGATTTTGATGGTTTTATTCTTAAAGCCAAATCGCCTTCTTGCGGAGTAGGTTCAGCAAAATTACATAATGAAGATGGTAAAAGAGTAATTGGCAGGGGTTATGGTTTTTTTGCCGAAATAATAAGGAAAAAGTTTCCTTATTTACCCTTAGAAGACGAAGGAAGATTAAGAAATCCAGAAATTAAGAAACATTTCTTGGTAAGAATATTTGCTTTTGCTCACTTACGTGATTTAGTTAAAAATCCAAGTGCTAAAAGACTAGTGGAATTTCAAACTCAATATAAATATCTTTTAATGAGTTATAGTCAAAAACATCTTAGGCAACTGGGTCAAATTGTTGCTGAAGGGAAAAGGGATTTAAAGGAAAAGATTAAAAATTATCAGGAAATCTTTTACCAAGCCTTTTTTAGAAGACCCTCCCGCGGAAGAGAAATTAATACTTTAAGACATCTTATTAGTCATTTAAGTTCTCAATTAAATAAAAATGAAAGGAAGCATCTGGAAGATTTAATAAATAAATATGAAAAAGGCTGGTTAGAATTAAGAGTAATTTTAGAGTTGATTAGAAACTTTACCTATCGGTTTGATATTGAATATCTTCTTCTACAAAAATATCTCAATCCCTATCCTGAGGAGTTGGATGTATAAAAGGATTATCTATTGGTTTAGAAGGGATTTAAGGATTGATGATAATGAAGGTTTTTATTATGCTTGTAAAAATTCTTTAGAGATAATTCCAGTATTCATTTTTATTCCCGAACTGTTGGAAAAGTTTAAAAGTTATGGAAAAAGATTAGGTTTTATTGTTGATTGTGTCCGATACTTAGATAATAAATTGAAAGAAAAGGAAGGCAAACTTTTTTGCTATTATGATTCTCCCGAAAAGGTTTTTGATTATCTAATTAATAAATATCAACCCGAAGCAATATTTACTAATCAAGCCTTTTCTTATACTGGCGAAGAGATTGAAAAGAAAGTAAGAAGAATTTGTTTAGATAAGAAAATAGAGTTTTATTCCTTTTTAAATAATTTTTTATGTGATATCAGAAAAATTCCTTATAAAAAGGTTTTTTCCCACTTTTATAAATATTGGCAGGCTAATCTTAATTTAAAAATTTATGAAACACCAAAGAAGATTAAAGTTCCTTTAATTAAAGAGCCTACCATTGAGGATATATTGCCGAAATTAGATTATTTATCTAATAATTATTGGAAAATTGATTTTATATTCCCACGGATTAAAAGGTTTAATTATTCCAATTATGATGAAGAGCGTAATCGGTTAGATATTGATGGTACTTCTCGGTTTTCTCCTTATTTTCGTTTTGGGATAATTTCTTTAAGAAAAATTTACCAAAAGGCTTATAAGCAAGCAAGAAATTCCCAATTTATAAAGGAGTTGGCTTGGCGAGAATTCTGGTATCATATAAAAAATTATTTTCCCGAATTTAAAGATAAGGAGTTTCAAGAGAAAAGAAGAGATATTAAATGGGAAAATAATGAGAAATTTATTAAAGTTTTTATGGAGGGAAAGACCGGCTATCCAATAATTGATGCCGCAATTAGGCAATTGAAAGAAGAAAATTGGCTTCATAATCGGGCAAGAATGATCGTTGCCTCTTTTTTAACAAAGGATTTATTAGTTGATTGGCGGATTGGCGAAGAATTTTTTAAAGAGTATTTGATTGATTACGATGAAATAGTTAATATTGGCAATTGGCAATGGAATGCTTCGGTTGGTCCTGATCCAAAACCTTTAAGAATCTTTAACCCTATTATCCAAGCAAGAAAATTTGATCCGGAAGCAAAATATATAAAAAAATATCTACCAGAATTAAAAGACCTGCCCAATTATATGCTTTTTGACCCATTAACCTACAAACTTCCTTATTATCCACCAATTGTTAATCATTATGAAAGAATAAGAATAATAAGAAGAATATATCTTAAAAAATAATAAATGGCAAAGATTGAAAAAAGAATTACCTATCAAGAAGCAGAAGAAATGATAAAAATTATTGAAAATAGATTAAAAAATATCAAATTCGGAATTTATGGCTCTTATATCAGAAAAGAGGAAACAATTGGCGATTTTGATATGCTTGTGAAGGAAGAGGATTTAGAAAAAGTAAAAGAGTTATTAAAGGATCTGCCTTTTTATGATAGAATCGAATTTTATTCCTTACCAAAAGATTATTATAATTCCTGGGAAAGTTTTGCTTTATATCTAATCGGTAGCGGAAAATTTAATGTTTGGCTAAGAAGTATCGCTAAAAGAAAGGGTTATCTTTTAAACCAATACGGACTTTTTAAAAGAGATAATAATGAAAGGATTACCAGTAAAGAAGAAGAGATATTTCAAATTTTAAATATTGAATTTATTCCTTATGAAAAAAGAAAAGAGATATATGAAAAAGATTGGAAAAATTATCTAAAAAGTAAAACAAGTCTATAATATTGACAATTTAGAAAATCAGGGTTATTCTTTTTTATGGTTGGTAGATTTCAGGTGATGGCGGTTTTACAGGCAGCAAGGGCATATCTTTTAGGTTTGCCAATAGAGAGTGCCAAAAGTTGGGGTCTTAATCGGGCAATATTCTATGCGGCAGCAAAGAAAGGATTTTTAAAATTAAGACCAAAAATTACCAAACCACCAAGTTTTAAAATAACTCTACCAAAAGAAAAGTTGGAAAAAATAAAAAAGTCTTTTAAGATTTTTCATCTTGGTGATGAGATGGCTTATTCAGTAGAGATTGATGGTAAGACCTTCTTTACCATTGGTGAGGAAATTCAAAAAGTAGAGGATTTTGAAAAGCAAGTAGAAAAAAGATTTGGTAAGAATTTTCAAAAAGCCTGGGAAGAGGCATTAGAAATTTTAAAGAAATATGATAAAGGAATTCTATCCTCCCAAAGATATTTTTATGAGACTGTCTATAAACCAAGAAGGGATGAACTGGCAAAAAAATGGAGTGAGTTGGCAAAAGAATAAAT
>CALHQW010000020.1 GCA_938040315.1 uncultured bacterium
GAGTTTGATATCGTTGTCAAATGTTCAATCCCTGAGTTGAATTATCTACAAGAATATACTGTTCCTTATATGCCACCTGATTGGGAAGAGACCGTAACCTTTGGTGAATCAATTACTGTTACTGCTGGTTCTCACGATATCTTCTTTATGACAACAACCGAAGGTGATTTGAATCCTGATAATGATGTTGCCCATGGTGTTTATAGTGGTGGCCATTTAGATGTTGGTGTAACCGCAATTATTAGTCCACCGGTTGGTGGCACTGTAACAGTTGACACCAATCCAAAACCAGTTTCTGGTAAGGTAAAGAATTTTGGCGATTATCCATGGACATTTACTACCTCCTTCAGAATTTATAAAGGTGCCACATTATTATATGAAGATACAATTACCTCCACAGTAAATCCAAATACCGAAGTAACCTTGAATTTCACATCTTATGCTTGGGCAAGTGATACTGGCGAATTCAAGATGATAATGAAGACCCACTTACTGGGCGATGTTAATCCGGCTAATGATTCAATGGTTGGTACCTTTAGAGTCATTACTTTACCACCCGGCTGGCACAAGATGCCTGATGTAAGTGGTGCGACAAAACCAGTAAAAAGTGGCGGTGCCTTGTGCGCTTTAGGTGATAAAGTCTATGCCTTAGTCGGTAATAATACGAGAGACCTCATGGTTTATGATATTGGTAGTAAGACCTGGACAAAGAAAGGTGAAGTTCCGTTCTCTGGTCTCACAACCAAGAAAAAGAATGTAAAGAAAGGTGCCTCCATTGCTACTGATGGTCAATTTATCTATGTGATCAAAGGAAATAATACCCAAGAGTTCTGGCGTTATAATCCAGCAAATGATTCCTGGAAAGAGTATGAAGTTGGCTTCTCCAAAGGAATCAAAGGAAGTTCCATGGCCTTTGATGGTGAGAGTTATATCTATGTCATTTGCGGTTCTTCCAATAACGAATGGAAGAGATTTAACATCACTACTGAAACCTTTGAACCTTGCGATCCTGCCACCTTACCGGCTGATAAATGGAAGACCGGTTCTTGGATTGTCTACGTGCCCGGTGAGACACCAGCGATTTATGCTTTAAGAGTTGGTGGCAAGACCAATGAGTTCTATATGATACCGATTGGTGGCACACCAACTACCAAACCCGAGATGCCATTGATTGGTTCTACCGGTAAGAAGAAGAAGGCAAAGGAAGGAAGTGCTGGTGCCTATAATTCTGCTACTGGCAAGATCTATGCCTTAAAAGGTGGCAATACCTTAGAATTCTTCTCTTATAATCCCGCAACTGATTCTTGGAAAGTTCTTGAAGATGTTGGTCAACCTGTAGGCACACCAGCAAAGCGTGTGAAAGGTGGCGGTGCCTTGACATATTCATCTAATGCAGGTGGTCTCTTTGCCTTTGTTGGTAGCGGAACTAATGAATTCTGGTTCTATGTGCCTGGTGCAACCTTCTTGGCAAGCGCCAAACCATCTGGTAATATCGGTATCCAAGGTGAAGCAAAGAACTTAAAGAACTTCACATTAACTGTTAACCGAGTAAAAGATTATCTCAAAGTTTCTTACACCTTACCAGTCAATATTAAGGCGACCTTAAAGATTTACAATGCCCTTGGCGAGATTGTCTATAATACCACATCTAATAAAGGTTACTTTGTGATCGATACCAAGAAATTTGCAACTGGCATCTACATTATGAAGTTTGAGGCGAACGAATATAAGGCAACTAAGAAATTGGTAATCCATTAAGGTTGCCTTAAAATCCGAAGAGGAGAGGCCGGGAATTCAATTTCCCGGCCTTTTTCTTTTTATACCCCCTAAAAATTTGATAGAAAAATATTATTAAATTCATTTAAAATCTTGAAAAATAAAGAAAAAAATTGATATTAAATATTAAAAAAATCTCTTGACTTTTTTTTAGAATTTGTTATAATATATACAAATGAGGACTGGGCATAATGCCCAAATAAAGGTTTTAGGGTTAACCGGTAGGGGTGGCTGGTTAACCAAGAAAAATATTTCACCCTTTTGATTAAAAGGTTAAGGAGGTTGAAATGTTTAAAAAACTTTTAATTTTAGTATTGTTTACCACTCTTATTTTTGCTTTACCACCAAAAGGAACTTCCTTGCCTGTGGCGCCACCTGAACCTCCTCCACAAGAACTTCCTTGGGAACCCGATGTCTGCTTAACACCGGGTATGGCCGTTTATAATTATGCCTATACAACGTGGTCTAACTGGGCATCTCATACACCAAATAATAGAGTTTATGGTGTTTGGTATCGGACAACAACTGGTTATCCAGTGATTATGAGATGGTGGGACCAAAGTGGTAGTTGGTCGCCAGAAGAAACAGTAAGTGCTGGTGGCGGTATTACTTTCGTTTATAACTATTATCCGAGTGTTGCTGGTGATTCTAATAATAATGTCCATTTCTTCTGGCGGGGATATATAACAACTCCTGGTGCTTATTATGGAGTTTTCTATCGGGCAAAATTGGCTAATGGAAATTATACCAATGCCTGTTCAATACCAATAAAACCAGGAAATACTGCTACTAACTATCCAAGAATTGCTGGTGGCAAAGGTGATACTGCCCATGCGGTCTTTTATGTCTATTGGGCTGGTTATTATCGGATTGGCTATGCCAAAATTCGTGCCAGTTATCCAACACCCCAAGTTGTTGACATTGATACTGTATCAGATATGACAGTGCCATATAGTGCCTATTATCCTCACGTTGCGGTTGATGGCCAAAATCGTGTTCATGTTGTCTGGTCTCAATATCAACCCTATATGCCTTATTATGTTGTTTTATATCGGATGAGGAGCGCAACCGGCACTTGGGGAAGCATAGAAACAGTTTCGGTCGGATATACTGGTAATTATTATAACTATTATCCAAGGGTAGAAGTTGATGGTAATGGTAATGTCCATGTTGTTTGGAATGCCTATCTTACTACTGACTATTACTATCATATTGCCCATCGGGTAAAAACAAGTTCTGGTTGGAGTGATGTCTATATCTTTCCAACTACCACATCCTTTTACTGGTATTATCCAACTTGTGCAGTTGATCCAAGTAACGATTTACACATTGCCTTTTTCACAAATGCCTGGGGTTCCTATTATAATATCGGTCGATTAATTAGATATTCTGATGGTACTTGGGAAGAGCCTGATACAGTAACTATTTTTACCGATGGTTATTACCGATATTATCCAGAAATTGTTGCTACCAGAGACGGCAATATTCATATCTTCCGTTGGGATTATGCACCATATACCAATTACTATTATTGGATTTATTATAAACGTTTTAGGGTATTATCTTATGATATTGGCGTAAAAGCAATCTTGGCACCCACGGGTATTATTTCCCGAGAAGATGTAATAACTCCGCAAGCAATAATTAAAAATTATGGAAAGAATCCAGCAACAAACTTTACAGTAAAATTCTATATTGACCCAACAGATTATTATGATTATGCCACAATCAGTTCCTTAGATCCTGGCGCCGAAACAACAATCTCCTTTAATTCTTGGAGTCCTAATGAATCTACTTTCTTTAGGGTAAAATGTACCACCGACTTTGCTTCTGACGAAAATCCTGACAATAATAAATTGACAACAATGGCAGCAGTTTATGATTATTATGAGAATTTTGAATTAACTAATGGTGGTTACGAGACAATTCCGGCACCTAGTGGCTATTATCAAGATTGGCAATATGGCGAATATGGTATGAGTGGCGATACTTTAAGTTGGGCAACCCCTAATTATCGTGCGAATTCTAATTCCCGCTTAAATTCCTGCCGTTACTACGCCTTAGTTGATACACCAATTGTTGCCTATTATCACTGGTACAATACTGAAAGTTATTGGGATGGTTATAATGTGAAATGCTCAATACCTGGTCAACCTTGGCGGATAATCAATGCCCATACTGGATTAGGAGGACAACCATACACAAGGACAATTGGTGCTCTTAATGGTGAATCCGCCTATTGTGGATCTCAACAATATTGGCGTCTTAATTTTATGAAGGTTCCAGTTAGTGCTGGTTCTTATTTCTGGCTCAGATTCCATTTTGGTTCTGATGCTTCGGTTCAGTATTGGGGCGTAAGGATTGATAAAGTTTATGGCATTGGCTTTGTTCGTTATCTCTACAATGTTGGTGTGAAAGAAATCCTTGAACCGGTTGGCGATGTTCCCAAATTGCCATTAGCACCAAAGATGATTGTCAAAAACTACGGACTTTATACCGCCTCCTTCCCTGCCTATTTCCGGATTTATGACGAAGGTAATCAGATGGTTTATAGTGATATGAAATTAATTGCCAATTTAGCACCGAAAAAAGAGACAACCGTTATCTTTAATACCTGGACACCAGAAACAACCGGTTATTTCGCTGTCCGCGGTATCACCAATTATGCTTTAGATGAAAATAGAAGGGATGATACCTTAGAAGCCACTACCTTTATCTATTGGAAGGATGTGGGTATCAGTGAAATTATCCAACCAGTTGGTGGTTATCCACCGGGAACAATGATTGAACCAAAATGCAAAGTAAAGAATTTTGGTAATCTTGACGAGTTTAATATCACTGTGAGATGTTCGGTTCCCGATATTAATTATACTGATGTTGTTACCGTTAATTATCTGGCACCCTATGATGAAGTAGAAGTTACTTTTGATACCTTAGAAGTTACTGCTGGAACCCACACAATCTATTTCTATGCGACAACCGATAACGATTTAAATCCTGACAACGATTTAGCCTCTGCCACTTATTCTGGTGGTCATTTAGATGTTGGTGCTACCCAGATTATTTCGCCAACCGGCACAATTTTAAGAGACCCGAATGTTCCAAAGCCAGTCTCTGGTAAGGTAAAGAACTTTGGCGATTATCCGTGGACATTCTGGACATTCTTTAAGATTTATAAAGGAAACGATTTAGTTTATATTGATTCTCTCAATGTCACGGTTGACCCGGGAGCCGAAGTGACATTAACCTTTACATCTTATCTCTGTGCTGATACTGGTAATTATACAACAATCTTAAAGACCGCATTGGTTGGCGATGTCAATCCTGCTAATGATTCCTTAGTAGGCAGTTTCAAAGTAATTCTCTTAACTCCTGGCTGGCATAAGATGCCTGATGTCGCTGGTGCAACAAAGCCAGTGAAGAGCGGTGGTGCCTTATGTGCTCTTGGTAATAAAGTCTATGCCTTAGTTGGTAATAATACTCTTGATTTAATGGTTTATAATGTAGAAAACAAGACCTGGTCAAAGGCAAGTGATGTGCCACAAGGTCCAAAGAAAAAGAATGTGAAGAAAGGTGCTTCTATTTGCACTGATGGTCAATATATTTATGTAGTAAAAGGAAATAATACCCAAGAGTTTGCTCGCTTTGACCCAGTTACCGGCACTTGGAAAGAGTATGAAGTTGGCTTCTCCAAAGGAATCAAAGGAAGTTCCATGGCCTTTGATGGTGAGAGGTATATCTATATCATTTGCGGTTCTTCCAATAACGAATGGAAGAGATTTAACATCACTACTGAGACCTTTGAACCTTGCAATCCTGCCACATTACCTGCTGATAAATGGAAGACCGGCTCGTGGATTGTCCATCTTCCTACTGATCCACCAGCAATTTATGCTTTAAGAGTTGGTGGCAAGACCAATGAGTTCTATATAATACCAATTGATGGTACACCTACTCCCAAAGCAGAGATGCCATTGATTGGTTCCACCGGCAAAAAGAAGAAGGCAAAGGAAGGAAGTGCTGGTGCCTATAATCCTGCTACTGGCATGATTTATGCTTTGAAAGGTGGTAATACCTTAGAATTCTTCTCTTATAATCCAGCAACTGATCAATGGACGATTTTAGAAGATGTTGGTCAACCCGAAGGCAAACCAGCAAAGCGGGTAAAAGGTGGCGGTGCCTTGACATATTCATCTAACGCGGGTGGTCTCTTTGCCTTTGTTGGTAATAATACTAATGAATTCTGGCTCTATGTTCCAGCAAGTTCTTATCTCATGAGTACTGCTTCTGGTAATAATGGCGTCCAGGTTGAAACAAAGAACTTAAAGAACTTCACATTGACTGTTAGTAGAGTAAAAGATTACCTCAAAGTTACTTACACTTTACCAGTTAATATCAAGGCTAACTTAAAGATTTACAATGCCCTTGGTGAGATTGTTTATAATGCGACTTCTGACAGAAACTACTTTATGATCGATACCAAGAAATTTGCAACTGGCCTTTACATTATGAAGTTTGAGGCGAACGAATATAAGGCAACTAAGAAATTGGTAATCCATTAAGGTTGCCTTAAAATCCGAAGAGGAGAGGCCGGGAATTCAATTTCCCGGCCTTTTTCTTTTTATTTAAAATTGACTTTTTTCTCATTTCCCTTAAAATTTTTATCTATGGATGAATATGAAATTCGGAAGAAAAAAATTGAAAAGTTAATGGATTTAAAGATTAATCCCTATCCTTATTCTTTTTTGAGAACCCATACATCGCGGGAAATTAAAGAAAATTGTGAAAAATTAATTGAGAATAAGGAAGAAGTGAAAATCGCTGGAAGGATATATTTAGAAAGGGATTTTGGTAAAACGAAGTTTTATACCATTGCCGACAGTTATGATAAGATTCAAGTTTATTTCCGAAAAGATATATTAAATGAGAAATATGAGTTATTAGACCTTTTTGATATCGGTGATTTCATTGGTGTTTCGGGCGAGGTTTTTAAAACAAAAACCGGTGAGATTACTATTTTAGTAAAGGATTTTGTCTTACTTGCTAAATCATTAAGACCTTTTGGTGAGAAATATCATGGATTAAGGGATGTGGAATTACGCTACCGCCAAAGATATTTAGATTTATTAAATAATGAGAAGGTAAGGGAGGTTTTCTTAAAAAGGAGTAAAATTGTTTCTTTAATCCGGGAGTTTCTCGATAAGAAAGGATTTATTGAAGTAGAAACACCAATTTTACAACCAATTTATGGCGGTGCCTTTGCCACACCCTTTAAAACCTTTTATGAAAGTTTAAATAAAGAATTTTATTTAAGGATTTCTGATGAACTTTATCTTAAAAGACTATTAATTGGCAATTTGGAAAAAGTTTATGAAATTGGTAAGGATTTTCGGAACGAAGGAATAAGTAGATTCCATTCTCCCGAATTTACCCAGATTGAAATCTATCAATCTTATGCCGATTATCATCAAATGATGGAACTTTTTGAGGAGTTATTTCTTTTCTTAGTAAAGAATTTATATAATGATGATAAGTTTGTTTATAGTGAAAAATTTTATTATGACGAAGAGAACCAAAAGGAAATTTTTTTAAGGATTAAAGAATTAAAAGAGAAAGGAATTGAAATTAATAAAATTAATATTTATTATTGGAAAGAAAAAGATAATGAAGAAAAAGAGTATCTTTCTCTTTGTGAAGAGTTAATTAATTTTTGTAAGGAAAATGGATTAACTTATAAAGAAGAGAAAAAAGGTGAAAGATATTGGGAGATTGAATTTTTGATTAAAGTTAAACCACCTTTCAGAAGAATAAAATTTACCGAAAGTTTAAAAGAAGTTTTAGGAGTAGATATTTTGGAAGTTCCTTTTGAACTTTTGAAAGAGAAAGCAAAAGAATTGGGGATAGATTTTAAGGAGGGAATAACGAAAACTAAATTATTAGATAAACTCTTTTCTTTTTTAATCCAAAGATACCTTATTCAACCAACTTTTGTAATCGACCATCCCAAAATTACTACGCCTTTAGCAAAACCCCACCGGGAAAATCCTTTATTATGCGAGCGATTTGAAGTCTTCGTGGGCGGGATTGAATTAGGTAATGCCTTCTCGGAAGAAAACGACCCAATAAGACAAAAAGAAAGTTTTTTAGAACTTTTAAAATTAAAAGAGGATGAAACTCCTTTAGATGAAGATTTTATCCAAGCATTAGAATATGGTATGCCACCAAGTGGTGGTTTGGGAATTGGTATTGACCGATTAGTGATGTTACTAACCAATCAGTCGTCAATCAGGGAGGTGATTCTCTTTCCTCAATTAAAGGAAAAATGAATTTTGAAAAGTTTGTTGCCTTAAAATATATTAAAGGGAAAAAATTAATTTCTCTTATTAATATTGGTAGTGTTGCCTTGGGAGTTTGCTGTATTATCATTGTTCTTTCCGTTATGAACGGTTTTCATTTAGAATTAGAAAAAAGAATTCTTGGTCATACTCCCCACATTATTGTTATTAAAAGAAATTATGAACTAATTGATAATGTTGATTCTTTAATTAATATTTTGAAAGAAATAAAGGAGATAGAATTTTTAACTCCTTTTATTTTTACCAAAACCTTGGCTAAAAGTTCCCATTCATCAGATGGAATTGTTTTACGAGGAATAATTCCCGAAAATGAGAAAAAAAATTTAGATATTGAAAGGAATATTATTTTGGGAGATTTCGATTTCTCTTCATCTTCACCAGGAATTGTATTGGGTATTGATTTAGCAAAAGTCCTTTCGGTTTCCGTTGGTGACCAAGTTACTCTTTATTCTCCCTTTTCAACAATTAAAACTCCTTTTGGTTATTTACCAAAAGCCGAGGATTTTGTTGTTAAAGGAATTTTTGATGCGGGAATGTATGATTATAATGCCAGTTTGGTTTATATTGATTTAGAAACTGCCCAAAGACTTTTAGATTGCGGAAATCGGGTAACCGGCTTAGAATTAAAAATAAAGAATCTCTATAAAGCAAGAGAATTGGCAAAGAGAATAAATAAATTATTATCTTATCCTTATCAGGCGTTAGATTGGCAGACTTTAAATAAAAATCTCTTTGCTGCTTTAAAGTTGGAAAAAATAGTAACTTTTATTGTCTTAACTCTTTTAATTATTATTGCCTGTTTTGGAATAGTATCTACTTTAACAATGTTGGTAGTGAGAAAGACAAAAGAAATCGGTATTTTAAAAGCGATGGGTAGCGATACCAAAAGAATTATGAAAATTTTTCTTTATTATGGACTTTTTGTTGGTTTTTTTGGTGCAGTAATTGGCGCAATAATCGGTGTTCTTATTTCTTTTATTTTATCAAAATATCCGATTATTAACCTACCGGCTGATGTCTATTTTATTAAATATCTCCCTACCAAATTATTTTTTACTGATGTGTTAATAACTATTTCTCTTGCCTTAGCAATTTCTCTTCTGGCTGCTATCTATCCGGCAAGGAAAGCAGCCAGTTTAGTAGTAGTTGAGGCTTTGCGTTATGAATAAGATAATTGAAGCAATCGGTATAAAAAAGATTTACTATGATAACTCTTCGCAAACAGAGGTTCTGAAAGGGATTGATTTAACTATTTATGAAAAGAATATTTATGGAATTTTTGGTCCTTCCGGAAGTGGTAAATCTACTTTGCTTCATATTCTTTCTGGATTAGATTATCCAACAGAAGGAATTGTTAAAGTGTTTGATGAGGATTTGCGGAAATTATCGCCGGAAAAATTATTTAAATTGCGAAATGAGAAGTTTGGTTTTCTTTTTCAGTTCCATTATCTTTTGCCGGAGTTTAATGTCTTAGAAAATGTTATGGTACCGTTATTAATCCGTGGCGAAAAAGAGAAAATAGCCAAGAAGAAAGCAAAAAAAATCCTTGAAGAATTAGAAATTATTGATAAAATTAAATTATACCCAAAAGATTTATCGGGTGGTGAAAGGCAAAAGGTGAGTATTGCCCGAGCATTAGTCGGTGAACCAAAGGTTTTGTTTTTAGACGAACCAACGGGTAATTTGGATTTAAGAAGTAGCGAAATAATTTTATCAATGATTATGGAAATCTATCAAAAAAGAAATTTAACAATCCTTGTCGTTTCTCATAATGAAAAGATAAAAGAGATTTGTAATGAGAAGTATCTTTTAAAAGAGGGTTATTTAGTAAAATTGAGTTAATATGGAAGAAAATCTTTGTCAAATTTGTCATAAAAATGTAGCGGTAATGGTGATTACCGAAATTGATGAGAAAGGAAATAAAGTAGAGATTGCCGTTTGTGAGGAATGTGCAAAGAAAAAAGGAGTTTTGGAAAGTGATAAGACATTAAATCTTAATGAAATTTTTAAAATAATGCTGAAAGCGCGGGAAAAAGAAGATAAAGAACTTAAATGCGCTCGCTGCCTTCTTTCTTTTTATGAATTTAAGAAATATGGTAAATTTGGTTGTCCAGATTGTTTTAAAGTTTTTGAAGAACGTTTAATTCCTTTTATCAAACGTCTCCAAACGACTATTCGTGAAAGGGAAGACGAAATTTTCCATAAAGGGAAAAAAGTTACTGCGGGAACAAAAAGAAGTCTTTTATTTTCCGAAATTAAAAAATTAAAAATTGAGTTAAAGAAAGCAATTGAGGAAGAAAATTATGAGCAGGCAGCAAAGATTAGAGATAGATTAAGAGAGAAAGAGAAGGAGTTGAAGAAAGATGAAATTGAGTAAGAATTTAGTACCAGGCTTTTTGAGAGAAATCAGTGAAGATTCAGATGTTTGTATCTCTTCTCGAATAAGGTTTGCTCGCAACTTAGAAAACCATCTCTTTCTTTTAAAAGCCAGTTTAAAAGAACAAGAAGAGATTATTGAAGAAGTAAAAGAAGTTATTACCCAATTAAATCATTTCCAATTTTATAGTGATGATAAACTTAATGAAATTTTTTTAAATTATCTTTTAGAAAGATATTTGGTTTCTCCTGATTTTGTTTTAAGTAAAAATAAAAAGGGAGTATTTATTGATTCCGAAGAGAAAATTAGTATTATGATTAATGAGGAAGACCATTTACGTTTACAGGTTTTAGGCGGAGGTTTTTCCTTAGATGAAGTTTTTGTGAAAATAAATGAGGTTGATGATAAATTAGAAAAAGAGTTACCCTATGCCTTTTCCGAAAAGTTTGGTTTCTTAACAGCCTGCCCGACAAATTTAGGAACGGGTATGCGGGTTAGTGTGATGCTCCATTTGCCAGGATTAATTTTAACTAATGAAATGGAAAAGGTGATAAAAACCACCCAAAATATCGGTTTTTTAATTAGGGGAATTTATGGAGAAGGTACTAAAACAATTGGTAGTTATTTTCAAATTGCTAATCAATTTACGATTGGAATGAAAGAAGAAGAGATTTTGGCAAATACCAAAAATTTGATAAGAGAGGTTATTAATTATGAAAGAAAAGCGCGGGATTATCTTTTGAAAAATCTAAAAAATGAAATCGAAGACAGGATTTGGCGGGCCTACGGAATATTAACACATGCGAAACTTTTAACTTCGGAAGAAGCGATTAATCTTTTATCAACTTTACGATTAGGTATCTGTTTAAAGATAATAAAAAAAATTTCTCTCTTAACAATTAATATTCTTACTATTTTAGTAAAAAGAGCCAATTTGATGTATTATTTAAAAAATGAAAACCTTACTGAAGAAGAAAGAGATTATAAAAGGGCGGCTCTTATTAGAAAAGTATTGAAAGGAAAAGGTGAGGAAGAAGATATTTAAGAAGATTTCTTAAAATAATAAAGATTAAAGGAGGATTTATGCAATTAAGAATTGCTACTGAACTTTTTAAAAGGTTGTTAGAAAAAGTTATCAAAATTGTGCCCTCTCGTTCAACCTTTCCAATTTTACAAAATGTTTATCTTTCCTGTAATAATGAGAATTTTTCAATTTATACCACTGATTTAGATTCTTGGTGTTATGTGGAAAAGAAATTAGGAAAAGATGCGATAAAAGAGAAAGGTGAGGCAGTGGTTTTTGGTCGAAAACTTTTAGAAAATTTGAGGGAGATTTCTGACCCCCTTTTAGAATTGTTTTTGGAAAATAATACCCTTTCTTTAAAAACTACCAAGGGAAAATATCAATTTCTTACTGCTCCGCCCGAAGATTTTCCTAAAAGAGAGGAATTGCCAAAGGAAAACTCTTTTCTTTTTCCTAATTCTCTTTTAATTGAAATGTTTAAAAAGACTGGTTTTTGTGTTTCTAAAGAAACAAACCGACCAGCCCTTACTGGTGTCCTTTTGGAAATTAAAGATAAAGAACTTCGT
Source organism: uncultured bacterium (assembly GCA_938040315.1). Classification (GTDB taxonomy): domain Bacteria; phylum Hydrothermota; class Tepidihabitantia; order Tepidihabitantales; family DTDR01; genus DTDR01. The sequence goes on from CALHQW010000020.1 coordinate 12,100, forward strand.
TTTGTGGCTACTGATGGCTATCGGCTATCTTTATATAAAAAAATAATGGAAGAAGAAATTGGTAAAAATACTGCCTTAATTATTCCTCCAACGGCTTTTGAGTTGCTTTTGGAGGATGTAAAGGATGTTAAAATCTATTTTGATGATTCTCGAATTGGTTTTGAATATGATTTAGAAGATGAGAAATATTTATTTATCTCTCGCTTGATTGAGGGACCTTATCCTGACTATGAAAAGGCAATTCCAACAACCGAAAAAAATTATTATATTTTTGAAGTTGATGGATTTTTAAAAAGTTTAAAAAGAGTATCAATTTTTGCCACTGCCGAAAATAAAACTAAGATGGTTATTTTAGATTTAAAGGAAGAAAGGGTAAAACTTTTTACCGAATCAGCCGAGATAGGAAGAGGTGAAGAAGAGATTGGTGGTAAATATATTGGCGAAGGAATGGAAATTGCTCTCAATGCAGTATATTTACAAGAAATTCTTTCCCATATTGATAGTGATAAAGCAACAATTTACTTTACTTCTGCCAATTCCGCAATGAAAATTATTCCAGAAAAAATAAAAGAAGATGAAGAAATTTTATATCTTTTAATGCCAATGTATTATGAGAGGTAAATATGAAAGATAAAAAAATCCTATTTTTAATTATTTTAATTAATCTCTTTTTTTGTCAAAAGAAAGAGGATATTTATATTGTCGGATGGGTTTCTAAGATGGAATTTACTAAGGATAATGTAAAATATTATCGCGAGGTTGGTGTGTATAACTATCGGGGATTTAAAATGATTCCTAAGGTTTTGATGAACGATACCCTTTTGCCATTAAGAAATGAACCTTTTACTTATGCCTTTTATGGAAATTATTCACCTTTTCTTACTAATCAAAAATATAAATTAAAAGTGGAACACCAAGAGGGTATTGCCTTTTCCGAAATTTATATGCCTAGCGATTTTGAAATCCTTTATCCCAAAGAAGAGACAATTATTGAGAAAACCCAAGGACCTTTGATAGTTTATTGGCAAAAAAGTGAAGGTGCTGAATGGTATGAGGTAGAATTTGTTGTTGAGTATGATTATCTCTTGCCCAATGGTGATGATGATGAATTTATCTTTTCTTTAGATACCGTAGTGAAAGATACTTATTTAATAATTGATGGCAAAAGAGTTTTTCCTGAATATGTGAGAGAGGTTCTTGATGGTGAAGGAAATATCACCATCTATTCGGGAACTGGTCCGGCCTTAAAGCCTGGTGAAAAAGGAAATATCAAAGGTGCTGGCTATGGTTTCTTTAATGCTTTGTATTCTCCAGAAGATAGAGTATTTTATATTGAAGCACCACCAAAAGTTAAAAAACAAATTTCTAAAAAACAAAAAATCTTGGAAAGGTTAAAAAACCGATAGGGATTTTATGAAAATTTTAGTTATCGGCAGTGGTGGTCGAGAACATTCTTTAGTTTGGAAGTTAAAAAAATCACCATTAGTAAAAGAAATCTATTGCGCACCAGGGAATGGTGGAATTTCCGAAATTTGTGAGATAGTAAATATTTCTTCTGAAAATTTAACAGCCATTTTAAATTTCTGCCAAGATAAGAAAATTGATTTGGTTGTGGTTGGTCCCGAAATGCCTTTATCTTTGGGAATTACTGACTTATTAGAAGAAAAAAAGATTAAAGTTTTTGGCCCGAACAAAAAAGCCTCCCTTTTAGAAGCAAGTAAAATATTTGCCAAGGAGTTTATGGAAAAATATGGAATACCAACTGCTGATTTTGAGGTTTTTAATAAAGAAAATATCGATAAGGCAAAAGATTATGCCCTTTTTCTATTAAAAAAAGATAATTTTTGTGTAATTAAGGCTGATGGTCTCTGTTTTGGTAAAGGCTCCTTTGTAATAGATAATAAAGAAACTGCTTTTAAAGTAATTGAGGATTTGGTGAGAAAAGAAACTCTGGGAAAAGCAGGAGAGAAAATCGTGATTGAAAGATACCTTTCTGGCTACGAAGCAAGTTTAATTGGTATTACTGATAGCGAAAATCTTTTAATCTTTTTGCCCTCTCAAGATCATAAAAGATTGTTAGATAATGATGAAGGACCAAATACCGGTGGAATGGGAGCCTATTCTCCTCTGCCTTTTTTTACCCAAGATTTGTTGGAAAAAAGCCGGGAAAGAATTTTTAAGCGATTACTTTTTGGCCTAAAAGAAGAAAAGATTGAATATTGCGGAATAATCTATGCGGGTGTGATGATTAGCAATGGAGAGATTTTTGTTTTAGAGTTTAATGTTCGCTTTGGAGATCCGGAAACGCAAGTAATTTTACCATTATTAAAATCTGATTTATTAGAAAATATTCTGTTAGCAAAAGATAAAAAATTAAAGGGTGAATTGGAATTTTATAATAAAAGTTGTCTTTGTGTTGTTTTAGCATCAAAGGGATATCCTTATCAATATGAAAAAGGTAAGAAAATAGAATTGCCTAAGGAAGTGGACGAGAATAAAAATATTATTTTTCATTCTGGAACAGAAAAGAGGAATAATGAGTTTTATACGAGTGGTGGTCGAGTATTATCGGTGTGCGGAATTGGTAGAGATTTAAAAGAAGCAAAGGATAATGCCTATTCTTTGATAGAGGATATCTATTTTGAAGGAATGTATTTTAGAAGGGATATTGGTAAAAAGGGAATAGAATATTATGAAAAAAAAGATAAAACTTTTTCAATTATATGAAAATCTTTTGCTGGGCAGTGAAGAGGAAAAAGTTTTATTAAATTTAATAGAAGAATTAAATCTTGCCCAATTACCAATTATTAATCTTCCGAAAGACTCCGACAAAGAAGAACTTCCTCAAATAAAACCATTGATAATATTTTACGAAGATAAATATCTTTTAAATATTGATGAAAAAGAATATAAAACTTTAAAGGGGTTATACCTTTTAGAATTTCGGGAAGAGGATTTTTTGCTTACCCCTAATGAACTCATTGATTTTTTGAAAAGAAAATATAAAATTGAGAAAAATTTTAAAGATTTATCGGAAATAAAGAATTGGACTTATATTGAGAAAAGAAAAGAGGAAATATTTTTAATGAAACGGGGTTTTTACTCTTTGTATTCCTTAGAAAAGGAATTGAAAAGAAAAATAAAAATAAGAAAAGATTATTGTTTTAATATTTTAATTGTTTGTACTGGTAATACCTGTCGCAGTCCAATGGCAAAAGGGATATTAGAAAACTATCTAAAAGATTATCCGGTTTTTATTTATTCTGCAGGCACTTCCGCATTAAAAAACTCTCCACCCTCTTCTTATGCCGAAAAGGCATTAAGAGAAATTGGAATTGATATTACTAATCACCGCAGTCAACAGGTAGATAAAAAAATGGTTTTCCAGGCAGATTTAATTTTATGTGCGGAAAAAAATCATGTTTATTATTTAGAGACCCTATATCCTGAGTGTAAGGATAAAGTTTTTCTTATAAAAGGTTATCCAAAAAAGAATGGTGAAGATCTTTTAGACCCAATTGGTTTAGATTACGAAGTCTTTTTAAGAGTAAGGGATGAGTTATTGGTTGCTTTAAAAAAAGTAGAGAGAGATATTAAAGAAAGATTTGATTAATGGAGGAGGAATTTATGGATATTTTTTTGAAGGAAGAACAAAAAATGATAAAAAATTTAACAAGAAAATTTGCTGAAGAAAAGATAAAACCCATTAGACAAAAATTGGACGAAAGGGGTGAGTTTCCTTTTGAAATTTTAAAAGAGATGGCAAAACTGGATTTATTTCGGATTTATATTCCTGAAGAATATGAAGGAATGGGCGGTGGAATTTTTGAGATGTGTTTGGTAGTTGAGGAAATATCAAGGATTTGTGGTGCGGTAGGCGTTTCTTATGCTGCTTGTGGCTTAGCCGCCTTTCCCATTATTATTGCTGGTAATGAAGAACAAAAAAGAAAATATCTACCAAGATTTGCTAATGGTGCTATTGGCGCTTTCTGTTTAACTGAAGCCAATGCCGGAAGTGATGCGAGTAATGTGGAAACAACCGCAATAAAAGATGGTGATTATTATATTTTGAACGGCACTAAACAATTTATTACGAATGGTAGTGTTGCTGATATTTATGTGGTTGTTGCCTCTACTGATAGAAAAAAGGGTGCTCGCGGACTTTCTTGTTTTATCGTTGAAAAAGATACCAAGGGGCTTTCTTTTGGTAAAGAAGAAAATAAAATGGGAATAAGGGCATCAAAGACTACCGAAGTGGTTTTTACTGATTGTAAAGTGCCCAAAGAAAATCTATTGGGAAAAGAGGGTATGGGATTTATTATTACGATGAGGACTTTTGATAAAACAAGACCGGGAGTTGGTGCTCAAGCGGTTGGTATTGCCCAAGGTGCCTTAGAAGAAGCAATAAATTATGCCAAACAGAGAAGACAATTTGGTCAGCCAATCGCTTCTTTTCAAGGAATCCAATTTATGCTTGCCCAAATGGCAACAAAGATTGAGGCAGCAAGACAACTGGTTTATTATGCAGCAAAAGTTTGTGATAGTGGTGCAAAAAATATTTCGGCAATCTCCTCAATGGCAAAACTTTTCGCCTCTGATGTGGCAATGGAGGTTACTACCAATGCTGTCCAAATCTTTGGCGGTTATGGTTATATGAAAGATTATCCAGTAGAAAAAATGATGAGGGATGCAAAAATCACCCAGATTTATGAAGGAACCAACCAGATTCAACAACAGATTATCGCCTTAGAATTGATAAAAGGAACTTATCAACCTACCCTATAATTTTATGAGCAAAAAGGAGAGAAAATGAAAAATAGAATATTAGGATTATTTTTTATATTTACTCTTACCTTTGCTACTGAAAAACTTGTTGAGTTAAGAATTTTTAGTCGCAATGATATTTCTAAAATTTTAAAAGAAGGTTTTACTATCACCGATCGGAAAAATGATTTTCTTTATATTTTAACTGATGAAGAAGGAATTTTAAGATTAAGAAATTTAGGTTATTTAGTAAGAGTTATCTATGAGGATTATCAAATAGAAATGGAAAAAATAAGTTTACAATACCCTTCTTTTGAGGAGGTTCTTTATCAATTAGATTCTTTAGCCCGGAGGTTTCCGGAGATAACCAAATTGGAGACCTTAGGTTATAGTGGAAATTATCCAATTTTGGCAATGAAAATTACTGATAATCCCTTAAGAGAAGAAGAGGAACCAGAAATAAAGATTACTGGCTCTCATCACGGAAACGAAAAGATTTCAACAGCAATTTGTTTATATTATATTAAAAGATTACTAAATGAATATTATGAAAATCCTTTAATAAATTATTTAATAAATGAAAGGGAAATTTGGATTATTCCCATATTAAATTCTTATGGTTATGTAATGAACAGGCGATATAATAACAACAATGTAGATTTAAATCGGGATTATGGTTATATGTGGTACGGAAGTGGTAATAGTCCTTTTCCTTTATCGCAAAATGAGACAAGGATAATGAGGGAATTATCAATTAATAATAATTTTTCTTTTTCTTATGATTATCACTCGGCTGCTTCCTATGTGAATTATTTATGGGATTTTCATCCGAAAGATCCGCCAGATTCTAATTATATTATTTATCTATCCCAAAGGTATGCCGATTCTACTTATGGTTCTTCTACAACCCGTTTAATTCCAATAAATGGTTATGATTGGTATGAGGTAAGGGGTTCTTCTCAAGATTATCTTTTTGGTATTTTTGGAACTTTATCTTGGACAATTGAAACCCAACAACCTACCTCCCAAGCAAAAATAGACTCTATCTGTTTGGTAAATTATCGGGCATTTATTGATATCTTAACAATTATGAAAAAAGGAATTGTTGGCAAAGTTATTGATTCAATAACCAATGAACCAATACCAGCATTAATTACCTTCTATTCGCCAAAAAGATGGCATATCTATAATGATCCTTATTTGGGCGATTTTTATAAAGGATTAAAAGAAGGAGAATATAATATGAAGGTATTTGCCAGTGGATATTATCCTAAAATTATGGAAAATATAATAGTATCTCCTGATACCGCAACTGAGATTTTAATAAAACTTTTACCCCAAGAAATTCCTATCGGATTTGGTTATCGGATTTATTATGTAAAAAGAACCGCTGAAGACGAGGCAAACCAGACTTTAACAACCGATTGTTTGGGTTTACCTGATTCTTTATTCTATTCTTTATGCTTTGGCGGCGAAATTGTCTTAGAAGTAGATAAAAGAAAGCCAATAAAGGATTTAGAAGGAATTGATTTTATTGTTTATGAAGGAGATGACGGAATTCCTGAGAATTATGATTGCTATGTTTCCTTAGATTTAATAAACTGGTATTATTGTGGTAGGGGCTTAGGAACCCAAGGGTTTGATTTAAATATTACGCCTTTAGATAGTGCCTATTATATAAAAATAATAGATATAAATAGCGGTTCAAATAATTTACCTTACGCTGGCTTTGATTTAGACGCTATTATCTATTATATTGGTGAAGTAAGTATTTCTGAAAATAATATTTATAAAAAGATAGATGATAAATTAAGGATTTTCAATTATTTAGGTCAGAATATCAGTAATAGAAAAATAGAGAAACTAAAAAAGGGTATTTATTTTATAAAAAATGGAGAGAAGATAAGGAAAATAGTAAAAATAAAGGACTAAAAGTATAGGTTTTTTCTATTTGACTTTTCCTTATAATTTCCTTAAAATTTAAGCAATTAAAAAGGGGTTTGGGCTATGAGATATTATTATATAATTATAATATTTTTAGTTTTATTAATTTTCTTTTGTACTCCTTTGAGATTAGAAAGACCGATTACGCCTTTTGTTATCAAACCTTTGCGCGAAGAAGCAGTTTTTAAGCAAGGTAGATATTTAGGAAAATTTAAAGTCAGTTTCTATTGGATAGTAAAAGAGGAAGAGTACAAAGGCAAAAGGAACATTCCTTTATATTTAGAGGATGGAAAACTTTTAGGTTATTTTCCTGCTGATTTCGTTAAGGATTTAAAAATAGAATCTTGTGCCCAATTAAGGGATGGTCGGATTATTTCTTATTTAAAAAAGAAAAATCGGGTAAAGATTGTTGATAAACCATTGGGTTATGGTTTTAAATTAACACCATTAAAATCTATTGCCTGTGATCCGGAATTTATAAAACTCGGCTCTCTTTTATATATTCCTAATATCTTCGGCTTAGAGATAGATTCTTACGGAAAACATAATGGCCTTTTCTATGCCCATGATATTGGCTCGGAAATAAAAGGAAGAAAAATTGATATATTTTTAGGTTATAAAGATAACCACCATTTTTTTAAACTGGCAGGAATAAAACACGGCACTGAGGTTGATGTCTATTTATTAGAATAAATTACCTTATTTTTAATATATCAAAAGATAGGGGAGAATAGATTTTCTCCCAAGACTTTTCTTTGAGATAGATTTTCTTTAAAAAATCCTGCCACCATATCTCATGCATCTCTTTTAAGGTAATTACCTTTATATTTTTTTCTTTTAACCTCTCAATTAATACTTCAAAATCTTTTATTGAATAATCATTAAAATATTTTGGCTCTTTTACAATCCGATGGAAAAGGAGAATTGTATATTTATTATTATCAATATATTTTAATATCTCATCAATTTTTGTTTCTTTTCTTACCTCTTTTACTGGTAAAAACCATTTTTTTAAAAAGAAATTTACCTCACCAAAACCGGTTGCTCTTGCTTGGATATACCCATTCTTTATTAAGAGGTTTATTACCCTTTTATCATATCTTCCATAAGGATAGATAAAACTAACCACTTCTCTACCAAAGATATTTTCTAATATCTCTTTTGATTCTCTTACTTCCCTATCGATCTCTTCTTCTCTTTCTAATTTGGTTAAATTAACATGGGTTAATGAATGGGAGGCAATTTCAATATCTAAACTTTCTAACATCTCTTTTATTTCCCTAATGGTGAGATAGCGATATTCGTTTTTATTTTTTATATTCTTATTTTTTAAATAGCCAGCGATTAAACCAAGGGTGAAATTAAAATTATATTTTTTTAATATCGGATAGGCATTTTTATAAACCGAATAAAAGCCATCATCAAAGTTTATTGAGACATATTTCTCATTTAATAAAATTATAAAAAAGAGGATTTTAAATATCAAGGAAAAGTTGTCTTTTCTTTTCTCTTAAATTTTCTAAATAAGAATAAGGGAGTTTTATCTCACCAATAGAGATTTTTCCTTTTCTTCCGCCATGACAATCAGAGCCACCAGTAATTAAAAGATTATATTTCTTAGCAATTTCTAAAAAATATTGGTTATGATACTCGGTATGGTCAGGATGATAGACTTCAATTCCTAATATGCCCATTTTTATTAAGGGAAATATTATCTTTTCAAAATCATAAGAAATCGGATGTGCTAAAACCGATATACCTTTGAAATCTCTGATGATTTTTAATGCTTCGTTTGGGCTTATCTCCATTTTGGGAACGTAGGCAGGACAATGATAACCGATAAATTTCATAAAGGCTTCTTCAATTGATGAGACATAACCCTCTTCTAATAATGCTTGGGCAATATGGGGTCTACCAACCGCACCGTTTTTTGCAATCTCTAAAACCCTTTTTATTTCAATCTTTATTCCCTGCTTGGAAAGATTACCAATTATTCTCTCTGCCCTTTCTATTCTTTTTTCTTGAACCCTTTTTAAAAAAGAAATAAGAGACTGATTTTTGTAGTCTAATAGATAACCTAAAATATGGACATCCTTATTCTCCATTAAACAGGAGAATTCACAGGCAGGAATTACCTCAATTTTTAGTTTCTCTCCCTCAATTATTGCCCTCTCAATTCCATCAACGCTATCATGGTCAGCAATCCCAACCGCAGAAAAGCCAAGTTCCTTTGCTTTTCTTACTACCTCCTCTGGTTGATAAAGTCCATCAGAAAAAATTGTATGAATATGAAGATCACAATATTGAGAATTCTCCATTAAATTTTAAGAAATTCGGCTAAGAACCTTTTCTTCTAATTCCTTTAAAATTCTTTCTCCTTCTTTTAAAAGAGATAACCCCTTTTCCTTTTTCTCTTTTTTAAACTCCTCATCTTTTAAAGAGACGAGATTGATTAAAACATTATAATAACCTCCTTTCATCGCTGAATATAATAGATTAATACCGACACCACAATCAGAGATAGCATTTTTATTACCAAACTCAACAATAAAAGAAGACAATTTCAAAACTTCTAATGATTTTTCCATTATTTCAAAAGGCACATTGATTGCATTTTTTAATGCTTCTTCAATTTTACTCTCCCGGGTTGTATCCTCTTTTGGTAATTTAAAAGCATCCATTACTTTATTAAAGGCATCACAATCCAATTGGATAAGATTATAAAACCTTTGAGCATAGACATCCAATTTACTTCTTAACTCTTTCATTTTCTCCTCGTATTCTAAATAAGTTTTTTTACCAATTGTTAGATTACAGACCATTATAAGTAATGAAGTTCCCAAATTGGCAGATAGAGCAGAGACTGCGCCACCGCCCGGTGTTGGTGAAGGAGAGGCTACTTCACTAAGAAAAAGAGCAAGACTTTTTGTTTCTGGAAGTCTTAATTCTAAGATTTGGTTCTCCTTAAAGGTATCTAATTGAAGATAATAAATAGCGGTATCGATCAATGCCTTCAAAGGAACCAAACCAACGATTTCTGATTCTTTTACCATTACTCCATATCTTTCTGCCTCTCTTTTTACCATTTCAAATACCCGATAAAGGGGTGTCTGAAGATAATTAGTCATATTGATAGAGACTTGGACACAATTCTTTTCCTTAATTTCAAAACCCAATGCCTTTACATATCTTAATCCACCATCTTTAAATCTGATTGCTTTTGCGATATTTTTTGCGATATTTAAATCCTGGGTATTGAGATTAATATTATAAGCAATCAAAGGAAATCGGGCACCGACGACTGTTGCTCCGGCAGTGGGATGGATTTTTGGTTTTCCGAAGTCTGGCGCCCTTTCTGGATTTTTCTCTATCTCCTCTCTTAGACCTTCAAACTCTCCTTTTCTGATGTTTGCCAAATCAACCCGTTCGGGTCTAGTTGCTGCCTGTTCGTATAAATAGACTGGAATATCTAATTCATCAGCAATCCTTTTGCCTAATTTTTTTGCCAATTCAACGCACTCTTCCATTGTGATTCCTGAAATAGGGACAAAGGGAATGACATCAGTGGCACCAATTCTTGGGTGTTCACCTTTATGTTTAGTTAAATCAATTAACTCACTTGCCTTTTTCGTTGCCCGAAACGCTGCCTCTAAACAACTTTCTGGTTCACCGATAAAAGTAATCACACTCCGATTATGGTCGGGATTCATCTCCACATCTAACAAAAAAATATTAGACACTGATAATATTGCCTCAACAATTTGATCAACGACTTCCTTTCTTTTTCCTTCAGAAAAATTAGGAACACATTCAACTATTTTTCGCATAAAAAATAATAATCAAAAAAGTTAAAAAATCAACAAAATAAAGTTAGGAAAGGAGCATAGGGTGTAATATTTTTTATAATATTCCTTGTTTAGTAAATTTAAATCCTTTCTATTCTTAAAGGTGATTTGTTTATTTAAGTTAGATGGAGATATATTTTAAAATAGCGTAAAGTTTTTTGGACAAAAATATTTTTAAATTGTGATAGATGAATATGTAGAAGAGAGTATAATAAAAGAAAGATGGGCATAATCCTATACGGTACCCTATACTATTGGGGGAACGGGCTTTTTATTTTTAATGATAAAAAAGAAATTGAATTGCCAATAATTGCATCTCAAAGATGAAAATAGAAAGTCTTCGATTAAAATTTAATTATATTTGAAAAAATATTTTAATTACCTAAAATTATTTAATGATATTACTTATCTTTTCAATTATTTTTTATATTCCTTTACCTAATTCACCATCTTGGATTTCAATTGATCAGGATTATTCTACTGG
>CALHQW010000021.1 GCA_938040315.1 uncultured bacterium
ACACAGACGATTCAAACGAGAGGCGGTCTATTTTCTACCTTTTTAGGTAGTGTCAATCCGATTACTTCTTTACCAATTGATGGCAATTGTTATTTAGAGATGCAGGTTAATCCTTATCAACCGATGACACCGAGGATAAGAATTGTTAGTGTCGGTTATGCTTATATTGCCAAGAAGGCAGATACTGCCAATTATGCCCAAAGTGCTCCTTTAACAAGACCAATTACTCCACCAATTGCTACTAATGAGATACAAGATAATGCAATAACAACTGTAAAGATTGCTGACACTAATGTAACGATGTCAAAGATTCAGCGGGCTGGTGCAACAATCGGTCAAGTCATAAAATGGAATGGCAGTCAATGGGTACCGGCAAATGATGAGGTCGGAGTAAGTGACAATGCCTGGGTAAGAGGAATACCTGATTCAGTGCTTTATACAATTAGACCACTGGGCATTTCCCGTGGTGGAGCGAACAATATGCTTTATGGTGATTATCGCTATACCCATATAAATCTTGGAGAGGCTTGCACAACAGGCGCATCAGGGCAAAATTACCTCTACGCCACAGTTGCCGGCGGTTTGCGTAATAAGGCAAGCAACTCGGCTGCCACAGTTGGTGGCGGCGTTTTAAATACGGCGAGCGGTGCTAATGCGACGGTTAGTGGTGGCACCCAGAACACAGCAAGCGGCTTCATGGCCGCGGTTGCTGGTGGTTATATCAACGTGGCAAGCGGTCAATACGCTACGGTTGGCGGTGGCTATGTCAACACCGCAAGCGATGGGTATGCCACAGTTAGCGGTGGTGGGTACAACACGGCGAGCGGCTTAGCTGCCACGGTTGCTGGTGGTGGGAACAACACAGCGAGCGGCTTAGTTGCTACGGTTGCCGGGGGCTATGCGGATACTTCTGCTGGCGAATATAGTTTTACCACCAATAACCATTCAGTAGTTCCTTCTTCTTATTCCAACTCGGCAGCGTTCAATGGTCAAGTCGCAACCGCCTCTAATCAATTGCGTTGCGGAACACTCTCTAAAGCCGGTGGCTCTTTCACAATTGACCATCCGCTTGACCCATATAACAAAATTCTAAACCATTACTTCATTGAAGGTCCAGAGATGCTCAATCTTTATCGCGGTAGTGTTATCCTTGACGCTTCTGGTAGAGCAGAAGTAAAATTACCTGATTACTTTTCAGCACTCAACCGAAATCCCCATATCCAACTTACCGGAGTTGGAACATCCGATGTGTATGTGGCGGAAGATATTAAAGGTAATAGATTTGTCATTGGTGGTAAACCAGGAATCAAAGTCTACTGGCTTGTAACTGGTGAGCGGCAGGATGTTTCTGCTGAGGTAATAAGAAGAATGATGCCGGTTGAACAATTAAAGACCGGCGAACTTATGGGTAGAATGCTTGATGATGATTTCCTTGTTGGTTGTATGGAACAATTAGAACGAGAAGGCAAAGCAGATGGTATTAACTTCCGCACTCCAGAAGGTAGAAGACGCTATGAAGAAATGAAAAATCTACCAAAGAAATTAGAAATAAAAGAAATAGAAAGATAAGGAGAAAAGATGAGTAAGTTTAAAATTCCTTTATGTTTAATTATTTTAATTTCTTTTACTTATTCTCAATATCGTTGTGACTGGTGGGTAATAAGTGCTGGTGGCACAAGGATTGGTATTAATAATCTTTATGTTTCTAGTTCAGTTGGTCAAGTTGCGATTGGTTTAATTAATATTCCTCTCTTATCTGCCCAGATTGGCTTTTGGGTTATTGATACTCCTTTTGTCGGAATAAAAGAAAATCAATTTCAAAAATTTCCTTTAAAGACTGAACTACTACCAATTAAACCAAATCTAATTATTAAAAACACCCAAATCTATTATTCTTTATCAAAAGAGTCTGATGTTTCTATCATTATTTATAATTTAAATGGCGAAGTGATAAATCGCCAATTTTTCCAAAGACAAAAACCCGGAATTTATTCCTTTAATTTTCCGATAGATAAAATAGGAAAAGGAGTCTATTTCTTAAACTTTTCTGCCGGAGAATATAAAACAAAGCGAAAAATAATCCTTCTACATTAAAATAACTTTTAACTTTAACCTAAACTAATTAGTAAGCCTTCCTTCATTACGAAGGGAGGCATTTTTTTATTTATAAGTGGATTTAGATAAATCATTTATTTCCAATAACTTAAATTAATTTTTTTCCTATAAGGAAACTTTTTATTTTGATAAAATTTTATATAAATGATGTAAAATTAAATATTTAACTAATTTCAGGGTTATAGATAGGGGGCTATCTACTATACTGCCTTGGATATGCCTTTATCTTTAATTAACTATTAATAATTTTCTAAAAATCTTTCTTTCTTTTATTAAAAGATAGTAAATGCCTTTCTTTAATTTTTTATTATTAACATTCTTTCCGGTAATATCAAATATTTCTACATCTTTGTTTTCTTTAATGATATCAGTAATAAATTCTTCTTTTTCTTCTATTGCTGGTAGAGTAACATAGAAGGTTTCTTCTTTTTTATCGTTATTTGGGTTCATATCGTTTGCTAAGAGGGTAGAGCATTGAGCAACATATTGACCGGTATCCGAAGCATACCAAGAGGAATCAAAGGTAACATCTATTTCATTATTGGCACTGATGGCTATTCTTTTCTCGGTTTGCCAGTTATCTATCTTAAAGAGGATATTAAACTCCTCTCTTAAATTGCCAAAATTTTTTACCCTTACCTTTGGAAAAATATAACTACCTTGGCTAACATAGCCTCTTGGTTCAATTATTCTCAATACCGAAACATCTCTAACCCTCACAAAGACTCTTCCTTCTTTGTAATTATTTTGTGGTCTTTCATCATTGGTAAGTAAAGTGGTGCATTTGTAATATTGATAGTTTCTTCCTTTTAAGGTGCAAGGGTTAAAATAGATGGTTTGGGTATCATTCGGATTTAAAGTAATTCTCTTTATATCCGTATAAAAATCACCGCAGGTTAGTTTTATCTGGAAATTCTCTTGAAATTGACCATAATTTTTTATTAAGGCATTAGGATAGATAACGGAATTGGAATCGCCGATATTGGGAAATCCCGAAATCCTTTCAACACCAATATCATGTAAAATTCTTATATTTGCTTGGTAATTGAAATTTAGTTGATAGCCAATCCCAAATTCCCAATGGGCAACAATTGGTATTAAAGTAAAATTATTTTCAAATCGCCAATCAAAGGAATCATTTCCTTGTGCCTGATTATTTAAATTTATCTCGTAAATTCGTGGCTGGGAAGTTTGATAGCCAATAACGATTGCCTTCCAATTGAAACCATCATCACCATCAAAAGAGATAAAAAATTTACCACCACCATTAACAAATTGGATATAATCACAACCACCCGGCACACAAGGTTCATAAGATATGGAATTTCCCGAAGCCGGATAGGAATTGTGGGTTCTCATTATTGAAACACTGGGCCATAAATTGCCTTCTTTAAAAAATCTTGTCGTATCGGCACGATTACCAGTAAAATATCGCCAAATTCCATACTCCTTTAAGGCATCATTCAAAGAAGAGTTATAGAAATTTCTTAAAACATAATCAAAACCTTCTAAGGTATTATTGCCAATAATCTCTCCTTGTCTTTGCCAAATTTTCCTTAAACAATCTCTATCATATCTATCTTCTAAAAACATTGCCCAAATTCCTCCGGCATATTGGAAAAGGCCACCTTGGATAAAAGTATTGATTGGATAATAGGGAGTTGTTAAAGGTCCCGGCGAACTTGATAGGTAACCAAGATAACTATTGACATCTTCAAAACAGACATCTTCCATCCAGGTAGCAGTATTCTCATACCAGAAATTATCTTCCCGACTACTAAAACGAAATTGTAAAGCATGATTAAACTCATGGGCACAGACAATTTTTAAAAAACCATTAATACTTAAATTGTTAGCAATCGCAATATAAGAAGTCGCACCATTCGGGTAAGGATTGGGATAATTATATTCGGGCGCACAATAACCAGCAATTCCACTAGGCATCGCGTGGATATAGACATCAAACCGATCATCACCGCCTAAGCCATAATCAGGTGGTGGTGGCGGCCAATTTAAAGTATCAACCTGTTTTGCCCAAGAATAACTAATATAATTGGCAACCGATTCGGCATAAGTTCGACTAACTGCGTGTTGACCAGTTCTCGTGTAATGAACCCGAAACCTTTCACGCTCAATAAACTCTTCATTGGGTAAACTTGGCCTTTGTAATTTTTCACCTTTTTGGAATTCTAATAATGCGGGAATGGTATAACACCAATCACCAGTAGGTCTCGCAATCTCCTTTGCTTTAATTTCTAAAATAAATAAAAAATTAAATAAAATTATTAAAATAAAATTTTTCCTCATAAAGATAGTATAATAAAAAAATTTGAAATTACAATTAAAATTTAATTAGCCAGTTTAACCTTTTTTCGTTATAAAATTCATCAAAAAATCTAATATTTAAAAGAAAACTCTCTTTTGTTATTTCTAAAAGGAATTCCTCTTCCTTATCATCAAAGATACCATCTAAAGGAAGGATTTTCTCCTCTTTTTCATTGTCAATAGAATAAAAAAATCCCTTAATTATTGATAAGGAATCGGTAATCTTTATTTTTATTTGGTAGCCCTCTTTTTTCTTATATTTCTCAAAATAAACCAATTTTGGTGGTGTATTATCAATTAAAAACTCCTGGGAGATAATGGAATCTCTTAAAACCTCCTTTTCTGTTTGGGTTATTTCATCACTCGTAATTAATTTTATTTTATAATAGCCATCGGGTAAGATTCTACTATCCAACCTATATTCATTCTCTTTTATCTCTTTTGCTAATAGAAACCAATTTTTATCATCTTTTATTTGGTAATATAAATTATGGATTAAGGAATCGTTATTTGGATCAGAAGCCTCATATTTTATTATTTTTATTTTTGGGTTTTCTGAATCGGTTTCAATATTGATGGTTTTTATCTTTGGTGGTTGGTTAAGGTTTTTATAAAAATAGCGGATTTTTTTTAAAATTGGACTCTCTTTACCTTTCTCCCTTTTTAATTTTATTAAATATTGAAAATAACGGTTTTCTGGGCTTACTATTTTACCATTTTTTAATTTTTCCAATTTTGACCAACTTTCATCAATAAGGTTATTACTGCCACTTCTCGTATAAACTTCGTAAGAAGTAAATAGTGGTAAGTAACTTATAATTTCCATTTTACCAAATTGGGAGATAAATTTTAAATCAATAATTGGTGAAGAATAGTTTCCTTCTTTTGCCAATTCTTCTTTTAGTCTATATATTTTTGGCAAATAACCAGTGGCTAAATAAATCTCTTTTTCATAAAGTAAAATTTTTGTTATCGCCTCACTGTCAAAACCATAAATTAAATAGTAATTCTTTTCGGGAATAATTTTATAGAGAACTTCCTCACTACCAGAGACAAATAGGGTTTCCTTTTTTATTGCCAAAGAAAATAGTGTTGAGCAAGGAAAAGAAAAGATTTCCTTTAATTCCTTTTTTATTTTGTCAAAAGAATATAAAGAAGGCATCTTTTTAGTAGAGTTGGTAATGAAATATAAAATCTTATCTTTTATCACAATATCTTTAATCTCCTCTTCTTCACACTTTAAAAGGAGTTTTAAATCCTTTGGGTTATTAATGGGCAGAGAATAAAGATAGCCTTTTGGTGAGGTGCCAATATATAAAGTCTCCCTTTCTAAATTTAAGGCAGAGATATTCTCGTCAGGAATTTCTTGCAATACTTTCTCTTCTTTGCCAATCTGATAGAGGATTGCTGGATAAGAAGTTCCGAGATAGATATTTTTATCATCAAAGACCATTTTTAAGATATTACTTGCCGGAATCTTATATTTCTTTATTATTCTATTATCTTTCCATTGAAAAATTAAACTTTCTGGTGAGACACCAAAATAGAGATATTCACCAGCAGTAGTTAAAGCAAAGATACTTCCTTCTTTTTCTTCATAAATTATCTTCTCATTATGATAGACCTTATTGCCCGTCGTTAAAAAAATTCCTTTCTTAGTGACAGAAAAATCATAGATAAAATTTCCCTCTACTTCTAAAACCTCTTCAATTTCTGGTGAGAGATAAATCATTGAATCCTTATCAATCATTATTTGAAAATTTTTTTCCTGATTTAAAAGAAATAATAGAAATATTAAAATTTTCATTTTTCCTCCTTAACTTCCAAAGTTAAAATTTTGGAATTGGTGATAAAATAATCAAAATCTTCTTCCTTTTCATAATGAATAGTAAAAGGAGAGGTTTCCGAAAAACTTCTTTTCTTTAATCTTCTTAAAGATAACGGTAGCGAATAGCCAAGGTCTTTTAAAAATATTCCTTCTCCTTGCGAGTAGATTGCTAATTTTAATAAATTTCCCCTTTTTCTTTTTTTAATATTTTCCAAAATTTTATTAAAAGATTTCTCCTCTTTTAGTGGAAAGAGATTATAAAATTCATCAGGATTACCAACAAAAAGAGAGTATTGAGCAGGTGAGAGATTAATTTTTAAAATAAAATCCTTATCAAAGATTTTGCCTTGAAAATCTTGGAAGGTAATTTTGATTTTTAACTCATCCTTGGAGAGAAGAATTGTTTTGTTTAAAGTTATCTCGAAAATTTTTACCGCCTTCTTTTCTTTTAAAATCTCACTTTCAATCTCACAATCCTTTATTTCTACTTTTTCTAAGGGGTTTTCTAAGATAGTTTTTAAATCGCTATAAAAATCATAAATTTCCCAACTTTTTGGTTCATCAGAGAGAGTTATTTTTTCATAGATAAATTCCTCTTCTCGATCTTTTAAAGAAAATCTCAACTTTATTCGATTTTTGATGGTATAATTTAAAAGGGTTTGAGAAAGGAAAGAGGAATAGGAAGAAGATAAGCAGATGGGTAAGAAGAAAGGAATTAGTTTATAATGATAACCAATCTCATAATTAAAGATTTCCTTTTTATTATTATCTCTTATTTTTATTCTTACTGGAATTTTCTTTCCTTTTTTATTTAAAACTCCTTTTATTCCTGTTTGGTAATCATAATTAATAAGGCCGATTTCTTTTATTGGTGAGAAGAGTTTAAAGGAATTATCGTAGGCGGGCATCACACAATGGATTTTTCCTAAGACTAATGGCAGTTCTAATTCGCCAAAATTAAATAAGGGATGACCAAAAGCATAAATGGTATCTTGATTAATATAAGTTAAAGTGCCAATGGCGGCTGCTTTTAAATCACCATCAATAAAGGTGGCACCAATTGCATAACCCAAGGAAGGTTTTATTTCGGTATCTTTCTTTTCACTTTTTCCCATTGGTAAAAATAGGGGCTTAATATTTTCTGGAAAGATTTGTTTTAAAAGTTCAATTGCCTTTTTATCTAAGTTATTACTCAAAGCGATGGGAAGGGTGAAATTTTTTATTGGTAAATTTCTTCCTTTGGGAAAACTTTCCGGATAAAGCATTTCGTAGATGGGAGTGATACCGCAGATTGGTTCTTTTTGAAATTCCCAGGCATAGGCAACTGCTCCAATTAACTTATTATTTATAAATACCGGACTTCCCGACATACCACTCACCACGCCACTATTTTCTAAATTCTGCTTTGATAGTCGGGCAATAATTAAATTTCTTTTTGGCTCAATATCTTTCATAATATCAATAATTTCACATTCAAAAGTATCGGGTAAAATTTCCGAAAAAGTAGAAAGGCCATAACCTTTCATTTTTGGTTTGATACTATCTAAATCCATTATTGAGATATTAAATATTAATAAAAATATTAAAACTGCCAATTTTTCCCCCATTCATTTAAGAAAACAAACTCTTTCAACTCCTTTCTTTTTTTGCTTTGGGCAAAGGTTTTAATTGCTTTTCCGAAAATATTCTCTTCCTTGGGATAACCCAATGGTGTCAAGGCAATAATTCGCCAATCCTTTGGAATTTTTAATAACTCTTTTAAATATTCTTCATCAAAGGCACCAATCCAGCAGGTGCCTAAACCTAAGGCAGTGGCCGCTAATATTAAATGTTCCATCGCAATGGCACAATCAACTAAAAAATAATCAAGACCCGCACGACTGCCCGATAGTTCTCTTTTAGAAACTAAAGCAATAATTACCGGCGCCTTTTTTAAAAAGATATTAATATTTAAAGTTAATGGTCGGAATTGGGAAATTTTTTTTATTAACTCTTTATCTTTGACGACAATAAAATACCAGGGTTGCCGATTTTGCCAAGAAGGTGCTTTTTGTGCTGCTTCTAAGATTTTATTTATCTTCTCATCTTCCACTTCTTTATCCGAAAAGTTTCTTACCGAATAGCGGGAATTGATAACTTCAAAAAAGTCCATTATCTTAATATTTTTCCAATTCTTTCCCAGCGGATTTTAAAAGGTGAGAAGATAATTCTTAAAAGATTTGGACCGGCATCCGAAGAGAAATAGATAATCAAAGGTTTTCCTTTTAAATATTTAATATGTAAAGGTCCCCAAAATCTGGCATCTTCGGAATTATCCCGATTATCACCCAGCACAAAGATACAACTTTCCGGAACAACAACCGGTCCAAAATTATCCCTTACTAATAGACCATAATTTCTATCTTTGATAAAAGTTAAATCTAACCACATTTTAGTAAACTCTTCAATACTTTTATTGCCAATTCCTTGGGTGATAAAATAATCTTTGTGGACTGCATAGGTATCGGGTTGTAAAACGCCATTCACATAAAGTCTTTTATTTCTAATTTCTACGGTATCACCACTTAAAGCCACACACCTCTTAATAAAATTTCTTGGCGCATAATAGACAAAAAAATTTTTCTCCTTTGACCAGTAAAAGGGTAATAGGGGAAACCATTTAGGAAAAATCCTTACATATTTCTCTTCTGGTTGGGGCATATCCGGGTCAACAGGATAACGAAACACGACAATATCACCCCTTTTGGGCTTACCCGTTTCAATAATTACTTTATTAGAAAAAGGTAATTTTATACCATAATCAAATTTAGTAACGAGCATAAAATCACCAACAAAAATTGTATCTTCCATTGAGCCGGTCGGTACCATAAAGGCTTCTAAGAAGAAGGCCCGTAAAAATAAAACTACGCCAATTACCGGTCCCCAAGAAGAAAGAAATTTCTTCATATTCCCAAATTATAATTAATCAAGTTTAAAAGTCAAATCTCTTAAGTTGATAATTTAAATTTTTCAGTTATAATTTATTATGTTTAGATTATTTAATTATAACAAAATTTGCGAGATTGAAAAGGTTGAGAACGGCTGGATTGTTAGGCTTCGTTATCCCCGATTCTCTTCTACTCCTTCTAACGAAGCCCAAAAACAACAATTAAAAGTGATGAGCCGAATCCTTGCTTTATTAAGTAGAATCTCTGCCCAAGAGCAGGTAAAGGGAGTGGATGAAGAATTGGAACCTTGGAAGGCAGAAAGTGAAGAGAATTTTGAAGAGATGATGGAAGAGATTGATCGGATAATTGAAGCAACTTTTGATAAAGGAAAGATAGTTAAGGAAAAAGAAGTTAAAGACGAAGAAACCTATGTTTTTACCAATTTGGAAGAAGCCTTAAATTTTGTCCGTTCCTTCCTTTCTGAATAATTAATCTTTATTTACTTTCTTTTTGATAAAGAAAATAAGAGTAGATAATTAAAAAAATAGCGAAAGTAATAACCGGAATTAAAATAAATAAGTAAGAATATCTTAAAAATAGGAAGCCAAAAAAACTAATAATTCCGGCAAAAATGAAAAGTTTGCTTCCTAAGAGATGGGTTTTTTGCCAGACATTATCACTACTTAATGTCCAAGGAGTCCTTATGCCAACAAACCAGTTTCTTTGAGCATGCTTTAACAAAAGACCGCTATAAATAAAAAGGATTCCAAAACCGATAGAAAAAAAGCGATTAGGATTAATTTTGATATTCCTATTCCATAAAAGTATAAAAAGATAGACCGCAATTAAAAAGAGAAAGAAAATTAAAAAGAAGGCATCATAATAATTGATAAATTTTAAGATATTATTTTTTAATGGATCAATTTTGGGAATAAGAAGATAAAAAAGAAATAGGAAAAGAAGGATAAAGGGAATAAGGAAACTTCCCCAAAATTTATTAGTATAGCCATCCACTTCACCATATTTATTCCAATGACTTGCCATTCTTTCTGGCATTTTGGGATAAAAAAAGATACCGATAAGAAAAGCAAGAAGTGTTAAAATCAAAATAAGAATAGATATTTTTCTCATAGAAAATTATAGGATTTACTACTACTAAATTCAAGGTTGACTTTTTATTAATTTTGATTATAATTATTATAATCTCATTTCCCCTCCTCCTCTCTATCGCCTCCTTAGGGCAGGGTTTAAAAACCCTGCCCTTTAATTAATATGCGAATAACTCTGTTAATAGGGATAATTCTTTTAATTATTTATTTAGGGGAATTATAAATTATAATTTCTTTAACAAGGTGGGAACAATTTTTGTCAAATCTTCAACAATTCCGTAATGACTAATAGAAAAGATGGGAGCATTCGGGTCTTTATTGATCGCAATAATTAAATCAGAATTTTTCATTCCCACAATATGTTGGAAGGCACCAGAAATTCCCAAGGCGAGATATAATTTTGGTTTGACAGTCTTTCCCGATGAACCAATTTGTCTATCTTTTGATAACCAACCAGCATCAATTGCTGGTCTTGAGCCAGCCAAAACTCCTTTCAATTTTTTTGCCAATTCTTCAACTATTGGTAAATTCTTTTTATCCCTTAATCCCCGACCAATACCAATAATAATTTCTGCCTTACTAATATCAACCTCACCAGTTTCTTCTTTTTTATATTCTAAAATCTCAATATTTTTCTCATTATCTAAATTTATCTCTTTTTCAATTATTTCTGAATTTATCTCTCTCTTTTCAAATTGGAAGCTACCTGTTTGAATAGTGATAATTAAAGATTTTTTATCAATATCCGCAACCTCAACTTTTCCGCAGACCTTGCCACCATAAAAATAACGGATAAAGTTAATTTCGTTATCCGTTTTTTCAATACCATTAATATCAGTAAGAATAGGAAGCGAAAGTTCTGTTGCCAAAGAGGGTGCCAGTTCATAGGCATTACTGGTTTGCCCTAAAAGGAAAAGATAATTTTCTTTCTCTTTTAAGAAATCTTTAAGGGCTTTTAAATATAATTCCGGATGGTAATTTTCTAAAAACTTATTTTTGAGGAAATAGATTTTGTTTACGACATTTTTTAAATCACTAAAAATATCTTTTTTTTCTTCTGAGGTTAAAACCAAGCAAGATATTTCACCACCAAATAATTTTTGCCATTCATAAGCAAAACCTAAGGCATCATAACTATTGCTTAAAATTTCAGAAAAACGGTGTTCAATAAAGACAATTATCTCTTTCATAAAATCCCCTTTTCTTTTAATATTTTTATTAAACTATCAGCAATCTCATCCTCGCTTCCTTTAATAAATATTGTCTCTCTTTCACTTTTGGGAATAAAGTATTCTTTTAAAAAGATATTTTCTTTCCTTTCCAAATTTAATTCCTTTAATTTTATTAATTTAATTTCTTTACTTGTTGCCCTTTTGATTGCCAAAATAGAGGCATATCTTAATGGATAAATACCTGTTTGGATTGTCAAAAGGCAAGGAATTTTTATTCTTCGCTTTTCTATTAAACCACCTTCTAATTCTCTTACCACTAATAAGAAATTATCCTCTTTTGTCACTTCTTTAACCAAGGTAGTAAAAGGAAGATTTAGATATCTTGCCAAAGCGATATTAGTAATTCCGTAATTATTATCACTGCTTGTGACACCAGTTAAAATCAAATCAAAACTAAGATTTTTAATTAGGGTTGCTAAAATTTTGGCGATTAATAAGGGATCTTTTATTTCCTTTTCTTCTTCAATTCTTATTCCATAATCGGCACCTTTGGCAAAGCCTATTCTTAATATTTCTTCACTCTTTTTATCTCCCAAAGTAATCAAAGTAATTTCTCCACCATATTTCTCTTTTAAAACCAAAGCAGTTTCTAAGGCATAATTATCAGCCTCGTTTATTGTGTAGACTAATTTATCCCGGATAATATCTTTTTTATCCTCAGTTAATTTAATCTCTGACTCGGCTGTTTCCGGACAACTTTTTAAACAAACAATAATTTTCATGGATAAAAATATAATAAATTTTAATAAATTTTCAAATAGTTGAAAAGAAAAAAAGGAGGAATAAAATATCCTATGGGTTTTATTGTCGGCAGATTTCTGAGAAGATTAAATCGGTTTACCTGCGAATGTCTAATAGGTAATAAAAAAATGAAGGCTTATTTACCTAATCCGGGAAGACTTTGGGAACTTTTATTACCCAACCGGATTTTATATCTTAAAAAATCTGACGAAAAGAATAATTTACCCTGGGTGATATATGGGGTTAAAAAGAATAACCAATTTGTTTTATTACATACCAGTTATACTAATAAAATTGTTGCGGAATTAATAAGAAAAAGAAAAATAAGCCTTTTAGGGAATTTTAAGATAGTAAAAAGGGAAGTTAAAGTTGATAATCACCGAATTGATTTTCTTTTAAAAAGAAAGAATAAAAAAATCTTTTTAGAAGTGAAATCAGTAACTTTATTTAAAGATAGATTAGCAATGTTTCCTGATGCTCCAACCGAAAGGGGAAAGAAACATTTATATTTTTTAAGTAAAAATAAAGGTATGATATTATTCGTTGTCTATTCACCAAAGGTTTTATATTTTCTACCCGATTTTCATACCGATTTCTCCTTTTCCCAAACTCTTTACCAATTGCGAAAGAAAATAAAAATTAAAGCAATTAGTTTAAAAGTAAAAGAAAATTTAAATTATCAATTTGTTAACGAATTAAAAATTCCTTGGAAAATATTTAAAAAGGAGGCAAAGGATAGGGGAGTATATTTAATTGTCGGTTACCTAAAAAGAGATAAAAAAATTTCTATTGGTAAATTAGCAAAGATAAAATTTAAAAAGGGATTTTATATTTATGTTGGTAAGGCAATGAATAATTTAAGCAAGCGAATAGCAAGGCATTTAAGAAAAAATAAGAAGAGAAGGTGGCATATTGACTATTTAATAGATTATTTAAATAATTTGAGACCGATACCAATCAGAACTTCCCAAAATTTAGAATGTCCTTTGGCAAAGGATATAAAAAAGATTGCTGATTCCTTTGTAAAAGATTTTGGTTGTAGCGATTGTCAATGTGGTAGCCATCTTTTTTATTTTCAAGAAAATCCTTTTTTAAAAGAAAGATTTGTGAATTTGGTTTTAAAATATCGCCTTGGTCAACTAATATCAATAATTTGAACCTTTTGTTAGTTTTTATTATACTAACAATATGGATAAAAAACTATTGGCGATATTAAAAAATTTTGGTCTAACAAATTACGAAGCGGAAGTTTATGGTGCTTTATTAAGCGTTGAGGAAGCCAAAGTTTCGGATTTGGCAGAAAGGGTGAAAGTTCCTCGTTCGCAGATTTATCTTATTTTGAAAAGATTGATTGATTTAGGATTATGCAGCGAAAAGAAGGGAAAGATAAAGTTCTATTCTTGTCTTCCGCCCAATATCGGCTTTCGTTATCTTTTAGAAAAAGAAGAGAAAGAATTAAAAAATAAATTCCTTTTGATAAAGGAATTGGAAAAGATTTATAAACAAAGGGAAAATAAAAGGAAATTTTTTGAATTTATTGAAGTGATAAAGGGAGAATCGGGAAGGGAATATTTAACTTCTTTGTTAAAGGATGCACAAAAGGAGATTCTGATTTTTTGTAAATATATTTTTAAAAAGACAAAAGAAAGGTTAGAAAAGTCATATAACATGGAAATGATTGCCTTAAAAAATAAGGTTAAAGTCCGTTGTCTTTATGAAAAGAACATCTTTTATGATCCAGAAGTATTTCCTTATATTAAAAAGTTGATAAAAAATGGTGAAGAGGTAAGAGTTATTGATTATTTGCCGATAAATATGACGGTAATGGATGATAGAATGGCCACATTTTCTTTATTGGAAGAAAATGAAGAGGATGTGGTCATTTTTTGTGTTAATCACCCGGCTTTGGTAAAATTAATGAAAGCAGGATTTGAACATTATTGGTCAAGAGGTAAAGAAGTTAATAGCAAAAAGGAGGAAAAATGAATCTATTTTTAACTCTTTTATTTTTATTTAACTTAAACATTGATTTTAATCAAGGTCTTCTAATGGAAAAGCCGGTTTCTTCTCAGTTAATAATGACTAATCCTTGTTTTTCCCCTTCTCCTTTATCAATTGTTGATAAAGAATTCTTATCTAATTCTAAACAGGATTCTTTTAATTTATTCCTTCGTGGCGAATATAACCTGGCTGGTGGTTATTTAAATATGAGTGGTTGGCAGGTAAAACCTTATCAAAATTATACTCTTTACTCTTCGGGTGGTGGTTTTTATATCTTTTCTTGTCGAGCTTGCCAAGAGAGTTTAGTGAAAATTGGTGAGGTCTCAGGTCCCGGTTACATCTTTGATTTTGAAATTAAAGATACCTTAATCTATTCTGCCAGTGCGGATAAGGGTTTGGTAATTTTTAATTTTAGTACAATTGAGCAAGCCCGTTGGATAAAAACCCTTTATCTTCCTTTTATGCATCCTAATTATAATCCTATATTTGGTTGGGGAGCAACGGGAATTGCCTTAAAAGATAGTTTTGCCTTTATCACAACTCGAGTAGGAGGTCTTTATGTCGTTAATATTGCTAACCCATTAAATCCAAGAATTGTTGCCAATGAGACTTCCTTTACTTGGTTAATGGATATTCAGATTAAAGATACCCTTGCCTATGTTACTAACTATGATCCAGGAGATACTGCTGGTTTTATTATTTATAATATCAAAAATCCATTAAATCCAACAATTGTTTCTTATCTTGGTAGTGGTGTTCGCAGAGGAATGAGATTCTGTATCAAAGATAGTTTTGCTTATGTGGCAGCCCGATATTATGGCTTTTATATTATTAATATTGCTGAACCAACAAATCCCCAATTAATTAGTAATCCCAGTTTATTAGAAGCCCAAAATGTTAATGTTATTAATTTTGGCGATACTCTTTATGCCTATGTGGGTGAAATTAGTGCTTTAAATGTTTACAATATAACTGATCCGACAAATCCTTCGTTAATAACAACTGTGAATGTTCGTTCTACGGCTACCTATATTGATACTTGGCAAAGAAAACTTTATAACCAAGCCTTAGCCGGCGCAACTCTTTATGATATTACCTATCCTTATAATCCACAACTTATTAACTATTACCTTTATTTAGGAAATCCCTATCATTTAACAGTTCACAATAATCTCGCTTATCTTTATGATGGTTATGGTTGTTTAAGGATTTTAGATATCTCCCAACCGAATAAGATAAGGGAAATTGCTTGGTATGATAAATATTTAGAGTCAATACCTTCGGGAAGTTATGCTGCAGATATTGGTGGCATGTTCTATCAAAATAATTATATTTATCTAATTGTCCGTGGTTTTCCTTGGTTCTGTTATTTAGCAATTGTTGATGTTTCTAATCCCAATAGTCCCCAATGGGTGGGCACAAGGATGTGGCGAGGTTATGCTGGTGGTAATCAATTTTATGTAGAAGATACTTTGGCATTTGTTCCTTTAGCATTAAGTGGTCAAACCTCTTTAAAGATTATAAATATTAGAGACCCAAGAAGAATCATCGAAGTTGGTTCTTATTATTGGGCAACCCATGCAGCCTTAGAAATCTCTAAACATGACTCATTATTATTAATGGCCGGTGGTTATGATCCTTATGGAGGAAGGCAACCAATACAGAGAGATTTAGGAATTTTAAATATCAGAGA
Source organism: uncultured bacterium (assembly GCA_938040315.1). Taxonomy (GTDB): domain Bacteria; phylum Hydrothermota; class Tepidihabitantia; order Tepidihabitantales; family DTDR01; genus DTDR01. The sequence goes on from CALHQW010000021.1 coordinate 15,972, forward strand.
TTTACAAAACCCAATTTTGATAACCGAATATACCACACCTAATCAATGTCGGGGAGTTGATAAATTTGGTTATGTACCAATTATTGCTGTTGCTGATTGGGATGCCGGAGTTCATTTAATAAACATTGCTAATCCCTCTTCTCCCCAGATTATCGGTACTGTTGATTTTGAAGGACTTGTAGAGGATGTTCATATTGGAAGAGAAGCGGTCTTTTGCGGAAGTGATAACCTTTTTAATGCCATAAAAACTGATGCTGGTCAAAATCCAAGATTGCATGGTTATTATGATTTAAAAGCCAAATTTGGTTATGGTGGAAGTATTACTGATGTTTGGTCAAAGATGGATGAATATGGTTATTGCACTACTTACGGAGGTTTCTTTATCTTTTATGCTGGCTTAGTTGGTATGGAAGAGAAAGTAGCAAGAGATAATTCCTTGCGGATAAATAAACCGGGTGTTTATTTAGTTACGGTTTCTGATATTCTCGGTAGAATAGTATTGAAAGAGAAGAGGAATCTAAAAAGTGGCGAAATACTCTCAATTCCTAAACTAAAGAAAGGTGTTTATTTCTTGAAGATGGAAGGTAGCGAAACTGCTACTCAGAAGATAGTGATAATGAATTGAGATTAAAAGTAAGCGGGAGGTGTTTTAACTCCCGCTAATTAACTTTTAAAGAGAATGAAAAAGTTATTATATTTATTATTTCTCTTTTTAGTAATTTTTGCCCAAGAAATTAGATTTCAAGATGTCGCAAGGGAATTGGGAATAAATGTTCCTGGTGGATTAGGTGCCTGTTCTGCTTTTTTTGATTACAATAACGATGATTATTTAGATATTATTTTCAATCCGGGAAATCGAATCTATCTATTTAAAAACAATTTTGGATTAAATTTTAATGATGTTACCGATTCTGCCGGTCTAAATAATTATGAATTTGAGAATTTAGTTGTGGGTGATTATAATAATGATGGCTATTTAGATATTTTAGGTAATTCTCATGGAGGTGATTGTTATCTTTTTAGAAATAATGGAAATGGTACTTTTACCGAAGTTGCCTCTTTGGTAGGTTTAACCACCCGTGGTTATCGTTCATTATTTTTAGATTACAATCGCGATGGTCTTTTAGATGTGTTAATTATTGGTTTTCCAGTAAGTAATCTTTATCGTCAAGATAACAACAATACTTTTCAAATAGTTTACACCTTTCTTGGTGGTAATACTGGCGTCGCCTTTGATTATAATAACGATTTCTATTCCGATATCTATATTGGAAGAAATGGTGAGAATAAGTTATATAAAAATATTAATGGGGATACTTTTATTGATGTCACGACTGTTGCCGGTGTTGGTAATATTGGTAATACCCAAGGAGTAGTGAGTGGTGATTTTGATAACGATGGCGATTTAGATTTGTATTTAACCAATATTGGTGATGCTTTAAATGCTTTATATGTTAATCAAGGAAATGGTACTTTTATTAACCGAACCAGTTTTTACGGAGTTGGTGATGTTGGTGATGGCAGAACTTGTGATATTATTGATTTTAATAATGACCGATTGTTTGATATTTTTTCAACAAACCATGTTTATCCTAATCGTCTTTTTAGAAATATGGGTTATAATGCACCTTTTTATAATGTTGCTGGTTTAGTGAATATCGCTCAACCGCAAGATGTCTTTTCTGCTAGTTGGGGAGATTTTGATAATGATGGCGATTTAGATGCTTTTTTAACTGGTCATTTTGGAAGTGGCTATGCCTTAATGAGAAATAACGGTGGAAATTACTTCCATTATTTAAAAATAAAACTTATTGGCACCCAAAGTAATTGGGCAGGAATTGGTAGCAGAGTTTATCTATTTAAAAACGATACCTGTCAAATGATGGAAATTTCTGGTGGCAGTGGTCAAGATGGTCACAATTCATTAATTGCCCATTTTGGATTAGGAAATAATAATTCAATTGATTCTTTAATTGTCCTTTGGCAAAGTGGTGAGAGAATTAGAATTTTATCTTTAGGAGTAGATACAATGTTAAAAATTTTTGAACCTTTACCAGAAATAGAAGAAGAAATTAAATTAAAAAAAAGAAAGGAAAACTTGGGTATCTATGATGTTATTGGAAAGAAAATAAATAATCTAAATAAAAAGGGTGTCTATTTTATCTTAAAAGAAAATTTGATTGAGAAGGTAGTAAGGAGGTGAATAATGAAAAAATTTTTAATATTTCTTTTATTATTTTTTGCTTGTTTCTATTTGGATTCTGTCAATCAGCCAAATTCAGTTTCTTTGGGTGAGCATTTTACCATTCTCATTCAAGGAACTTTTGATAATAGTAGTGTTTCTGCCCGAGCCTGGTTGGCAATGATGTTACCCGCAGGAATAAGAGTAGATAGTATTAGATACAATACCAGTAATGGTTATACCGAACTTCTCAGAGAAATTAGCGATACCGTAGTAAAAGTTGCTAATAATACCTTTCCTCCGCAACTAAATATGGTTTGGTATGGTTACGAAACAAGAGAATATAGTGGAATTGGTAGCGGAAGTTATGAAGCAAGGGTCTATCTTTATGTTACCAATTCGGCAATTCCTAATAATTATCTAATTGATTACCGCACAGGAAGTTCTTATCATAATCATTTATTATTGGATAGTATTTTAGATCAACCTTTAAGAATAATGAGCGTAGGAATAAAAGAAAAAAAGATAAACCTAAAAAGAATTATAAAATTTGATATTGTTGGAAGAAGAATATTGAGAAAATAAATAATTTTGTTATAATTTTTATTTAAAAAGGAGAAAAGATGAAAAAGTTTATTATTTTATTTAGTTTATTTCTTACCTTTGCTTTAAATAAAGAACTATTACTCGTTGTAAATCTTTCTTCACCGATAGTTTATGATAAATTGAGTGAGATTAAAGATTTTACTCCAATTGCTTTGTTGGAAAATTCGGTAATTGGCAGAATGGAAGAAGAAAATTTATTTAAACTTATTGATTTTTCTTATCAAACTCTTGGTGAAACCAAATTGAATAAAGACGAAGCCTTTTATCTTTTATATTATCCTAAAGAAGAGGAGGATTTATCTTTGATAAATGAAAAATTAGAAAATTATTGTGAAGTTCTTTATAAGGAAGGACAAACTTTCTTAGTGAAGATTGATTTAGCGAAACTCAATTATTTAAAAGAGTTTGAATTATGCTATTTATCTTTGAAACCGATTATTTTGCCAAAATCAAATGAGATAATCTGGGAAAGTAAAAAGAGGGATATTTTAGATTTAAATTCTCTTCAACCAAATCCAATAATTCAAGAGATAATTAATAGAATAACACCAAGTGAACTGGCAGAGTTAGTTAGGCAGTTAAGTGGTGAAAAGAAGAGTTTTGTTTTAGGAGATTCTGATTCAATCTATACGAGGCATGCAACAACCCAAAAGAATTCGAGGGCGCTCTTTTGGTTTTATGAAAATCTTTTATCTTTTAATTTGGATTCAGTGCTTTTTGACCCTTTTAGCCATTCCCAAGGAAATGATAGCAATGTTATTGGTGTAAAGAAAGGTCGGGTTTATCCTGATATCTATTTTATTGTTGGTGGTCATATTGACGATATGTCTGAATCACCATCTATTTATGCGCCAGGTGCTGATGATAATGCTAGTGGTGTTTTAACTGCTTTAATCGCGGCTAAATATTTAAAAGATATTCCCTTTAAATACACAATAAAATTTATTGCTTGGAATGCCGAAGAACTTGGTCTTTATGGAAGTCAAGCCCATGCCCAGAGAGTAAGATCACAGGGTGATTCAATTTTAGGAGTTTTAAATTCTGATATGATTGCCTGCGAAGTTTCTAATTTAGATTCGGTAAGGATTTATACTGGTCAGAGAATAACATCGCGAGCAATTGGTGAGACCGCTTTTATTGTTAATCAAAGATATAATATTGGTTTAAATATTAGAAGAAGCACTGAAATGCGGCCATATTCTGACCACTATCCTTATTATCAGCAAGGATATAATGCGGTCCATTTCTTTGAGGATGACTTCTGTCCCGATTATCATACCACGAGAGATAGAATTACGCGTTATTGGTTTGATACTCTCTATTACTGTAAAGTTGTAAAATTAGTGGTTGCTACCTTAGCGACTTTGGCAATTCCTGATACCCAAATTAGTTATCTGAGCGAAAAAAGAGTTATAAATAATAAAAAATTAACTAAAAACTTAAAAATCAATAATATTTATAATATTTTTGGTCAGAGAATAAATAGGGATAAGATAGGAAAAGGGATATATTATCTAAAAGAAGAGGGAGTTGATTTTAGGAAGGTTGTTATTTTAAAATAAGCCGAGGTGGCGGAACTTGGCAGACGCAGTAGGTTCAGAACCTACCGGCTTAAAGCCGTAGGGGTTCGAATCCCCTCCTCGGCATTTATTTTTATAAGAAAAAAGTATCAGTAAGTACTATATAGTAGACTATTCTCCCAACGGGTTATATTAATTCTTAACCAATAGCAATTACTAAACCAAAAACTTCTTTTGCCTTATTTTCTATTAATACTTCAGCGCAACTAATTAAAGTCGCACCGGTTGTCATCACATCGTCAATTAATATAAGGTTCTTATTTTCAATATTATAGTGATTATCAAAAATAAAAGCATCTTTCACATTTTCTATCCTCTCTTTTTCTTTTAATTTTGTTTGGCTTTTGGTATTTTTCTTTCTAATAAGACAAGTAAGGACTTGTTTGTCTGTTATTTTGCCAATTTCTTTTGCTAAGATTTCACTTTGGTTATATCCCCTTTCTCTTAACCTTGCTTTATGTAAGGGAACCGGAATTAAGTAATCACAATTTTTTAAATAATAGTCATTAATTATAATTTTACTTAATGCCTTGCCAAAGATTTCTTTTAAAAATAATCGGTGATGATATTTGAATTCATGAATGAGATTATTAAAAGGAATGTTGAAATAACCCAATGCATAAATTCTTATTTTTTTATTTACAATTATTGGAGAAGAAAAGATTTTTTGATAACAAGAAGGGCAAATTTTTTCACCTTTAGTAATTTTTAAACAGCCAAAACAGAGAGGCGGAAAGAAAAAATCATAAAAGGATTTTAAAATTTTTAAAATCATTTTTTAAGGCGGGAAAGAAAAATAATAAGAGCAATTAGCATTAGAAAAAGAGAAATTATTTGATTTGTTAAAAAATTTAATCTATCCTCATAATATCTTAAAAAATCAATAAGGAATCTAAAAAGACCATATAAAAATAGAAAGATAGAAAAAAGCAATCCTTCTTTTTTAATTATTTTTGTTTTCTCTAATTGGAGAATAATAAAAAAGAGTAGAAAGCCAAAAAGACTAGAATATAATTGGGTAGGGTGGATTTTGATATTTAAAAAGGTTGAACCAGCAGGTGAATTTGCTGGAAAAATAAGTCCGTATTCCGAAGGTTTGCCAAAGCAACAACCATTTAAAAAACAACCAATTCTTGTAATACCTTCGCCCAAAGCAATTGCTGGTGAGATACTATCAAGCATTTTTAAGATCGGCATTTTATTTTTCTTAGCGTAAATCATACCAAAAAGAAACCCACCAATAAAACCACCAAAAAACATTAAACCACCAAGTCCACCACGCCAAAAAGCAATAATTCCAACTAAATCATTCTTAAATTCATCCCAATGATTTAATACGTATAAAGCCCTCGCACCAATTACCACACCAATAAGAATATAAATTGCCAGATTAATAATCATTTCTTCTTTTATACCAAATTTTTTTGCTCTTTCTTGGGTTAATTTTATTCCCAAGATAAAAGCGATAAAAAGCATCAAGCCATAAGAATATAAAGAAAAATTACCAATTTTTAAAAGGACTGGATACATGGATAAATTATAATAAATTTTTAAGGAATATCAAAAATTTAATCAAAGAATTTTAGGCAAATTCTTATAAAAAGGAGGATAGATTATTCCTTTTTCCGTAATTATTGCACTAATCAATCTGTTTTCCGTAATATCAAAGGCCGGATTATAACATTCAATTTTTTTTGGTGCTAAATAATAATTATTAATTTTTATTATCTCTTCTTTTTTTCTTTCTTCAATTATTATTTCCTTACCAATTTTTATATTTTTATCAATTGTTGATGTCGGACAGGCAACATAGAAGGGTTTTTTATAATATTGGGCGCAGATTGCTAATGTCTTTGTACCAATCTTATTAGCAGTATCACCATTTAAAGCAACCCGGTCAGCACCAACCAAAACCAAATCGACATCTTTCATTACAACTCCAACCATATTGTCAGTAATCAAAATTGGTTTAATACTTTGGAAAGGAGAATTTAAAATTTCAAAAGTAGTTAGTCTCGCTCCCTGTAATAAGGGCCTGGTTTCACAAATATAACAAATAATTTCTTTTCTCCTTTTTGCTGAATAGAAAATTATTCCCAAAGCAGTTCCAATTCCACCGGTTGCTAAATGACCAGTATTACAAATTGTCAAAATCTTTGCCTTTTGGGGAATTAATTTATCGCCATATTGAGCGATCTTTAAACAGTTAACTATCTCTTTTTTATGAAAATAAAGAACTTTCCTTTTAATTTCTTTTTTGATTATTTTTGGATTATCCTCTTTTCTAATAATTTCTTCCAGAGAATCTAAAACATAAAAAAGATTTTTTGCGGTCGGTCGGGTATTTCTTAATTGAGAAATTGATAAAAGAAGATTTTCTTTTAAATTATCTTTAATTTTTTGGGATAAAAGATAAATTCCATAACCAGCCACGACGCCAATTAAAGGGGCTCCTCTCACCTTTAACTCTTTTATTGCTTTGATTAAATCTTTCAACTCTTTTATTTCTATATAAACAATCTTCCTTGGTAATTTTGTTTGGTCTAAAAGAAAAAGGGAATTATTTTTAAAATAAAAAGCCGGATAAGGGAATTTAATATTAATTTTTTCCCTCATCCGGCTTTTCCTAATTACTTCAAAAGCTCCTTTAATTGTTTGGCAGCCCGGAAATATACCTTTTTCTTGGCAGGAATATCAATAATTTCACCAGTTTTTGGATTTCTTCCTTTTCTTGCTTTTGTTTTCCTGACACCAAATATTCCTAAACCAGGAATTGCCAATTTATCCATTTTTTTAACAACCGTTTTTACCGCATCAATAAAAGAATCTAAGCAGGCACCTGCCTGTTTTTTCGTTAAGCCCACATCCTTTGCGATTTTGTCAATTAATTCGGCTTTTTTCATAATTCCTCCTTTTTAATAAATTACCATTGGTAATATTTTAAAAAAAATATCTTTTCTGTCAATAAGAAAAAATATAGATTTTTAAAGTAAAATTTGCTATTTATTTAAATATTGACATTATATTTTTATAATAAATTGATTTGACTTTAAGAAATATTTTATTAAAATTTTCTTTATGAAAAACTTAATCCCTTTATTATCACCCCAAACAGTAGCAGTTATTGGTGCTTCAACAAAGAGAGGAAGTATTGGCAATCGGATTTTTTCTAATATTTTACTTTCTGGTTATACTGGTGTTGTCTATCCGGTAAATCCTAATGCGAAAAGTGTTTTAGGAGTGAAAGCCTACCCTTCTGTTTTAGAAATTCCTGACGAGATTGATTTGGGGATAATTATTGTTCCGGCAGCAATTGTAAAAGATGTTTTAATAGAATGTGGTAAAAAAGGAGTAAAAAGTGTTATAATTATTTCTGCTGGTTTTCGGGAAATTGGTGAAAAGGGCGCCCTTTTGGAGAAAGAAGTAAAGGAAATTGCTCAGGAATATAATATTCCTTTATTAGGTCCAAATTGTTTTGGAATTATTAATGCTTCGCCTAAGATAAGATTGAATACTACTTTTGGAAGAGTAATGCCCCATTTTGGAAATATTAGTTTTTTAACCCAAAGTGGTGCGGTTGGGGCGACTGCTTTAGAATTATCTTCTGTTTATGAAGTTGGTTTTTCGCTCTTTGTTTCTTTTGGTAATAAAGCCGATGTAAACGAAAACGATCTCCTTAGGTATTTAAAAGAAGATGAAGAAACAAAAGTTATTTTATTATATTTAGAGGATTTGACTTCACCTAAAGAATTTTTAGAAATTACGAGGGATATAACTACCAATTATAAAAAACCAATTTTAGCAATAAAGGCAGGAAGAACCGAGGCTGGTCAAAAGGCGGCCTCTTCGCATACTGGTGCTTTAGCAGGAAGTGATGAAATTTATAATGCCTTTTTAGAGCAGTGTGGAATTTTAAGAGTTGATAAAATAGAAGATTTATTTAATTATGCTAAGGCTTTTGCTTATCAACCATTGCCAAAAGGTAGAAGAGTAGGAATTATTACTAATGCTGGTGGAATTGGTGTAATGGCAGCGGATGCAGCGGCTCTTAAAGGTTTAGAAGTACCAGAATTTACAAAAGATACCAAAGAGAAATTAAAAAAGATTTTGCCACCCCAGGTAAATATTAGTAATCCTTTAGATGTTATTGGTGATGCTGATGAGGAGCGTTATATTCAATCTTTAAAGGCAATTTTACAAGATGAAAATATTGATGCAGTAGTGGCTAACTGGACACCAAGTATTATGGCGGAGACAAGAAGCATTGCGAAAAGGATTAGTGAGATAGCGCTACATTATAATAAACCAATATTTGCTTCTCTTCTAACATTGGAAAATCCCAAAGAAATTATTGAAATTCTTTGGGAAGCAAAAGTTCCTTATTATTCTTTTCCGGAAGAAGGTTGTGATGCCTTAAGTTTAATGGTAAAATTTAAGGAATGGACAGAGAGAAAATTAACCGAAATAAAAAATTTTGAAGATGTAGAGAAGGAAAAAGTAGAAGAGATTTTAGCAAAATATAAAGATAAAAAATTTATTTTGGAGCCGGATGGCTACGAAATTTTAAAAGCCTATAATATTCCCGTAATGCCTTATTTTATGGTAAATTCTTTAGAAGAATGTATAGAAAAAGCAAAAATTTTAAACTATCCGGTAGTTATAAAGGTAGTCTCTTTTGATGTTCTTCATAAAACTGAAGTAGGTGGAATTTTTGTTGATATTGAGAATGAAGAGGAATTGAAAGAGAAATATCAAGTACTAATAAATAATATGAAAGAGAAAAACTTTAAAATTGAAGGAATTTTGTGTCAAAAAATGGCTGAGGAGGGATTAGAAACAATTATCGGTGCTAAAAAGGATAAAGTATTTGGCAATGTGATAATGTTTGGTATGGGTGGAATTTATGTAGAAGTTTTTAAAGATGTTACTTTTCGGGTATGTCCAATACGAGAACTTTCGGCTTATCATATGATTAAAGAGACAAAAGGCTATCAAATATTAAAAGGTGCTCGAAAAGGTAAAGTCTATTCAATAGATAAAATTGCTGAAGTATTAATGAGACTTTCTCAGTTGGTCTGTGAGTATAATAATTTTTTGGAGATAGATATTAATCCTTTCATTGTTTATGAGAAAAATAAAGGAGGTTATGCCTGTGATGCCCGATTTATCTTATGTTAAAGATTATTTTGATTTAAGAATTGAAGAAATCGAAACAACCTTTCTCCATTTTCGAGGTAAAGAGTTAGAGGCTATTCAAAGAAATTTTGAACGTGGCGGTTTCTTCCGAATTTTCCAAAAAGGCAACTGGCTTTCAACATCTTTTAACGATGTGGAAAGCCAAATTAATAGAGAAAATATTGATAATCTTTTAAAAAATGCTCTTTTATTAAAACCAAAAGAAGGTAGTTTAACTTTTCTGTTTCCTAAGGAAGATAAAAGAAATTACAAAATAATTGACCAAGAAGAGTTATTAAATTATAAATTTGACTTATTAAGGAAGTATAATAATATTTTACTTTCCCATCCTAAGATCGTTACCACTAATGCAATTTATAATGACCGATTGGTTAAAAAGATTTTCTATTCTAAAGATGGTCGTGAAATAGATTTCACAATTTTTTATTATACTATTTATTTAGTAGCAGTAAGTCGTGATGGAAATAATATTTGTGATTATGGATTGGGGATAGGTCGCTCAAAAATTTTGGAAGGGGAGGTATCAATAAAGGAGTTGTTAAAGGATTTAGATAATAAAGAAAGTGAAATTGAGAAAATAGTAAAAATTGCTGTTGATTTACTATCTGCGGAATCAGTGGTCGGTGGCACTTATGATGTGGTAATTGACCAACGATTAGCAGGTGTGTTTGCTCACGAAGCCTTTGGTCATTTATCAGAAGCCGATCATATTTATACTAACGAGAAGTTAAAGAAATTGATGGCTATTGGTAGTCAATATGGGATTGAAGAGTTAACAATTGTTGATGATCCTTTATTGATTGGTGAAAGAGGAAGCTATCTTTATGATGATGAAGGGACGGAGGCAAAGAAGACTTATCTTTTAAAAGAAGGAAAAATTGCTGGTCATCTCCATTCCAAAGAGACAGCTGCAAGAATGGGCGAAGAACTTACGGGCAATGCTCGAAGTATTTCTTATCGTTATCCACCAATTGTGCGCATGTCCAATACCTATATTGAACCTCGGGATAAAAGTTTTGAAGAATTACTTTCTCTTTTAGATAATGGTTTATATATTTGCGGAGCACGAGGTGGACAAACAGAATTAGAGAATTTTTCCTTTGCTTCTCAATATGCTTACGAAGTAAAAAAAGGTAAATTGGGAAAGATGATAAAGGATGTAACAATTTGTGGTAATGTCTTTGAAACATTAAAAAATATTAAAGGAATTGGTAATGATTTAAAAATTTTTGGTGGCAGTTGTGGTAAAGGAAATCAATATCCATTACCGGTAGGAGATGGCGGACCGCACATATTAATTAAAAATGTGATAATTGGAGGTAGATAATGATAATAGAAGATTTAAAAGAACTCTTGAAAGATAAAAAGGTTATTTATGATATATTTTATGAAGAAGGACATTCAGAAATTCTTCAATTTCGTGGTGACGAACCTTATTCTTGCGAAAAGAAGGAAAAGAAAGGAGTTGGTTTAAGAGTTATAAAAGAGGGCAGGATAGGCTTTTCTTCTACTTCCGATTTTTCTAAATTAAAGGAGTTAGTAAATACTGCTTTAGCCCTTTCTTTTTATGGTGAAAAAATAGATATAAAATTACCATTAGAAAAAACACTGCCCGAAGTAAAGACAGTATCTAATAGTGCCAGTTTGGTAAAAAGTGAAAAACTTTTTTCAATGGGTGAAGAACTTATTTCTTTAATCAAAGAGAAAGAGCCAGAGGTTAAAATTGACCTTTCTATAGAAAAGGAATACCAATATGTTCGGTTAGCAAATAGTGAAGGTTTTGATTCTTCTTATGAGAAAATAATTTTAGGATTTAGTTTCGATGGGCTATTAGTATTAGAAGATGGTATTACTTGGGTTTCTGACTTTTATAATCTTTCGGAGAATCCTTTTTTAGATTTAAAAAAAGTGAGTGAAGATTTTTTAGAGATAATAAAGATTAGTAAAAAAAAGATAAAGATAAATACCGATAAATATAAAGTGATTTTAATGCCCCTGCCGGCTGCCCATTTTTTCTCCATTCTTTTTGTTGGTGCCAATGGCAAACAATTAGAGAAGAAAGCCACACCATTAAGTGATAAAGAAGGCAAACAGATTGCACCATCTTTTTTAAATATTACTGATGATGGTATTTATCCTTTTGGATATAATACTTCGCCTTTTGATGGCGACGGAATAAAAAGAAGAAGAACAAAGGTAGTTGAAAATGGAATATTCTGTAATTTTCTATTTGATTTAATAACCGCCAAAAAGTTAAATAGAGAATCAACCGGTAATAGTGATCGTAGTTATGAAAGTCTGCCAAGAATTCAGGCAAGCAATATCTATATTGAACCATCAAAAGATTATCCATTATCAAGGATAATAAAAGAGTTAAAAGAAGGAATAATTATTTATCATCTCCTTGGCGGTGGTCAATCAAATGTTTTGGCTGGAGAGTTTAATTGGGTAATTAATTTGGGATTTAAAATTGAAAATGGCGAAATTATTGGTCGGATAAAGGATTGTATGTTTGCTGGCAATCTATATGAATATTTAAATAAAATTATTTTAATTGGTAGCGAAATTAAAGATTTAGGTAATTATTATGTTCCGCCAATTGTGTTAGATGATTGTAAGATAGTTGCCAAAATTTGACATTTAACAATTTTTTATTATAATCTTTCTTATGAAGAAAATAATTTTATTAATATTTTTGTTTACTTTTTGTTTTAAACCTTCAATTTTAGCGGGACAGAATAAGCCTTATGATGTTTTAATGCGGAGTGGCAAAATTTATCTTCAAAATCGGCAATATGAAAAAGCAAAGGAAATGTTTGAACAAGCAGTTTCCCAAAGACCCGATGATCCCGATGGAAATTTTTATTTGGCAATAACTTTAATTTCTTTGGGTGATTATCAAAGCGCAGCAAAATATCTTTTAGTGTCAGTTAATGATAATAATTATTTAAAGAAAATCCAAAAAGATGAAAACTATAAATTAACCTGTTGGTCTTCTTTAATTGAAGCATCACAAAATTATTTAGTAAATAATAAATCTGATTCAGCCTTAATTTATGCGAAAGGTGCTTTAATCCTTGATCCCGAAAGACCTTTTAACTATACCTTGCTTTCTCAAATCTATGCCAATTTAAAAATGTATGATTCGCTTTATTTACTTGCTGAAAATATGAGAAGTAAAGACCCTAATTCACCACAGGCTTACTCTTTATTCGGTAGTTATTATTTGGCAAAAGAGGATTATGATAATGCTTTAAATTCTTTTGAGACTTCTATCAGAAATTATGAAAAAAGAATTGAGGAAGAAAAAGATAAGTTAGCGGAACTTTTAAGATTAAAAGAAAATAAAGAAAAGGTGATAAAGAAATTACTTAATTATCAAAGTGAGAAGAAAATAAAAGAATTTGAGAGTTATTTAAAGGATACTTTAAAATTTAGAAGTGGAATTGAAAAGGTTGCTCAATTGGTTTTGGAACTCAGTAGTTTAAATCAAGAATATACTCAAAATCTTTTAAGGGTTGGTCTAATCCAGATGCAGAAAAAGAAGGAAAAAGAAGCGGTAAATACTTTTAAGAAACTGGTTGAAATTGATGAAAAAAATTATGATGCCCTTTTCTATTTAGGAGTGAATTATTATAATCTCTCTTTATATGATAGTTGTCGGATAACTTTGGAAAATTTAATTTCTTTAGTTGTTCGCCAACCAACGGAAGAAGAAAAAGCAAAGATTAAAGAATTAATCACTGATACTTCCTTAAATTATATAGAACTTCCTTCTCAATTTTTACCTTATTCTTATTATTTAATAAAAGATAATTCTCTTTCTATTTTGGCACCCGAAAGATTGGAAAATATTTATATGATTCTTGGTGGTTCTTATGCCCAATTGGCAAAATTGGAAACTAGGCCTCTTTATTATGATTCATCTATCAAATATTTTGAAAAGATTATTTTAATAAATCCTAAAAATTTGGATGCCTATCAAAACTTAGCAGTAGTTTATCGTGATAAAGGAGATAAAGAAACTGCCAAGAAATATTTAGAAAAGAAAATGAAATTGGAGAAGGAGTTAAAATGAAAATAATATTAAATATTCTGATTGTTATTTTATTGGCTTTGCTTTTATATGTATTAATTTATCCCCAATATGAAGACAGTAAAATTCAAAAAGTAAAAATTGCTTGTGATTCCAGTATTGCTTCAGTTGTCTATTTGGTTGCTTCTGATACGGGATTTTTCAGAAAAGAAAAGATTGAGCCAGTTTTTATTTTTTATCAAAATCCAAACGAAGGGATTGAAAAACTTGTGAGAAAAGAATGTGACATGGGAATTTTTTCCTGGCTCACAATCTTTGATTATATGAAAAATAAAAAAGAAACTTTAATGGTTTTTACCTCTTTTGAATTTCAATCAGGAATTACGGTGGATGCAATAATTATAAATCAAGAGAAATTAAAATTAAAAGATAAAATAACTTATTTAGTTTTGAATAATAAAAAATTTGGGGTTCCTTTTGGTTATTTAGCAATAACGAGAGAAATTTTAGAAAGATTGGGAGTAAATTTGAAAACAGTTAGTTTTATTGAAGGAAGTTTTGGTGAAGTTTACGACAAGTTTTTAAAAGGCGAAATTGATGCTGGATTATTTATTGAACCTTATCGTTCATTATTAATAAATCAAGGTTATTATTCCCTATTAGAAGGTCCGCTGCCAAAAATTTATGTACCTGCTTATCCGGGTTATGCTATCGGATTTTCTAAGGATTTCTTTAATAAAAAAAGAAGGGTATGTGCTAAAATAAAAAAAATTACCGATGCGGCAATTGCGATAGTTAATAAAGATGCTAAATATGCGCGCGAAGTATATCAAAAATATTTCCAATTTGCTAGTGAAAATGTAAAATTGCCCGACATTCAGAAAACCAGTGCAATGAATAAGGGAGCGATTATTTCTTTATTTAGAAAACTTTATAATGAAGAAGTAGATACTACCCTTTTGTTTGCTAAACCTTATCAATTACAATTATAGAAGGAATTGGGGTTGTGCTAAAGTGGGGGGCTGGCGGTCCCCTGTAACCTGAAACCCGCCTTAGGCAGGGCTGACAAGACAAATTGAGGGAAAAAATAATGGGTGTCTTTAATAAAAAGGAGGCGATGAAGACTGGGTCTGACAAAGGTATAACCTACAAACCCCGCCAGGGCCGGAAGGCAGCAACGGTAAGTAGGAATTATGCCGGTTGTCAGGGTGCCTGGTTGGAGCCTTCCTTTTTATTGAAGCCCCATTATTTTTTCTCGAATTTGTCGCACAACCCCAAATAAGTTTGACTTTAAGAACTGGTTTTTTATAATTTACAAATGGAAAGAAAGGTTTTTTCTTTAAAATACCGACCAAAAACTTTCGATGAAATTTGTGTTCAGGAAGTTGTTGTGAGAACTTTGAAGAACGCTATTTTGAATAATAAAATCCATAATGCCTATTTATTTTCCGGTCCCCGCGGAACCGGTAAAACCACAACGGCAAGAATTTTTGCTAAGGCGTTGAATTGTGAAAAAGGGATGACAATAAATCCTTGTAATCAATGCGAAATCTGTAAAGAAATTGATAATTCTAATTCTTTAGATGTAATCGAAATTGATGGTGCTTCTAATCGGGGAATTGATGAAATAAGAGAATTAAGAGAAAAGGCAAGGTTTAATCCAATTAAAGGAAGATTTAAAGTTTATATCATTGACGAAGTTCATATGTTAACTACCGAAGCCTTTAATGCTTTATTAAAAATTTTGGAAGAACCACCACCTTATGTAAAATTTATTTTTGCGACCACTAATCCTTCAAAGGTACCAAAAACGATTATTTCCCGCTGTCAAAGATTTGATTTTCGAAAAGCCACTTGCGAGGAGATTGTTTCCCGTTTAAAAGAGATTGCCAAAAAGGAAGACCTTATCTTAGAGGAGGATGCCTATTATCAGATTGCCAAAAGGGCGGACGGAGCAATAAGGGATGCAGAAGTAATATTGGAACAAGTCTCAGTTTTTGCTTCTTTACCAATTAAAAGTGAAGATGTCGAAAAACTTTTAGGAGTAGTTCCCGAAAGAATAATTTTTGAATATTTTAGTGAGTTAAAAAAAGGTGATATCAAAGAGGTTTTAAAATTTTTAGTTAGAATTGAGCAAGAAGGAAGAGACCCTTTTGAATTTTATAAAAGTATTCTCCAATCCTTTCGGACAATTTTATTAGTGAAAAATGGCTTGCCCAAAAAGGCATTGGGAATCACTGAGGAGGAATATCAAGAATTTAATGAAATTGGCAACCTCTTTTCTGACCAGGAGATATATGAGATGATGAATATTTTAATTAACTATGAAAGATTATTGAAATATACTTCTTTTCCTGAGATTGCTTTGGAGAGTTTGAGTTTATCCTTGTTGAAATATTTTAGATTGAAAAAGGAAATGGGAATAATTTCTCTTGGTAAGATTTATAGCGTCTCACCGAAAATTGCGGGAATTTTAGAAGACACAATCATTAAGGAAGTTGATAATATAGTTAATATCTATTACCAACCAATAAAAGGGAAATTAATAATTCTACAAGAACACGAAGAAGAAATAAGAGAGGTCTTAAAAAAGATTTTAAACAAAGAGATTAAAATAAAATTTATTCAAAGAGAAATGAAAGAAGAGAAGAAGATTTCTGAAATCTTTGATAAGACCTTTGAAGGGTTTGAAGAATTGAAATAAGATTTTAAAAAGGAGAGATTTATGATTTTTGATATTTTTTTCAATCCAAGAAATTATTTTTTAAAATTAAAAGAAAAGCCTTTCTTTATCATCCCTTTAATTATTATTCTTCTTTTTACTTTGCTTCAATCTTATGTGGCAACTCGTTATACCAAAGTTTCGGAAATTATTAAAAGGATGGAAGAAAGAGGTGCATCAAAAGAACAGATTGAAAGGGTAGAAGAGTTTATGAGAAGACCGGCAAGAATTATTATTGGCTTAGTAACTACCTTAATATTTACCCTTCTCTTTCTTTTGATAATTTCTTTAATTTTTAATTTCTCCCTTCCTTTAATAGGTAGGGAGGGTAATTTTATGAAAACTTTTGCAATTGTTTGTGGCGCTGGTTTAGTAAGTGCTTTAGGTTCATTAATTAGAAGTGTAATTATCCTTCTTCGTCAATCACCCTTTGTGACCACCAGTTTGGCACTATTTTTACCCCAAGAAAAAGGATTTTTATTTCCCTTTCTCTCCCGTTTTGACTTTTTTGCAATTTGGCAGATAATTTTAATTGCCTTTGGTTTAAAAATTGTTTTCGATTTGAAAGGTAAAAAATCTTATTATTTAGTAATTGGGATTTGGCTTTTATGGATTATTATTTCTACCTTTCTTTTTCAGAGACCAATGAGAACCTAATCATTCCATTAAACTTCTCACCATTTTTAAATTCATCAAATCCCATTTAGTATCATTTTTTGGTGTTTCTAAAATTGCTGGTAGGTGTTTTAATAAGGGATGGTTGAGAATAATCTTAAATCCTTCTTTACCAATCTTTCCTTTACCAATATGCCAATGTCTATCTACCCGACTTCCCAAATCAGTTTTGGAATCGTTGAGATGTAAAAGGTGTAATTTTCTTAAGCCGATTAACTCATCAAGTTTTCTCAATGTTTCATCTAACCCATCTTTTGTCGCAATATTATAACCGGCTTCAAAAATATGGGCAGTGTCAATGACAAGACCGACTCTTTCTTTATCTTCCACTTGTTCAATTATTTTTTTAATACTTTCCAAATTATAGCCGATCTCGGTTCCCATTCCGGCGGTATTTTCCAAAAGAAGCATTACATCATTTTTCACCTTAGAAAAGGCTTCATTTATTCCAACAGCGACATTTTTTAAAGCACTCTCTTCATCGGTTGCCATTCTTTTGCCAATATGCATAACCACATAATTAGAACCTAAAATTTCTGCCCTTTCCAATTCACAAATTAAGGCTTTAAGAGATTTTTTAAAAATTATCTTTTTACCAGAGGCTAAATTGGGCAGATAGGGCATATGGACAAAAATCGGATAAATTTTATTTTCCTCGATCTCTTTTTTAAATATTTCAACCTCTTTTAAATTTAATTTAGAAATCTGCCAACCCCTGGGATTTGTTGAAAAGATTTGGATAGTTTCACATCCCCTTTTCTTTGCTCTTTCCACAACTTTTTTAAATCCACCAGTAATGGCAATATGAAAACCAATCCGCATAATTTCCTCCTAACCAATTTCTTCCAAAACTTTATTAAGACACTTGATAAAATATTCATTTTCGGTTGGTGTGCCAATCGTAACCCTTAAAGCATTAGGAAAATCATATTCTTTTAAAGTCCTCGTAATAACTCCTAATCTTAATAACTTTTCAAAAATAATTTGAGAATCAATAGGAAAATTAAGGAAAATAAAATTGGCATAGGTTTCTAAGAAAAAGACCTTTTTCATCTTTTGTAATTCTTTATAAAGATACTTCTTTCCCTTTTCATTATTCTTGATGCTTTTCTTTACAAAGGCTTGGTCATCCAAAGCGGCAATTGCCGCAATTTGGGCAACCCGGTTGACATGAAAAGGATAACGGACCTTATTTAACGCCTGAATTACCTCGGGTTTAGAAAAACCATAGCCAACTCTTAAACCAGCAAGTCCATAAATCTTAGAAAAACTTCTTAATATTAAAACATTTTTCCCTCTTCTTAAATAACGAAAAGAATCGGGATATTTCTTCTCAACAATATATTCATAATAGGCTTCATCCAAAATCACTAAGATATTATCCGGCACTTTCTCCATAAATTCATCCAGTTCCTTTTTGTAGATGATTGTTCCTAATGGATTTATTGGATTATCAAGATAAATAATTTTCGTATTATTAGTAATTGATGATAGGATTCTTTCTAAATCATGGCGATAATCCTTTAAGGGAATTTCTACACATCTTGCTCCGGCGACTTGGGAACCAATCTTTGCTAAAACAAAACTTCCCTTAGAAACTAAAAGTTCATCATTCGGTGGTTGGAGATAGGCAAGACAGGCGAGATAAATAATTTCCACCGAACCATTACCAGTGATAATACAATCTTTTTCAATTTGGAATTTTTCGCTCAATTTCTTTCTTAAATAATAAACAGTATCATCCGGATAAAGCGAACTTTCCTTGATTGCCTTTCTAAGGGCTTTAATTGCCTTTGGTGATGTTCCTAATGGATTTTCATTAGATGCCAATTTAATTACCTTCTTTAACCCCAATTCCCGACAAACCTCTTCAATTGGTTTGCCAGGACGATAGGGTTGAATCCTTTCTAAATCAACTCTTGGTTGAACCATTTTTATCCTCCCTTTTTAAAAATAAGAATATTATTCCACCAATTAAGGAAAATAAAAAATTTATTAATAAAAATATTAAACTTGCTAAACGGGCATTATTCTCTCCTAAATCATTTTTAAAAAATATTGTAAAACTATTTTCTCTAATTCCTAAACCACCAATCGTAATTGGCAACATGGTAATAATTCCAATCAAAGGAATATAAAGAAAATAAGGAAGTAATTGGGGGTTGGTATTTAATGACTTTGAGCCAAAATACCAAACTAATGAAAGAAAAAATTGGATAATTAGAGAAAAACAAAAGTTATAAAATAAAGTTAATTTATGATTTTTAAAAAGAATAATTGATTGATGAAGTTTTTCCATTCGCTCACCAATTTTTAATATCTTTATTTTATAATAGATTTTTTTAAATAATAGATAAATTTTTTCCGAAAATAAAAGTAAAAGAATGAGAAATAAGATTACTGTTCCTGAAATATTGAGCCAAATATAATTAAGATTTTTATTTTCTAAAAATATAAAAAAAGAGGCAATGAGGGCAAAGAAAAAAAGTCCGATAAAACCAATTGCCCGATCAACAAATACCGAAGAGAAAGCCCTTGATAACCCTTTCTCTTTGGTTGTATAGGCAATCCTAATCACATCACCACCAATTGTTGTTGGCAAGATATTATTAAAAAAGAGCGAGGCAAAATAGACTTTTAATAAATAGAAAAAAGAAGAATTAATTCCAACATTCTCACAGAGCATCTTCCATCTTATATTAGAGATAATAAGGAAAAAGAAAAAGAATAAACCTGCTAAAAAGAGGTAATAAAAATTTATTGTTCTTAATATCTTTAAACTCTCTTGAATATCAATCTTTTTTAAAAGATAATAAAGTAAAATTAAGGCAATAAATATTCTTAAATAATTAAAAATTCTTTTCATTTTATTTTCTTTTCAATATCTTCTAATCGCTCAATAATGCTTGCCTGAACTTCGCCAATTAAACCTAAACTAAAAAATAAAATACCACTTAAAATTAATAATATCACTAAATATAAAAGCGGTCGATAACCATGACCTAATAACCTTAAAATTATTGAAATCAATCCAACTATAAAACCAAAGAATAAAGAAAAAAGTCCAATTGTGCCAAAATAAAGCATCGGTTTTTTTAAAAAGGTGAGTTGGAAAGCAACCGCCAATAAATCAAAAAAGCCAATTATTATCCTTTTTTTAGAAGAATATTTAGAAATACCAAACATCCTTTTTCTTAATTTTACTGGAATTTCACCAATTTTATAACCAAGAGAATGAGCCAAAGGAATTATATAACGATGCCAATCTTTCCTTAATTTCATATTTAATAAAACCTCCTTCTTCATCGCCTTTAAAGCATTTATATCCCTTACCGGTAATTTAAATAATAACCTCGCTAAGAAATTATAAGTTTTTGATACAAACTTCTTTTCATATTCACCTATTTTATAACCACAAACTAAATCATAGCCTTCCTCGATCTTTTTAACTAAATTGATGATATCCTCTGCCAAAAATTGCAAATCGGCATCATAGATACAAATAATCTCTCCCGCTGATGCCTTTAAACCAGTAATAATCGCTTCGGTTTTTCCTTGATTCTTTAAATGTCTTAAAATTTTTATATCTTCATATTTTTTTGCCTCCTCAACCGCCAATTCATAAGTGCCATCATCACTACCATCATCAACCAAAATTATTTCATATTCCTTTGGCAATTTCTCTTTTAATTCCTTAAATAAAAAAGGAATATTATCTTTTTCATTATAGGCAGGTACAATGACCGATACTTTAAATTCCAACTTATATAAAGTATAACCAAAAAATTAATTCTGTCAAGAGAAAATTTTATAGTAAATCAACCTAAAAATCTTTTCTAAGGCAATCTCCAAGGCGGTATAGGAGATAGCCCCCTATCTATAACCCTGAAATTAGTTAAGTACTTAATTTTACATCATTTATATAAAAATTTATCAAAGTAAAAAGTTTCCTTATAGGAAAATTTTGGTGGTATAAATTTATAAGTTATTTAATTTTAATATGTTATAATTTCTCGCTAATTGCTTTTGCTTGTAAAAAAAGTAATAGATAGTCAAAACCGCCGGCTTTGGAGTCGGTTCCGGACATATTGAAACCGCCGAAGGGATGGACGCCGACCAAGGCGCCGGTGCATTTTCTATTAATATATAAATTACCGACAAAGAATTTATCTTTACCTTCTTTAATCTTAAATCGGTTCTTGGTATAGATTGAGCCGGTAAGTCCGTATTCGGTTGCATTAGCAAAATATATTGCCTCTTCAAAGTCCTTTGCTTTTATTACGCTTAAAACTGGTCCAAATATTTCTTCTTGGGCGATTCTCGCATCGTAAGGAACATCAATGAAGATGGTTGGTTCAATAAAAAAGCCACCCATTTCCTCTTTTAGGCCATTACCACCGTAAAAGAGTTTTCCCTCTTTTTTACCAATTTCAATATAACCTAAGATTTTATTATAGGCATTTTCATTTATTACTGGTCCTAAATAATTTTCATATTTTTCTGGGTTGCCAATTTTTATATTCTTTACTTTTTCTTTAAAATCTTCTAAGAATTTTTCGTAGATATCTTTATGGAGAATTAATCTTGAGCAGGCTGAACATTTTTGTCCTTGAAATCCGTAGGCGGAGGAGAGAACACCATTTAAAGCATCTTCCCATAATTCTTCAATCTCATTATCAATAATAATTGCATCTTTTCCGCCCATTTCGGCAATTACCCTTTTTATCCAAATCTGACCTTTATTAATCTTGCTTGCCAGTTCATTAATTCTTAAACCAATTTCTTTTGAACCGGTAAAAGCAATAAATCTAATTTTTGGATGGGAGACTAAATAATCGCCAATTTCTCCGCCGCTACCAGTAATAAAATTTAAAACACCCTCGGGCAAACCGGCTTCCATCATTATCTCACAGAATTTATAACCAATTAATGGTGAATCAGAGGCTGGTTTTAAAATAACCGGATTACCGCAGACAATTGCTGCGCTTGTCATTCCAGTTAAAATTGCTAAGGGAAAATTCCAAGGTGGAATTATGGCACCAACTCCCAAAGGAAGATAACGGATTTCGTTCATTTCACCAGGTAGAGGAGTTAATTCCTGTTCTTTTTGGTATCTTAAAATCTCTCTTGCATAAAATTCTAAGAAATCAATCGCTTCACAAACATCGGCATCGGCTTCCAGCCAATTTTTACCAACTTCATAAATAATTGTTGCTATTAATTCTTTTCTTTTTCTTCTCATTATATTTGCTGCTCTTAATAAGATACTTGCTCGCTCTTCTTTTGGTAAAGAAGAGAAAATGGGAAAAACCTGCCAACCAACTTCAATTGCCTTATCAATATCCTCTTTCTCGGCCTTGGAGAAATAACCCAAAACTTCTTTTGGATTAGAAGGATTTATTGATTTAAACTTCTTTTCTTTAAAAACTTTTTTACCATTGATAATTAAAGGATATTCCTTTTCAAAATCCTCTTTTACTTTTCTTAAAGTTTCTTCCATTTCCTTTCTATTTTTCTCAAGAGAAAAATCTAAATAGGGTTCATTTTTGAAAGGTATCAACATAAGACCTCCTTTAAAATAAAAAAGATAACAAATTTTAAGAAAAATTCAAATATTGATTTTTTAATAGATTAGTTTATTATAAGGAAAAGGAAAGGAGGTGAAAGATGAGAAATTTTTTATTTCTCTTATTCTTTTCTTTAATTTTTTCTCAAAGTTTTGAACGTTGGTATGGCTATCAAGGAGATGAACAAGGTTATTTTGCCTTTGATCCAACTGGTGAAGGTCATTATTTTATTATTTGTGGCTATACCAACTCTTTTACTGTTGGTAGGATAACTCCTAAGCCTTATCTTTTAAAAATTGATGGTTATGGCAATCTTTTAAGGGAAGAGACTTTATCTTTTTTTGGTGAAGCCTATTGTATTAATCCAACAAGGGATGGCGGTTATATTATTACGGGCAAATATACTGAAAATTTTGACCTTTTTCTTGCTAAAGTAGATAGTAACTTTCGATTACAATGGTTAAGGACTTATGGATATAATTATGAAGATTGGGGAAAATATGTTGTTCAGACTAATGATGGCGGTTATTTAGTAACTGGTTCAACAAGAAATTATGGCGGAAATTACATTTATGATATCTATGTGATAAAAACTGATTCTTTGGGAAATCGGCAATGGGAAAGGATAATTGGCTCTTCCCAGCCGACTTATGATGATCACGGAAAATATTGTTGTGAGACTAATGATAATAATTTTTTAATAATTGGGGTTTATGGTGGTAGTGCTACTACCAATTTTTACGCAGTTTTTATTAAATTAGATAGAAATGGAAATACAATTTGGCAGACTATTTCTTCTCAACCCCAACTTACCCAAGGAGGTACAAAAACTTCAGATAATTGTTTTGTGAGTGTTGGTGGCGGTGGTGTGGGTTATTTTAATATTGTGAAAATTGATAATAATGGAAATATTATTTTCCAAAATAATATTTATTATACAAGTGGTGTGCGTGCCATTACCGAAGAGAATAATAAATTTATTGTCACTGGCTCTAATACCAATTTAGATTTATTTGTTTTAAAAACAAGGGAGAATGCTATTGATACTGAATGGGTAAGAGTATTTTCCTCCACCAACTATGATTTTCATCAAGGAAATAGTATTCAAAAAACAAAAGATGGCTATATTATTTGCGGTTATTCTTGGAATTATAATGGACCGTCTCCTGACACTGGCGATATCTATGTAATCCGGACCGATACCTTTGGGCGGGTTAATTTATATGAGAATAAAAAAGATGTAAAGATTAATAAATCAAAAAGAGAAATCTACAATATCTTTGGACAAAAAGTAAATTTAAAGAAAATAAGAAAAGGGATTTATTATTTAAAAGAAAGTCTTTATTTCAAAAAGATAATAATCTTATAAATTTTTTAAAATCTCTTTAATCTCCTCTTTTGTTGGTACTTTTCCGGAGACGACAACTTTATCATTCACAATTACTGCTGGTGTAAATATTATACCAAATTTGGCATATTCTCTAATATCGGAGAGATGGGTAATTTCAGCAGCAATTCCTAATTCAGCGCTGGCATCTCTTACATTCTTTTCGGTTTCGAGACATTTTGGGCAACCAGGTCCAGCAATAATTATTTTCATAATTACCTCCTTTTAAAAAATAAATTTTCCAAAAATAAAACCGATTATTGTTCCTAAGATTACTATTGTTGGCACATAAACCAAAGTTTTCTTAAAACCAAAAACCCTACCGATTGCCAGCCAATTGGGTAAACTTAAACCCGGACCAGTTAAAAGTAAAGCGAGTGCTGGTCCTTTTTTCATTCCTAATTTCATTAAAGTATGAACAAAAGGTGCTTCGGTCATCGTGGCAAAATAACTTATTGCACCAATTAAAGTGGCAAGAAAAGAAGAAAAAATTCCTTTTGAGCCAAGATAATTTCTAACAAAATTTTCTGGAATAATTTTGCCAACAATACCAACAATAAAAACTCCTAAAAGTAATAAAGGCAAAATAATTTTTACAAACCACCAACTTTCATAAAGCCATTCCTTTATTCTTTCTTTCTCAATAAAAATAAGAGTATAAACAACCATTATAATTGTAAAGACAAGCCAGATAATAACTTTTTTAATGTAAGGGCTATTTCTTCCTAAATAATTAGGTGCCAGTAAAGAAAGTAAAATTAGAATAAGAAGTATTAAATCTTTTCTTTTTAAAAAAGAAATACTCTCTTCTTTTTTAATAAAGCCCAACTCTTCTTTTTCTTTACCAAAAAATAGGGTCATGACAAAACCAACAACGAAAGCCATTAAGATTGCTGAGATAATTCTCCAGAAGACCATTTGGCTTCCCAAAATACTACCGGTATAAATTAAAGAAAGGATATTACTTGCTGGTGCTACCCAGAGGATAATAAAGGCAACACCAATTGTCGCTCCACTATAATAAAGACCGCTACTTACTGGAATTACCGTGCAAGAGCAAGCGGCTAAGAAAAAACTGAAAATACTTGCTAAAGAGAAAGATTTTAGTTTATTTGCTTTTTCACCAAGTAAAGAGATAATTGCCTGGCGATTAATAAAAGTAACCATTGCGCCCGCAAGCAAAAAGGCCGGTATAAGACAAGTTAAAATATGATAAAAGATATAATCCTTTAAAGAATATAGACCACCCACAATTAATTGCTTAATTATCATTTTTAATCTTCCTTTTTAAGTATATTATTATACCAAAATATTTAAAGAAAATCAAGTTTGATTTTTAATTGGTTAAATACTATAATAATATCTTATGGAAAGAAATAATTTCCAAAAAATTTTTAAGCCGGAATTTATTTTTTTGGATTTAGAATTTAATAGTAAAGAAGAACTTTTTTCTTTTGTTAAAAAACTTTTAGAAGAGAAAAAGATTATTAAAAAAGAAGAGGGTGAGAAACTGGTTAGTTTACTAAAAGAGAGAGAAGCCCTTGGTTCTACTGGTGTTGGTTTAGGAATAGCGCTTCCCCATTTAATTTTAAAGACAATCAAAGAGAGTTTTGTTGTATTTTTTCGTCTTAAAAGACCAATTGATTGGCAATCTTTAGACGAGAAACCAGTAAATTTAGTAGTCTTTCTTTTTTCCAAAGAAGAGGAGCATGATTTTTATCTTCAATCCCTTTCTTACATTGCCCAAATTTTACATAATAAAAGAATCCTTTCGGAACTTTTAAAAGCCAAAACTAAAAAAGAAGTTTATGAATATTTAGTTTATAAGAGAGGGTTAAGTTTCTTTAAAAGATACAAAAAGGTTTTTTATTATCTTTTGGGAATAGTTTTGATATTTTTGGCTGCTAAATTTTTATTTACCAAAATAAAACTTCCCTATGCTTCCGATTTTAATTCACCTTTTTGGATAAAAAAAGAGATTATTGCGGTGGTTTTATTTTTTTCCATGGTTTTGGGAACTTTGTTTTTCTTTTCTCATCGGGTTGCTTTTGGTGCTTTTGCCTTAATTTTCCTTTTGTTAACTGGGGTAGTTAATATTGAGACCGTAATAGAATTTATGTCTATTCCAACTATTCTTTTTATTATTATGGTGATGATAATGGTGAAATGGTTTAGTGAAAAAGGGGTTTTTAGATATTTAGTTATCAAAGCGATTCACTATTTTGGCAAATCGCCCCTTTTTCTTTTTGGTTCATTAATGTTTTTTTCGGCTATTCTTGGTGGTCTAATTGATGAGGTTTCAGCAATTTTGATTACTTTTGGTATTGCTATTGAAATTGTTAGATATACCAAAGGAAATATTATTCCTTATTTAATTGGTTTGGTATTAGCAACCAATATCGGAAGTGCCTTAACTTTGATTGGTAATCCGATCGGCATTTACTTAGCCTTTTCAGCAAAGTTTACTTTTTTAGACTTCCTAAAAAATTCTACTCCCCTTTCTTTACTTTCTTTATTTCTCACCATATTTATTATTCTTTTCCTTTATCAGAAAAAGATTAAATTAGAAAATAAAATTGAACTTAAAAAATTGGCAGAGGAGATTGATAAAAAAGAAATAAGGGTTGCGGTTTTAATTTTTTTAGTTTTTGTTTTTTTGGTGATTACCCATTCCTTATTGGAACATTTATTAAAAATTGAAGAACGGTCAATGTTATTGGGTGCGGGACTTTTAGTTGTTGGTTTTATTATTTTTTATGAAAAAGAACATTCTCGCTTTTTTGTTGAAAGGGGCCCTGATTGGTGGACGATTTTATATTTTATGTTTCTCTTCGCTAATGCGGGTTGTTTAGAATATACCGGCGTGACTAATAAATTAGCCTATCTTTTAAGTGAAGGTGCTAAAAAATTTCCTTTTTTTAGAGAAGATTTAAAGGAGACCTTCGGTGCTTTGACAATGCTTTTATGGGGAAGTGGTCTATTATCTGGTTTCGTTGATAATTTACCGATTGTTGCCGCTTTGGTTCCGGTGGTAAAGAATTTAATTTTAAAAGGTATTCCCTTAGGTAATCAGTTATATTGGTCCTTATTAATTGGTGGCTGTTTTGGTGGTAATTTAACAATGATTGGTTCAACTGCCAATTTAGTTGCTATTGGTTTATATGAGAGAACTTTTCGAAAGACCTTTCGTTTTGCTGATTGGTTAAAAGCGGGAATCATTGTTACCTTTTTAACCCTTTTATTTGCAAATTTATTATTTTTAATTAAAATTTTAATCTTAAAATAATGGAGAATATCATTTTCGTAATTGATAAAGAGAAAAATTTCTATCTAAAAATTTTAAATTATTTAAAAGAAAATAAAAAAAAGGTAATTCTTTTAGGCTTTCCAAAAAAGGGTGAAGAGGAGCGGGAATATTGGCATTTACTATTTTCTTTATGTGAGAAATTGGAATGTGAAAAAATTCCTTTTTCTTTCGGAATGGAAAAAGGTTCCTTGTTTAATATTTTAGAGTTGGCAAAAGCCGTTTCTGCTGAATTAATTATCTTACCAAAAAGTAAATTTTTGCTTTTGGGTGAAGAATATGAAGATTTTTTAAAGGAATTAGAAATACCAATTTTGATTTATTAAGATTATGAGAAAAGAAGAGTATATTGATTTGACTTTTAAATATAGTGCCAAAAATTATTATCCTTTGCCAGTTGTTTTATCTTATGGTGAAGGTGTTTATGTTTATGATGTGGAAGGAAAAAAATATTTAGATATGCTTTCTTCTTATTCCGCCTTAAATCAAGGTCATCGCCATCCCAAAATTATTCAAACTTTAAAAGAACAAGTTGATAAATTGACTTTAACCTCTCGGGCTTTTCACAATGATAAATTTCCAATTTTTTGTAAATATCTTTGCGAAATTACTAAGAAAGATAAAGTTCTCTTGATGAATACTGGTGCCGAAGCAGTAGAAACCGCAATTAAAGCAGCAAGAAAATGGGGATATTTAAAAAAGAAAGTAAAGGAAAATCAAGCCGAAATTATTGTTTGTGAAAATAACTTTCACGGCAGGACAACCACCATTATCAGTTTTTCAACAGAAGAACAATATAAATTTGGTTTTGGTCCTTTTACCCCTGGTTTTAAAATCATTCCTTATGATGATTTAGAAAGTTTAGAAAAGGCAATAAACGAAAATACAGTTGGTTTTTTAGTTGAACCGATTCAGGGAGAAGGTGGAGTAATCGTTCCTAAAGAGGGTTATTTAAAAAAGGCAAAAGAAATATGTGAAAAAAATAATGTCTTATTTATCTTAGATGAAATTCAAACTGGTTTAGGAAGGACGGGAAAACTTTTCTGTTACGAATATGAAGAGGCAGAGCCAGATATATTGATTTTAGGAAAAGCCTTGGGAGGCGGTGTCTATCCAGTTTCAGCAATCTGTGCTAATGATAATATTATGGATGTATTTACTCCCGGTGACCATGGTTCTACTTTTGGTGGCAATCCTTTGGCTTGTGCTGTTGGGATTGCTTCTTTAAAGGTAATTATTGAAGAAAATTTAGTAGCGAATGCCAAGATAATGGGCGAATATTTTATTAATCGATTAAAGGAGATAAGCTCACCAATTATTAAAGAAATTAGGGGCAAAGGTTTATTAATTGGTGTGGAACTAAAAGAAAAGGCAAGACCTTATTGTGAGAGATTAATGGAAAAGGGGATTTTAGTAAAGGATACGCGAGAGGATGTGATAAGATTTGCGCCTCCTTTAATTATCAAAAAAGAAGAGATTGATTGGGCAATAGAGAAAATAAAAGAGGTCTTTCAATAATTATCTTTAATTATTGACTTTTCAAAATTTTTTCTTTATATTTTTGACAATGGGAGTTAGAAGGGATGCCGCCCTTCCGCAAGTCCATCATTCTGTTGTTCCTACCCACCGTAGAAACACACACCTCCTGCTTGCGAAGGGCGGCAAGAATTGACAAAATTCAAAGTGCAGGTATAATATAATATTTTAAAAGGAGGATAAAACATGGAAGAAAGAGAGATAAACTTTGAAGATAAATTGTGGAAGGCTGCTGATAAATTGAGAAAGAAAATTGAGGTTCATGAATATAAATATGTGTGTTTGGGTCTAATATTTTTAAGATATATTTCCTATGCTTTTGAAGAAAGGCAGAAAGAATTAGAGAAAAAATTTTGCGATCCCCGGGATGATGAGTATATTCCTGATGAAAAGATGAGGATAGAGGCTGAAAAAGACAAAGACAGATATCTTTGCGAAGGCGTTTTATATGTTCCGGAGGAGGCAAGATGGGATTATCTTGTTAAGAACGCAAACCAACCAGATATTGGTAAAATTATTGACAGAGCAATTGAATTGCTGGAAAAAGAATATCCGAGGCAATTAAAGGATGTAATTCCAAAGATATATACAAGCATAAATCTTGATTCTTTTGACCTTGCTTATTTAATAAATACTTTTACTCAAATAGATTTTGGGTATGATCACAAAGGAAAGGATATATTTGGCAGGATTTATGAGTATTTTCTTGGTAAATTTACAGAGGCAGAAGGTAAAAGGGGAGGAGAGTTTTACACTCCTCGCTCGGTAACAGAACTTATAGTTAAAGTGCTGGATGTTAAGGGTGGAAGGATTTTTGACCCGGCTTGTGGTTCAGGAGGTTTCTTTGTTTCCGCTTTGAAAAAGATGGAAAAAGAAGGTTTAGATAAAAACACCCTCTCAATTTATGGACAGGATTCAAAACCTATGTGTTGGAAGATATGCAAAATGAATCTTGTCATAAGAGGTGCCGAAGGCGACATAAGGATTGGTGATTCCTATCATCAAGATCAATTCTTTGATTTACGGGCAGAATATGTTGTTTCTAATCCACCTTTTAATGATAGTGGATGGGGAGCGGATAGAGTAAAATATGATGATCCGAGATTCAAATATGGAATTCCACCAGATAATAATGGCAATTATGCATGGATACAGCATTATATTTATCACCTTGCACCTAATGGAAAGGCAGGTTTTGTTATGGCAAATGGTGCCCTCTCGGTTGGTGGCTTAGAAGGAGAGATAAGAAAAAAGATAATTCAAGATGATTTAGTTTGGGGGATAGTTGCCTGTCCAGCAAAACTATTTTACAATGTCTCTTTACCGGTTTCTTTATGGTTTTTAAGAAAATCAAAACCAGAATATATGAAAGGAAAAGTTCTATTTATTTATGCCAAGAAATTATTTAAACCGATTTCAAGAAGACAGGTTATTTTTACTGAAGAGCACATAGAAAAAATTGTGGAAAAATTCAGGATGTTTGAAAAAGGAGAGGACGAGGAAAAAATTAACGAAATTGGCTTTGCTAAGGTTGCTGATTTAAAAGAGATTGAAAAGAATGGATTTGTTTTAACACCGGGTAGATATGTCGGCATAAAACTGGAAGAGGATGAAATTCCTTTTGAGGAGAAGATGAAAACTTATTCGGAGGAATTTTCAAAATTGCTTGCAGAGGAGGCTCAACTTACCAAAAAGATAAAAGAAGTTTTTAAATCTTTGAAATTTGAGGTGTAAATTAATTATAAAAGAAGTGATATCGTAATGTAAAATCAGGAGGTGGATAAGAATGAGCATAGAAAAAATTAAAAACAAAATTAAAGAGAAAAAAGACTTTTTGAGGGAGAAATATAAAATAGAGCAGATAGCGATATTTGGTTCGATAGCAAGGAAAGAAGAGAGAGAAAGTAGCGATGTTGATATTATCCTTGAATTTTCAGAGCCAATTGGGTGGGAAATTGTTGAGATAAAGGATTATTTTGAATCACTTCTTGGTTTAAAAGTAGATATTTTAACTTACCAAGCGGTTTTGAGAAAGTCTTCATTAGGGAATTCCATAAAAAGGGATTTAATCTATGTCTAAAAGGGGACCAAAGCTTTTAATAGAAGACATGCTTAATGCAATTGAAAAGATAGAAAGATATCCCCAAAACATAAAATCAGTTGAGCAGTTTATGGAAAATGATATTATTTCGGATGGAGTAATTAGAAATTTAGAAATCATCGGAGAAGCGGCAAGGAGTCTTCCGATAGAAATATATCAAAAATATTCAGATATTTCTTGGAAAGTCATTAAAGACCAAATTTCTCCATTAAAGGAGAAGTTAAAAATAATTTGGGAGGAGATAAAATGCTAAAATTCCGCTGGGAAACAGAATTTAAAGAGACAGAAATTGGAGAGATACCGAAAGATTGGGAGATAGAAAATCTAGGTTGGGCAGTTAAAAGTTTGGAAAGTGGAAGTAGACCAAAGGGAGGGTTATTAAAGCACGATCCCAATGGAATTTTGAGTATAGGTGGAGAAAACATAACATGGCAAGGAGATCTGACATTAGATAACTGTTTGAGGTTTAAAGAAGAATTTTACGAATCTTTGAAGAAAGGAAAAATAGAAAAAGAAGATATTTTGCTTGTTAAAGATGGAGCTACTATTGGTAAATTGGCGTATGTTAAAGAGGTTCCTGAAGGCAGAGCAATGGTGAATGAACATGTTTTTTTAATAAGAACTGATAAAGAGAAATACAATCCGAGATATCTCTTCTATTATTTATTTTCAGATGCAGGGCAAAGGTTAATAGAGAGTGCAATTGGTGGAAGTGCTCAAGGTGGGATCAAAAGAGATATAACTGAAATAGTGAAAATTCCTATTTTTCCCTTTGAAGAGCAATCCCGCATTGCTACTGTCTTATCCTATTTTGATGATTTGATAGAGAATAAGAAAAGACAGAATGAGATTTTAGAAAAAACGGCAATAGCAATTTTTAAGAACTGGTTTGTTGACTTTGAACCGTTTAAGAATGAAGAATTTGTGGATAGCGAATTGGGAAAGATACCAAAGGGGTGGGAGGTTAAAAAGATAACAGAAGTGGTAAAAATTTTGAGGGGAATTTCTTTTGATTCAAAAGATGCCTCATTTGAATATTTTGAAGATGCAATACCCATTTTACGAGCTAATAACATTAAGCCAAATAGAACAATAGACTTAACTGATTTAATGTTTATCCCTAAGTCTAAAGTGTCAGAAGAAAAGAAATTAAAGGAGTTGGATATAGTAATTGTTGGCTCTAATGGAAATCCAGAATTAGTTGGAAATTTTGCTTGTTTCATTGAAATTTTACCTCCAAAAGATTTTTCTTTTGGCTCGTTTATGTATTGTTTAAGAACAAATAGTAAAATTTTTTTCCCATTTATTTATTGCATTCTTAATTCAAATTATTTTAGTGAATATCTTGCTTCCGTAGTTACAGGTACTAACATTTCAAATCTAAAAAAATCAGATTTAGAAAACTTCCAAATTGTTATCCCTCCCCCTCCCATTCTCCAAAAATTTCACTCCCTCGTTGAACCCTTATTTCAAAAAATCATAAACAATCAAAAACAGATTATGGTTTTAAGGAAAATCAGGGATACCCTTTTACCTTTACTTGTCTTTGGAAAATTGAGAGTAGAGGAAATATAAAATGACACAGCTCACTGAAGAATATATGGTTGAACAACCAGTTATAAATTGGCTTATAAGTTTGGGTTATTCCTATGTTCATGGGTCAGAATTATCTC
>CALHQW010000022.1 GCA_938040315.1 uncultured bacterium
TTTTTATAATATTCCTTGTTTAGTAAATTTAAATCCTTTCTATTCTTAAAGGTGATTTATTTATTTAAGTTAGATGGAGATATATTTTAAAATAGCGTAAGGTTTTTTGGGCAAAAATATTTTTAAATTGTGATAGATGAATATGTAGAAGAGAGTATAATAAAAGAAAGATGGACATAATCCTATACGGTACCCTATACTATTGGGGGAACGGGCTTTTTATTTTTAAGTAAACTTCTGTATAAGAAGATTTATAAATTAATTAAGTTATTTTCACATCTTATAGATTATAGATTTAAAGAGGTAACTAAATAGTGTTATGGCGAAGTCTTTTGCACAAAAAGGTGAGCGTGCTTGGCAGTAAATAGACTGTAAGTATTGTCTAAAACGATGTAGTAGGTATCGTTGTGAGATATTGTAGAGGAGAAGGATGTGCCTTTTGAGCGCAAGATTCTGACCACATACTGATAGGGTCTCCCATTCCACCAATTCTCAAAGTTAGCCGCATCAAGAATTAGAAAATTAATATCGTAATCCTCGACCCAGAAGTTGCCAGATACCGTATATTCGGACTTTATATACTTAGTCCAGTAGAAAACATAACGCGCAGGAATCCATCCTTCCCAATCTATTAAGGTTGTTGTGAGGCGATTAACAGTTATTGTTTTTGCTCTTGTGGCTGAGCCACCTCGACCATCATATACAGTCACGCTTATAATTGCACTGCCTGATTTCTCTGGTGCATACCAAATAACCGTCTTACCACTTGCTGAGGATAACCTCCCACTTGTGCATGTCCAGGCGTACTCCAACGGATCATTATCAGGATCTGTGGCAATACATGTAAGAGTAATTGAACCATCAACACTTACTTCATCTGGACTTGAGATCGAATGTATAATTGGTGGGTTGTTACTCTTTTTACAATCTAAGATAAATAAAAACAGCCAAATAATACTAACAATACGTGTTATTGTGAAAACCTTCATCTTTTACCTCCTTGCATAGTGTCTTTTTTATTATAATAATTATAGCCAAAATAAAATCAAGTTAAAGATTGCCAAAACTTCATAAAATCATTTAAATAGATTATCTATTTGAAAAAATATTTTAATTACCTAAAATTATTTAATGATATTACTTATCTTTTCAATTATTTTTTATATTCCTTTACCTAATTCACCATCTTGGATTTCAATTGATCAGGATTATTCTACTGGCGGCGGTTTCTGGGATATTGATAATAACTCTTATATTGATTTTGTCACAAGTAATGGCAATGATATGGCATTAAATAGAAACGGAATTTATTTTAACTATAATGGTGAATTAGAAAGAAGTTGTTCTTGGCGAAGTAATGATTCTGGTTATTTTGGGCATTTATACTTAGGCGATGTGAACAATGATGGCAATTTTGATTTAGCAGTAAGTTATCTTGGTTATGGCACTATCAGTGGTAAAGCAAGAATTTATTTAAACAACGGCCGAACTTTAGACCCATTACCCTATTGGCAAACAAAAGAAAATTTACACTCTTTTGATTTATGTCTTGGTGATTATGATTTGGATGGTGATTTAGACTTGGCAGTTGCCTGTGGCGATGTCTATAATAATATCAAAGAGCCAGCAAGAATTTATCAGAATAATAACGGCATTTTTGATACCTTGCCAATATGGGTCTCTTTGGATTCTTCACCCTCTGATGCCATAAGATTTTTGGATATTAATCAAGATGGTTATTTAGATTTGGTTGTTGGTCACAGAAGAAAGATAAATATTTATATTTCTAATAATGGTTCTTTGCCCGAAATTCCAACAATAAGTTTTAGAGTAGTTGGCTGGGTATTAAGAATTGCTATTGGTGATTATAATAATGATGGTTATTATGATTTGGCAGTTGCTTGTAATGGACAATTGAGCGGTGATCGTTCAAGAATTCTTGTTTACAAAAATAATTTGGGAAATCTTGATACAATTCCGGAATATACTCTTTTAACAAATACGAGATATTCTTCAGTTGTTGCTTTTGGTGATTTGAATGGTGATGGTTATTTAGAACTTGCCTGCGGTGGTTGGTGGGAAAGTGCCACGGTTTTTGAGAATCACCAAGGTTCTTATTCTCAAACACCAGAATGGTTCTATAACTGGGGAAATAATTTGGTATGTGAAAATATGATGTTTGGCTCGGTAAGAAATAACCATTTAGTTGATACCAGTGAAATAAAGATTGGTGACGGCGAAAGAAAATTATTTAATATTAAAAAGATACCTATTCAGAAAGTAAATTCTGTCTATCTGAATGGCCGGAGATTAAATTGGCAAGAATTTTGTTTTGATTATTTAACTGGCTATTTCAGTTTTTCTTTTACTCCCCAAATTGGTGAAACAATTATTATTAATTATACCTATTCACCTTTTTGTGATTTAGGAATAACCAATTGGGATCCTCCACAGGGTAATCTTCTATTTTTGAATACTACCGGTAGCGGAATTGTTTTAAAAGATAATAAAAAAGAATATGGGAAGAAAGAGAAAGATATTTATAATATCTATGGCAGAAAAATAGAGAGAATAGAAAAAAGAGGAATATATTTCACCTCTCAAAGAAAGATTGTTAAGATCAAATGAAGGTTAAAGATGTTTTCTATTTAGATAAAATAACCAGTACTCAAATATTGGCAAAAGAATTTATTAATTATAAAAGAAATTTATTAATTATTGCCAATGAACAAACTGGCGGTTATGGTCGTTATCAACGGAATTGGTATTCACCAGTTGGCGGATTATATTTCTCTTTTTTATTAAATTTGACTGAGAAAGAGATTTTATCTATCTTTGATATTATCTTTTTTATCATTAAAAATATTGTAATTAGTTGCGAAGAAATATTTGGTCTAAAAAGAAAATTACAAATCAAATGGCCTAATGATATCTATTACCGAGATAGAAAATTATCTGGTATATTGGCAGAAAAATATAATTTATCTTTAATTTTTGGCTGTGGCATAAATTTAAACAATGATAAATTTCCTAAAGAGATAACCAATGCGATTTCCTTAAAGGAAATCTTAAAAAGGGAAATAAGTTCTTATGAGAAATTTTTACTTACGGAAATTATTTTAGAAAAGATAAATTCTGAAAAGATTGTAAAAGAGGAATTGTTAAATTTTTTAAAAGAGAGAAATTATTTGAAAAATAAAAGAGTTAAAATTTTGCTTTCTCCCCAAAAAGAAATTGTTGGCACTTGTTTGGACATTGATGAAGATTACTCTTTGGTTTTAAAAGAGGGAATTAAAATATTTAGTGGCGAGGTAGAAAAGGTATATTTATGAATTCGTTGGCTTGCGATATTGGCAATAGTTTTACTAAATTTGGCTTTTTTAAAGATAATAATTTAATAATGGTGATGAATGTGAAGACCAAAGATTTATCAAAGGATGAAAGATATTTTTTCTTTTTAGAGAGAGTGAAAGATATTATAATTTCTTCGGTAGTTCCGAAGGCAAAAGAGATTTTGATAAGCAAAATTAAAGGTTTTAATAAAAAAATAAATATTTACTCCCTTGCTGATTTGAAAATTGACTTTGATTATTCCCTTTATGAAAAAAATAAATTGGGTGAAGATCGGATTGCCAGTTGTTATTATGTTTATAAGTTTTATAAAAAGAATGGAATTGTTTGTGATTTGGGAAG
This sequence comes from uncultured bacterium, assembly GCA_938040315.1. GTDB lineage: Bacteria > Hydrothermota > Tepidihabitantia > Tepidihabitantales > DTDR01 > DTDR01. Next base: position 3,694 of record CALHQW010000022.1, read on the forward strand.
TGCTACTACTTTTTCTTGTGTAAAAAAAGAGGGTGTTTTTATTGGTGGTTTAATTTTGCCGGGAATATTATCCTCTTATTTCTCCCTTGCTCAGGTTAAAAGAATTGTTAAGGATAATTTTGTTATCGATAGAAAGATCGAAGGGTTAGCCCTCTCGCCAAAAAAAGCCGTCTTAGAAGGGATGAAATTTTTTGTCTTAGAAGGGTTATCCTTTTTAATAAAAAAATACAAAAATATGGTCGGTAAGGATTTTAAAGTTTTTTTAACCGGTGGTTTATCTTTTATTTTCCATCGTTATCTTAAAGAGATTGATTATTTTGAACCCTATCTTAGTTTAAAAGGGTTAAATCTTATTTTAAAGGAGGTTTTATGGGATTAGTTGGTGTTTTTTTGGATGTTCAAAATATTCAGGAGACCTTTGAAAGGCAAGGAAAAGAAGTGAGGTATGATGTTTTGAAAAGAAATATAATTCTTTTAGGAAAAAGAGAAGAAGAAGAATACAAATTTATTGCCTTTGTTCCTTACAAAAGAGAAGATGAAAGGAGGCAACGATTGATTGATGCCCTTTCTTTTCAAGGGTATCGGGTTGTTGCTAAGCAAACAAGAGAAAGGTTGGACGGCAGTATCAAAGCAAATATGGATATTGAAATAACCTTAGAAGTCTTATCAATGATTAATTATCTGGATGAGATAATTCTTGTTACTGGTGATGGTGATTTTGTGCCTTTGGTTGATTACATTTCTAAATTAGGAAAAAGAGTGATAATAATTGGCTTGGGAAGAGGTTATACCTCTGTAGAATTAATTCGTGCTTGTGATGAATATTACAATATGGATGAGATGGAAGGAGTGATTAAAGAGGTTTATCCTACTTCTCTAAAAGAAGAATGATTTTGGCCTTAGAAACCAGTTCGCCCAATTGCGAAATCTCTTTTTTAAAAGGTGAAAAAGAAATCTTCTCAACCTTTACTGATACCCATTCTAAACACGAAAAAAATCTTACTTTAATTTTAGATTTTTCCTTTAAATATTTAAATATCTCTTTAAAAGATATCGAATTAATCGGTATAAGTATCGGCCCAGGAAATTTTACTGCATTAAGAGTTGGTTTAGCAACTTCCTTTGGCCTTGCTTATCCTCATAATATTCCATTAAAAGGAATAAATACTTTAGATGCCCTTTATCATACCTGTTTACATTATTTTAATGAACTTAAAGAAAAGAAAGTTGCCTGCGTAATCGATGCGAAAAGAGAAAGTTTTTATACTGCTCTTTATCAGAATCAAAAAATAATTAGTGATTATCAATTAGTTTCCATAAATGATTTTCCAATTTTTTTTCCAAAAGAAGAGATTGCCTTTGTTTGTGGTAGTGGTCTTCTTTTTTATCCCGAATTATTTAAGGATTACAAAAAGATTAATATTTATTATCCTAAGGCAAAAATTATTGGTTTACTTGCTAAGAAAGCAAAGGAAGAAGGAAAATTAGACAATCCTTTTTCTCTCTCTCCCTTTTACTTAAAAGAACCAGATATTAGAAAATGAAGGTGGGCAAGAATAGTTTAAAGAGATTATTTAATAATTTAAATAAAGATTTCTTTTATAAACAACCTTATTATCGTTTAAAGGATATTTATCAAGAGATAAAAAAAGAAAAGAGAGGACTTTATCTTCTTCTGGATGAAGATAAAAACATTTTAGGATTAGGAAAAGTCAAAAATTTAACTTGGGATAAAAGGATTTTTGGTTTTAATTGTGGTCGAATTGAATATCTGATTTTTAGAAAAGATACTGATAATCTTTTAAAAGAGTTTTTTATCAAAGAAATCTTAGCGATAAATAAAAATAAAAAGTTTTTAGATATTGGTATTGATGAAAAAGATAGAGATTTAAGAAAGATTTTGATAAAATTAGGCTTTAAAGAAATGGTGAAGTATGTAACTTATTTTATAAGATTGCCTATAAAACTTTCCAATTTTTTACCAGCAATTGAAGTTGCTAAAAAAGGAGATTTGGGTGAGTTAGAAGAAATAAGCGGTAATTCTTTTTTCTATACCCGATTTTATCAAGATAAAAATTTCAAAAGAGAATTGATAAAAAAGTTTTATCAAAAATGGATTGTTAGTTCTTTTTATAATAAAAACCACCAAATTTTTGTTTCTAAAATAAATAATCAAGTTGTTGGTTTTATAGATTGTAAGATTTTGAAATTAAACAAAAGAAAGATTGGTATTATTGATTTAATTGCTGTGAAAAAAGAATACCAAGGCAAAGGAATTGGGAAAAGTTTAGTTAAAAGGGGATTACGATATTTTAGCGAAAAGAAAATAAAGGAAGTTTATGTCGGCACTGAGCAAGATAATTTATCTGCTTTAAGATTGTATGAAAGTTTGGGGATGAGAATAGTGGGCAAAAGAATTACCTTTCATTTTTGGTATTAAGAAGATTTTTTGTCCGTTTGAATTTTTTAAAAATTTTGTTATAATAAAAGATTAAAATTATAAATATAAAAGGAGGATTTAATGGCTGAAAAGATTACTTTATCAGTAATTAAAGCCGATATTGGTGGCTATGTTGGTCATTCTTCTAGCCATCCGCAAATTTTAGATAAGGCAAAAGATTTACTGGCGGAGGCAAAAGCCAAGGGGATAATTGTTGATTTTTATGTAACTAATTGTGGCGATGATTTGGAGTTAATAATGACCCATACCAAAGGAGTTGATAATCAAGAGATTCACAAATTAGCCTGGGATACCTTTGTTGCCTGTACCCAATTAGCAAAGGAATTAAAACTTTACGGTGCTGGTCAAGATTTACTCGCTGATGCCTTTTCAGGAAATGTAAAAGGTATGGGACCAGGAGTTGCTGAGATGGAGTTTGTTGAAAGGAAATCCGAGCCAGTAGTAATTTTTATGGGTGATAAATGTGCCCCGGGTGCTTGGAATTTTCCCCTTTTCAAAATTTTTGCTGATCCTTTTAACACGATTGGTTTAATTATTGATCCAACCATGCATGAAGGATTTAAATTTGAAGTTCATGATATTAAAAAGGATGAAAATTTTTTCCTTTCTTGTCCGGAAGAGATGTATGATTTATTAGTTTTGATTGGTTCTTGTGAAAATTATATAATTAAGGCGGTTTATAAAAAAGATGGCGAGATTGCAGCGGTTTCTTCTACTCAAAAATTGGCATTAATTGCTGGTCGTTATGTTGGTAAAGATGATCCGGTTTTAATTGTTCGTGCCCAAGCCGGTTTACCAGCCATTGGTGAAATTCTTGAGCCTTTTGCTTTCCCCCATTTAGTTTCTGGTTGGATGCGTGGTTCCCATTATGGTCCATTAATGCCTGTTGCCCAAAGAGAAGCCAATCCTTCAAGATTTGATGGTCCGCCAAGAGTTATTGCTCTTGGTTTTCAAATTGCTCAGGGAATGTTGATCGGTCCTCGCGATCTGTTTGATGATCCGGCTTTTGATTATGCCCGAAAAGAAGCAAACCGGATAGCTAACTTTATGCGTGCTCACGGACCTTTTGAACCCCATCGTTTACCATTAGAAGAAATGGAATACACTACTTTACCCGAAGTTTTAAAAAGAATTTCTGAAAAAAGAAAATAGATTAAAATAGAGTAGTTACTCTTAAAACTTCTTCCACAGTAGTAATGCCCTTTTTCACTTTATCAAAGCCGTCATCCCTCATCGTTTTCATCCCTTTGGAAACAGCAACGTGGTGAATTTCGGTAGCACTTTTATTTTTTAAAATCATTTCTCTAATAGTATCATCAACAATTAAAAGTTCAAAAATACCAGTTCTGCCTCGATAGCCAGTATTATTACATTCCTCACAACCCTTTCCGCGGAAAAGTTGTGTCTTTTCTTCTAATCCTAAATATTTTAATAATTCTGGTTTTGGTTGATAGCTTTCTTTACAAGCAGAGCAGATTTTTCTTACTAATCTTTGGGCTAAAACACCAATTAAAGAAGAAGCAATCAAAAAAGGCTCAACGCCAATATCTACTAATCGGGTAACAGCAGTTGCGGCATTATTCGTGTGAAGAGTAGAGAAAACTAAATGACCAGTTAAGGCTGCTTGGACAGCAATTTCAGCAGTTTCTAAATCTCTAATTTCACCCACCATTATTACATCCGGGTCTTGTCTTAATACCGACCGTAAACCAGTAGCAAAAGTTAACCCTTGTTTCGGATTAATTTGGATTTGTCTAATTAAAGGCAAAGTATATTCTACAGGGTCTTCTAAGGTAATAATATTTTTCTCTTCGCTTCTAATTGCTTCTAAGGCTGAATAGAGGGTAGTGGTTTTACCACTACCGGTTGGACCGGTAACAAGGATTATTCCGTAAGGTTTTTTGATTAAAGTATTAAACTTTATAAGATTTTCTGGAGAAAATCCTAATTCACCAAGTCCGATGATAATTGAAGATTTATCAAGCAATCTTAATACCGCACATTCTCCCCAAAAAGTCGGAAAGGTGGAAACCCGGAAATCAATCTTTTTACCATCAACAGTCATTTGAAATTGACCATCCTGTGGTCTTAGTTTATCAGCAATATTTAAACGAGATAGAATTTTTATTCGCGAAAGTACCGCGGGATGCATATTTTTGGCTACTTCGGTAAAAGTATGTAAAACGCCATCAATTCTTAATCTCACTCTTAAAATATTTTCTTCTGGCTCAATATGAATATCCGAAGCTCGATTTTTTACTGCGTAAGAAATTATTGTGTTGACAAATTTAACAACCGGTTCTTGCGATGCCTCTTCTTCTAATTTTTTTATTTCCTCAGTAAATTCGGCTATCTCAATACTTTTATCTTCGCTAACAATTTGGCTTATTTCTTCAATCGGTGATTGATCAACTGATTTATAATATTTGTCAATAGCATTTTTAATATCCTCTTCACTTGCTAAAACTGGACTAATTTCTAAACCCGTTTTAAGCCGTAAATTATCAATGGTATCAACATCAGTTGGATTAGCCATTACTACGGTTAAGGTATCACCGATTTTAAATAAAGGAAAAACCTTTAAAGTACGACAAGCCTCTTCCGGGATTAATGATAAAACTTCTTTGTCAATAGTATAGTTGGCGATGTCTAGATAAGGGATACCTAATCGTCGAGAAAGGGCTAAATAGAAATCTTCTTTATTAATTAATCCGCGATTAATTAATAAATTTTCTAAAGAAATATCACTTTGTTGGGCTTCCTCTTCAAATTTTTTAATTTCCTTTTGGGATAAACCAAATTCTAAAAGAACTTGGTTAATTATTTTTTTATCCACCATTATTCCTCTCCTTTATTATTTTTTAATAATTCTTCAATTTTACTTAAAAGAACTTGACTTTCAAAAGGTTTAGTTAAAAAAGCATCTGCTCCCAATTCCATTGCTAATTCGTAATCTTTCTGTTGGATTCGAGCAGTGAGAATAATAATGGGAATATGAGCATATCTCCGGTCTCTTTTTAACATACTACATACTTGGTAACCATCGATACCGGGAAGCATTAAATCTAAAATGATTAAATCAGGGTTTTCCTTCCTCGCCTTATTTAAACCTTCTATACCATTTTCTGCCGGAATTGGTAAATAGCCAGCATCCCTTAATCGTTTTTCTAAAATAAAACGAATAGCCTCTTCGTCTTCAATTATTAAAATCTTTTTCATAACTTTCTTCAATTGAGATATCTTTAATAGTATTTTTTAAAAGTTTTTTTACTTCCTTAAATTTCCTTTTTAATTCTTCTTCCTTGCCAATGACCATCGCCACTACTCGATTCCCAACTTTTCTGATATTTACGGAAGTATTAAAAGAAGTTTGAAAAAAATTGGAAAAGATTTTTAAATCCCTTTCATTAATTTCATCTTTTATTTTTTTAATTTGAAGAATTCCTAAACAAAAATTTAACTCTTTTGCTTTTTTTAATTCTCTTTCCTTATAGTAATTATATTCTTTTTCTTCATCATAACAAGAAACAGTAAAATAAAAAGTAGTTCCTTTATGTTCTTCACTTTCAAACCAAATTTTTTCGCCACTTCTTTCTATTAATTCTTTACATAAAGCAAGTCCTAAACCAGTGCTGCTTAAAGAGGAATATCCAGGATGGTAGATTTGAGCAAATCTTTGGAAAACTTTGTATTGTTCTTCTTTGGGAATGCCAATTCCTTCATCTTTTACCGAAATTATAATTTTATTTTCTTGCGGATATTTTAAGGCGCGAATAATAATTTTACCATTTTCTTTATTATATTTTATTGCGTTTGATAAAAGATTAACAATTATTCGGTAAAAGGCTTTTTCGTCCATAAAAGCAAAGGGTATATTTTCGTCGATTTCCTTTATAATATTTATTCCTTTCTCTTTGGCGATCACATTTAGGTTTTCAGTTAATTCATTAATTATTTTTTTCACATCAATTAATTGAGGTAATAATTCTTGTTGACCACTTTCTATTTTTGTGAGGTCAAGTAAATCGTTAATTAACTCGAATAACTTTTGGGCATTATTTTTAATAAGTTTGACAATTTTTTGAAGATTTTCATCAGAAATGTTTTCATAAATAAGATTAGTTCCTTCCAAAATTGCCGTTAAAGGAGTTCGCATTTCGTGAGAAAGAATTTGGACAAATTCAGTTTTGGTATTAGATAATTTAGTCAATTCTTCATTGGCTTTTGCTAACCGCTCAGCAGTTTCAATCAATTTGGATTGAGAAATTTGTAATTCTTGATTAAGAATTATAAGTTCTTGGTTCTTTTTTCTTAAATTTTCTTCAATCCTTTTTAAATTAGTTATATCCCGAGCAATATGGACACATCCAGTAACATCTCCTTTTTCATCAAAAATGGGTGATACTGAAACTAAAAATATCTTTTCATTAATCTCAATTTCTTCGTTAAAAGATATTTTAGTCCGCAGGGTTTTTAAAAAGGGACAATTAATAATTGGTTCTTTTAAGGAATGGAAAATTTCGTAACACTTTTTACCGATTAATTCTTTTTTTCCGAAATATTGATAAACTCTTTTATTAGCTTTGGTTATATTAAAGTCTTTATCAACAATAATGATTAAATCGTTTATTGCATCAAAAGTTTTTTCCCATTCCTGTTTTATTAAATAGATTTCTTTTGTTTTGGCAATCTCTTCGGTGCGGTCCATAAAAAATAATAAAAACTGTTCGGATTTTAAGGGTAGGCAAGTTTCTTCCCAATAGGTTTGGTTAATTGTTTTTAAACTTTTTATAGAATTTCCTGACATTTTTGCTTGCAACAAAGGACAGAATTCACCAAGGAGATGGCAAGGATAACTACTCCTTTTAAATTCCTGATAACAATAATTATTATTTCCCAAAATCTGAAAATTTTCGTTTACCAAATATACTTTTAAAGGAAGTTGGGAAAGAATAAGATTGAAATTTTCCAATATTTTTTCTTTATCGCTTATATCCACTAAAAAAAGAAGAGTATTTTGTTGGTCAATAGGTAATTTTATTGATCGAAAGTATTTTTCGTCAATTTTTATATCTTTATCAGTGGTTTTTTTTAAATCTATTTTATCAATAGGGAATAAGGGGTTGTAATAAATAATTTCTTCCGAAGAAAGAATTGCGGAAGGAATGTTAGATTTTTCAATAACTTTATAATAATCTCTTAGGTACTCCTTCTCTCTTTCTTTCTCCTTTAATAGTTTGGCTAATAGGATAAAAAGTCGATCAGGATTAATAGGTTTTTCTAAATAAGCGTCGGCTTTTATTGCAATAGCCTTTTTAACAGTAGTTAAAGATGAAAAACCAGTAAGAAGTATTGTTATGGGTGGCGGTTTTATTTTATTTTTTATTTCTTCAATTAGTTCTAATCCTGTTTTATCGGGTAAATTAACATCAATTAAAAAGATATCATAGTTTTCAGAAAGTTTTTCCAAGGTTTCTTTGGCTGTGTGAGTAGTTTCTACTGAATACCCGCGGGAATTAAGAACTTCTTTTAATGATTGAGAAAATAGGAGGTCATCATCAACAATTAAGATTTTAGGAATACCTCTTACCATTTATTCCTTTTTCTGATATTTATAGTGATAGTAATAATAATTTCGATATTTCTTTAAAGGTTGGTAAAAATTTAATACACAACCGATAATTCTCTTTTCACCATTATCTAACATTTTTATTGTCTCTTCTAGCATAGGTAATTCCGTCTTCATAAAACTGCAAATTAGTAAGATTCCATCTACTTTTTTTGCCAATATTGAAACATCAGCAGCAATTAAGGCTGGCGGAGTATCAATAATAATTAATGAATATTCCTTTCTTACTTTATTTAGCCATTCGTCAACCGCCTTCTTTTCTAATAAATCAGCCGGTGAGGGAATTGAAGAACCAGCCGGCAAAATGTGAAGATTTTCAAAAGGAGTTTTTACAACATTTCCATTAAGATTATTTAAAATTAAATCGGTAAAACCTGGCTTTCTATCAAGAGAAAAGAGTGAATGGATTTTTGGTTTTCTTAAATCTAAGTCAACTAATAAGGTTTTTAATCCGCTTTGGGCAAAGATATAACTAAGATTAGCAGCGATTGTTGTTTTTCCTTCTTTTTCCGAAGGAGAAGTAATAAGGATTGTTTTTTTGTTTTCCTCCAAAAATAACCAAGATAAGGAAGTTTTTAATAACCGATAACTTTCCGCACAAGTAGTTTTTTCATCAGAAAAAGGAAGAATATATTTTTTTATTCCATTTTTATCTTTTGTTTTGTTGCGAGATAAATTGGGAATAGTTGCTAACACACCGATATTCATTTTTTCAATATCGGAGATTGATTTTATCGTGGTATTAAGGTAATCTGCCAAAAAAACGGCCGAGAAAGAGAAAAGAAGTCCCAAGAAAATCGCGGAAATTAAATTAAAAGAGAGAGAAGGTTTAATTTTCTTAGCAGGCGTGTGAGTTTCAATTAAGGTAATTCCTGAAATCCGTCCGGCTTCATTAATTTTTGCTTCTTCATTTTTCTCTCTTAAAAGGGAATAAATTTTTTGTAATACTTCAATATCCCGCATCAATTTTAGATAAGTCTTTTCTTTTTCTGGAAGGGAAGATAATTCTTTTTCGTATTGAGAAAGTAATTGGGAAAGTTTATCCAATTTTGCCTGTAATGCCGACAATTCAATTTCTTTAAAAACTATTGTTTCCTCTAAATTTTTCAGGAAATCTATCGGGTCTAAAAAAGTATTGGTATTAGTTTTTAATAACTTTTCTTTTATTTCCTTCTGTTTTTCTTCAATTTTTTTAATCTTTTCGTTGGTAGGTTGATAACCGGAGAGAAGTAGATAGGTTTTTTCAATCTCTAAATTTTGATAAGTTTTTTGCATTTCCGAGATAAGTGAAGAGTTTTCTTTAACTACTTCATAATTTAATTGTTTTCTATTTTCCTCAAAAAAATTTTTAAGATTATCTAATTCTTCTTTTTTCTCGTTATAAAGAGCATGGGCTTCGTCATAAAGTTTCTTAACATTGATAATATTCTGAAAAAGTTCTTTGGTACCTTCATCCAGATTGGTAATTCGATTTTCCTTTTTAAAATTAGTGAGTTCGTTTTCTTTTGCCTGTAATTCCTTTTCCATTTCTTTTAAACTCTTAAAAGTAAATTCTTTTATTTTACTAACATCTTCTTTTGTAATTTTAGCGACAAAATTCTCAAAGGTTTTAGAGTAAATTTGGCAGAGAATTTCGGCAATTTCTTTTTTTTGGCTTCTTCCTTTAATATTTAAAATATCAGTTTCCTTCACAATTCTAATAGAGATATTTTTCTGGATATCTTCTACCGATTTAAAGTAATTTTTCGCTTGGGTATTTTGTAGTTCTTTCAGGACCAGTTCCATTAAGGCATGGGATTTTAAAATTTCGGAATAATTATATAATAGACTTTTTTGTTTAACAAAAGAGAAAGGAGTTGAAAAGAAAAATTCACTTTTAAGTTTATCGCCTTCCACTAAAATGGTAGCCTTGCTTTCATATTCTGGTTTAGTGAGAAAGGTAAGAATTAAAGCGAAGGATATGGAGATAAGCAGAATAATAATAATTAAAGTTTTTCTTTCTTTAATAGTTAATAAAAATTTTTCTAAATTATACTCTCTCATTTTGCCTCCCGGGTTATATAGGTTAAATATATATTTAAAAACACTGCCAAGGTAGTAATAAAAGGAAGACTTTCTTTAATTACTGCAAATTTAGAGCGGGGAATAATTACTACATCACCATTATCAAGAAGAAATATTTCACCTTTTTTTATTGCTTTATTTAAATTAATAGTAGTTCTTCTTTTCTCTTTAGAGATAATCACAGTGACTCTTGATAAATCAGCATTAATGGTTGGTCCGCCAGCCTTAGAAATTAATTCCAAAATATCACCGGTATAAGAGAGGTTATAAGAACCAGGGTATTTCACTTCACCCCAAATGTGGGTTTTGATTCCGGTTTCTTCTTTTAATGGTTGGGCAATTAGAAATTTAAAAATTGATAATGTTAAAATACCCAAAAAAACAATCCATTTCATAAAACCTCCCCTTTTATTAATGAAAGCCAATAACTTTCTTTTTTAGTATTTTTAACGCTTTCATAATTAGAAGTGTAAACAAAAAATTTTGGGTCAAAATAGTAAGTCCCATTTTTTTTAATTCTCTCAAATAATTCCCAAACACCATCAATAACTCTTTTTTGGCAGCGGAAAGAAAGGGTATTTTTAATTTTTTCAAAAGAAACGCAATAATTACGTTTATCAGAGGTATCAGGATAGATAATTAATTCTGCCTCCGGGCAAACTTCTTTAATAATTTTCCCAATTTCTTTTAATTGATAATTTTCATTGGTATCACCTAAATTAAATATTTGACCTCTTACCAATTCTTCCTTGGCAAAAAGGACTTTAATTATACCTTCGCAAAGATCCTGAATGTGGATAAAAGGTCGCCATTGTTCGCCACCGTAAATCGGAATCTTTTTTTCTTTCGCTGCTTTTAATGTCAAAAGGTTTACTACCAAATCGTATCTTTCCCGAAAAGAAGGACCGTAGCAAGTAGCAAAACGAAGAATAGTAGTAACCAACTCTTTTCCTTCAGAAAGAAGGATTTTTTCCGAATCTAATTTGGTTTTTGCGTAGAGGGAAATAGGATTGGTAGCACTTTCTTCAGTTAAAAATTCTTTATCGGAAACACCATAAACTGAACAGGTAGAAGCAAAAATTAATCTTTGGCAATTTTTACTTTTGGCAACTTGGACAATAAATTTTGTTGCCAAGAGATTAGTTTCAATAGTTAATTTATCAGAAACAGTGCATGCCGGATCGCCAACAATCGCTCCTAAATGGATAAGAGCGTCACAATCTTCTAAGGCTTCTGTTAACACATTAATATGACGGAAATCCCCTTCATAAACCTCAAAGGATTTGTTATTATAAAGTTCTTTAATACTTTCCTTGCCGTAGAGAAAATTATCAAGAATTCTCACTTTGTATCCCAACTTTAATAATTTTCTTATCAAGACTGACCCAATATAGCCCGCACCACCAATCACTAAAATTCTTTCAATTGGTTTTTTAATTATTCTTGCTCTTTTCTTTTCTAAGTAAACAAAATAGTTTGATAACAAAAGAAAAAGACGGACAAAAGATAAAAGGAAGATTGATAAAAGACCGCCAAAAAGAAGCGGACGGATTTTAAAGGAAAAAAGAGGAAAATAGGAAGTAAAAGAAAAGAAAGTTAAAAGGGAGGATAAAGAGCCAAGAATAATTAAAAGAAATTTATACCTTCCTCGGTAAGTTCTGCCATAAGTGTAAAATCCTAAAAAAGAAAAGATAAATAGGTGAATCATAATAAGAAAATAAAGAGAAAGAAAATTAGGAAGAGCATGCTCACTTAGGAAATAAACAAAGGAGTAAGAAAAGGTTAAAATAAAAGTATCGGCTAAAAAACGATATAAAATACTAAAATTTAATTTTTTTAACATAAGGCCTCCTTTATTGAATAAATAATATAATCTAACTCCTCCTTTTTTAAATCAGGATAAAGAGGTAAAGAGAGGGAAGAGGAAAATAATGAATTGGCTATTGGAAAATCCTCTTTTTTTAAAGAGTAAGTTTTTTGATAATAGGGATGTAAATGCAAAGGAATAAAATGAACGGAAGTGCCAATATTTCTTTCTTTTAAGAATTCAATTAATTCATCTCGTCCTATTCTTGCTGTTTTTGATAGTCTCACGACATAGAGATGCCAACTTACCCTTTGGTTTTTTAAATCAATTTTAGGTAAAATTAGGTCATTAAGATATTTAAGATTTTCTTGATAATAGTTCACAATATCTTCTCTTTTTTTTATCATCTCTTCAATTCTTTTTAATTGGCAGAGGCCAATACTTGCTTGGATATCAGTCATATTACATTTAAATCCCGGATAAATTACTTCATAATACCAACTGCCATTTTTTTTATAACGATCATAGGCATTTAAAGTGAGTCCATGAAGTGCCATAATTCTTATTTTTTCTGCCAATTCCTTTTCATTCGTTACTACCATTCCGCCTTCACCGGTAGTAATATTTTTTGTTGGGTAAAAGGAGAAGACGCAGAGAAGGGAATCCTTGCCTACCTTTTTGTTTTGGTAAATGGTGCCACAGGCATGGGCTGCATCTTCAATCACATATAAATTATATTTTTTAGCAATTTCATTTATCCTATCCATATCGCAACTTTTTCCCGCAAAATGAACAGGAATAATTGCTTTTGTTTTTTTAGTAATTTTCTTTAAAACCTCTTTTGGTTCTAAAAGGTATTCTTCATTTACATCACAAAAGACCGGAGTTGCTCCACAATGGATAACTACATTGGCAGTAGCGCAGAAAGTCCAGGTTGGGATTATTACTTCGTCACCCTCCTTTATTCCCAGTGCTTTTAATGAAAGAAAAAGGCCACTAGTTGCTGAGTTTACGGCAATTGCGTAATTAGCACCAATATAATTTTTAAAGGCTTCCTCAAATTCCTTTGTCTTTTTTCCTGTTGTAAGCCAGCCCGATTTCAAAGTTTTAACAACTTCTTTTATCTCTTCTTCGGTAATACTTGGTCGAGAAAAAGGAATAAAATTAAAATTTCTCATTTCATTAAAGTTTTATAAGAACCCACAATGCCAAAATTAAAACTGGAAAAAAGGCGGATAGCCGGTAAGTTTCCTAAAGGTACTTCGCTTACTACGTAATACTTTTTATCTTTAAAAAGAAAGGTAAGAAAGGAAAATAAAAGGAAACTTCCCATTTTTTTATTTCGGTATTTTTCATCAATATAAATAGAAGAGATCCTCACAATTGGAAAAGTATTTCCTAATTTTTGGGCATTAAGAACACCGATGCAATTCTTTTGGAGCAGAAGATATAATAAAATCGTTGAGTTAGTGACCTCAACGGAAGTTTTTAATTCTTCATTAAAATTAAAAGACCTATTCAGTTTTAGACTATCTTCTTTACCGATAAATAAAATAAAGGTATTAATTAATTTGAAATTATTTCTTATTAGATATTGGATAAGTCTCTCATCGTTAGAAGGAACTTTTAGAATTATATTTTTATTTGAAACTTCTTTAAAAATTTGAGAAAGCAAGGTGCTTTTTAAAGAAAGATTGGAAGCAAAGAGATAGGGAATAACAAGGTAATTATCGTAAAATTCAGCGCAAACTAAACCAATGATCTCATTTTCTTTATCTTCGTATAAGACCTTAACGATTCCACCTTTTTCAATTATTCGTAAAATATCTAAATTAAGGTAGCAAGTATAAAGGTCCTCTGTTTTATCCAAATTTTTAGGAAGAAGAAATAACTTTTTCATTTCTTCCTCTCCATTTAAAGTTAAAAGATAAGCACTTCTCATCACACACCTCCTGGTTATAAATTCCTTCTCTTTTTAAAATTACTAAAATTGTTTTAAAAATAATTTTTAAATCTAAAAGAAAAGATGCCTTTTTTACATAAAATTCTTCCATTTTATTTCTTTCGTTGAAAGAAAGTTTATTTCGGCCATTAATAATTGTTAAACTTATAAGGCCGGGACGAGCAAAAAATTTACTTTTATTTTCATAAATTTCTAAAGGCAAAATTTCATCCGGTCTCGGTCCAACAACACTCATTTCGCCTTTTAAAATATTAATTATTTGGGGAAGTTCATCTAAACCAAAGGTTCTTAAAACTCTTCCCAAAGAAGTAATTCGTGGGTCCTTCTTTAAATAAAGAGAAGAGCCATCTTTTCTTCTTAAAATTGGTGCATTTATCTTCATTGTCCGGAATTTATAAATCTTAAAAATTTTGAAATCTTTCCCCCTTCTTTCTTGAGAAAAAAAGATTTTTTCTTTAAAATAGAATATCTGAATTAAAAGAATGATAATAAATAAAGGAAGGAAAAGGGTTAATAAAAAGAGGGAAAAGATAACATCAAAAAATCTCTTTGTTAAAGAGTTAAGGTAAGGTGAATAAGTTCTCTTCTTTCTTATTTTTTCTATCTTCTCTTTTTTATAAATTTCCATTGTCTCTTCTTGAAATCTTTTTTTACCAAATTTTCTTTTAATATCTTCCTTAGCCTTTAAAGAAATTTTTTCGCCAATTTCTCTATTTCTAATTAATAAGAAAATTTTTTCTTTTAATTCCTGATAATTGTTTGGTGAAAAAAGGAAACCATTTACACCATCGGTTATTATTTCATTATTTCCTTTAATATTAGAAATCACCACTGGTATACCACTGGCCATTGCTTCTAATAAAGCAATCGGCATGCCCTCCCAAAGAGATGGTAAAACAAAACAATCGCTAACTTTGATTATTGATATCGGATTGGAAATAAAATCTAAGAAACCAACATAGTCATTTAATTTAAAATTATTAATCAATTTTATTAATTTTTCTTTCATTCCCATATCTTCACCAATTAAGAGGAGGAAAATTTTTTTATCTATTTTCTCTTTCAATAATTCTTTCATTGCCCAAATTAAGATTTCGGGGTTTTTTTGTTTAGAAAGTCTGCCAATAAAGGTAATTAAAAAATCTTCTTTATTGAGATTAAATCTTTTGCGAATGGTAAAATCAGGTTTAATATTCTCAATTCTTTGATAGTCAATTCCATTATAAATTAATGCTAATTTTTTCTCATTGCCAATTTTGTATTTTTTGGCCCATTCCCAATCCTTTTTATTAAGAAGAATTATTTTGTCGCAGAAATGGGAAGCAAATCTTTCTAATAGGGAATAAAAGAGAGTAGCTATTTTTGAAGAATATTCGTGAAAAGCAAAGCCGTGGGCAGTATGGATTATTAATTTTATTCTTCTTATTTTTGCCGCTATTCGACCAATAAAGCCACCCTTAGAGGTATGGGTATGGACGATGTCATAATTTTTTAAAACCTTTATTGTTCTTACTAAAGCAAGAATATCGTAAATTGGCGAAATTTCTCTTTTATAAGCATTGTGGGTATCAACAATTTTTATGTTAGGAAAGTTTATTTTAAAGTAATTTTTCACTTTTTCATTTTCAGTTAGCACCGAAACTTCATAACCCTCTTTTAATTGTTTTTCAATTAAATAAGTAAGATAATAGATAATACCACCAAATTTTGAACCACCTAAAATATGGATTATTCTCTTTTTCCTCATCTTCTTATTAACTCCTCATATAAATTAGTTAATTTTTTACTAAAAGTTTTCATTGAAAAATGATTGCTTACTTTTAAAAAGGCTTTCTCTCCAAGTTCTCTCTGTAATTCTTCATTAAAAAGTAAATCTTTAATTGCCTTACTTAAAGAAATAGGATTATCCTTCTCAACAAAAATTGCTTCATCTTCCTTTAATACCTCCTTTATTCCGCCAACCTCAGTAGTGATAATTGGTTTTTTTAAAGAAGCCGATTCTAAAATAGTAATTGGTAACCCTTCCCAGCGAGAGGGCAAAACAAAAATTTTGCTTGCTTTTAAGAAAGAAAGGGCATCCTCTCTTTTGGAAAGGAATTTCACATTAGTTAAATTTGCTTTTTTACAATAATCTTTCAACATTTCTTCTTGGCTACCATAGCCAATTATAAAAGTTTTAGGAGTTATTTTTTCTTCTTTTAAAATTTTTAATGCTTTTAATAAAATATCAACCCCTTTCTGCTCTTCCAAGCGACCAATAAAAAGAAGATCACTTTTCTCTTCACTTTCTTTTATCTGTTTTGTATTTAAAGAAAAGCCATTTTGAATAGTAATAATTTTTTCTTTTAAAGAAGGTAAATAAGAGGCTAATCTTTCTTTTACTATCTCGGCACAGGCAATGATTTTATCATATTGTTGATAGATAAATCTTTCTAAAGGATAGAGAATTTTATATTTTTGGCGTCGGTTAAAAATATTATGCTCAGTATATACATACTTTGCTTTTTTATAAAAGAAAGAAGATAAAGCAGTATAATAAAGTTCGGGAAAAAGGTGAGCATGGATAATTTTTGGTCTTAGTTTTTTGATTTCTCTAATGAGGGAGATAAAGGTTTTTAGGGAATACTTCTTTTCGAAAGTAAAAATTGCATATTCAAATTTTTTGGCTTCTTTTGTTTTTAAGAAATTTAAAAGTAGACTTTGGGCACCACCACCACTTAAATTGCCAATCACTTGGAGGATTACTGGTTTTTCTTTTTTAATATTAGGAAAATCTTTTTTATAAATTCCTTTTAAAGATTTTTCAGCGATTTTTATCCAATTATACTTTTTTAAAACAGCAATTCTTGCTTTTTTACCGTAATTTTTTAAATAATATTCATAGTTATTTTTAATTGCTAAAATTTTGTTTTTCAAATCTTTTACCGAATTATAAGAAATAAGTGGAATATCTTTTAAACTTTTCTCTTTTTTGATAAGTTCTTTATCGCAAAGGATTATTCTACCACAGCCAGCATAATCAAAAAGTTTTATTGGTGAAGTATAACCGCAGAGATTCTTGGGTGTCGATATTAAAGCGATATCAAATTGGTTAATATATATTGATGCCTTCTCATAAGGAACCTCGCCTAAAAAGATAAATTTATCAGAAAGATTTTTATTTTTTATTAAATTTATTATCTCTTCATTTTCTAATTTACCGACGATGAGAAATTTAATATCTTGATAATCTTTTAATAATTCACCAACTTCAATTATCTTTTTAAAATCATGGTAATTATCCACTTTGGAAATTAAACCGATAGCGAAATAAGAATTATTTTTATTACTTTTAATTGGTTTAAAAATCTCAGGATTTGTGCCATTAGGAATAAGATAGATTTTCTCTTCTTCAACTTTTAATTTTATTAAATCTTTTCTCATTCCAGAAGCAACAACAATTATTCGGCAAGCGATTTTACAAGAAAGATAATAGAGGGTTTTTATAAAGGAATAAATGAAATCTCTAAAATTTCTTCTGATTTTAAAATCGGTTATGGTATTATTTATTTCTAAAATTATTTTCCTTCCTATAATTTTGCTGATTAATAAATGAGAAGTAAATAAAGGAGTATAACGACAATAAATAATCTTTATTTTATTTTTCACAATTGTTTTTATAAAATAGAAAATACTAATTAAATAGCGAAGTTTACTTAGTTTTTTAGAATAATCACCAAAGGATGGATAAAATAAAAAATCCTTTTTCTTTTTGAGATTCTTATCTTTAGGATAGGGTTTGGGTAAAAGAACAATAGGTGAGATATCCAATTTTTTAAAACCAGAATAGATACCCCAAAAATGGGCAGTAGCGCCGTCAACGGTTTTTAAATTTATATCTTCTAAAATAAGAATTTTACTCTTCATTATTTTCTCCTCTTAATGTCAAAAAGGCACCGGCAAAAAATAATAAAAAATTGTTGCCAATATCAAAAGAGAATTGACTGTGGATAAAAGTGTAAACAAAAAGAAAAGCAGGAAAAAGTGAGTTTAGATTTTTTTCTGGGAATTTTTTAAATAGTTTTTTGAAACAAAGGAAAAGAAAGATAATAAAAGGAATTAAACCTAAAAAGCCCGTTTCGGAAGCAAATTCAGCAAAAATATTATGAGGATAGATAAAATTGTAAGTAGAATAAGGAAAACTTCCTAACCCTTTACCAAGAATTGGTGAATCTAAGAAATTTTTAAAAGCAAGCGAAAGGGCTTCCAAACGGTTAACACTACTTTCATCTTGAAAATAGGTTAATCTTTCAACAATCATTGTTGGTAATAAAGAATAGAAAATAAAGAAAAGAAAGATAAATAATAAAACAAAGATAACTTTTTCTTTTAATCTTTTTATTTTTAAGAAAAAGAAAAGGAATAGACAGACAAGTAAACCAAGAATTGCTCCTCTTGTTCCTGATAATAAAAGAAGATAGAGAAAAAGAGGTAGCAAAATAATAGATAAAATCCTTAATAAACGACTTTTTTCAGTGAAAAATAAGAGGAATAAAGAAAAGACACCAATTCCTGCCCAACGACCAAAGGCAATGGTGCTTAAAGAAAAACCTAAGCGGTAGGGAATAATTTCATTTTCTAAGACATTTTCTAAACCCTCCCTTAATATTCTCAAGAAAGTATAAATAAAAAATAGGGAAAGGAAGAAAATTAAAAAATAAATAAATCTCTTTAATCTCTTATCTTCTTTAATAAATAACAAACTGAAAGCAGGTAATAAAGAAAGTAAAAGATAAGAGAAGAATTTTACATAACCATATTCGGAAAAGGCAAAAGGCAGTCTTATAACACTAACAAATAAAGCAAGACCAATCAAAATTAATAAAAGATAGATTGGTTCTTTAATTAAATAAGAAAGGTTATTAATAGTTTGCGGTTTTTTGTAAATAGAATATAAGAAGGCAAGGATAAGAATAAGAAAGACAAAGATTATAATACTTGCTCTTTTAAAACCTTCCGCGATTGGTAAAATTGGTAAAATAAAATAGAGGAGAGGTTCGGTAACCATGAGATTTAAACCAATCTCCGGATAAAAGAAGATCAAAACTATTGTTAGGGGAATTAAAAATAAATAAAAGGAGATTAGAAAATTATATTTTTGAGTTAATATAAAAAATAAAAGAAGAAGAAAGGTAAAAAAGAAAACAAAAAGGAAATTTAAATTTCTTTTAGTTGCGATCATAATCTTATTTTCAAAATAATTGCCAAAACTGGTTTTAATAAACTTTTAACTAATTGGAAGTCCCTTTGGAAATAACTTTGGAGAAAGAGAAGCAAAAGAGTAAAACGGAAAATACCAGAGATAGAGGTGGCTAATGCCAATCCTTTGTAAGAAAAGAATTTACTTAAAATAATGTCCAACACCAAGTTTAAAAGTAAAGAAAAAATACTGACAATTATTGGTATTTTAATTTTGTTAATTGACCAATAAACTCGAAGAAGGATTAAATTACTACAATAGGCAAAAAGTCCTAAAGAATAAAAGATAAGGGCTTCTTTTGTCATTATTAATGCTCTCTCGTTGAAGACACCACGAAAATAAACAATTTTTACAATTATCTCACCAGCAACTAAAAAAATAATTATTATCGGAATGATAAGGAAGAAAAGAAAAGATAAAGATTTATTTAATATCTCAATAATTTTCTCCTTTTCGCCATTATAAGTTTTTTCCGAAAAGATAGGCATAAGCACAGTTGCTAAAGCAAAACCAAATATAGAAATTGGCGTCTCAATAATTTTGTAAGCAAAATTTAGTGCCGAAATACTTCCTTCGGTTAAAAAAGAAGCAATCATTTTGTCAATCATCACATTAATTTGCGAAAGCGAACTTACTAAAAGATAAGGTAAAAAGGATAAAAATAATATCTTTGTCTCAGGAAGGGCTTGCGAAATATTTATATTTTTCTCTAAAACTAAATGTCTTTTCTTAAAGAAAAATAATATTGGTAAAAGGGTAAATAATAAAGAGGCAATATTTACTCCCCATGAAAGACCTAAAAGACCAAAATTTTTATACAAAATAGTAAGACCAAAAATTAAAGCAAGATTATAAAAAATTCCGGAGAGAGCAGGAAAAAGATAATTTTTATTCACATAAGAGAAGGCATTAAAAAATCCGGAGATGCCAATGAAAAATATTGTCGGTGCCATGTTTTTTAAAAGGAATTTAGAAGTCTCTTTCACATCAAAAGGAAATCCTTGAGCCAAAATATTGATAACTATTAATGGAAAAAGATAAATAATAAAGGAAATAAAAAGAGAAAAGAGAAAGATAATTAGAAAATATAAATAATAGAGATTAAAATCCTTTTTAGAAAATATCGGAATAAGAGAAACGCCAATCGCTTGACTTATTGCTCCCATAATGGAAATCGGAAAAAGTATCGCTATTAAATAGGCATCACATAAATAAGAGACACCAAAAATCTTCGCAACTAAAATTTCCCTCAAAAAACCTAATGATTTACTTAAAACTAAACCAACTACCATTATTCCCGTTGATAAGAAAATTCCTTCAGAAAATATAATTTTTTTAAAATTTATTCTACCATTCAATGCCATAAAACATCCCTTTATATTCTTATATAAAAGTTTCGTGCCAAATAATTAAATGTTAGATAAAATAAGTCCTTGAAAATCAATGATTTAGCAAACCTTTTAAAAACGGAAGGAAGGATAAATTATAGAGAAATAAAAAAGTTGGTGCGACATTTTTTAAAATAAATAAAAATTTGATTATAAGTCGTATAATTTCAATAACTTAATAAAATGGGACAGGAATTTTTTAAAGAATTTGACATAAGAACTATTTTTTATTAATCTTTAAATATGGTAAAGGATTTTCTTTCTAAGAAACCGCAGATTGATGAATCGGTTTATATTGCTCCTAATACTCTAATAATTGGTGATGTTGAGATTGGCAAAGGAAGTAGTGTTTGGTTTGGCACAATAATTAGGGGTGATACTGAAAAGATTAAAATTGGTGAATTTACTAATTTACAGGATTATACTATTTTACATGCTGACAAAGGTTTTATTTTAGAAATTGGTAATTATGTTTCTATTGGGCACAGAGCGATAATTCATGGATGTAAAATTAGGGATAATGTAATGATTGGGATGGGAGCAATAATTTTAAATGGTGCAGTAATAAGTGAAAATTCAATTATTGCTGCTGGTAGTGTTATCAAAGAGAATTTTTTTGTTCCACCTAATAGTTTAATAGCAGGTGTGCCAGCAGAGATAAAAAGAGAACTTACCGAGAAAGATATAAAAATGATAAAAGATGCTGCCTCTCATTATTATGAATTAGCGAAAATATATAAAAATTTATGAGATACAAATTAATTCCTCATACTTCTGATTTGGGTGTTGAGATTTATGGAAAGACAATTGAAGAACTTTTTTTGAATGGTCTTTATTGTGTTACTGATAACATTACTGATATTGAAAAAGTTGAAGAATTTTTAGAAAAAGAGATAGATATTGAAGGTGAAGATTTAGAGGATTTATTTATGAATTTTTTAAGAGAATTAATTTTTATCTTTTCTACCCAATATTTTTTGGCAAAGAATATCAAAAATCTAAATATTGAAAAGGATTATAGGAGATTGAAAGGAATTTTAATTGGTGAAATATTTAACAAAGAGAAGCATCCAATAAAGATTGAATTAAAGACACCTACTTATCATCTCTTTTCTATCAAAAAAGAAGAAGATATTTATAAAGCAACGGTTATTTTTGATGTTTGAGATTTTCTTATTGACTTTTTCTTATATTTTTATAATTTTTTAAAATGAGAATTTTTATTTGCTTGCTTTTGCTGGTTTCTTTTATTTTTGCTGATCATAAGACTTATGGTTTAACTTTTATGGGTTCACCTTGGAATGCTTCAACTAATGAAATGTGGAATGTTCAATGTTGGTTTGATTCGCTTTTGAAAAGACATCGTTTTGATACAACTGGCTATCCATTAGAACTTGTTTTTAATCTTTGGGATGATGGTCAACAGTGTGGCTATATTCGTCCTTGGTATCTTCCTCGCTACCGCCGTCCCTTTGTCACTGATACTGCCAGTATTGAAAAATAGAATATCTACACTGACTCATTATCAAGAATAATGGATAGCACTGATATTCTTTTTGTGATGCTTGGGGGACATGGTACCTGGGAGAACAATCATTTGTGCGATTGAGGCTTATTATCCTTATGGGCCAATTCTAATGTGGGACACAACAGTGGCTCGGGCTTTGAATTCTATTCCTTGTAAATTAAGAGTTATCTATGTCTGGTCATCTTATGCTTTTGGTAATGGTAAACATCCTGATTCATCTGGTTTTGCCACTGTTTTAGCTTGTGGCACCAATCTTCCTGATTCAATTAAAAACAAAACCATCTTTTTCTCTCATGCTGGCCAAGCTCCAGCCTGGCTTTCTGTTGTTAGTGATAACCGACGAGTTTCTGGTGGTCCATCCTATCCTGGTTTTGAAAATCCGATTTATGGCACCTGGACTTTCCGCTGGATTGAAGGAACTTATCCTTTTGTAGCTGTTTTTGATGGTGGTGTTGAGCCTTCTTATTATTCTGGTGATTCAGTTCCACCTGGATTATATTATGACTCAATTGATCTAAATCATGACAACCGTTTAACCCTTTATGAAGATTCAGTTTGGACTCATAGATGGTCTTCGCAATTAGGCTGGTCTGGTTGTCCAATGATTGATTTGGGAAGAAAATCAAAAAGGCTTTCAAGTTTATCCTTATATTGAGATTATTGATTCATTGGATGCTTTGCCTCTGTTTTTGGATTTACCTGATTCAGTTGATTTTGGAGAAAGAGTTACTCCTTTTGTGCGAGTGAAAAACTTGGGCTTTACTCCTTCGAATATTCC
>CALHQW010000023.1 GCA_938040315.1 uncultured bacterium
ATTACTACATACTGATAAAGAATCGCTATACCTCACACCATAATAATAAATTGGAAATGGCAAAGGAATCCTTATTGTTTGGTCATCACCAGTTATCGGCAATCTCACACCAATATTTCTTATCTCAATCCATTCAAAAGGCTCACACTGCTGATAAAAGGTATCAATATCGTCATAGGCATAATATAATGGCTCAGGTTGACGATTATCAGGTATTGGATCAGTAATCGTTAATCTGCCAATTGGTATTAAGAAAGTTGTTATTCTTTCGTAATTATCAGCATACAACTTTAATGTACAAAGGATTTCTGTCTCTGGTCTAATTAATTGGGAAGCAAACACTTTAAAATGGTCGTTAAAGTTAATGGCTGTGTCGCCTTTCAAAACAGTTCCAAAGTTAGCAAAGGAGTCAATTATTGTAAATAAAGTATCCGAACTCTTTAAGATAGCATAGACATTATAGCCATGCCCCAAACCAGTATTCTTTATTTTTATTAAAACATCAGCAGTTTCTCCTGGATCAATTCTACCATTGGGTCTTTGGGAAAAGGAGTCTTTTACAAAAAATTCTTCATAGGATATAACAGGTGTTCCAACGGTGATTGAAAATCTCGAATACCAAATAGAGTCATAAGCATCTTTTATTTTTAATGAACAAAGAACTGAATAACCATTTGTTAAATTATTGGAAAGAATTAGATTAAATCCGTTTTCTCCGGTAAATGCTGAATCACCGCCAGGAATATTACCAAAAAATTTTACAGTATCATTATAAGTAACATTGGTATCACGACTAAAGAAATACCCATACACACTATCGGCTTGTAATTCACCAAAATTTTTAACCCATAAAGAAATTTCTAACTCCTCACCAGGATTTGGTATGCCGTCACCATTTCCTCTTGGTGGATCATCATTAATTAAATGGCGGCGATAGGCAACATATCGTCCAGTAGGAATAACTAATATTGAGTCTTCATAAGGATAAAAGTTTCTTCCGCTGACTGTTAATAATATATTTCCGGGTGTTTGAGGAGTTACATATAAAGTTATTTCACCACTGCTATTTGTTTTTCCTTTAACATAAACTTCCTCTCCTTTCCATAAACAAACCAAAGCACTTTCTACCGGTGTTCCGTTTGATAAAACACTAATACTTACTGGAACATTTGAGCCAACCGGAATAACAGCAGGAAAATTTATTTCTGCCTGAGTAATAGTATCAGTCCATAATAAGATTAAAGGACAACCAAAAAGATTTCTTTCGTAGGCTTCCCAACGAAATCTTGAAGAATCGGTCATTGGCCATAATGGTCTTAACTGATCTTTAGAATGGGCAAGCGCTTCACCCACATACACATAAGCAGAACATAAGGGATGACGACCAATCGGTTGCCTTGGCAAGAATTTATAGAAAAAATGATAATTATAATATTCAGCAACCCTTACCCATCCATATCTCGAATTCATCATTACAGCAGCAAACCCATTTGGAGAATGAGTTGTCATATATTCAGCAATACAATCGCCAAGAGAATAATCAAAAGCTCCTGTATGACAACAAACAGCAGTGAGAATATTTAATCGATTGGTATTAGTCAAACCCATCATCATTGAAGTTGTAACTGAACCACCAAGATCGTAAGAAGTTTCGTTTCCATGCGCAATAACTGAAGTATACCCATACCCAGAATTTAATGAATCACAGTATCTCTGCGGTGTTGGCGTTATACTACCGCCAGACATATACATCCGACAACCAAACCAATTGGCAGGCATGGCATAATATATGGAATCATTATAGTTTTGTGAGAAAGTAACTCCTACTGGCAATAAAACTTTTATAGGATATAAAGTTGAATTATCTGGTGTTTTTTCAAATCTAAAAACCTTGGAAATATATCTTGTTATCTCTTCCAAACTATCAGCAGTAATCATTCCTACATAAACATCAGAATAACCATCCACTGAGTCAGCCACCTCACCAAATATATTATTTTGGTTAAAATCCCAATCTCCATCTAAATCAGAAAAATATAAATCACAGGGAAGAGTATCACGATAGGTCCCGGAATAATAAACATAGGCTCGCCGGTATTGCCTTGCCGGATGGTCTTGTCTAACAATGAAAAAGAAAGGTGTTTGCCAAGTAGTATCAGCATCTTTTATAAAATTCCTCATTTTTTCTGGTAAGTCTCTACCTGGATAATTATTTTGGATTTCTTCAATTGGCATTACTATACTTGGATAACCCTGTTTATTTCGCCAATATAATAGAGAAGAACACGCAGGAACAAACATATTTGGGGTAATAATCACATACTCGTAATAACCAGGTGGCAAATACAAACTTCCTTTTTTACCTAAGTTATTTTCAATATAGGGTGAAAATCTATCCGCGTCCTCCGGATTACATACCATTTTATAAATACTCGATAAAAGCAATTGTCTTTTCAATGGCGAAATTCTTTTTATTGGTATATCTTTTTCCTCGTAAATAATTTTTACTTTTAAGGAAGTAATGAAATATAACTCTCTTTTTGCTGGAAGATAACGAATAGGAAATACCAAAAAGCTACCGATTTTAAAACCACCTTTATTACCAGTATTTAGATAGTTAATTATTTTTTCCGGATAAATCTTATTTAATGAATAATACTCTTCTTTTGGTAAAACAAACTCCCTTTTTTCTTGATTAGGAGACCAAGTCTGAGCATATTGAATAGGATATAATAGATATTCACCTGGAATCTTTAATTCGTTCATTTCTAAGATTTCTACATCTTTTAAATAAGCATTCGGCGGAATAACACAAGAAATAGGAATCACAGGTATTTGAGGTGACCCCAAGGGACCTTCATAATAAGGAGCATCAAATAAATCAACAACTGTGTAACCATCCTTTTGAGTTATATAAAGGGCACTCAAAGGAAAATCAATTTTTTTAACGATTTCTCCACTAAAAGCATAAAAGATAATAAATAATAAAAAAATTATTAACTTTTTCATTTTTTCCCTCCTTTTATTTTATTCTTCTTCTGACTCTTCTTCTTCCCAACTAATACTAATTTCAATACTTTTTATTATTCCTTTATTATCTTTCATCTTAAAATAATAAGTTATTTCTTCCTCATCAACCTCTTTTGACCAATTGATAATCTCGCCGTCTAAAACCGATTTTGCCAATTCCATTGCTTTAATATCAACGGATGTTAAAATTTCCTTTTTTTCAATTATTTTGCCACTTTTCCCATCAATTTTTAAAGACAATTTTTTATTCTCAAAGGTAATCTCAGCATAATAAAAGATATTGTCAGCTTCTTGTTTCTTCTCCAATTTTCCAATTTGAGCATCTTTATATTCATTAATAATTATTTTTTGAATATCTTTTTCGCTTAATATCTTTTTTTGAGAAAAAGAGATTAAAGGAATAAGGAAAATAAAAAGTACTAAAAGCACTAAAATCTTTTTTATATTTTTCATAAATTCCTCCTTTTTTAACTGCATAGTCAAAATTAAGTATAACATAATAAATGAATAAAGTCAATAACCTTAGACTTTATGTGATTAGTTAAAATATCGTTACTAAAGTTAATATTTAAATGCTTCTATACTACTAATTGATTAAACTATAAAGGAAAAGAAAATAGGGGATATAAGAGTTGCTATGAATTTAGGATAAATTGGCTATTTCCAATTTTGATTTTAAAATATTGACTTTTTACAAATTTTTAGTATAATTATTTCTAATGAGTTTGATACTATTAAGTATAAATAATTTTACTACGGAGAGAAGAAAGGAAAAGGTTCAGGTATCCTATTTAAAAAACCTCCTTATTTTCATTCAGACTAATCGACCCTCCTTTAATTGGCCTGAGCCTAACCACCCCACTTTCTTCTCTCCGTAGATTTTTAATAAATCTCTACTAACCCCTCCTCTTCTTTAATTGTAAAATTTTTTTCTGGAAGAAAATTTTTTATTACCCAAAGGTTGGTTTTTAAATGGTTGGTAATTTTATTAGTTTTATAACGACAGAAAATATTACTTAATACAATAAAAACTGGTAATTGATCAGCAAGATGATAATCTATCACACCTTTACTATTATAATATTCTAAAAATTCCTTTACTGCCTCTTCGGCTACTTTTTCTGCAGGTTTACCAATTTCGCCCAAGGAAGAAAATCCCGCTACAATATTTTCAAATTGTGCCAAAATAAAAGTGTAAGTACCCGGCGAAATACTTTCAACTTCTTCAACAGTTGTTTCCGGATTAAAATTTTTTAAAAGTTGATAAGCTTTTTCTACTTGTCTGTGAGCAATACTTTTATCTAATTTTCCTACTTTGGAGATAATTTTTATCTTTTCTAACTTTCCTCTTTCTAAAAATTCTATAATATTCTGATTTCCTTTTTTAAAAGGTTCTACTTCTAAAATTACTTTTCCGTCACCAACGGGATAAAAACCATATCTCTCAATTTTTGCTTTACAGAAAAAAGAAAACTTTTTTATGGTAGGAATAAGTATATTTTCTAAATAATCAAATATTGGACTAAAAGGAACATGAGTACCTCCTTCTAAAATTACCTTTGAAGGTTTAGAAGCAAAAAATAAAACTGGTAAAATTGCCTGAATGACCAAAGTTATTGCACCAGCACTTCTTTTCTTTTCAGCCACATTGAAATAATATTCACCACCTATTATGTTTTTAGGGATGAATTTTAAAGAGAGTGAATAAAGTTCATTATTTTCTACAGTAGCCTCACATATTTTAGCAATAGCATTTATTCCGGTTAAATGTTGAGGTAAAATACCCGGTTTTTTTCTTCCCTTCCTTATATTAATAATAAAAAAAGGTTTTTTAAGACAAGCAGATAAACTTAAAGAGGTTCTTAAAATTTGACCACCACCTTCACCATAAGAACCATCAATAGTTAGCATATTATAATTTTAATTAAAATAAAATTAACTTTAAGTCAAATTAATTAAATTATTGACTTATCGCCTTCTCTTATTATAATTATAAACAAAATCATGGAGGAAAATATGAAAAAAATTCTTATGGTGTTAGGAATAATCAGTATAGTAGGTTGTAAAAAAGAAAAAAAGACGGAAGAAATTATGCCCTTAAAGGTTGGAAATTATTGGAATTACCAAAGAATAATTGTAGAAGATAACGATACTACCTTAAAAGATATATTTAAAATGAATGTAAATTATCAAAACAACGACACCTTTTATCTTATTGGTTCATTGTTTACTTTTGAAGAATTACCCGATAAACCTGAAGAAGAAACAACGAAAGTAATATTTTATGAGAATTTCTTATTTACTTATACTGATGATAAATCAGATACTCAGTTAATTTTACCTTTAAAAGAAGGGAATTCTTGGAAAGTAAACGAGGAGTTTACTGCTGAAGTTATTGGAATTGAAGAGGTAAATATCGGCATTGAAAAATATTTAAATTGTTGGCGAATAAAATATCAAAATGAGGAGGGAGATATTCAAAAAGAACTTTGGTTTAAAGAAGGAATAGGAATTGTTAAATTTCGAAGAGAAGAAAATGGAGAAATTACAAATTTAGAATTAAAAGAATATAATTTAAACTAATTTAAACAGATGAGGAAATTATGGGATTAACGAAAGAAAAAAAGAGAGAGATAATTGAAAAATTTAGAATTCATGAAAAAGATACTGGTTCACCAGAGGTTCAGATTGCTATCCTAACAGAAAGAATAAAACTTTTAACCGAACATTTACAAAAACATAAAAAGGATAAACACTCACGAAGAGGATTAATAAAATTAGTTAATCAAAGACGTCGCCACCTTAATTATTTGATGAAATATCATAAAGAACGCTATTTAAAAATAGTTGAAAAACTTGGTTTGAAGGGATAGTGAATCGGGTTGAAGTAAAAATTGGAAATCGAGTTTTATCTATCGAAACTGGTAATCTTGCACGACAAGCCGATGGTAGTGCTTTAGTTCGTTATGGCGATACTATTGTTCTTACTACCGTTACTTATAAAAAGGAAAAAAATGCTACTTTCCAAGATTTTTTACCTTTAACTGTTGACTACCGGGAATTAGCCTATGCTGCTGGAAAGATTCCTGGCGGTTTTTTTAAAAGAGAAGGGAAACCAAGAGACAAAGAAATTTTAGTTTCTCGTTTAATCGACCGCTCAATAAGACCACTTTTTCCTAAAGGTTTTAATCAAGATATCCAAGTGATTAGTTTTCTTCTTTCTTTCGACCAGGAAAACGAAGGTGATATTTTAGGAATTATTGGTGCCTCTGTTTGCTTACTTTTATCAGAAATACCTTTTTTAAAACCAATTGCTGCTGTTAGAATTGGAAAAATTAATAATAAATATATAATTAATCCAACAATCAAAGAATTAGAAGTTTCAACACTTGATTTAGTTGTCAGCGGAACAAAAGATACACCAGTAATGTTAGAAGGTGATGGCAAAGAGATTCAACCGCAAGAAATTATTGAAGCAATCGAAATTGCTATGGAAGAAATAAGAAAAATTATTGAAACTGAGGAAAGACTATTTGGAAACATTACTAAGTTAGAAGTTCCTGAGCGAGTTGTTCCAGAAGAGTTTGAAAAGGAAGTAAAAGAATTAATAGAAGAAAAGGTAATCCAAGCTTACCAAATTCTTGACAGAAAAGAAAGACAAGAAAATTTAAGAAAGATTCGCGAAGAAACCTTTAATTTATTAAAAGAAAAATATCCTGACTGTGAAAACCAAATTCAATATGTAATAGAAGAGATTGCTCGAAAATATATCCGAGAATTAATTATTAATAAACAAAAAAGAATAGACGGAAGAACTCCGGATGAAATACGTCCACTTTCTTGTGCGGTCTCTGTATTGCCTAGAACTCATGGTTCGGCACTTTTTACTCGTGGGCAAACTCAATGTTTATCAGTGGTTACTTTAGGAACAAAAAGTGATGAACAGATAATCGATGATTTAGAAGGTGAAGGAACAAAACGTTTTATGCTTCATTATAATTTTCCTCCTTTCTCCACCGGCGAAATCAGATCTCTGCGAGCACCAACAAGAAGAGAAATTGGACATGGTTTCTTAGCAGAACGAGCTTTTAAATATCTTTTACCTAATGAAGAAGAATTTCCTTACACTATAAGAGTTGTTTCTGATATTTTAGAATCCAATGGTTCTTCATCAATGGCTACAGTATGTGGAGCAACCTTATCCTTGATGGATGCCGGAGTACCATTAAAAAAAGCAGTGGCCGGCATTGCAATGGGATTAATAAAAGAAAATGAAAAGTATGTAATTTTAACGGATATTACAGGTACCGAGGACCATTATGGAGATATGGATTTTAAAATTGCTGGTACTAAAGACGGAATCACTGCTATTCAATTAGATCTAAAAATTCAAGGGATACCTTTAAAAATTTTAAAAGAAGCAATGGATAAGGCACAAATAGCCCATAAAAAGATATTAGAGTTGATGGCTAAGTCAATCGATCAACCACGAAAAAGTCTTTCATCTTTTGCTCCTCGGGTATTTGCTTTTCAAATTCCTAAAGATAAGATTGGTGCAGTAATCGGCACAGGAGGTAAAGTTATAAGAAAAATAATTGATGAAACTAATACTGAAATTTTTATTGAAGATGATGGGAAAATAATAATTTCTGGACCTAATGAAGAAGCTATTGAAAAAGCAAAGTCAAGAATTTTAGCAGTTGTGGAAGATATTGAAGTTGGAAAAGTATATTTAGGAGAGGTAAAAAAAATAGCTCCTTTTGGTGTTTTTGTTGAAATTGCTCCTGGAAAAGAAGGACTTTGTCATATTTCTCAGTGGGCTAATTATCGAGTAAAAAATCTAGCAAATGAAGTTAAGGTTGGTGACAAAATTTTTGTTCGGGTGATTGCTATTGACGAAATGGGAAGAATTCAGTTATCAAGAAAAACCGTAGTGATAAATGATACAAAAAGAAAAAGTTAATGGTGTTACTTTAATTTTGGAAAATCGTCCTTTCTATCCTTCAGTAGCTTTATGTATTGCCTTTAATAATGGCTCTCGCGACGAACCAAAGGAAATAAACGGCATATCCCATTTTGTAGAACATATGTTATTTAAAGGCACAAAAAACAAAAGTGCCAAAGAAATTTCTTATTATGCTGAATCAATAGGTTGTATTTTAGACGCTTTTACGGGAAGAGAAATGACCGGAATATATGCTCGTTTTTTAAAAGAATTTGCTGAACCGGTATGTGATTTATTAACAGAAATTATTTGTTATCCTCTTTTTAATCCTCAAGAATTTGAAAAAGAGAAAGAAGTAATCATTGAAGAAATAAAACAATCTAACGAGGATGATGAAGATGTTCTTTTTAATCTTTTTTTTTATACTCTTTTTCCTAACACTTCATTAGGATTGCCAATTGCCGGTAAAATAGAAACAATAAAAAATTTTACTCCTGAAATAATAAAAGAATATTATTGGGATAATTATACTAAAAATAAAATAGTAATTTCTGCAGTCGGTGATTTAGACAGAGATATCTATTGGAAAATGGGAGAAAATTTGCTCTTAAAAGAGAAAGCAGTTAATAAAAGAGAAATAATAAAAGACATTGAAAAGATTAAAATTAGCGTAGAAAAGAAAATTGATTTAGATAGCGTCTATTTTATTTTAGGAAAGAAAGTTTTTTTAGAAGAAGAAGATAAATATGCTTTATCTATCTTCAATACTTCTCTCGGCGGTTCTCTTTCTTCTCGTCTTTTCCAAAGATTAAGAGAAGAAGAAGGATTAGTTTATCAAATTTCTTCTTTTGTTGATTTCTATACCGATGTAGCAGTCTTCGGTATTTATTTTGTTTGTGATAAATCAAAATTAGAAAAAACCTTAAACATTGTAATTGAAGAGTTAATAAAATTAAAAAACCAAAAGTTTACTCAAAAAGAGTATGAAATAGCTTTAAATTATACTAAAAGCGCAATTGTTATGCATTTAGAAAATCCTTTAAATCGAAGTTTTAATTTAGCAAAAAATGAATTTATTTATGGTCGTTGTTTTACTGTCCAAGATATTTTAAATGTTTATAATCAAATAAAAAAGGAGCAAGTTGATTTAATAGCAGAAAAAATTTTAAATTCTTTAAATGAATTTAGTATCGCTAGTGTGGGTAATATTGATGAAGATTATATAAAAAAAATATTGCCTAAAGAAATATATTAAAAAGGAGAAAAAATGAAAGTATTATTTTTAAACCTAAAAGAAGTAGAAAAAATTTTAAATATGGAGATGGCTCTTAAAGTAGTAGAGAAGGCTTTTTATGAAAAAGGAATGGGGCGTGTGGTTATGCCGCCCAAAGTTTACCTTTTTTATGAAAAGTATCAAGGAGATATTCGAGTAATGCCTTCTTATTTACCTACTTATGAAATTTCGGGTGTTAAAGTTGTGAATGTTCATCCAAATAATCCTTCCAAATATAAATTACCTAGTGTAATGGCAACAATTATTTTGATTTCTCCTAAAAATGGTGCACCTTTAGCAATATTAGATGGAACGGCAATTACTAATATTCGGACTGGCGCAGCCGGTGGAATAGCAACAAAATATTTAGCACGAAAGGATGCTTCTATTCTTTCCCTAATAGGCGTTGGGGTTCAGGCAGAAACCCAACTTTTAGCCATTATTAAAGTGAGAAAAATTAAACAAGTGAAAATTTATGATATTAACCAAAAAGTAGCAAAAAAATTTCAAAAGAAATTCCAATCTCTTTTAAAAATTCCCATAATCATTTGTTCTTCAATTGAAGAATGTGTTAGAGATGCTGATATAATTTCTACCCAAACGCCCGTAAGAGAACCAATAATTAAAGTGAAGTGGATTAAACCGGGTACTCACATTAATGCGATTGGTGCCGATGCGCCAGGAAAAGAAGAATTAGATTGGGAGATATTAAAAAAAGGAAAAATTTACGTGGATGATTGGGAGCAAGCTTCTCATTCGGGAGAAATTAATGTTCCTTTAGAAAAAGGAATTATTAAAAAAGAAGATATTAAGGGAGAGATTGGCGAAGTTATTTGCGGCAAAATTCCGGGCAGAGAAAAAGAAGAAGAAATTACTATCTTCGATTCTACAGGTTTAGGAATTCAAGACCTGGTGTGTGCTTATCAAACATATAAAATCGCAAAAAGAAAAAAAATTGGTAAGAATATTATTATGTTTTAATTTTCAGTAATCTAATGAAAATTTTAATGGTTTCTGACGTCTATTTTCCTTATCTGGGGGGTATTTCAGTTCACGTTTATAATCTATCTCAAGAATTAAGAAAAAGAAATCACATTGTAAAAATATTAACTACCAACTTTTCTATCGATTATATTTCTCAAAAGGATAATAAATTATATAATAAAGAAGAAGATGAAAAACATGTTTATCGAATTGGCAGAGCAATGATTTTCCGTGCTAATAAATCTTTTGCCTCTTTTCCTATCGGCTGGCGATTAGGAAGAAAAATAAAGAAAATATTGGAAGAAAATAATTTTGATATTATTCATATTCATGGTTGTTTAGCTCCTTTCTTCCCTCTTTATGTATTAAAACTTTCTAAAACAAAAAATGTTATTACCCTTCATTCCTATTTTAAAAATAGTTGGGGGTACATCCTTTTTCGTCCTTTTTTATATCCCTTTTTTAAAAAACTCGATGGAATTATTGCTGTTTCCAAGGCTGCCAAAGCGGCCACTGAAAAATATTTTCCTGGCGATTATTATATAATTCCAAACGGAGTCGATATTAATCTTTTCAACCCCACTGTTAAACCTTTAGAAGAATATTTAATCCATTACCCCCGACTTTTGTTTGTTGGAAGATTTGAACCAAGGAAAGGTTTGAAATACCTTTTACAAGCTTTACCCATAATAAAAAAAGAATTTCCTAATTTCTTACTTTTAGTAGTTGGTAAAGGGGTATTAGGATATTCTTATCGAGAATATCTCTCATCGGAAGTAAAAGAAAATGTGGTTTTTTGCGGTACAGCTTTAGAAAAATTACCTCAATTATATGCAACTTGTAATATTTTTGTGGCTCCCTCAATTGGTGCGGAAAGTTTTGGTATAGTTCTCTTAGAAGCAATGGCTAGTGGAAAACCAATTGTGGCTTCTGATATTCCAGGTTATCGAGAAATTTTGGAAAATGGTCGAGAAGGATTTTTAATAAAACCTTGTGATTATCAAGAAATAGCAAAAAAAATAATTGAATTAGCAAAAAATAATAAGAAAATGGAAGAAATGGGAAGATTAGGACGAGAAAAAGCTCTAAATTATTCATGGGAAAAAATAAGTTATCAGATAGAAAATTTTTATTACCAAATAATTAATCAATAGAAATGACAAATAAAAATACCTCAAAAAGTGAATTTTTTAATCTTTTTAAAATAAAAAATTTTATGATTTTTTCTATTTCTCAAGCCTTTTCTCTTTTTGGTGATAAATTAGATTATATGGCAATTTTAGCAATGATTAGTTTTTTAGCACAAAAAAAAAATTTAAATGCCTCCCGAGCAATTTCTTTTCTCTCAATAATTATTACTTTGCCCACCATTCTCTTTGCTCCTTTTGCAGGAATTTTTATTGACCGATGGGATAAAAAGAAAATTTTAATTTATTGTGATTTTTTTCGTGCTTTATTAGTGGCCTTTATCCCTTTTTTAATTCTTAATACTTTCAATTTATCCCTTGTTTATATAATTTGTTTTTTTGTTTTTTTATTCGGTTTATTTTTTAATGCTACCCGTTTATCTATCCTTCCTTACCTGGTAGCTAAGAGAAGACTTTTAGCAGCCAATTCTTTTAACAATTTAGTAGGAAGAATTGCCACTCTCCTAGGTATGTTAGTTGGCGGATTTATTGTGGATTGGCAAATTTGGAAAAAAATTGGTATCTCCAATAGTTGGGCAGCGGGTTTCTATATTGATTCTTTTACTTATTGGATTTCTGTTTTGTCTTTGCTTTATCTTTTTACTAAAATAAAAATAAAAAAAATTTATATAGAAAATATAAATTTTCAGAAATCGAAAAATTTTTTAAATTTAATTTTATTTAATTTAAGATTAATGGGCAATGATTTAAGGGATACTTCAAAGTTTATTCTTAAAAATCAGAAAGTCCAAATAGTAATGATATCAATTTTTTTATTTGTAATTTTAGGAGCAGGCGCACTTGTACTTTATGTACCAATTATTCAAGAATCAGAAGGCCTTAAATTAGGAACCTCTGGTGTCGGTCTTCTAGGCACTATTGGATCAATAGGCTTAATTCTAAGTTCCTTAACTTACGGAATTTGGGGGTATAAATTTAAAAGAAAATTAATATTAATTGTGAGTTTTTTCCTTTTCGGGATTTTAACAGTAATTTTATCTTTTACTAAAATTATACCATTAGTAATTTTTTTGATTTTCTTGTGCGGTTTTTTACTCTCACCAATTTTTGTAATTCAAGATACTATTTTACAAGAATGTGTGCCAGAGGAATTGCGAGGGAAAATTTTTTCTTTAAAAGAATGGTTTCTACATTTATTTTTCGGTATTTTTGCTTTTATTATTGGTCAGTTAACTTATTTTTTACCAAGAACAAAAATTTTATCTTTTATTGGAATCTTTGTTAGTTTTTTTTCACTAATTATTTTTATTATCTATCGCCCGGAAGAACTAATTTAATTTTAACTTTTTTATCGATAGGAAAAGATTTGGTATTAAGCAAATATCTTTGAGGAAAAATTTTATTAATAAACCTTATCTCCTCTTCTAAAAGAGGACATTTTTCACAGTTAACGGAACTTTCTTTTAAAATAAAATTATCCCAATAAGGGTCGCCGAGAAAAATTAAATTTAAAATGAAAAGTTGGTTTTCCTTTGCTAAAATTAAACTTTCAACCGGGATTTCTCTTTCGTCGGCGATTATTAATACAGAAATTTTTCTTTTTAATTTTTTATGAATATATAAACTTTCCCATAAAGCCCAATCTAAAAAAGCCAAAGCCCTCTGTAAACTAACGAGTGAAACATTACTTAAGATACTTGCTTTTTCATTTAACCATTCATAACCTCTTAAATTTATTAGAAATTGAACCACCCCTTCTTTTTTATTTATCTCTCCAGGAAATATTATTATTTTATTAACACTGTCAATTATTAAATTTTTCTCTACTAAATAAAAGATTGATTTTTTACTCTTTTTAATAATAAGAAAGGTTATGAAGAAAAAAGAAAGAAAAAGCAAAAAAGAAATCATTCGAAAATTGATTCTCATTAATAAGGATTTTCGTATATTAGTATTGCCTTAAAGGTCAATAATAAAATTGAGAAATCAAGCCAAAGAGACCAATTTTTTACATAATATTCATCAAGCACTAATCTTTCTTTTAAAGTTAAATTACCTCTACCAGAAATCTGCCATAATCCAGTTAATCCTGGTTTTACCTTTGATATAATTGGTAAGTAATTTCCTATCAACTCTTTTTCTTCCAAAAGATAAGGTCGAGGACCAACTAATGCCATCTCTCCTTTTAATATGTTTATTAATTGAGGCAACTCATCCAAACTAAACCTCCTTAAAAATTTACCAAAAGAAGTAACTAAATATTCGCTTTTGGGAATTTTTAATTTTTTTTGCCACTCATTAAAATATTTTTCTTTAAAAATTTCTTGATATTTCTGGGCTTCCATCTTCATAGTACGAAATTTATAAATAGTAAAAACCTTACCTCCCAATCCAATTCTTTTTTGTTTATAAAAAACTGGACCAGGTGAAGTTAATTTTATTAAAAGAGAAAATAACAAAAATAAAGGCAAAGAAATTATAAAAATAATTAAAGATAAAAAATACTCTATCGTCGTTTTAAGAAAAAGGTTAAAAGGTTTGAGAAGATTATATTTTGGCTTTAACAACAGATAACGACCTATTTTCTCAATCTCCACGTTTTGAGTCTCTAAAAGATTTAAATCAGCAACTACAAAAATTTCTGAAGAAGGTAATGCCAATTTTTCTTTAAAATATTTATCAGTAACTATTAAAATATCAAACTCTTCCTCCTTCTCAGTTAATTGATAACCTAAGTACTGCTGACGAATAATTTCTTCTTTTAATTCATCAATTAACTCTTTTTCACCAAGAATTTTTATTTTTTTTATAAATAAACCAATTTTTATTAAAACTAATTTAATTAACCAACGAGTAAGAGGAAGTAAAATTAAAGAGAAAATAAAAGCCAATAAGATAACAATTCGGGAAAAACTATAGATTTGAACAAGATAGGCAACAAAGATAATAATTATTGTCCCTAATAAAAGTCCTTTCCATAATTTTTGAAGTTCATCAGCAAAACTAAATCTCTTACTGTACAACTCGTTAAAGAAAAATATTAAAAGATAAATAAATAAAAAATAAAAACGATGAGAAAAAACATCAAAAGATAAAGGAAAAGGAAGTTGGGGAAAAATTTTAGGAAAAACAACTGCTCTGAGGATGTAGCCTAAAAAATAACAAAAAGATAAACTTAAAAAATCAAAAAAGAAAAGAATGATACCTATAAACAAGTTTTTTTTCATTTATTGATTATAAATATATTTTAATTAAATGTCAACATTGATTTTATAAAAAAATTAAATAAAATTGTTTAATGAGTTGGTTTATTCTTTACTTAATTATTACCCAACAAATTATTTCTCCTTCTTTTACTCCTTCCCAAATTCAAGCACAACCAACAAATCTACCCACCACTCCTTCCTTAAGAGGTAGTGAACTTATTGGTGTGGAAGCACCGATAATTTCTGAAGAGTATATTTTAATGCCTGGCGATAATCTATTGATAACAATAAAAGGCAAAGTGAATTATTCCTATAGCAGTTGGGTTACTTATGAGGGAAAAATCCAAATAATGATTAAATCCAATCTTTTAGAAAAACTAGAGACAGTTGATGTAATCAGAATTAGTGGCTTAACAATAAAAGAAGCTCAGGATTCTTTGACTAAGGTATTTTTAAAATATTATAAAGATATTTCTGTAAAACTTACTCTTATTGGACTTCGTTCGGGAGTTGTTTTGGTGATGGGTGAAGTCTATTATCCAGGAACTTATTATGCGATGCCCGTAGAAAGAGTTTCACAAATAATTGCCAAAGCCGGTGGAATCACTCCTAATGGTTCAAAAATAAATATAAAACTAATAAGAGAAAAAGAAACTTTGGGAGTAGATATTGAAAAATTTGAAAACGAAGGAGATATAACTGCCAACCCTTTTGTTCAATCAGGAGACAAAATTTATGTACCACCAATCACTAATAGTATTCAAATTAAAGGAGCCATTTTTGGAAGAGGAGAATATCGGCTACGTGCCTCAGTAACCACGGTGGAAAGAGAGCGGACGAGTGAGGGAAGGTATGAAATAAGAGATAACGAAAGAATAAAGGATGTATTAAAGAGGGCTGGAGGAGTTACTCCTTGGGCTGATTTAGATAACGCTTATATAGAAAGAGAAATTCCCAATGCCTCCTCAATTAAAATTCCTATTAATTTAAGAAAATTGTTATTAGAAAACGACCTTTCCTATAATTTAGAATTAAAAAATGGCGACATAATTTATATTCCCGAAATCGAAGATAATATTTATGTAAATGGTGAAGTAGTTAATCCTCAAGCAATAAAATTTCAAAATAATTTAACAATTTCTCAATATATTGCGATGGCTGGAGGATATACTAAATATGCTGATAGTAAAAAAGTTTATATAATAAGAAAAGGGAAAAAAATTACACCCTTTAAAAATTTTGAACTTATGCCCGGAGATATTATTTATGTTCCTCGAATACCTTTGAAATTTTGGGAAGATTATTTACAAATCATTTCTTCGCTATTTCCGATTGTTTTAACAATCTTATACACTGCTAAGTAAATTTATTTTACTCTTTCGATATATTTTTTGGTTTCGGTACTAACTCTCACAATATCATTTATTTTGATAAATTGGGGAACCATAATTTCCAGTCCGTTTTCTAACTTAGCAGTTTTGTAAGCAGCATCTGTTTCACTTTTAACTCCTGCTCCAGTTTCTATCACTTTTAAATCAACGGTTTTGGGCATAATAAAATCAATTGGCTTTCCTTCATAAAATTCTACTTTGATTTTAAACCCCTCTTTTAAGAAAATAGCAAAATCACCGATAATTTTTTTAGACAAAGAAAATTGCTCGTAACTTTCAGGATGCATAAAATAAAAATTTTCGTCATCCCTATAGAGATATTCCATTTCAACAACATCAAGATGAATATCCTGTAATTTTTCATCCGGACTGAATCGCCTTTCAGTAAAGGAGCCAGTTTGAAGATTTTTTAATTTCAAATGGACTAAACTACCAAATTTTGCTGTTCCGGCTTTATATTCGCAGGTAATAACTTTATAAAATCCATCTTCCATTTTCAAAACCATGCCCTCTTTTACTTCGCTCGCTAGAATCATCTTTCCCCTCCTTTTTAATTATTGTAAAAAATTTATCGTTAATTTTCAATAATTAATCTTCAAAAATTGCTTTTACAAAATCTTCTGGTGAAAAAGGAATTAAATCATCAATATTTTCACCACAACCAATATAACAAATCGGTAATTTAAATTCGTAAGCAATGGGAATTAGAATACCTCCTTTTGCAGTTCCATCTAATTTGGTAATAATAATGCCAGTAATATCTATCTCATCTTTAAAAACTTTTGCTTGTTCGATTCCATTTTGTCCAACTGTCGCATCAATTATTAAAAATATTTCTTCCGGTTTACTTTTCTTTATTTTATTTATCACCCTAATAATTTTTTTAAGTTCTTCAATTAATTCCTTACGAGTATGCAATCTACCAGCAGTATCAATGAGAAGGATATCTTTTTTCCTTTTTTGTGCTGACTGAATCGCATCAAAAACTACTGCTGCAGAATCTTGTCCTTTTTGAGATAGTACAATTTCTGTATTTATTTTTTCTGCCCAAATTTTTAATTGTTCAGTTGCTGCATCCCGATAAGTATCAGCCGAAGCAATAATCACATCGTTATGATTAATTTTATAATAATAAGCAAGTTTACCAACAGTGGTAGTTTTGCCACTTCCATTTACACCGACTACTAAGATAACTTTGGGAGAAGAAAAAAATCTTTCTTTATAAGGTATTGATAAAATATTAATTAATTTTTCTTTTAAAAATTCTTTCTTATCACCACTAAATTTTTTACATTCCTCAATTAACTTTTGGGTTAACTGCGTTCCGATATCAGCAGATAATAAAATTTCTTCTAATTCCTCTAAATTATCAGAAAAAAATATTCCTCTAAATTTTTCCCTCGTTTTTTTTAAGGCACCTTTCAATTTTTCAAAAATATTCATCATTTTAATTAACCTTTATTGTGAATACTTTCGAAACACCTGGCTGGGAATTAGTTACTCCTAAAAGAACATCAGCATTTTCTAAAGTTAACCGGTTATGAGTAATAATTATTATTTGAGTTTCTTGAGCAAGTTCTTTCAGAAATTTAATAAATCTTTTGATATTTATATCATCTAAAGGAGCATCCACTTCATCTAAAAATAAAAAGGGAGTTTTTTTTATCCGATAAAAAGAAAAAAGTAAAGCAAGTGCCAACAATGCTTTTTCGCCGTCCGAAAGATGTTCCAATCGTTTAGGATTCTTTCCTTTTGGTTTAGCAGTAATGACAATTTGTGATTCAAAAGGATTTTCCGGTTGAGTAATTATAATATCTGCTTCTCCCTCAGTAAAAATCTCCACAAAGGTTTTCTTAAATTCTTCTTTTACTTTTTGAAAAATGTTATAAAAAATCTCTTTTGCTCTCTTTTCCAATTCTTCAGCAGATTTTTTTAAATTATTTATTCCCTGCAAAATATCTTTTTTTTGTTCTAAAAGTTTTAATAATTCCTTTTTTTCATAATTATAATCTTCCGCAGCCAAATAATTGATATTCCCAATTTCCAAAATTTTTTTTCTAACCATTTCTAATTCTTTTTCATAATCAATAGAACTTGAAGAATCAATTGCGTGATAAGAAAATTCATTTTTAAATTCTTCTCCTAAATTATTCATCTTTATTTCTAACTCCTTCTCCAAACTGGCCAGTTCAATTTGATTGTTAGTAATTTTATCTTTTATTAATAAAATCTCCTCTTGGTATTTCTTAATCTTCTTCTCTTTTTCTTGAATTTCGTCAAAGATAAGACTAACCGTTTTTTCCGATAGTTGCTTTTCAATAATTTCAATTTCCTCTTTTAAATTTTTAATCCTTTCTAATAATTCATTTTTTCTCTTTTCCTTTTCTAAAAATTCTTTATTTGCTTCTTCTATCTTCTCAGTTATAATTTCTAATTCTTTTCTAATTTTTTCTTTTTCCACTTCTTTCTCATATATTTTCTGTTCCTTTTGATAATAATTTTCCTTTAATCCGAAAAGTTTATTAATAAGAATTTGTAATTCTTCATTTTTAGATTTAACTTCCTGCCGCCAATTGTTTAGATTTTCTTCTTCCTTTTTAAGTTGTTCGCGCAGAAAAATTTCTTTTTCTCGTAGTTTATCAATTTTCTCTTCAATCTCTTTCTTTTCATTTAAAAAAGAATTTAATTCCGCTATTTTTTCTCTTATCTCCTTTTCAATTTGGAAAATTATTTTTTGCTTTTGGCTGGAAATTTCTGATAGGTTATTTAAATAATAAATTTCAGCATAAATTTTTAACAATTCCGGAGAAGGAAATTCCCAACCTTTAATCTTTTGTAAATTAACAACTCCCTCCTTTGATAGAACTTCGCCCTCTTTTGTAATATAAGTGAAGCAAGGATTTTTTAAATAAAAATAATAGGCTTCCCTTAAATTATCTACTAAATAACAATCCCTAATTCTTTCTTTAATAAAAGGTGGACAATTTTCTTTAAATTTTATAATCTTCTCTAGTGGCAAAGGTGCCTTCTTTTCCGAATCTGACAATTTTTTATAATCAATAGAAGAAGATAATAAAATAAAACCATCATTAATATAAGCAAGGAAAGAAAGATAATTGTTAGAAAATAAAAAAGATAAATCCTTTATTACGTAAAAATTTAAATATTCTTTTAATAATTGACCAATTAAATTTTCGTAACCAGGTTCAATTTCTAAAAAATCTTTTACTATTCCTAAAAAATTTTCACCTAACTGGTCTTTTACTAATTTCAATTTTTCTTCTTTTTCTTTCTTGACCAAAGAAAAATACTTTTCCTTTAATTGAAGAACAAGTTGTTCCTTTTTTGTTATTTTTTCTTCTATTTCCTTAAGTTCTTTTTCAATTCCCTCTTTTCTTATCTTCTTCTCTTTTATCTCCTCACTAATTTTATTTACTTCTTGATTTATTTTGATTAAAAAATTCTCTTCTTCTTTATTTTTTTCAAAATTATTTTTCAAAGTTTCCCAAAGATTTTTAATTTTCTTTTCTAGCTCATTGATTATTATTTCTTTCTCACTAACTTCTTTTTGTCCTTCTTTAATTTTAGTTTCTAAAGTCTCTTTTTCTAAATTAATTTTAACCAAATCTTCCTTTAATAAATTAATTTCTTCAGTCAATTTTTGAAGATAAGAAAGTAAACCCTCTTTACGTTTTTTTCTTTCGGTCAGTTCTTTTAACAAAAAACTATTTCTTTCTTCATAAATAATTTTTTCTCTTTCTAAAGAATTCATTTTTTTTAATAATTCCTGATAAGTAGAATAGATTATTTCTTGTTTATTTTTAAATTCCGCTATTTCTTTTTGATTTCTTTTAATCTCTTCACCTAAAAAAACTATCTCCTTTTCTTTTTTTAATATCTCTTCAGAATAATCAGAAACTTCTTTTTTCAATCTCTCCCTTTTTTCCTCTAAATTCCTAATTTCTTTAATCAACAACTTTCTTTGATACTCTCTCTCTCTTTCTTTCAACTGAAGATATTCATTATATCTTTTTACCTGTTTCTGAAGATTGCGAACAATCCGTTGTTTTTCTTTAATAATTATTTGCAAATTGTCTAATTCTTGGTTTAAATTTATTAATTTCCTTTCTATTTCTTTTCGATTTTCAAAATATTCCTTTAAATTGGCTGCTTCAAAAAATAATTCTTTAATTTCTCCTTGAA
The DNA here is from genome assembly GCA_938040315.1 of uncultured bacterium. GTDB lineage: Bacteria > Hydrothermota > Tepidihabitantia > Tepidihabitantales > DTDR01 > DTDR01. The sequence goes on from CALHQW010000023.1 coordinate 20,181, forward strand.
TAACTCTACGCATCTGAGTAATATCAAACATTGAATAAACATAAGAACCGATTCTACTAAATAAATCTTCAATATCTTTTAAACGACAAGGTTGGCGATTAATAAAATATTCACTTTCTCCGGAACGATAATAACACCTTTTTATTTCAATTTCATTACTATATTCAGGCCACTCGCCATCATTTTCAATAATTAATTTCACTTCACAATAATTCAAAGGAGGAATTTCTTTGGTTCCACCAAAAATCAATTCTTCAATTTTATTGCAACGAAGCGAGGAAAGTGCCTGTTCGCCTAATACCCAACGAAAGGCATCAAAAATATTTGTTTTTCCACAGCCATTTGGTCCTAAGATAGCCGTAATCCCTTGAGAAAAAAAAATGCGCGTTTTTTCTAAAAAAGATTTAAACCCAAAAATATTTAATTCTCTAATCTTCATTTATCAAAATATTATAAAAAAAATTCTCTGATTGTCAAAAATTTTTGATTAATATAAATTGACATTTTTAGATTTCTAATTATAATATTTTTCTTAAAAAAGGAGATAATATGCCAGTTCCGAAAAGAAGACATTCTAAATCAAGAGGAAGAAAAAGGAGAACTCATTGGAAATTAACGGTTCCCCAATGGACAGAATGTCCTCACTGTCATCAGCCAAAATTATCCCATACTGTCTGTCCCCATTGCGGCTTTTATAAAGGAAAAGAGGTGATTGTCGTAAGTAAAAAAGAAAAAGAATGATAAAAATTGCGGTTGATGGTTTAGGAAGCGATAAGGCTCCCCAACCAGAAATTTTAGGAGTTGAAAGGGCGTTAGAAGAAAATCCAGAAATAAGTGTTATTCTAATTGGGAAAAAAGAATTGTTTCCTATTTCTTCTTTAAAACAAAAATTTTCTGAACGGATTGATTTTGGGGATTGTGAAATTAGTAATTTCCCATTCAATTCCCCGGCAGAATTTTTAAAAAAGAAAGTAAATAACTCAATTGTTAATGCCATTTCTTTGATAAAAGAAAATAAAGTCTCGGCAGTAGTAAGCGCTGGCGATACTGGAATATTGTTAGTAGTTGCTTTAAAAATTTTGGGAACTCTACCCGGAATTCTTCGACCAGCAATTGGTGTTCTCTTACCAACTAAAACAGGATTTTCCCTTTTAATTGATGCCGGTGCAAATCCAACTGTTAAACCAATCAATCTTCAGCAATTTGCTACTTTAGGTTCTTTAACCTATGAATTGTTATTTAAAAAGGCAAATCCCACTGTCGGTTTATTAAACATTGGTAAGGAGGAAAATAAAGGAACTGAATTGTATCAACAAAGTTATAATTTATTAAAAAACTCACCCCTCAATTTTCTTGGTAATGTCGAAGGTTGTGAAATATTTAAAGGAATTGTGGATGTTATTGTTTGTGACGGATTTGTTGGTAACATTATTTTAAAATTTGGTGAAGGAATCGTAGAAACATTAAATCAAGCATTAAAAGATTATTTTTCTTCGGAGACAAAATACCGAATGAGAAGATGGTTTTCTAAACCAGTATTAGAAGAATTTATTGAAAAATTAAATTATGAAGAACAGGGTGGAGGAATTTTATTAGGAATAAACGGCACAATAGTTGTTGCCCATGGTAGAAGTAATGAAAGGGCAATTAAAAATGCTATTCAAACCGCTGCCTTTTTTGCCCAGAGTAATCTAATCCAATTTTTAAAAAATAACCTGCCTTTTTATTTTAATATAAAAAATGAGGATTAAAGATTTTTTATTTTTTTTTCTTCTAACTTTCTTTACTTGCAATATTAATGAGGTTGGTAAAGGAGGAATAAAAGAAAGGGTTGGTCAAGATACTTTAGTTTTTCTTAAGGCTGACCAGTGGGAGAAACTCGGTAAGTTTTATCCGTGTGGCGGTGGCGAAGGATTATTTTTAGGAAAAAATGATTTTTATGAGTGCCGAATCTTAATAAATTTTCCATTAGATACTTCCTTTAAAAATAGTGAAAAAGTTAGACTCATTTTTTATTCTAAATGTTTTTCTCCAGTTAACTTTAAAGTTTATCCCCTAATTTTGGAATGGAAGGAAAAGGAAGTAACTTGGAAATTGGCTAATTCTAGTCTTCGTTGGATTAATTATGGTGGCGATTATTACGAACTTTTATTGGGAGAAGGTGAAACCAAAGAAGATTCAACTATAATAGAACTAAATCCCCAATATTTTGATACCCTTTTTAAAATTAACTATGGTTTAATTCTAATTCCCCAAAAAAAGAGTGAAAAATTTATTTCTTTCTATAGTCGCACTGAAATGAAACCGCCAAAAATTTATTTAAAGAAAAATGGTAAAGACACAATTTTTTATCCAATAGCAAATGCTTATATTGTCGATACCCTTTTTGAAATTCCAGAAAATTATCTTATTATCGGTAGCGGTTATCCTTTTTTTAGTTATTTAAAATTTGATTTAAAAAATCTGCCACAAGAGGCAACAATCATTACCGCTGATTTAATTTTATACCCAGAAATTGATAGTTCCTATTTCCCTTTAGATACAAATGAGATTGCTATTTTAAAACTTACTAAGGATTATTCAATAAATAGAGAAAATACTCCTTACGAAATTTTTAAAAGAACTATCTTTTTAAAAAAGGATTCGCTAATAAAAATTGATCTTAAAAATTTAATCAATTTTTGGCGTGATAAACCCGATTCTAATTTTGGATTGTTTATTTCCCTTTATCCTTTTATCTCTTATCCCCGATTTCTTTTAATTAAAAATCAAAACGATAAAATCCCGAAAATCGAGATTTTTTATTTTTTAAAACCGAAAGAGAGATTATGAATTTAATTGTTTTTTTTCTTTTAACTCAATCATTTTTTAATCCAAATTTTTTAGGTCAGGAAAAAGATAAATTCTTATTTAAAAAAGAAAACCTATTTTTTACTCCCAAAACCAAGGTATTTTTCTCCTTAGGCAATTATTTCTCCTTAGGAATTGAAAATAAAGAAAAAAGAATGGTCTTTAATTTCCAACCAGAAGAATTCTATTTTTTTATTCCTTTTTTAAAAACTTATCAAATCGGTTTAAAAATAGATGAGTATCTAAATCAAGAATATGACATATATTATCAACCAGAAAATTTTAAAAAAGAAGGGTATTTCTGGCATATTACTTCCAAAGGCGGAATTTATAATTTGGGTGTTATTCTTACTAAAACTTTTAATAATTTTCTATTCTTCGGTGAAGGAAATTATAATTTAGGAAATAATTTAGAAATCTTTACTGTTGAGAAAAATAAAATTCCTTTTGCTTGCGAAACAATTTCTTATGAGTATACTGGTAGAAATTTCAAATCAGGTTTCCTTTTAAAATTGGAAAGATTTTCTTTCGGTTTTCAAACAGGTTTTTTAAAAGAAATCAAGAAAAGAAAGAATTCCAAAAGGTATTTCTTAAAACCCGATTTTAACATTTCCTTTACTCTTTATTTAAAAAATAATCTCCAATTCACTTCTAACTACTTTTATCAGGAAGATAGTTCAATTTTTCCTTTGAAAAATACTTTATCTCTTTCCTTTAATTTTCCTTTCTTAAAGAAAATCAACACAATAGATATTGGTTTTTCCTTAAAAGAAATAAAAGGAATCCACTTTGGCTTACTTTCCGAAATTGTTATTAAAAATTATGGCAATTTTTATCCCGAATTATTAATTAACTATCATAAAAAAAAGAATTTATCTGAGTTTCTTTTCACTTTTAAATTTAATATTTTTTTTGAAGAATTCTGGAAAAAGAGAATAAGAAGATGGGGAAGTTAAAATGCTTGAAAAAACATTGTTAATTATTAAACCGGATGGTGTAAAGAAAAAATTGATTGGCAAAATAATTTCACGAATAGAAAAAGAGGGGTTTAATATTTTAAATATTAAATTTTTAAAATTAAGTATTGAAGAGGCTAAAGAGTTTTATAAAATCCATGAAGGAAAGGATTTCTATTCCTCCCTTTGTGAATTTATGGCGAGCGGACCAATTGTGGTTATTCTTTTAGAAGGCGAAAACTGCCAAAGAAGATTAAGGGAATTAGTAGGAGCAACCGACCCCACAAAAGCAGCGAAAGGAACTATTCGTAAAGAGTTTGGTAGTTCCATTCAAGAAAATGTTGTTCATGCTGCTAACCCAGAAGAAAATGTAGAAAGAGAGATAAAGTTTTTCTTTCCTGAAATAGTAATTTGAAATTGAAAATAAAAAAAATATTAATACCAACAATCCTTTTTTTAATTAATTGTAGTTATTTTAATCTCTTCTATAATGCTAATAAATATTTTCAAGAAGGATTGAAAACAAAAAATATTAATGAAGCACAAACAAAATTTAATAAGGCAAAAGAAAAAAGCAATTTACTATTAGTTAAATATCCTAATTCTAAATGGGAGGGCGATGCTCTTTTTATTATTGCGGTTAGTAATTATTATCTTAAAGAATATAAAAAAGCCCTTGAGCAATTTGACTTTTTTTTATCCTATTTTCCCAATCATAAAAAGAAAGTTGACGCCCTCTATTACCAAGCCCTCACCTATTTAGAATTAAAAGAATATCAAAAAGCAATAGAAATCTTAAAAAATCTTACTTCTCTTTCTAAAAAATATTTACCCTTAGCAAAATACCAAATGGCTTTAGTTTATTATTTTCAAAAGGATTATCAAGTATTTTTAGATTCAATGCTTGCCTTTGTTAATACCTTTAAGAAACATCCTTTAAGAAAAGAAGGATTATTGAAAATTGCTGAAACAAAAAAAGAAATGGGAAAAATAGAAGAGGCAAAAAATTTTTATAATGAATTATTCAAAATTGAAAAAGATGAAAAAGAAAAAATTAATATTTTAATAAAAATTGTTGACTGTTTAAATAATACTGAAAATCAAGATACTTTAAAAATTTATCTTAAAAGATTAGAGAAATATTTAGATAAATATCCTGATTTGAATAATTTGCTTTATTTAAATATTGGTAAAATTTATTTATGGCAGAAAGAGGATAAAAAAGGTTTTGCTAATCTTACCAAAGTTAAAGGTAGTGAGGCCCAAAAGGCTTATTACTTGATTGGTGAACGTTGGGAAGAAAAAGGAATATTTGATAGCGCCTTGGTCTATTATGACTCTTCTTATCAAAAAAATCCTAATTCGGAATTGGCTTCAATAATAAGTTGGAAAAAGAGTTTAATAAATAAATTATTAAATCCAACAAAAGAAGATACTTTAGAGCCCGCCTTTTACCATTTTAAATTAGCCGAAATTTATTTGCTTTCTTTAAACAATTATTCTGCCGCTTTAAAGGAATATGAAAAAATTTATAAAAATTATCCTAATAGTAAATACACTTTAAAAGCCAAATTTGCCTCTGCCTATCTTTATTATACTGAGATTGATAAAAAGGAAGGTGAAAAACTTTTTCAAGAGATTATTAAGGAAGCACCAGAAAGTGAATACGCAAAAAAAGCAAGAGAGATATTAAAATATGAATAAAATATTTTGGGAAAAAACAAAAATTAAAGAAAAAATCAATTTCACGGATAAAATTATTGGTTTCTGGATAATAACGGAAAATATTGGTAAAAATAGTAAAGCCGGTCAATTTATTCATATTAAGATTGATGAAAGTAATAGTTTAATTTTACGCCGACCTTTCTCTATCGCCGATGTAAAAAATAATGAAATATTTTTTATCTTTCGAATTGTTGGTAAAGGAACCTCTTTATTAAGTAGATTAAACAAAACCGACGAGATTGATATCTTAGGACCCTTAGGAAAACCTATTGAAATACCAGAGGAAAAGGATATTTTAATTTTGGGTGGTGGTTTAGGAATTGCTCCCCTTTATTTACTTTCCAAAACTCTTTTAGAAAACAAAAAAAATCTATTCGCTCTTTTCGGTGCTAAAAATAGCAAAGAATTAATATTAAAAGAAAATCTTGAAAAACTAAATTTTAAAGAATTAATTTTTTACACCGAAGACGGAAGTTATGGAAAAAAAGGAAAAGTTACTGATGGAATTTCGCCGATAACAAAAGAAAAGAAATTTAAAGTTATTTATTCTGCTGGTCCAAAAGAGATGTTAAAAAAGATAAAATTAATTTTTAATAAAAAAATAAAAATTTATGGCTTCTTAGAAGAAAGGATGGGCTGTGGTGTTGGATTATGCTCATCCTGTGCTGTACCAAAAAATGATAAAACCTATCTACATTTATGTGAGAATGGTCCTTGTTTATTATTAAATGAAATTTTATTATGAATTTAAACCAAAAAATTAAAGGTATAAATTTTAAAAATCCTGTGTTATTAGCAAGTGGTACTTATGGATTTGGATTAAAATTTAAAGAAGTAATAAATTTAACCGGCGGAATTATAACTAAAACAATCACTTTTAAACCAATGATCGGTAATCCGCCGCCAAGAATTTATGAATTTGAAGGCGGTATTATTAACTCTATCGGCTTAGAAAATCCCGGAGTTAAATATTTCAAAAATAAAATTTTACCAAATCTTAAAAATTTAAATACCAATCTTATTGTAAGTATCGGTGGAAATTCTGTTAAAGAGATAATAGATTTAATAAAAACTCTGGAGGATGAAATAATTTCTGCTTATGAAATAAATCTTTCTTGTCCCAATGTAAAAGAAGGAGGAATTAATTTAGGACAAAATCCACTAATAGTTGAAAAAATCCTTAAAGAAGCAAAAAAGATAACTAAAAAACCAATCATTGCTAAAATACCATCAGTATTTTGTAATCCCATAGAAATTGCTAAAATAACAGAAAATAACGGTGCTGATTTTATAACAATTACTAATACTATTCCCGGCTTAGTTATTAATATTGAAAGAGAAAAACCCTTTTTAGGCGGAATAAGTGGCGGAATCTCCGGTCCTTTTTTAAAATACTATTCCCTTTATCTTGTTGCAAAAATTAGAAAAATTATTAAAATACCAGTAATTGGTTGTGGCGGAATTAGAGATTATAAAGATGTTTTAGAATATCTATTCTGCGGAGCGATGCTTGTTGAGATTGGAACTTTAAATCTGGTAAATCCTTTTATAGTAGCAAAAATTATCAAGGATTTAAAAGAATGGGGGAAAGAAAGGAGAATAAAGAATATCAAAAAAATAATAGGAAAAATTGAGATTGAAATATGACCAAAATAATTGTTGCCTTAGATGTTGATTCACTCCAAAAGGCCAGAAAGATTGTAAATCGTTTGAAAGGTTGGCCTGATATGTTTAAAGTGGGAGTATACCTTTTCACAAAGGTTGGTCCTAATGTTTTAAAAATGATTAAAAAATATAATGAGAAAGTCTTTTTAGATTTGAAATTCTTTGATATCCCCTCCATTATTGAAAAGACTTGTGAAAATTGTTTGAAATGGCAGGTTGATATGTTTAACTTGCATATCCTTGGTGGCTATGAAATGTTAAAAAGGGCAAGTGAGTTTGTTTTTAATTATTGTGAGAAAAAAAGAATAAAAGAGAGACCAAAAATTATCGGTGTTACTTTATTGACAAGTTTTAAAGAAAATAGTTTGTCAGAGACTCTAAATATAAGAGAAGAAAATTTTCAAGAGGTAGTGATAAAATTGGCTTTAATTGCTAAAAGGGCTAATTTAGATGGTGTGGTCGCTTCGCCCAAAGATATAAAAAGAATAAAAGAAGAATGTGGCAAAGATTTCTTAGTTGTCTCACCCGGAATTAGATTACCGGAAATAGAAATACCAAAAGATGACCAAGAAAGGATAATGACACCAAAAGAGGCAGCCGAAGCCGGCGCCGATTACATTGTTATTGGTCGACCAATATTAAAAGCCGAAGACCCTATAGAATTAATATTAAAAATTAAAGAGGAGATAAAACAAGTATATGAAAAAAGAGAAGATTGAAAAACTTTTATTAAGATATCAAGTCCTAAAAGAAGGTCATTTTTTATTATCTTCTGGTCTCCATTCCCAATATTATTTTGAAAAATTTCGGATTATTGAACATCCAAATTTATTAAAAAAGTTTTGTTCTTTAATTAAGAAAAATTTCAAAAGAAAAAGAATTGATATTGTTTGTGGACCAATGACTGGTGGAGCAATAATTGCTTATGAACTTGCTCGCCAACTAAATAAAAGATTAGTAATTGCCGAAAGGGAAAATGAAAGAAAAGTAATAAAAAGGGGATTTGTTATTAAAAAAACTGATCGAGTTTTAATTGTTGATGATGTCTTAACAACTGGTAATTCAATAAGAGAGACGATTAAGGCCTTAAAACCTTTCGGTTGCAAAATCGTTGGTATCGCTGTTTTAATTGACCGAAGTACCAAAAAGATAAAAGATTTCAAATATTATACCCTTTATAAAAAAGAGATCCCAATATTTGAAAAAGATAAATGTCCTCTTTGTAAAAAATATATACCCTTGGAAAAATCCGGTAGTTTTTAAAAATTAAAACCTAAACATCAAAAATTAATATCCGTAAATTGTGATAGGTTTATTAATAATACCCTTTGGAAGACAACAATAATTTGCTTCAAAAAAGGAATAACAACACTCTTATAAGTAATTAAAATAAAATTCCTATGAAAATGAATAATAATATCTTTATGAAAATGATTAATAATAAACTTATAAAGATAAATAATAAAAGCTCTGTTAAGCGAAATACAATAGATAGGAGGGAGCGGTTCCCTATCTTTCCAACAAATTTAAGATAACTATTTGAAATTTAAAGAGTTATAATAAATTTCCAATTTAAAAATTTTGGCATGGGATGCCAATTGAAATCAATCTTTTTATTATTATAATTAGAGCATGTTAAGAGAATTAATAGGAAAGTTATTAAGAGAAAGACGAAGAGAAAAAGGATATAGTTTAAAAGAGATTAGTAAATATTGTAAAAGAAGCGTAAGCGAATTAGCGAGATTGGAGAGGGGTGAAATTAAAAATCCCTCTCTTTTATTAATTTTAAAGTATTTGAAAGCAATAAATATTCATTATGGAGAATTCTTTAGCAAAATAGCGGAATACGAAATAGAAAATTTATTAAAATTAAAAAAGAAAGTAGAAGATGTGGTAAAAACAAAAGATCGAAAGAGAATGAAGTTAGTAAGAGAAGAGATTCGTTATGGTTTAGGGTTAAAATTCCAGAAAAAACCTTTTATTAATTATCCGAAAGAATTGGAATGGAAAATAAAAAGTTATCTACTTCCTTTTGGTTATGATTCTTCAATAGTTGAAAAATATATCAAATTTAGTGAAAAGATTTTTTATGGTTTTTTAGATGAAAAAGATGAGGATTATTTTAAAGAGATAAATAAAAAAGCAGAAGAAGAAAATTTAGTTATAACTCATTTAACGAAAATAGCAAGGATTACTTATAAAAGTTACCAAAGGGCATTAAAAAGGTTAAATCAAGTAAAACTAATAAGCGATAAAAAATTAAAGAGAATGATTGAGGGTTATTTAAAATATCGAAAAAAATGGTTAGAGTTGGAATATTTGATAAGAAAATATCTGTGGGAAAAGGATGTTCCCTTAACTTTCCATTTCAATTATCTAAACAAGGCAAAGAAATATTATAAACTATTAAGGAAAAATAAATTAGAAAAGATTAAAGAAATGGAGGAGAAAGCAATAAAAGAAGGTTTAAAAGAAGAGGTATTAAAGGGAATAAAAGAGATTATAAAAGAAAAGGGGAAACTCCTTAATTAATTTGACATTTTCTATTTTTTTATTAACCTTTATTTATGATATTAATTATTTTTGCATCAATTATTTTTAATCAGACTTATTTTATCGATAATCCTTCACCAAGTTTTTTGAGTCATGGTGAGTATCTGATTGGATTTAGACTCCAAGGCAATAATGGAATAATGGCAAATTTTGGAATTGGACTTTTTGATCGGCTAAATATGGGTGTCTCTTATTCGGGTGATAGTATTTTAGGAAGTGGCAAACCTACTTTCCCCCAAAAAAGAGGACCGGAATTTCAAATTCGTTTAAAAATTATTGGTGAAGAGAGTTTTGTCTTTCCTGATGTCATCTTAGGTTTTGATACCCAAGGATTTGGTAGTTATGATTCTTCTAAAAGGGGCTATTCTGTTCCCGAAAAGATGTTTTATTTATTATTAGGTAAAACAATTGATTTTATTAATACTAATATTTCTGGCGGAATAAATTACCGAGATAAAGTTAATTTCTTTTTATCAATAAGTCAATTATTACCAAGCGATTTTAATTTAATATTAGAATATTCTACCTCTTTTTATGATGAAATAAGAGAGATTGAAAAATATGGGTTTTTAAATACTGGTATTGCGTGGAATTTTAGTGAACAGGTTCGTTTTCTTTTTGCTTTAAGAGAGATTATTAAAAATCATAAGGAGAATAATTGCCATTTAAATCGGATTGTTTATATAACTTTCCAATCTGGTTTTTAAATTAGTTTTTTAAAATTAAGATTATTATGAGTTTTTATATTATTGTCCGTTCTTATTTTAGTGCTGCCCATAGATTAAAAGATTTAGAAAAGGATGAAGAAATTCATGGTCATAACTATTTAGTAGAAGTCTTTATCCAAGAAGAAGATATTAGTAAAAAGGGATATCGGTTTGATTTTCGAGAAGTTGAAAAATATTTAAAAACTCTTTTGCCCGACCATAAATTTTTAAATGAAATATTTGATTTTTCACCTACTTGTGAAAATATAGCAAAATATCTTTTTTATAAAGTAAAAGAGAGATATCCAATTGTAAAAATTAGGTTGTGGGAGAATGAAAAATATGCTTGTGAATACGAAGAAAAATCTTCTTGACTTTTCAGAAATTTTTATTAAAATTATTAACTAAACTTTTATAATATGAAGGAATTTGAAGACTTAAAAGGAGAGAAAGTAAGAATTAAGTTAAAAAGTTATGACCATCGGATATTGGACCAATCAACGAAGCAGATTGTTGAGGTTATTAAACAAATGGGTGGAAAAGTTTCTGGGCCGATACCATTGCCGACAAAACGTTCCCTTTTTACGGTTTTGCGTTCTACCTTTATTGATAAAAAATCACGAGAACAGTTTGAATTGCGAATTCATAAAAGGTTAATTGAAATTGATAATGCAACACCGGATATAATTAATGCCTTAATCCGTTTAGAAGTACCGGCGGGTGTTGATGTGGAAATTAAAATAACCTAATTTATGATGGGATTATTAGGTAAAAAGATAAAAATGACTCAACTTTTTGATGAGAAAGGAAGAGTAATTCCGTGCACGATTGTAAAACTTGGTCCTTGTTACGTAGTCCAAAAGAAAGTAAAAGAAAAAGATAATTATTGTGCTATTCAATTAGGCTTTGAAAAAGTTAAAAAGGGAAATAAACCAATGACTGGTCATTTTAAAAAGGCCAATTTACCGGTTTTGAGATATCTAAAAGAATTTAGAGTAGATAATCCTGATGGGTTTGAATTAGGGGCAGAAATAAAAATCAAAGATGTTTTTAAAGAAGGTGATTTAGTAGATGTGACAGGTTGGACAAAGGGAAGAGGATTTGCTGGCGGTATGAAAAGATGGGGATGGAAAGGTGGACCGGCTTCTCATGGTTCTCAATCTCATCGTCGAATAGGCTCCTTAGGAAGTGGAACCGACCCGGGAAGACCATGGAAAGGAAGGACTTTGCCTGGCCATTACGGTTGTGAGAAGGTAACAATTAAAAATTTAAAAATCTTAAAAATCGACGAAGAAAACAATTTGGCTTACATCTCTGGTGCCATTCCTGGTTATTCCAATAGTTTAGTAATAGTTAAAAAAGCAAAGAGATAAAGTATGAAAGCAGAAATTTTCACAATTAACGGTGAGATAAAAGGCGAAATTGAAATACCCGAAGAAATATTTGCTTACGAAATAAACCAGGGATTAATCTGGGAGGTTGTTACTAACTATCTAAATAATCAAAGACAAGGAACTGCTTCAACAAAAAGGAGAGGAGAGGTAAGTGGTGGTGGAAGAAAGCCGTGGCCACAAAAACATACTGGTCGAGCAAGGCATGGTTCTATTCGTTCTCCAATTTGGCGAAAAGGAGGTGTGGTATTTGGTCCAAAACCAAGAGATTATTATTATTCTTTACCAAAAAAGAAAAAAAGACTTGCACTCCTTTCTGCTCTTTCTGCCCGTTATCAAGATAAAGAAATATTATTTTTGGAAGATTTTAATTTAAACGAACCAAAGACAAAATTGATGTATAATATTCTGAAAAATTTAAAAGTAAATGGTGAAAAAGTTTTATTAGTAGTAAAAGATATGGAAAGAAATATAAAATTGGCTTCTCGTAATATTCCTAATTTAACTTTAATGCCGGCAGATAGTCTAAATGCTTATGAGGTATTAGTAAATAATAAAATTATTTTCACGGAAAGCGGATTAGGGAAATTAAAAGAATTATGTTTGACCCAAGAAAAATAATAATAAGACCAATTTTAAGTGAAAAAGCTTTGAGATTAAGAGAATATAATCAATATATTTTTGAAGTAGCAAAAGAAGCTAACAAGATTGATATTAAAAGAGCAGTAGAAGAATTATTCAAAGTGAAAGTAGAGAAAGTGAGAACATTAAACTTTCGGGGTAAACCAAAAAGGATGGGAATCTTTGAAGGAAGAACATCTTCTTGGAAAAAGGCAATTGTTACTTTAAAGAAGGGTGAAAGAATTGAAGGTTTGGAGAGATAATTATGGGAATTAAGAAGTATCCTCCAATTACACCGGCAAGAAGATTTTATACTGTTGTTAAATTAGAAGGGGTTCCTAAAAGAGAACCTTATAAACCTTTATTGGTAATCAAGAAAAGCAAAGCCGGAAGAAATAATTTGGGTAGGATAACAGCAAAATATCGGGGTGGTGGTGAAAAAAGATATTATCGAATTATCGATTTCAAAAGAGATAAATATGATATACCGGCAAAAGTAGTCTCTATTGAATATGATCCAAATCGGACCGCCTGGATAGCTTTAGTTTGTTATCAAGATGGCGAATACAGATATATTATTGCTCCTGATGGTTTACAAATTGGCGACACTATAATCTCAACAAAGGATAAAGAGATACCAATAAAAATTGGTAATGCTATGCCTTTAAGATTTATTCCCGTGGGAGTGGAAATTCATAATTTACAACTTTATCCTAATTATCCTTCTTATATTGCTCGGGCTGCTGGAACTTCTTGTCAAATTTTAGCAAAAGAAGAAGAATACGCAATTGTTAAATTACCATCCGGCGAGATAAGAAAATTTTATTTAGATTGTATGGCAACTATTGGAAAAGTTTCTAAACCAGAACATAAAGACATGACCATTGGCAAAGCAGGTAGAAAAAGACATATGGGAAGAAGACCAAGAACAAGAGCAGTAGCAATGAATCCTATCGATCATCCAATGGGTGGCGGTGAAGGTCGATCTCACGGTGGAAGGCATCCTACTTCGGAAACGGGTGTATTAGCAAAAGGCAAAAAAACAAGAAAGAAAGGAAAATCTTCTGATAAATTTATTCTTCAAAGAAGAAAATAATTATGGGAAGAAGTTCTAAGAAAGGACCTTATATTGACCAAAAATTATATAAAAGAATAATGGAGATGAATGAAAAAGGAATAAAAAGAGTAATAAAGACCTATGCTCGGGCTTCTTTTATTCCGCCAGAATTTGTTGGTCATACAATTGCTGTTCACAACGGAATAAAATTTATTCCAGTATATATTACCGAAAGGATGGTTGGTCATCGTTTAGGAGAGTTTGCACCTACAAGGACCTTTCGAGCCCATGCTGGTCAAAGAAAGGAGAAAGGTAAGGAGAAAGAATAATTTATGGAAGCAAGAGCAATTAGTCGATATCAAAGGATTTCAGTAAAAAAGGCTAATCGGATATTAGAATTAATTCGGGGTAAAAATGCTAAAGAGGCTTTAAATATTCTTTATTTTTTACCAAAACCAAAACATAAAATACCAATTTTAAAAACTTTACGCTCAGCCATTGCCAATGCCATTTATAAATCGGGAAAAGCAAAGTTAAAAGAGGAAGATTTATACGTAAAAGAAGCACGAGTGACTCCCGGTCCGATGTTAAAAAGATGGCAAGCAGGACCGATGGGAAGAGCAATGATGATTAGAAGAAGAACTTCTCATATTTATATTACTGTAAAAACAAAAGAAGAAAAGGAGGAATAATGGGCCAAAAGACCCATCCTTATGGTTTTCGTTTAGGAATTACCAAAAGTTGGAAATCCCATTGGTTTGACGAAAGAAATTATCGGCAATATCTTTTAGAAGATTTAAAAATAAAAGATTTTATTAAAGAAAATTATGCGGATGCTTTAATTTCCGATATTGAAATTTTAAGATTTCCGGAAAGAATTAATATTTTTATATATACTGCCCGACCACCTTTTATTATCGGCCGGGGTGGAAAAGGCAAAGACAAATTAAGAGAAGATATTTTAAAATTAATCAACCGAAAAATTGACGTTGATATTGATTTGGAGACTATAAGGGTTCCGGAATTAGATGCTAAAATTGTCGCCTTTCAATTGGCACGAGAGTTAGAAAAACGAGTAGCCCATCGCCGAGCAATGAAAAGACATATAAGTCAAGCAATGAGACTGGGGGCAAAAGGAGTAAAAATAAGAATTTCGGGAAGAATTGGTGGAGCAGAAATTGCTCGTTCCGAATGGCTTCAAGAAGGAAGAGTTCCTTTACAAACAATTAAAGCAGATATTGACTATGGCACAGATACTGCTTTTACGGTATACGGAACAATCGGTGTAAAAGTATGGATTTATAAAGGAGATGTAGAAATTTCTTAAGGAGGAAAATTATGTTAATGCCCAAAAGAGTAAAATATCGAAAACACCATCGGGGAAGAAGAAAAGGTAAAGCAACAAGTGGTAATAAATTAGATTTTGGTGAATATGGCTTGCAGGTATTAGAACCAGCTTGGATTACCGCTGCTCAATTAGAAGCAGCAAGAGTGACAATTACTCACTTTCTTAAAAAAAGTGGTAAATTATGGGTAAGGATATTTCCTGATAAACCAGTAACTAAGAAACCAGCAGAAACAAGAATGGGAAAAGGCAAAGGTGATGTGGCTTTTTGGGTAGCAGTAGTAAAACCCGGCAAAATAATTTTTGAAGTAGAAGGGGTCACAGAGGAAGTAGCAAAAAAAGCTTTTAAATTGGCAAGTGCCAAATTACCTTGTAAAACAAGAATATTAAAAAGAGAAGAGATTGTTTATGAAACCATTTGAACTTCGTGAACTTTCTGACGAAGAACTTTTGAGAAAATATTTTGAATTAAGCGATGAGTATTTTAAATTAAGAATTAGGAAGGTAACCGAGACTTTACCAAATCCTTTAAGATTAAGAATAATAAGGAAAGAGATTGCACGAGTTTTAACCATCTTAAGAGAAAGAGGGTATAATAAAGAAAAAGTTTTATTATGGGGAAGAAAAAATGCGCGGGCATAGAAAAAAGGTAATTGCCATTGTAAAAAGCAATAAAATGGATAAAACAGTAGTTTGTGAAACGACTAGACTGGTTTTACATCCGAAATATAAAAAATATATTAGAAAAAAAACGAAACTATATGCGCACGATCCAAATAATGAATGTCAAGTAGGTGACAAAGTATTGCTAATGGAAACAAGACCTTTATCAAAATTAAAACGTTGGCGAGTGGTGAAAAAATTATGATTCAAGATTTTACAAGATTAGTTGTTGCTGATAATACTGGTGCTAAAGAAGCAATGGTAATAAAAATTTTGGGTGGTTCCAAAAGAAAATATGGATACATTGGTGATATTGTAATAGTTACCATTAAGGATGCTATACCCCAAGCACCAATTAAAAAAGGCGATAAAGCCAGAGCCGTAATTATCCGAACAAAAAAAGAATATCGTCGACCAGATGGTTCTTATATTCGTTTTGACGACAATGCCTGTGTTTTAATTGATGAAAAAGGAGAACCAAAGGGAACAAGGGTATTTGGACCGGTGGCACGGGAATTGAGAGATAAAATGTTTACTAAAATAATTTCTTTGGCTGCAGAAGTAGTATGAGACTTAAAACATATCTTAAAAAAAACGACATTGTGGAAGTAATCTCGGGTGAAGAAAAGGGGAAAAGAGGAAAGATTATTAAAATGCTTTATGAAAGAGAGAAAAACCTAATAAGAGCGATTGTGGAAGGTGTAAATTTACATAAAAAACACCAAAGACCCCGCGGAGTTGAACAACCTGGAGGAATTATTGAAATTCCTTTGCCATTACCAGTTTGTAAATTAGCCTTAATTTGTCCCAAATGTGGCGAAAAGACAAAAGTAAAAAGAGAAAAAATTGAAAATCGAAGAGTAAGAATTTGTAAAAAGTGCAATGAAATCATCGACTGAAAAAAGTAAATATATTCCAAGATTATTAGAGGAGTATCGAAAAAGGATTATTCCTACTTTGATGAAAAAATTTGGTTATAAAAATCCAATGCAAGTTCCTAAATTGGAAAAAATCGTGATAAATGTTGCTGCTGGTGAAGCGGTTTCTGACCCAAAAATTTTAGATATTATTAGCGAGGATTTAAGTTTAATAACTGGTCAAAGACCAATGATTGTAAGAGCAAAAAGATCGGTTTCTGCTTTTAAATTAAGAAAGGGGATGCCGATTGGATGTAAAGTGACTTTAAGAGGCTATCGGATGTATGAGTTTTTAGACCGTTTCATTAATTTTGCTGCACCAAGAATTAGAGATTTTCGGGGTTTTAATCCCTCTTCCTTTGATACTCGCGGAAATTATAATTTGGGACTTGATGAACAAGTTATTTTTCCGGAAATTGATGCAAGCAAAGTAAAAAAAATTTTTGGGATGGATATTGCCTTTGTTACTAATGCCAAAAAGGACGATGAAGCAAAAGCATTATTAGAGGAATTTGGAATGGTGTTTAGAAAGGAGTAAAATGGCAAGAAAATGTCAAATTGAAAAAACTAAAAAAGAACCAAAATATAAAACAAGAGTAAAATTTCGCTGCCAAAGATGTTTTCGTTCTCGGGGCTATTTGAGAAAATTTGGACTTTGCCGAATCTGTTTTCGTGAATTGGCTTTGAAAGGTGAAATTCCCGGCGTAAGAAAGGCAAGTTGGTAAAGTAAGGAGGAAAAGATGATTTCTGATCCTATTAGTGATATGCTAACAAGAATAAGAAATGCCTTAATGGTTCGCCATAAAGAGGTAAGAATTCCTTATTCCAAGATGAAATTGGAAATTGCACGGATTCTTTTAGAAGAAGGTTATATTAGTAATTTTCAAATTATTGGTGAAGGGGTAAAAAAAGAGATTAATATTATTTTAAAATATACCGAAGAGGGTAAACCAGTAATTTATGGATTAAAAAGAATTTCTAAACCAAGTCGAAGAGTTTATGTAGGCGTAAAAGATATTCCCAAAGTAAAAGGTGGTCTAGGAATCGCTATCCTTTCTACTCCAAAAGGTATTCTTACCGATCGTGAAGCAAGAAAAGAAAATGTTGGTGGAGAATTGCTATTGGAGGTCTGGTGATTACTTTAATTTCTGAGCAAATTTTTGTCCACTCCTTTATTAAAAGATTTGGTTTTGGGTTTTTAGGGTTTATCTATCTTGTTTTAGGATTTTTATTATTTTCTATAATTTTTTGGTTAGTCTATCTTTGGTTAGTAAAAGGAAAGAAAGAATAAATTATTTTCCTTCTTTTTAAGATTTTAATTCCCTTATAATCACGATTGGTGTCATTTCATTACTTTGGCCTGCTGGATTATCTTTTAATATCTGTTCAATTAATTGAGTATTTAATTTATTTGAAGAAGCAATAACCCAACTACCGCCAATATCATTAACATCAACGATCGCCACCGGTAAAAAGGATAGTGAAGAACTTATTTTTTTAACGATCTTTTCGGGGTCTTTTGGCCCCATTATTACACACTCATAATATTCTTTTATTCCTGAAGTATAAGGAGCATCAATCATAGCTGCTTGTTTACCAGCGATCCGATAAAAATCACCTTTTCTACCAAAAAATTTAGTAATTCCACCAATAATAGCGGCTATTAATATCCTTAACTTTCCACATTCCCTAATAGCACACTCCATACTATAAGGATTTCTAAGACCAATTCCGTAAGGAACTTTTCTAACAAATCGCCAAAGAAACCTCGCTAACAAAGAAACTTTTATCTCTTTTATGGGTATTGCTCTTCCTTGACTACAAGCGATTGCACTTTCACTAATAGTAATTATATCGTTTTCTTGTAAAATTTCTTTGGTAGTTTCTTTAATTATCTGAATTAAATCGTCACCCCTCTTAATTAATCTGGTTTTTATTGGTATTCTTAAATATCTCTTACCGTTGATTTCAACTATTGGCTTCTTTTTTCTCATTTTAAAAATTATAATAAAAATTTGAAAATTTCAAGAAAAATCTTTATAATTAAATCTATGGAAATTGTTGATTTAGGTATAAAAAATTTTATGGAAGCATATCAATTACAAAAATTGTATGTTGAGAAAAGAAAAAATAACGAAATAGATGATTTGTTAATCTTGGTAGAACACCCCCCAGTTATCACGATTGGTCGAAATGGCAAAATAGAGAACCTTTTAATTTCTAAAGATAGATTGAAAGAATTAAATATTGAATTTTATCAAATTGAAAGAGGAGGTGATATAACTATTCATAACTATGGTCAATTAGTTGGTTACTTAATTTTTTATTTAAGAAATGGTTTTTGGAGTATAAAAAATTTTATTAATAAAATAGAAGATTTGATTATCCAATTTTTAAAGTCTTTGGATATTAATGCGGAAAAGAAAGAAAAATTTATTGGAGTTTTTGTGAAAGATAAAAAAATTTGTTCGATCGGAATGGCAATCGATAAAAATGTTACTTTTCACGGATTTGCTTTGAATGTAAATAATGATTTAAGTTATTTTCGATTAATTAACCCTTGCGGAATAAAAGGTTTAAAAATAACATCAATAAAAGAAGAATTAAAAAAAGAGATCCTAATAGAAAAAGTAAAAAAAGACTTGGCAGAAATTTTTAAAAATGGCTTTTGATTATTATAAAGAAAATTTACTATTTATGATAAACAATTATTTTGAAATCCATCAAATTAATGGGCGAATTTTTATTGGTAAATTAAGAGAACCCTGGGAAATTAACCTGAGAAATTTAAAAATGGCTTTAGAATCCTATGGTTATATTCCTTTTTTTTCTAAAAGGAAAAATTATCATGTACTAACTTTGATAGAAAAAACTTATAAAGAAGAAAAAAAGGAAAATTATTTATTAAATCTATTTTTATTTCTTTTAACTCTTTTAACCACTTTACTCGTTGGTTCTTTTCATCAGGGTGGTAACCCCTTTTTAAAAATTAGTGACATTTTTTTAGGAATTCCTTTTTCCTTTTCTCTTTTAGCAATTTTAGGTTCTCATGAATTGGGACATTACTTTATAGCAAAAAAGGAAAATATTTCAGTAAGTTTACCTTATTTTTTACCTGTTCCTCATCCCTTAATTGGAACAATGGGAGCTTTTATTAAAATGCGTTCTATCATTCCCTCCAAGAAATCTTTAATAAGAGTTGGTATTGCGGGACCTTTAGTGGGCTTTTTGGTTGCTTTACCGATAACCTATGTGGGTTTAAAACTCTCTAAAATAATAAAATTAGAAGAAATAAAACAGGGTTTATCTTTAGGAAATTCGATTATTTTTTCCATATTAACAAAAATTGTTTTTAAAAATATTCCTGAAGGATGTGATATTCTTTTACATCCGATGGCTTTTGCTGGTTGGTTAGGATTTTTTGTAACCGCTTTAAACCTTGTTCCTTTAGGACAGTTAGACGGGGGGCATATCGCTTATGCTCTTTTTGGTCGTTTTAGATTATTTATAATTATTATCTTAGGAATTCTCATTTATTTAAGCAGATATTGGTTGGGCTGGTTATTTTGGGCAATTATTGTTTCTTTGCTTAGTTTAAAACATCCGCCGGTTCAAGATGAAATTACTTCCTTAACAAAGAAAGATATACTTCTGACAATTTGTGCTTTAATAATTTTATTATTAACTTTTCCTCCAAAACCTTTTGGAACGATGTGATGAGTACCAAAAAAATTTGTGCTATGTTTCCAGGGCAAGGTTCTCAATATGTAGGAATGGGAAAAGATCTATATGAAAATTTTTCATTAGCAAAAAAAATTTATGACGAAGCTTGCGAAATTTTAAGATTTAATATTAAAAAAATATCTTTTGAAGGTAGTGAAGAAGATTTAAAAAAAACTTCTATTACCCAACCAGCAATTCTTCTTCATTCGATTGTTTGTTTAGAACTTTTTAAAACTTTTAAAAATGAAAAATTTGATTTAGTAATGGGCCATAGTTTAGGAGAATATACTGCGCTGTATGCTAATGGTGTGTTTGATTTTCCCACAGTATTAAAATTAGTTAAAAAAAGAGGAGAATTAATGGAAAAAGCAGGGAAAGAAAGACCAGGAATAATGGCAGCAATTATTGGTTTACCAGAAGAAAAAATAAAAGACACTTGCGAAAAAGTTTCCGGAATTTGTGTATTAGCAAATTTTAATGCCCCTAATCAAATAGTGATCGCTGGAGAAATTGTAGCAGTAAAAGAAGTCTGCGAAATACTAGCAAAGGAAAAAGCAAAAGTAGTAATGCTTCCCGTTTCCGGTGCTTTTCACTCACCTTTAATGGAATCGGCTTATTTGGAATTTAAAGAATATCTTCTTCAATTTAATTTTAATACTCCTAAAATACCAATAATAATGAATACTAGTGGCGAGGTTTGTGAGGATATTGAAGTAATTAAAAGAAACCTTGAAATCCAAATTATTTCTCCCGTTTTGTGGGAAAAAAGTGTGAAAAAAGCGGTTGATTCCGGTTTTCAAACTTTTTACGAAATTGGTCCCGGAAAAATTTTGAGTAGTCTTGTGAAAAAAACTGAGGAAAAAGTAATGGTTTGTAATTTTGGTAAAAAGGAAGATTTCTTAACCTAATAATTGGTTTATCTTTATTTTCTGATCCTTTTTATTATTTTATTCTCTACTCTTTCGCCAACTGTTGGTTTGATTGATTCGGGAGAAATTATTTTTGGCATTAACTATTTAAACATTTTGCATCCGACCGGTTATCCTTTATTCACTTTATTGGGCAAAATATTTTCCTTTTTACCTTTCTTAGAACCAGCTTTCAAAGGAAATCTTCTTTCTTTTTTACTGGGTTTTTTTACAATAATCCTTTTATATTTTTTAATTAAAAAAATTACCAATGATAATATTGTTTCACTTATTTATGTTACTCTTTTTTCTTTTAACAATCTTTTTTGGTCAATAGTTAATGAAATAGAGGTATATTCTTTAACTACTTTTCTTTTGATATTATTAATTTATCTATTTTTGAAAAAAGAAGAAGAAAATATTTTCCTTTTTACCGCTTATGTGTTAGGAGTATCTTTAACTCACCATTTAATGTTACTCGCAATAGTTTTACCAATGATAATTTATTTTATTTTAAAAGAAAAGAAAAAAATTTTTTTATTTATCATCTTTTTTCTTCTCGGTTTTTCTCTTTATCTTTATTTACTAATTAGAGCAAACTCTGAACCAATATTTAATTGGGGAAAACCCAAAGATTTTTTAAGACTCTTCTGGCATATCAGTGGTAAACAATATCGTATTTGGTCTTTCTCTTTACCTTTTAATGAAGTTATTAACAATTTCGTTAAGGAAATAAATTTTTTAATTAAAGAAATGGTTTATGTTTATTTTCTTTTGGTAATTATTGGAATTTATTTTCTTTTTAAGAAAAGTCGTGAATTAACAGTAATTTTAGTTGCTACAATATTCATTGGTATTTTAAATTCAATAAATTATAGCATTCCTGATATCCAACCTTATTATCTACCTACCTTTATTCCATTAATAATATTTTCTTCTTACGGATTTTCCAACATCAAAATTTTTCTCACAAAAATTACAAAATTATTAATTTTTTTTATAACCTTTTTGATATTACTAATTTCCAATTATCAAAAAAATAATAAAAGAAATTTTTATTTAGTTTATGATTTTGTTTATAATATTTTAAAATCTTTACCAGAAAATTCTTTGGTCCTAACTAATTGGTGGGATTTCTATTCACCTTCTTTATATCTTCAATATTTAAAAAACTTTCGCAGAGATGTAATTATTATTGATAAAGAACTCTTAAGAAGAAGCTTTTATTTAGATTATTTAAGAAAAGTTTATCCTGATTTAACAAATAAGGTAAAAAGCAAATTAGAGGAATATGAAAAATATCTTTATCAGTTTGAATATAATAAATTAAAAAACTCTTGGGAAATCCAAAATGCTTATATAAATTTGCTTTCAAGCTTTATAGAGAATAAAAAAAATAAAGCCTATCTCGTTTATTTAAATTTAAATGATTACGATCTAAAAACTCTTCTTGTAAATAAAAAAATTATTCCTTATTTTTTAGCATTACAAATTAAAGACACTTTCGAATATCAATATTATGATTTTAAAAATTTACGTTATCGAAAACCAAAAAAGATTTTAGATGAACGAGAAAGTTTAATTATTGATTATTATAAAAATATAATAAATGCTAATATCTATTTTTTAGAAAAAACAGGAGAGAAAGAAAAAATTAATAAATTAAAAGAGATATTAAAAAATTTTTAACTGGGGGACAGGGATTCGAACCCCGACCATCTGATCCAGAGTCAGATGTCCTGCCAATTAGACGATCCCCCAATAATATAAAATTTTAAATAAGATGAATAAAATTTTCAAGAGTAATTTTTATTTTGAATAAAATATTATCTTTCTGTCATTTTGATTTTTAAAAATTAATTGATTATAATTTATTATGTTAAATTTTTCTCTTTATCGAAAAGAGTTTCCAATTTTGAAAAAATATATTTATCTTAACAATGCAGCAAGTGGACCAATGACTTTACGAACAAAAAAGGCAATAGAAGATTGGCTTAATAAGTATATTTATGAAGGAAATATAGAATGGGAAGAATGTGAAAAATTATCAGAAGAAACAAGAGAGATTGTTGCTAACTTTTTAAATGCTAATAAAGAAGAGATATGTTTCAAAAGAAATACAAGTGAGGGAATTTTAACAGTTTTAAACTTTATTAAGTTTAATGAAAATGATAATATAATTGTTGCCAAGGATAATTTTCCTGCTAATTTTTTGCCTTATCAAAATTTTAATAAAGTAGAAAAAAAATATATCTCAATCTTGCAAGGTGATATTTTAAAACAAATTAAAAAATTATTTAATAGAAGAACTAAACTAATTGCTTTAGATTGGGTACATTTCCTTTCTGGTTACCAAATTCCTTTGAAAGAAGTAAGCGAATTTTGTAGAAATTACGATTGTTTTTTGCTAATCGACGGAATTCAAGGAATTGGAGCATTAGAAATGGATTTAAAAAAACTCGATATTGATTTTCTTGTTTTTGGTGGTGGCAAATGGCTTTTTCCACCACAAGGAATCGGAGTGCTTTATGTCAAAAAAGAAGTTTTAAAAAATCTAAAAATAGAGCTTATTGGTTGGTTGGGTTATGAATGGAAGGAATTTAATAAAATATTTTCAAAAAAAAAAGATTAAAAAAAGTGCTTCCAAATTAGAAGAGGGAACCAAAAATTATTTAGGAATAGTTGGCTTAAAAGAGAATATAAAATTTCTTAATGAAATTGGAATTAAAAACATTCAAAACCATCTTTTATTTTTAACTAATTATTTAATTAAACAGCTAAAAGATTTAGGTTTTGAAGTTTTAGAAAGAAACAAAGGAAGTGGTATTGTCGCCAGCAGAACAAAAGATAAAGATAGCAAAATTCTTTATCAAAAGATTTTAGAAAAGGGATTCAAAATTTCTTTAAGGGAAGATTACTTACGAATATCTCCTCATTTTTACAATACTAAAAAAGATATAGATAATTTAATTGAAACAATAACTTATTTAATAAAATGAAGTATCTTTTACCGGAAATAATTCATAAAATAAAAAGATTAGATTTAAAAGCTAAGTTAGTAGTTGAAGGCTTTCTTTCGGGATTTCATAAAAGCTCCTATAAAGGACAGGCAATTGAATTTGCTGATTATCGCCCTTATTTACCCGGAGACGAACTTAAAAGAATTGACTGGAAAATATTTGCAAAAACTGATAAATTTTGGATTAGAGAGTATGAGGAAGAAACTAACTTACGCGCTTATTTACTTTTAGATAACTCATGTTCAATGGCTTATAAAAGTAAAGAGATTAGTAAATTTGAATACTCTTCTTTTTTAGCAGCCTGCTTTGCTTATCTATTATTTAAACAACATGATAGTGTAGGAATAGCAATTTTTAATAAAAATAATTATCAGTATCTTCCTCCCCAATTTTCTAAATTTCATTTATCCAAAATATTAGAAACGATCGAAAAGACGAAACCAGAAGGTGAAACAGATATTCTAAGAAGTTTAACAGAAATTGGAAAGAAAATTAAAAAGCGGGGATTAATAATTATTTTTTCTGATCTTTTTGATAATAAAGATAATGTATTAAAAGCATTAAAAAATTTGCGACACAAGAAAAACGAAGTTTTGGTTTTTCATATCCTTGATCCAAATGAAGTAAACTTAGATTATAATGAACCAATAATTGTTAGAGATTTGGAAACAAAAAGAGAAATGATGTTAGATCCAAGGAAAATAAAAAAAGAGTATCAAGAAAGTTTAAGAAATTTATTTCTTTATTATAAAAGAGAATGTATAGCTCATTATATTGATTATAATTTTATTTTTACTAATTGGCCTTTTGAGTATGCCTTTTTTAATTACTTAGAAAAAAGAGCAAGAATTAAATGAATTTTTTTGTTCCAAATTCTTTTTATTTTTTACCTTTAATTTTTCTGCCTTTAATTTTGCATTTTCTTTTTCGTTTTCGTTTAAAAAGAGTTGATTTCTCTTCTTTGTATTTTTTAGTAGCTTTAAAAAAAGAGAGATTTAATTTTTTTTACCAATTAAGAGAGGTTTTATTTCTTATTCTGCGAACACTTTTTATTACTCTTTTAATTTTAAACCTGAGCCGTCCTTATCTCATTAAAAAAAAATCCCCCATTCTAAAAATTTTACCACAAAAAGCAAAATCAATCATTCTCATTCTTGATGATTCTTATAGTATGCAATATAAAAATAATTTTGAAAAAGGAAAAGAGATTTTAAAGGAAATTATTAAAAATCTTCATCCAAATTCGAGAGTCACAATTTTTCTAACAAGTAAGAAGAAAATTATAGAAAATGAAAAACCTATTAATATTCCAGATACCTTAATTAAAAATTTGAAAATCTCTTATGATATTTCCTATGCCCAAAAAATATTAGAAGAATTTAAAAATTTTAATGGTGAAATTTATTTAATTACTGACTTACAAGAATACTCCTATTCTTTTTTAAAAGATTTCCACAGTAGTTTTTTATTAAAAATTATTGATTTAGGAAAAGAAAATTTTGAAAATTGCGGAATTATGGATTTTCATTTTTTACCAGAAAGAGAAGAGAAGATTTATTTACAAATAAAATTAATTAATTATTCCCAAAAAGAATTAGAAATTCCGATTACTTTTTATGGAGAAGATTTTAATTTAAAGAATTTTTTAATTCTTCCTCCGGGGATTAAAAAATTCAATTTTGAAATTCCTAAGAAATTGGGAGAAAAAGTTATTACTGGTAAAGTTGAAATTGAAGAGAAAAATTTGGAAGGGGATAATACTTATTATTTTGTATATGAAAAAGAGAAAAAATTTTCAATTTTAGTCGCTTATGAAAACGAAGAAGATATTCTTTATTTTAAAAAATTATTTTCAGTCATGGGAAATTATCAAATAGATTACTTACCTTTAAAAGAATTTAACAAAATTTTACTTTCTTCTTATTCTTTACTTTTTTTGGTTAACCCCTCTCAAATTGACCAATTTTTGAAGTGGCAATTATCAGATTATTTAAAAAAAGAAGGAAAGATTATTTTAATTTTAGGAAAATGTTTAAAAGAAAATAAGTTTAATGAAATTTTTGAAACTTTAAAGGTTTGGGAAGGAAAAGGGGTCTTAAGGATTGATAAATGGGAAGAAAATCACTTTATTTTTCAAGATCTCAAGGGAAAAGTTATAAAAGAACCAAAATTCTATCGAGTGGTTAATTTAAAATGGAAAAATTTAAAAATATTAGCATCCTTTAATAATAATCTCCCTTTTCTTTTAGAAGATACTTCAAATAACCTATTAATCTTTACAAGCAATTTTTCAGATGATTTTACTGATATGCCAACAAAAATTTTATTCCCTCCTTTGATTTTTAAAACCATTGAATATTATAAAACAAAAACAAAAAATAATTTCTTTATCGGTGAAACCATAAAATTAAATTTTGATGTATCTCAAATAAAAGTTATTACTCCTTTTGGAAACTTTCTTAAAGAAACTTATTTTGAAAAAGGACTACGAATGATAAAATTTGCAGAAACAAAAGAACCTGGAATATACCAATTTGAAAACAAAAAAATCTCGGTCAATACAAACAAAGAAGAGGGAAATTTAAAAAAATTAAATTTAGAAGAAAAAGATAATTTAAAAATAATAAAAGATGAAATAAAAATGGAATACGAAATCTCTTCCCTTTTTCTATTTTTTGCCTTTTTTGTGTTTTTAATTGAGATCTTCCTTCTTCTTATTTAATCCTCTTTTTCTGCTAATCGGTGGAGATAACGGACATATCTGGTCATAAATGTTTCATCCTCCAATATTGCTACTCTTTTGATAATAACGCGTCTTTCTTCACCAATAATTTTTAATCCATAAGTTTCGTGCCCTGGTTCACGAACAATCCATTCGATACCCATACCAGGTTCCTTAGAAGGAGAATAACCTTTGCCTGTTTCATTTTGTAAAAATCTAGCTATTTCCCAACTTAAAGCTTCTACTGCCTCAATAGGGGAAACTCCTTCTCTTAAAAAAAGAATAATCACTTCTCCGCCATAATCACGAATATCGTCTAATCTTGTTTTTTTTAAATCAAAATAACTTCTTAAATCCATAATATATTATTAATTTAAAAATCCTTAAAGTCAAAACCAAAAAGATAAGCATATACTTTAGCCGAATCAACCATATTTTCAATTAAAGAATACTCATTAGGTTGATGAGCCATTCCGCAATTTTTTCCCCAAACAACCGGTTGAAATCCTTTCCTACGCAAAATTGCTGCCACGGTTCCACCACCAATACCAATTAATTTTGGATTTTGATTTAAAACATCCTTTATTGCTTTTTTTAAAATTTTCACAGAAGGGGCATCTTCTTTGGTTTTAGGAGCTGCTTCTTCGTGATGGACAATTTCCAGATCTATTTTTACTTTATATCTTTCTTGCCAGTGATTTATTATTTCTTTCAAATAATCAATTATTTCAGAGAAATTATAACTAGGAAGATAACGACAATCAAAATAAAAAATATCTTCTCCTGGGATAGTATTGATATTAATAATATTACCTTCCTTTTTTGTGGGTTCAAAAGTTGTGTAAGGTGGATCAAAAAGGACATCCTTTTTGTTAAATTTTTCTTCAAAATTTTCTGAAAGATAGGTAATTAAACGGGCGCCAATTTTATGAGCATTTACTCCTTTATGAGGAACAGAAGCATGGATCTGGAATCCAATAATTTTAAATTTTAGCCAAATTATTCCTTTCTCGGCAATTTCAATAGTATCTCCCTTTTCACTTCCCGCATCAGGAATTATAATTATATCTTCTTTATCAAAAAGATTAAACTTTTCTAAAATATATTTTATTCCATAATTACTTCCCGTTTCTTCATCACTCACAAAAAGTAAAAAAACTGAATAAGAAGGAATTAAATTTAAATCTTTTATTACTTTTAAAGCAAAGAGAGAAGCAACCATTTCCTGTTGATTATCCTCTGTTCCTCTTCCGTAAATTTTCCCATTTTTAATTACTGGTATAAAAGGAGGTGTCTCCCACAAATTCTCATTACCTGCTGGAACCACATCTAAATGAGTTATAATCCAAATTTTTCTATCTTTTTGTTTACCGGAATAAAAAGTTAACAAGTTTGGTCTGACTTTACTTTTAACTCGTTCATCAATAGCATTATACTCTTTTATTTCTAAACCCCATTTAAATAATGTTTCTTTTAAAAATTTTGCCTTTTCATACTCTCCTTCTCCATTGTTTTCAGGAGCAATTGCTGGTATTTGAGTTAATTCTTTTTGTAATTCAATCATCCATTCTTTATATTCCTCCACTCTTTTAAATATTTTTTTAATTTCTTCTTTTTCCCACATAATTTATATAATAATTAATTTTCATTTTTTTGCAATTTGACGAAAATATCCTTTTTGATATAATCTAAAAATGGAAAAAGAAAGAGTATGGGTAGAAATTAATTTAGACAATCTTCTATCCAATCTTTTAGTAATAAAAAAATTTGTGAAAAATAGAAAAATCCTTTTAGCGATTAAAGCCGACGCCTATGGATTAGGAGCTTGTGAAATTGCCCAATTTTTAGAAGGTAAAATTGATATGTTAGGTGTTGCTAGCATTGATGAAGGAATAATTTTAAGAGAAAAAGCAAAAGTTAAAACACCTATTCTAATTCTTAGCCCAATACCTTATAAAACAATTCCTTATCTATTTGAATACAACTTAATCCCTAATGTATGTGATATTGAATTTTTTGAAGCATTAATTAATTATGCTCAGAATAATAATAAAAAATTAAAAATTCATATTGAAATAGATACTGGAATGGGAAGAACAGGTTTTTTTATAAAAGAATTTGAAAGGATTTGGAAAATAATAAAAAAGCAGAATTTTTTAAAGGTTGAAGGAATTTTTTCTCATTTTCCTGTTGCTGACAGTGACATTCTTTTTAGTAAAAACCAATTAAAAGAATTCTTAAAATTAATAAAAAAATTAAATTTAAACAACAAAATTTTACATTTTGCGAATTCCTGCGGTCTTTTAAACATTCGTGAATCTTTCTTAGATATGGTACGACCTGGTTTAATAATTTATGGTATTACTCCCGATGGAATTAAAGATGAAAAAGTAAAAAAATTAATTAAACCAGTAATTTCTTTAAAATCGCGAGTTGTTGGTTTAAAATATTTCAAAAAAAATATGAGTGTTGGTTATGGACGTACTTATTTTACTTCTAAGCCAACTTTAATTGGAATAATTTCCTGTGGTTACGGAGATGGCTATCCTTATCAACTTTCTAATCGGGGAGAAGTTCTATTAAAAGGCAAAAGAACAAATATTGTTGGTACTGTATGTATGGATTTAACAATGATTAACTTAAGTAATTTTTCTAATATAAAAATCGGAGAAATTGTCACTTTAATTGGAAAAGAAGGAAAAGAAGAAATTACCGCTAGCGATGTGGCTTTTTGGGCAAATACTATTCCTTACGAAATTGTTACTCGTCTAAGTCCCCGAGTGCCGAGAGTTTATTTTAAAAACAATAAAATTTGGAAAATTAAAAAAATCAATTTGACTTTTTGATAATTTTTATTAATATTAATTAATGAATAGAAATGGGCGATTAGCTCAGCTGTGGTTAGAGCGCTTGCTTGACATGCAAGAGGTCACCCGTTCAAATCGGGTATCGCCCATTTTCTTTTCTTTCTATAGATGGTTTCTGAAATAATTAAATTATTATGGGAAATCCAAAAAACTGACAACGAATTAAATTATCTTACCAAGAAGGTAAAAGAGGTTCCAGAAAAAATCACTGGCTTAAATCTTCATTTAGAGCAAGAAATAAAAAATTTAGAACAGGACAAAACGAATATCACTAATTATAAAAAGGAATACAAACTTGCAGAAATAGATTTGAAAACTTGTGAGGAAAAAATTGCTCAATATCAAATTCAGTTATACAGTGCCAAGACTAACGAACAATATAAAGCCTTTCTAAAAGAAATCGAAACTCAAAAAAAATTGAAAAATGAAATTGAAGATAAAATGATCGAACTTTTAGAAAAAATTGAGAGTACTGAACAAAATATTAAACGAAGAGAAAAAGAAGTTGAAATCATAAAAGAAGATACCCAAAAAAAGATAGAAGAACTAAAAAAAGAAGAAGAAAAAATAAAGGAAGAAATAAAAAAAAGAGAAGAAAAAAGAAAAGAATTAGTTTCATTGTTACCAACTACTTATTATAACATTTATGAAAAAATTAAGAAAAGAAGAAATGGAATTGCGGTGGCTAAAATAGAAAATGATACTTGTAGCATCTGTTTTAATCCCATTCCACCTCAGACAATTATTGAAATAAGAAGAAACGAAAAAATTCACTATTGTGATTATTGTGGCCGGATATTAGTAATTATTGAATAAATGCCCTTAACACAATTTTTAAAAAAATATTTGATGTATTTAGGAATATTAATGGGAACTTTTCTACCCCGCTGGTTTTGTTTAATTTTAGCAAAAATCATTGGTTATTGTTGTTTTCTGTTGATGGAAAATCAGAAAAAGAAAATGATGAATAATTATTTTTATATTTTTGGGAAAGAAATTGGTAAAAAGAAAATCCAGGAGTTAACAAAAAAACTTTTCATAAATTTAGCAATTTGTGTTGCTGATTTTTTAAAATCACCAAGTTATAAAGATCGTCATTTTTTTTCTTTAATAGAGAATCAGGTATCTACTGATTTTTTTCATGATGCTAAAACAAAAAAATTGATTTTGGCTACTTTACACTTAGGTAATTGGGAATTAGGAGGTATTATTTTATCCCGAATGAGATTAAATTTTGCTTGTTTAATTGAAGTTTTACCTTATGGGATGAGTAAAATTTTCAATTGGTTAAGAAAGAAAAACCACTTAAAACCTATTCCTTATAATTCATTAAAAGAAATACTCAATTCTTTGAAAAATGGATATAATTTAGCAATTCTTTCTGACCGTTCTTTAAATCGCCAAGGAGTGTTACTTCCTTTGGGTAAAGGAAGAAGAATCTTTCCTAAAGGTTCTGCCTTTTTAGCCCAAAAATATAGAATTCCTTTATACTTTGGTTATCTAGTGTTGAAGGAGGATAACAAAAAATATCTGATGATCGGTGAAAAAATAAAAACAGAATATAAAGAGGACGAAAATTTTGAGGAAGAGGTAGAAAAATTGACAAAAATTATTGCAAAAAAAATAGAAAAGACAATAATAAGATATCCTACCCAATGGTTTGTTTTTCAAGGAGATTTTTTAAATGAAAAAAATTAAAGTAAAAATTAAAAGAACAGATCTCTTACCTTTACCAAAATATCAAACTCCTGACGCTTCTGGATTGGACTTGTATTCTGCTGAAAATAAAATAATTAAAAAAAAATCTTTCGCTACTGTCCGAACAGGAATTGCTATTGAAATTCCTAAGGGTTACGAAGCTCAAGTAAGACCAAGAAGTGGTTTAGCAAAAAATTATGGAATTGGTATTTTAAATAGTCCCGGGACAATCGACGCTGATTATCGGGGTGAAATTATGGTAATATTATTTAACATGAGTAATAAAAATTTCAAAATTAAAAAAGGAGAAAGAATTGCCCAATTGGTTTTTTCTCCAATAGCAAAAGTTGAATGGGTAGAAGTGAAGGAATTAAGAAAAAGCAAAAGAAATAAAGGAGGTTTTGGCCATACAGGAAGATAAATGAAAATCCTTTTAGTCTCTTCTGCTTTTTATCCCTATCCTTCCGGGATTTCTGAGCATGTATATTATTTAGCTTCCGTGTTAAGGAATCGAGGACATAATATAAAAATATTAACGACAAATTATCCTAAATTATGGTTAGATAAAGCGATCTCTGATATAGAAATTATCCGCTTTGGCAAAGTAATTTTTCTACCGCTAAATAAATCCTTTGCTACCTTCCCTTTTAGTATAAAAATGCCTAATTTGGTTAAAAATTTTTTAAAAAGAGAAAATTTTGATATTATTCATATGCATGGCTGTTTTCCACCAGAAATTAGTTTTTGGGCATTACATTTTTCAAAAAGCATTAATTGTGTAACCTTTCATACTGTTGGATTTAAAAAATTAAATTTTTTAAAGATTTTTGCTCCTTTATATAAAAAATATAATGATAAAATAGATGGTAAAATTGCTGTTTCTGAGATAGCAAAAAGATGGATTGAAGATTTTTTACCTGGTAATTTTCGAATTATTCCTAATGGTGTTGATACGGAAAGATTTAATTTGAAAAATCAACCTTTTTTAGAATACAAAAAATATTTTCCGGTAATTCTTTTTGTTGGCCGTTTAGATAAAAGAAAAGGAACCGAATTAGCGATAAGGGCTTTTAGTAAAATATATTCTTTTTTCCCTAATCCAAAACTTTTAATTATTGGTAAGGGACCGGAGGAAAAGATATTGAAAGATTTGGTAAAGAAATTAAACATTGAAAATTTTTGTGATTTTTTAGGTTATGTGAAAAGAGAAGATTTACCCAGATATTATGCTAGTTGCGATATTTTTGTTGCTCCCGCACTGGGTGGCGAGGCCCAAGGAATTATTCTATTGGAAGCAATGGCAACAAAAAAATTAGTAATTGCTTCGGATATCGAAGGATATAAAACAGTAATTAAAGATAAAGAAAATGGAATATTATTCAAAGTGAATTCTTTTGAAGATTTAGCCCAAAAGATTTTATTGATACTGAAAAATAAAGATTTAAAAGAAAAAATTGAAGAAAAGGCTTATTTAACTGCTCAAGAATATTCTTGGGAAAAGATTGGGAAAATGGTTGAGGATTATTATTATTATTTAATTAATTTAAAAAGGTCGAAAAAGAAAAGATAAAAAAACTTTTCTTTTTCCTAATGGATAATCAAGGTCATCCAGGGTATAACCAAACATTTCTGCATACTCTTTATCGAATAGATTAATAATCGCTACTTCCAAATCAAGGAACTTACTCAGTTGATAATTTGCTTTTAAATCAAAGGTAAAATAAGAAGAAAGGATTTTCACTTTTTCTCCGTAATAGTTTATTTTTTTTGTTCGGTAATAACTAATAAAGGAAATATTGAAATTTTTAAAAGGTGAATAGTTAATATAAAAGGAATTAGTCAATTTAGGAAGATAAGCAAGGTCGCGTTTATTAAAAATAGTATCTTCTTTTATTTCCTCTTTACCATTAAGAAGAGTGGTATTTAAACCAAGTTTTAGATTGACAATATCTACTTTAAAAGAAAATTCTGTTCCATAAATAAAACTTCTATCTAAATTAAAAGGAGCGTATTTTGTCATCGTTTTATCTAAGGACCAACGAATAAGATCTTTTATTTTTTTAATAAAAGGATTAATTGAGATTTGATATTTCTTTTTTGATATTTGATAATTTATTTCTAAAACATGGGCAACCTCTCTTTTTAAATTTGCGTTACCGGATAGATAAAAATTAGGAAAGATTTCGGTTTTAGGCCAATATAAATCATTAATTGCTGGTGCCTTAAAAGAGTTTCCTCCATAAAGTTTTATAAATTGATTATTCATTAAATAACCGACACCAATGCCGAAACTTAAAAATCTGCCGAATTCGTAATCATCCAATCTAATTCCCCAATCAAAAAATAATTTTTCAAAAGGTAAATACTTTATATTAGAGAATAAAGCAAAGGGAGTTCGAAAAGCCTCAAAGGGATTTTGATTTTCGTATTTAACCTTCTCCCATCGGATATCAAAACCAAAATTAAAATTATTCTCCTTACCGAAGGGATAAGAAATTATTAAGTTAGTGCCATAAACATTATTTTTTAGTGAACTAGTTTCATAAGAAGCAAAATTTGTTTTTTGGTAAGTATTATAAATCTGACAATTAAAAGAAATTAGGTCTTCTAATTTTGGTGAAAAATTTAAATTTAAAAAATAAAAGGTATCTTTCTGGCGGTCAATCTTTGAATAAGATAAGGAATCGCCAAAAGGGGGAATGTTATTAGGACTTGGTTTTGGCCCGGGAACACCAATTTCTCTTAAAGAAAACCCGCTGGTTAATTTAAAAATCTCGGATATCTTTGTTAAAATAGTAAGATTGGAAAATTTTTGGTCATCATTTGTTCTCATTCCTTTTGTTTTAAATTGCTCCCAGTTTAAAAAAAATAAAAAATCTTTAATTCGCCCACTTGTTTTTGTTATCAATTGGTAAGTTTTAAAACTACCATAAGAAATTTCGGTAGTTAAGGGTCTTTCTTCACTTATCGGAAGAAAATTGATGGCTCCATTTAAAGCATTCGTACCGTAGATATTAGAAGTAGGACCTTTATAAATCTCAATTTTCTCAATTAAACCTGATGGCAGAAGTGATAAATCAGTAGTTTGTGAAGAAGGCTGGTTTAAAGGCAGATTATCAAAAAGAATTAAAGTGTGAGAAGAATTGGAATTTCCTTGTA
Source organism: uncultured bacterium (assembly GCA_938040315.1). Classification (GTDB taxonomy): domain Bacteria; phylum Hydrothermota; class Tepidihabitantia; order Tepidihabitantales; family DTDR01; genus DTDR01. Next base: position 54,728 of record CALHQW010000023.1, read on the forward strand.
AAGAAATAGTGGTTAAACCTTTAAAAAAAGAATAGGAATTTAGATTAATTCCGGAAAAGTAATTAAGAATATTTTTTTTCTCAATAGTTGGGAAAATTTTTAATGTTAACTGGTCAATGATAGCAATTGGTAAAGAAATAGCAAAAAGATTTTCTTTTATTCTTTTTGCGTAAACATAAACTGTTTCTGTTTGATAGATTTGAGAGAAAATAAAAGAAAAACTAATAAAAATTAAAAGAAAAGAAAAGTTTTTCTTCATTTTTTACCTCCTTTCCCTGCCAGGAGGGAAATGTTTTATCGGACTTGTGACAGGTCTCCTGACTTGCAACCATACCTATTCCGCCTTCCCATCGGTAAAAAACCGACAGTGGCATTTGGAATAGGCATTTTGGTTGCTCACAGTGGGCAGGACCGTGGCGGATTTTCACCGCCTTCCCTGACACCAGAAAATCTGGTGCTCCGCTGGTGCGGACTTCACAAGTCCAATAAATATAATCCTCAACCATTTTCCCAAATAATTATAAAAAGTGCCGAAGGAGGGAGTCGAACCCTCACGAGGTGTCACCCTCAGTGGATTTTGAGTCCACCGCGTCTTCCAGTTCCGCCACTTCGGCAATTCATTTAAATTATAATTAAGATAAGACCAAAATCAAGATTTATCTTAAATAGATAATTTTTTCTTTATGTTGGAAACTTTTTGAACTTATATCAATTATATACACACCAGGAGATAAGTTTTTTCGCCATTTAAAATTATATTCGCCCGATTTCAAGTCAGATTTTATTATCTTATCAACCAAATTTCCTTTTATATCATAGATTTTTATTATTAGATTTCCAGGAGAAGAAAGTAAAAATCTGATATTTAATTCTTTAAAAAATGGATTCGGTGAAAGGAAAACCTTTTTCTTTTCTTTTGATAAATTTTCATTAATAACTAATTTAGGTGATTGGGTAATTCTAACCATCCAATCATGATATCTCCATAATTGGAAGGTATTCAAGCAATCCTTTGACTTTTAAATAATTTCCTGTATAATTTTTTTTTAATTAGGAGGTTTTATGGAATTTAAAAATATTATTTTAGAATCCGAAGAAGAAATAGCCATTCTGAAAATAAATCGACCACAAGTTTTAAATGCTTTGAATACTGAAACTATTTTAGAATTAGAAAAGGCAATTGATTTAATAAAAGAGAATGAAAAATATCGGGTTTTAATCATTACTGGTGAAGGCAAAGCCTTTGTTGCTGGTGCTGATATTTCAGAAATGGTTAATTTCTCTTCCTTTGATGCTGAAAGATTTGCTTGTAATGGTCATCGTTTACTTTCTAAAATTGAGAATCTTCCACAAGTAGTTATTGCGGCAATAAATGGCTATGCTTTGGGTGGTGGATGTGAAATTGCTTTGGCTTGTGATATTAGACTAATGGCAGAGGACGCCAAAATTGGGCAGCCAGAAGTAAAATTAGGGATAATTCCTGGCTTTGGTGGAAATATCCGTTTACCAAAAATATGTGGTGCAGGAATTGCTAAAGAATTAATTTTTACAGGCGAAATGATTGATGCAAAAGAAGCATTAAGAATTGGTTTAGTTAATAAAATATACCCTAAAGATAAATTATTAGAAGAAGCAAAAAATTTAGCAAAAAAGATAATTGCTCGGGGTCCTTTGGCAATAAAATTAGCAAAACAAGCAATAAACCAATCTTTAAATATGAGTATTGACCAGGCAAAAGAATGGGAAATAAAGTTATTTGCTTTGAATTTTAGTAGTAAAGAAGCAAAAGAGGGTTTAAAAGCCTTTTTAGAAAAAAGAGAACCTAATTGGAAAAAGGAGGAATAATGTATATTATTGGCGCTAAAAGAACGCCCATTGGCAGATTTTTGAGTAGTTTAGCAAGTTTTAAGGCTACGGAATTAGGAGCAGTTGCAATAAAAGGAGCATTAGAACAGGCAGGGATACCAAAAGAAAGAGTGGATGGCGTGATAATGGGACATGTCTGTCCAGCGGGTTTAGGTCAGGCACCAGCAAGACAAGCACAAATCAAAGCAGGTTTACCACCAGAAATTCCTTCACTCACAGTTAATAAAGTTTGTGGTTCTGGACTTATTTCAGTTGTTCTTGCTTGTCAGGCAATAAAGGCGGGTGATGCCAAAGTGATGGTTAGTGGTGGACAAGAATCTATGTCTAACGTACCTTATTATCTTCATGGTTTAAGAAGTGGTGTGAGAATGGGAGAAGTAAAATTAGTTGATGGCATGATTTACGATGGAATTTGGTGTCCTTTTGAAGATGTCCATATGGGAATATTAGCAGAGTTTACTGCCGAAAGAAGCGGAATAACCAGAGAGATGCAAGATAAATTTGCTTACGAAAGCCATATGAAAGCAGTTAAAGCAACCAAAGAGGGAAGATTTAATGAAGAAATAATTCCCATTACTATCCCTCAGAAAAAAGGAGAACCGATTGTGGTAAAAGAAGACGAGGGTCCAAGACCAGATACTTCCTTAGAGAAACTTGCCCAATTAAAACCGGCTTTTAAACCAGATGGCACAGTTACCGCTGGCAATGCTTCCCAAATTAGTGATGGTGCAGCTGCCGTGGTAGTGGCTTCTGAAGATTTTGTCAAAGAATATAAATTGAAACCTTTAGCAAAAATTATCACTTACGCAGTAGGTAGTGTTGAACCTAAAATGTTATTTTATGCGCCAGTGAAAGCGATCAGAAAGATTTTGGATATATTAAATGTGAATATTGATTACTTTGATTTAATAGAAATAAACGAAGCCTTTGCTGCCCAAGTGTTGGCTGATGGCAAAGAATTAAATTGGGATTGGAATAAAGTCAATGTGAAAGGTGGAGGAGTTGCTTTGGGACATCCAATCGGTGCTAGTGGTACAAGAATTCTTGTAACTTTGATTTACGCCTTAAAAGAAATAAAAAAGACAAAAGGACTTGCGGCAATCTGTTTAGGCGGCGGTGAGGCAGTAGCAATGGCAATAGAAGTTATTTCTTAAGTGAAAATAAAAACCTATTCTGAAGAAGAGACAATTCAATTTGGAAAGAACCTTGCTAAAAAATTAAAAAAAGGCGATGTGGTTGCTTTTTATGGTGAATTGGGAAGTGGTAAGACGACATTAATAAAAGGAATTGTCTCCGGTCTTTCGTATAAAAAGCCCATAAAAAGTCCAAGTTTTATTATCATTGCTATCTATCAAACAGATTTTCCTATTTATCATATTGATCTTTATCGTTTAGAAAATATAAAAGAGATAGATAATATCGGACTTTTAGAATATATTTATGGCGATGGAATAAGTCTAATTGAATGGGCAGAAAAGATCGAAGGAATTTTACCAAAAAAAAGAATTAATATAAAAATATCTATCACCGGAAAAAACGAAAGGGAATTGGAAATAGAGGGGCTTTAAATTTTTATTGGCGCTTAACCATTTAAGGTATAACCCATCTAACGATTGCCCATATACGAAATGCGTAGCGGAACAAAGCATTTGGGCGGAGCTAAGAGTACCCGTATGTCCATTGTTAGATAACGTTTGTATTTTCTCCGAGATTATGCATCGACTTCCCCTTTTTCTCTTGCCATTTTTGATATTATTTCTTTCATAAATTTCTGAAAGTCAGCATCAAAAAACTCTCCAGAAATTTTCCATGCTCGAATAAAGTTCTCCCGGCTACAATATTCACGGATGTATTTCTCCCAACCTTCCCATTGTTTTTTTTTAATTTCAGTAGATTGGTTATAATACATTATATATGCTCTTTCAAATATTGAAAACAACATCGTAAAAGCAATCAATTCTTCTTTCTGTTGTTTTTCATTTAACTTCAATGGATTAGTATCAGGAATATCAAAAATATCAAGATCAACGTGTTCAAGACAGAGAGCAAGGTATTCAAGATATTTCTCATCCAATGCATTGTATGTTTCATATTCTCTATCTCGTTCTTCCTTTCGCTTTGCTCGAATGTATTCATATAAGGTTATAGGAACGCCAAGAATGATAGCAATATATGATAAAATTTCTAGAATCTCTTTTAGTTTTAGGATATCCATTTCTTATCGCCTTAGTTTATCTTGGTTAAAAAGGCAAAATCCTAATCTTTCCAATCACCTTTTTATGCTAAGGTGCCCCTGTGTCCGACAAACTCTGATTACTCTTTTATCTCCAGGTTCTTGGGTCCTTCCAAAATTTTACAACCTCTTTCTGACCCAAGAACAGGCACCTATCAAAATTTTCTAAAGAACATTTTTAAAATTAATAGATTATTAATAAAAGTCAAATATTAAAAGAATTTCCCACTTTTTAATCTATCTCGCAATAAATAAAATATGGGTTAATAAATTATTATCTTCTTTATCTTCTCCTTTGAGAAACGGATGAAATAAACTCCAGAATGACGCTTTTTTAAAGAATTAATTCGCCTTCCTTCTACATTGAAGATTTCTGCATCCTCTCCTAAATTAACTACCCTTTCTAAGTGCTTATGAAATTTCTTTTCTTTATTTTCTTCCTTTACTCCAACTAAACCGCAACCGATATCGTCAACAAACCAACCTTCATTTGTTACAGAGTAATCAGAAACAAATCGAAATCGAATGCGCATTGTTGTTCCGACTAAATCAGGAAAAGAATAAATTTGATTCACCCAACCACCACTTCCTCCAGTCCAGTATCCTAAGTGATACCAGCGATTACCAGCACTCACGTCAAAAAAGACATAATCATAATTTACTTCGGTAGCATAATAATGCCAGAAAGTTATTTCGGGACTTCCCATAATAAAATAGGGAGATACTAAATAACCATCGCATTCGTTAGGATAGGAAGAAAACCAAGAGTGGGTAGGTGAATGGCTTCTCTGAGTAGTAATCTGCCATTGGTCATTTGTGCCAAAGTGAGTCCATCTTCCCGGTCCGGATTCAATATCGTCATATAAACCTAAGTGCTGAGAAATAAGGAAAGGAAAGAAAAACGAATCAATATAAAAATTATCGCCAGAAATCACAAGTTTTAATTGGATTAAGGTTTCCGGAGCAGTGGAAGAAATTGTAATAGTATAAGGAGTTACTGAGTGGGCAATCCCACCAATTGGTATCTCGCCGAAATTTGCCTCTGCTCTTATCACCTGGATATCAGAGATGGGAGAGATTAAACGAGCATTCACATTACTTAAACCTTTACTTCCATAATTACCAAGATAAATCGTTAAGTCTAAAGTATCGCCTCGATGCGGAATATGAGAAGGAGTAAAACGAAGAAATTCAATCTTCGGTTTACCAATTAAGCCAATTCTTGACGCCGATAGAATTTCTTTTGTTGAATCATCTTGAAGGAAGACAACTATCTCACAATTTCGGTCAACAATCCCTCGGGGTAAAGTAAACTCTCGAGTGCGTGTGATAGAATCCCTTCTGGGAATGGTGACCGGTTCACCCGAAGCATCTGGAAGCATCATTCTCAACACAAAATGCACAGAATCCATTCCTTGCCAAGGATAATAAATATGACTCTCAGTCAAGGCGACTTGGAGTTGGGCAGAGAGGGAAGAAGATAACTCATTTTTGATTTTAATTGACAAATTACCATTTCTACTAACCGAATCGTAGACGAGAGTAAGAGAAATAGAGGCAGGACTTTCAATATTTCGTCGACTATCAAAATAGATTCGATAAAAAGGATACATTGTTCCTGTATGAACACCGCCAACAATTCGATAATTCCCATCAAGGCAAACAGTTGGATAACCAGTAATGCCGTAGTAATTCCTTCGGACAACAGAATATTGATTATAAAATGGATCAGAGGAAGAAGGATGGTAAGCAATCACAATAACTGAATCAAAGGCAACTTTTTCTAATTCTTCAACACCACGAGCCGCTCCCGGACAATACCAACACCAAGTAGCAGTAAAATCCTCACAAACCATTACTCGCCTTGCTCCAAAAAGAGCAAAGGTTAATAAAAAGAAAATAAAAAAAACTCGCTTCATAATCACCTCCGGTAGCAAAAAACTAAGCAAACCTTTTTAGTCATTTTTATTTCTCTTCCTTTTCTTCTTCTTTCTCTTCTTTTAAAAGGATTTCAATATTTGCCTTTTTTCTTAAATCAGCAATCAATTCTTTGTAAAGAACTTCTTCTTTCTCTTTTCTTAATTTTCTTTCAATCTTATCTTTTACTTCGTTAAATGGACGGTAATAGGCTTTTTTATGATCTTCCTTTTTTATAATTACAAAAGTGGTATCATTAAGTTTTATC
>CALHQW010000024.1 GCA_938040315.1 uncultured bacterium
CTGTCAAGTTTGTCTAAGGCGGCTCCTTTGTTATTCCAAGACTCAGCAAATTCTGGGTTTATTTTTAAAGCGAAATCAAAACAACTTATTGCCTCTTCATATCTGCCAAGTATTCCTAAGGTGTCTCCTTTGTTATACCAAGCCTCAGCCAATTCTGGATTTATTTTTAATGCCTCATCATAACATTTTAGTGCCTCATCATATCTGCCAAGTTTTCCTAAGGTGACTCCTTTACCATTCCAAGCCTCAGCCAATTCCGGGTTTATTTTTAAGGCGGAATCATAACAATCTATTGCCTCTTCATATCTGCTAAGTTTTCCTAAGGTGATTCCTTTGTTATACCAAACATAACCATCTTTTGGGTTTATTTTTAAAGCCTCATCAAAATATTTTATTGCCTCTTCATATTTGCCAAGTTTTCCTAAGGCGACTCCTTGGTTATTCCAAGCCTCAGCAAATTTTGGGTTTATTTTTAAAGCGGAATCATAACAATTTATTGCCTCTTCATATCTGTCAAGTTTGTCTAAGGCGGCTCCTTTGTTATTCCAAGCCGTAGCAAACTCAGGTTTTAACTTTATTGCCTTATCATATTCTTTAATTGCTTCATCATATTTTCCTAAATTGCTATAAATATTTCCTAATCCAAAATAAAAATCAGGAGAAAATATTATTTTTAATTCTATTTCTAATTTCACCAATTTTTGAATTATTTCTTTAATTTTCTCATACTCAGGTTTCTTTATAAATCCAATACTATACTCAGAAAATTCTGTCAAAACTTGATTAACTTCCGCTTTTTTCTCTTTTGGAATTTCAGGTGGAAGGTATGATTGTTTAATCAGTAAAATTATATCGTCTTTAAGTTTGATAAGATTATCTTCTAAGATTTTTTTTAATTCCTCCGTCTTTCTCCAGTCATAAGATTGATAATGTAAGTCTTTAACATCGGATAAATGTTTATCTACATCTAATTTTGGATTTGGAATTCTATGAGTATCAAATTTTGATTTTATTTTCTCATCAAGATAAAGATTTTTAACATCAATCTCCGCATTTTTATCTTTCAAAACTATGATAGGCTTTCTTTTTGCAAGTAGAAGTCCATATTCCAAAACAACATTCGGTCTCAAGCCATCCAATATCACTATTCCCAAAACACATTTATCCAACAATTCCAAAAGTTTTTCAAGGTTACTTTCTTGGGATTTAATTGCCTCAGATAAAGTTTTTACTTCAAAATAATTTCCTATTACTTCCTTAATAATATTTATTACATGCTCAATATAATCTACATATTTCTTATCCGGATGCACCACTACACATATATGTCCTTTGCTTACTTCTAATAAAGGCTCTAACTCTTTGGGAATATAAACCTCTTTTTGGATTTTTATTCTTTCTTCCTTCATCTTTTAGACTATACAAAAAAAATTTTTTTCTGTCAATTAAAAAAAAGTGGTAACCTGAACCCCTACTTTTCCGTCATATATATAAAGGAGTAAAATATGAAATTTTACCTAACAGATGAAGAGAAAAGAAAAATAAAAAACTTAGGCATCCTAAAAACAAGCCAAGCGGCCTACTTCCTTAACGTCGATAGAAAAACTATCATCAGACTTATTAAAAAGGGCCTACTAAAAGCAAAACGCTCTAAAACCTATAAAAAAGGGATGTTCCTTATCAAAGGCGATAACTTAATTAAATTTGTTGAAGAATTCTTGGAAGGTTAAAAATGCTCCAAAAATGTCCCAAAAATGTCCCAATCTGCCCCAAAGTGTCCCAATCTGCCCCAAAGTGTCCCCAACTGCCACAAACTGTCCGTTTACTTTCACTCCTAAAATCACTATATTTTTCTATGTATGAATGATAAAAAAATAATAAAAATTGTATGTCGAGGTTTAAGGGTAAATGCTCCTATTAAAATGATTGTGGAACTTAAGCCTGTGGAATCTTTTGACTATAAAAATTGCGTTTCCGAAATGGATTTCTTCGCCGTTAATCTTATACAACACGCCGATATATCACTATCCGTCAGATTAATAAGAGAATTACTGCAAAGATTACCAGCAATGTTTCCTCCTGATATAAATAAAATTATTAACGAATTCGAAGATAAAGACAACAAAGTATGACTTTGAGCACCTATGGAGCACCTATGACCTTGAGCACCTTTGATATTTATAATATGAAAAGAATAACCAGAAGAGCCCTACCCTACCCTGATATCTCCATGCCTATTATTATTAAGAAAATTAAGAAGACCGCTATCTTAAAGATATTTTATAGTTCTATAAAAATTAGTCCGAGTTATTTTGTTAAAAGGTTTCTTTCTCTTTTTATCAATGCTTTTCTTTCCCTTTTTAATAATAAGATAGAAAATAAGATTGTTATTGAAAAATCAAGGAGTTTTAAGTTTTTAAGATTGGGCGGAAGTTTTTGGAAAGAAAAAAAGGAGTTAAACTATGCCATTAAAACCACCTGATAGAAGAATAAATAAATGGGATATCAAAGTAGATGCTGATGTAATCAAGCAGACAATCCTAAGACATAAAAATATAATGAAAACTTATTACACCGCTGCCGCTGAATACTTCTATGATAAAGAAGTAAGAACAAAGGCAATCTTAGATGAAAACGGAGTTTTACCCTCTCTATATCCAATGTATTATAACTTCACAAGGGAAATCGGAAGAAAAATCTATTATGTCGGACTTGGTGGCGCAACCCTTCTATCCGAAGCATTAATAATAAAAGCAAAATGGACCTCTCGCGGACTTGATGAAACTATCCTTAATTTAATTCTCGTAAATGTTTTTGGTATTACTCCACCTGCTGGACCATAAATTTAATTAAAAAGGAGGTTTAAAATGGCAAGAGATGCTTATTATACAGTAAATAAGTATGCTAATAAGATGGCAGGTGCCCATTTAGGACCTGCCTTCTCTAATCAGCATACTTTAATGGTTGTAAATTATGCTACTTACTACGGCGAAATCTGCTCCCTTATCGACCAAACAAAAGATATCCTCCACGGACAAGGCATTAGAATATCCCAATATCCCTATTATTTAACCTACACAAGAGAAATATACCGACATTGGAAAAGATACTCCGGCCGAACTTTATACGCAATAAGAGACGCAATAAGAGATAAATGGCAAGCCTGGGGACTCTCTCTTACTATAATGAAACTCATCGACCAAAACGTCTTCGGACTTCCACCTACTACTCCACCTCTTACACCTTAATTTAAAGGAGAAGTTAAATGGGATGGGCCGAAAATTCCTTAATAGACGTAAAAACCCCTTCTCTACCTCTTACAAGGAAGCGGGATTTTCCGCCCATCCCGCACAAGGTTAGGACCTTGGGACACCTTAAAATTTTTATTAAAAGGAGGAAAAAATGAAAATACTAAAAATAAAAAAAGTAAATAATAAAAAATTATTTAAAGAAAAATTAAAATCTTCCCTATCCAAAAACTCTCAAAAAGACTTAAAAAATCTTATCGATAAATACTATAAAATAAAAACCCTCGCCGAACATCTCGAAGGACAAAGACAAGCATTAAGAACCTTAATTATCTATCTAATGGAAGAGAAAAATATAAAATCCCTTGATACCGGTAAATATCTATGCGAATTATACACAATGGAACAAACAAGACTCGATATCGAAGAGATGAAAAGAACCTTACCAAAAGAACAACTTGAACTATTCGAAATTAAATTACAAACAAAGGCATTAAGAGTAATACCAAAAAACGAAGAAGAAGCAGTAAAAGATGTTATTAATAAATACCCAAAAATATTTAAAAGGGGATAAAAAATGAAAACAAAAAATCTATCTTTTACCTGTTTTATAACCTACGACGAAACACCCGGCTTTCCCTGTATCTATGAATTGAAAACAAAATTAGTAAGAAACCAATTATTTGTTAATATCTCAATGTCCTTTGATGTTCCCTTTATAATCAAAAGAAGAATAACTGTCGGCTTTTCTGTTAAATTAGTGCGTGCAAAATAATATATGATTTATAAATTCTTCATCTCCCTTTCTTTAATAATTGTCTTTCTTATTCTGAAATTAAAAGGAATAAATTCAATAACCGATACAATAGCGATGGCGATTATTGTATTCTGGCTTGGCTGGGAGTTTTCTAAATATAACCGATATAAAAGAGATAAAATAAATAATGATAAATAATTGGGAATTAGTAAAGAAGTATTTTAAGAGGGAAGAGTTTATCTGTCCTTGTTGTGGCAAGGAAGAGATGGTTTTTGAGTTTATATTAAAATTATACAAAGCGCGCGAGATTGCAAAAGTTCCCTTTATAATTCTTTCTGGTTATCGTTGTAAAAAGCATAATCAAGAGGTTGGCGGAGTTATTAATTCTTATCATCTAAAAGGAGAGGCTTCGGATATAAAATGCGAGGATCCCTTTACCCGTTATATGATGTTAAACTCCTTTTTTCAAGCAGGTTTATATGGAATAATAATATACAAAAACTTTATCCATGTAGATAATCGCAAGAATCGTATTTTGCTTTTGAAGTGCTTTTGAAATGCTTTTAAATTAATGGATAGTCTAAGGCAGGTTATCTCCAAATTTGAGTATGAGAATATGAAAAAAGAGTTTAGCCGGCATCTTGCTAATTTATATCGCCAAATGAGAAGAAAAGAAAGAAAAGTTTTTTATCATATTGGTTATCGAAACATGGCTGAAGATGGCTTCTGTTATGAATTTTACAAAAACATTGCCTTTCACACAGACGTTCACAGAAACACCATTTCTAAATATGTAAATTTTTTTATTGAAAATAAATTATTAGAAAGAAAAATAATGAAAGCAAAATATCGTTATCGTAAAGGTCTGGTTCTAACTAAATTAGGATTATGTTTTTATATTTTTATTAATAGACTAAATATTTATTTATATAACAAATTTAAAGAAAATAAAAATTATAAAGAGATAGATTTTTATGATTTTATATATAAATTTATATTAAATATTTTCTATTTATTTAATAATATCTTAGGTAGTATGCACAATGAGATGCCCAAGGTTAGCAATTTTGATAGTGGAAAATGTGGAAATTTAGGCTTGGAGGGTAGAGATTTAGTTTTCGGAGATCTAAATTTAGGTTTTAAGGAGTTAAAAAAGCCACCTTCTTATAATGAACATCAAAAAATATGGGAAAAAAAGCGCGAACAATTTATAAAGTTATACAGAGCGGGTTTCAAACTATCCGAGGATATTATAAAGGAGTATAAATTAGATAAACAATGAAGGTGCCGAAGGTCATACCTTGTGCTCAAGGTCCTAAATTTGCGTGTGAAGGTCTAACCTTCTTGACATGAGAAAAAAAATGGTTAAAATTAGAGAAGAATGGAAGGACAAAATGGAAGAAAAAGTTGTGGAGATTATTAAAGAAGAACTTAAAAAAAGGGGAATTAAAATTATCAAAATTATTCTCTTTGGTTCAAGGGCAAGGGGCAATTTTAAAGTTGATAGTGATTGGGACTTTTTTGTTATTATTGACAAAACATTAAATTTCAATGAAAAATGGGATATAATTGATGAAATCAAAATAAAATTAGCCCAAAAAGGAATTCTCAATGATATTATTTTAAAATCGCCAAAAGAAATAGAAGAGGCAAAGGATGATGTTGGTAGGATTACTTATTATGCTTTAAGAGAAGGGATACATTATGAGAAATGAAAAAACTATAAAAAATTGGATTTTTTTAGCAAATGGAGATTTAAAAACTGCCCAAGATGAACTGAAATCGGAAGATCCTTTTACCAACTCAATATGTTTTCATGCTCAACAATGTGTTGAAAAATATCTTAAGGCTTATCTTACTTTAGTTGGTGAACCCTTTGGCAAGACCCATGACATCGCACTATTAATTGAATTGTGTAAAAAATACGATACTAAATTTGATGAACTATATCAATTAAAGGCTCATAAATTAAATAGGTATGCAGTGGAGTTAAGATATCCTGAAGATTTTTACATTCCAACAATTGAGGAGGCAAAAGAAAGTATTGAGATTGCCAAAAAAGTTAAGGAATTTGTGTTAAAAGAAATTGAAAAATACGGCATTATATGAAAAAGGATATCCACAAAGGAGGTGGAAATTTAGGTTTCGGAGACAAAAATTTAGGTTTTAAGGAGTTAAAAAAGTCTTCTGATTTAGTTGCTCAAGATCCTAACCTTGCGTGCGATGTTAAATATAATGGACGAAGATAATTTATGGGATGAGAAAAAAATATTGACATAAAATAAAAAAATGGCTTGCTTGTTGGGTTGAAGTTTTTAGCAATTATGCCTATGTTGCTGATTATAATGCTGGTCTCCAGATTTATGAGTTTTACGGCACCGGTATAAGTGAAGAGAAAGAAACAAGTAAGATAAAACCCCTTTCTTTTAAAGATAAAAAGACCTACGACCTAACTGGCAAAATTATAAAGGGAGAGAAACTGAAAAAAGGCATCTACTTCCAAAAAACCGATAAAGGTATAAAAAAGATACTGATTTTAAAATAACTAAATTAAAGAGAGAAGTTATAACCAAAATATAGTTTAAAAGAAAATCCTTTGGCATTAAGTAATATCCCTTTATAATACTCTTGGATTATTAGAAAATCAAATTTTTTAATATTTATTCCTAAACCAAGTCCAATTTCATAAGAGAAATTTTCTAAATAAATATCTTTACTAACCGGCAAATAAAGAGTCAAAGAATTAATAATTGATAAAAAATTAAAGGGTTGGTAATTTAATTTAGAATAAAATTTAAAGAATTCTTTTATTGCCCAAGAGAGACCGGGTTCAATTTTAAAATAATCTTTTATTTTATTCTCTAAACCGAAATTAATCTCTGTTGGCAAAGGATTATTAACAAATCCCTTTGTCTCTTTTTCTTCTTTATTAAAGGAATAATAATTGCCCGCACTTATCTTGTTAAAATTTAAAGAATCAATTATTAAAGTAATCTTGCCAATCCGATTATCTTTCTGCCAAAGAATTCTGTTTCCCAAATTTTCAATTATAATTTTAAAACCAAATTTTTCATTCCTTTTTCTTCCGAAAGCAATATCAAAACCAAAACCTCGACCACCAGAACTTTTTTGATAATTTATTTCATTATAAAAATTGAGGGAATTCTGGGTAGTCAAAAGATTTAAATAATTATTTTCAGTTTTCAAATAATAATAGCCTTCTAAATAACTTATTCCCAAACCTAAGATCCAATCTCTTTTAAGAGAAAAATTAAAACTATTTTTTATTTGACTAAAGGCAAAAACTTCTCCTTTGCTCTCTTTTGATTGATAAATCTGATTTAATCTATTACCAAAAAAAAGTAAATCAAAAATCTCTTTCTCAATCCTTCCTTTACTTCGGAAATTAAAAGAAATAGCCAAATTCCAAAAATGATAATAGAGAGATAAAAAAGATAAATTAACTTCACCAGACAATTTTAGACCCTCTTGGGGAATAATCTTCAAAATAGTTTCTTTATCCTTTTTATCTAAATATTTTCCATTATAATAATTATAATCTTTACCACTAAAAGCATTATTATAAAAATTGAGATTAACACCAAAAATCTGATAATAAACTTTATTTTCCGAAAATAAACTTATAAAATTAAAAAAAGTTAAAATTAAATAAATTGCCATAATTATTTTTTAATTGATTTTACTATCTCCTTTGTTTTTACTTTTAATATCGCATAAGTATTAAAACTTAAAAAATCATTAGGTCTTAAAAGAACGGTATCACTTTCTGGTAAATAAATCTTCAAAATAGTTTTCAATCCTTCTTTTTTAAAGATTTCTAACTCTCTTTCATTCATTTCTAAAACTATTTCACTTTCCTTTTCTTTTTCACAATAACCCTTTTTTGAAACTATGCCACTTTGTAAAACAAAAGGAAGAACTACCGAATCTCCTCTTTCTGATTTTATAACTATTGAGCCATCAAAACCAATTGGAAAATGGTTGATAACTTCCACAACCAATTCGCCCCCTACTAAATTTTTATTAATCTTTTCTTTTTCGCTTTCTTTTAGATAAATTTCTTTCTCGTAAGCGATGAAGGTATCTTTACTAAAAGAAAATTTTAGTGGTATCTCAACCGAAGCATTCACTAAAATAAAATCTTTTTCTTCCAGTTCTCCTTTACCAATTATTCTTCCCAAATAATTAAATTCCAAAACTTTCGGACCATTATTTATTAAATTAGTAATATCAATTTTTTCGTTTATTCTTTGGATAGGTTGACCATTTCTTGAAGGCAGTTCAATTTCTTTATAAAGAGAAGAGACTTCTTTATTACGGTTAACACTTTTACCAGTGAGAAAAAATTTAATCGGTACTTCTATATCATAAATAAAATCTAAAAACATTTCTACCTTTTCAAATTTTATTCCCTTGGGATTTCCTAAGAGATCTAATATTAAAGAATCTTTTTTATTCAAAAAATAGAAGGGTGATAAAAAGGCACCATCAATTTTCTTAAACTTTAAATCTCTTAATAATCCACTAAAAGAAAGATAATCCTCTTTTCTAATATTGAAAAAATTCTCTGTATCCTTAATTTGGGCATTAATTTCTATTGGCAAAAGAAACCCTTTCTTATCAATAGAATTTTGTTTAATAATTTTCCCTTCTAAGGAGATAGCAATCCTTTTATTTCCGTAGGGATTAATATCAAAATTATTTTCATAATTTATTTCTCCAATTTTGAGAGAGATTAATAGCGGAAAGGAAAATTGATTTATAAAATCTAAATCCAAAAAACCTTCCTTTATTTCTCCATAATTTAAATCAAAATCAATTGATGGATTAAAATAGTGGGTAGAAGTATAATTTAAAACTGAATTTTTAAATTTTAATTCGCCCTCAATTAATTTAATATTTGTGAATTTAAATATTAATTTTAAATAATCCCTTTTTCTTACTAATAAAGATTCATCAGTGGAAATCTCGTAAACCAATAAGAGATTAATCGGTGAAGAAAGAAATATATTCTCAATTATTTCCGACAACTCCTTCTGAGAATTTGGTTCTAAAATTCCGAGATTAAAGTTAAAATTACTTATATTAATTTTAAAGTATCTAAAATTTATTAATGAATGGTTTTCAATATTTAAAGCAAAAAAAGATCTTTCAATGAGACCATAATGAAAATTATCTAAATTGATTACTTTCTCTAACTCCTTTTGTAAATTTATTGGTGGTAAAATGATAAAACTATCAGGAATGGTAACTCCCAAAATCTCTTCAATATTAATGATTATTTCTTTAGAAAAGGTATCGCAAATTTCAAAATAATTAAAATAATAAGTATTATTAACTCGATCGCTACTAAAATTAATTTTTGTTATTGGAAAAAAGGTATCAAAACTATTTTGATAAAAGAAATTAAAGATTGAATCGGAATTAAAAGTAAAATAATGGGAATCTAAAAAAGAAAAGATGGTAAAATCTTTTTTTAATAAGGGAATTGTTATTTCGGTATCCCATTCCGGAAGTTTTGGTTTTTCTAAGCAAGCCAAAAAGAAGACTCCTAAAAAGAATAACTTTTTCACACCACACCTCCTTTATTTATAAAAAAAGGGCTACCGGTACCCTGGGTCCGTTCGTCTCGCCTCTAAAATATTATTAAGAGGTGGCATCCTCTATTTTTTGAACGGTTCACTCAGTAGTACCAGCGCCCTTTTTCTTCATCTCCTCCTCCCCTCTAAATTAACCGGGGGCCTAAAAATGAGGACTGGGCTATGAACTCAAAAGGGAGGTTAAATCTTAGACCCCCGAATCTTATTTGGGATGTAGTGCTGCCATCGGAACACCCAAACGCCTAAACTTTTATCCTTCCTCCGAAACCGAAAATTCGCACTACATCCCAAACAATGTGGTAAGGAGGTGAAAATGCGAGCAATCTTATCTTTTATTTTTTATCTTTACCCACTTTTCAAAGAACCTTTCTATTTCTTTCTATAAAAGAAAGTTCAAAAACTATGCCAAAAGAAAAATTAAAAACTTTAAAAAAACATTGATTTTTAAAGGTTTTATTAAAGTCTCTATAATTATCTAAAATAAAATTCTTCTATAAAAGTGCGACAAAATAAACTTAAGATAAACAATTGTTATTTAAATCACATAATTTCAATAATTTATAAAAAAATGTGACACTCTTTAATTTTTAAGATTTATATAAAATAAAGGTTTATATCTTGACTTTTATTTTAAATATATTATAATTATTTCTATGGAAAAATTACCAGAAGAGGTTTATAATTTAATTTTTAAAACGGTGAATGAAAAGGGATTAGAACTTTATGATGTGGAATATGATGGAAAAAATTTGAGAGTTTATATTGATATGCCTGGTGGAGTAACAATTAATATCTGCGAAGAAGTATCTAATATATTATCATTAAAATTAGATGCTTTGGATTTAATACCCCATTCTTATATTTTAGAAGTCTCTTCTCCTGGTGTGGAAAGAAAGTTAAAAAATGCCACACATTTTAAAAAAGTGATTGGCAAAAAGATAATGGTCCAAAAAGATAATGACTACGTTTATGGTGAACTTTTAAATGCCGATGACCAACTAATTACTTTAAAAACTTTAGAAAGTTCTTATTTAAAACCAGGAGAAATTGTGAATATTAACTATTCAGAAATAAAAAAAGCCGAAGTAAAAGTTACTACTAAGGAGTTATTTAAAAAATGAAAAGAGAAGAAATTTTAAATTATCTTAGTGAAATTGCCCGAAAAAGGAATGTTGATATATTATATGTTAATGAAGCCTTAAAAGAAAGTTTGATTACGGGACTTAAAAAAAGATATGGTTCCGATTCCGAACCGGAAGTAGAGATTGATTTAGAAAAAGGAGAAATTAGAATTTTTCTAAATAAAACTGTCGTAGAGTCAGTAATAAAATTAGGCAAGGAGATCTCTTTAGAGGAAGCCAAAACAATTAATCCGGATGCAAAAATTGGAGATAAAATTAGGGTTCCTTTGCCACTCAATGAGGTTGGCCGTTCTACTATTCAAAAGGCTGCTGATGAGTTAATAAATCGGCTCCGTTCTGTTGAGAAGAATAAATTATACGAGGAATTCAAAAAAAAGGAAAAGGAGATTACTTCGGGCACCATTTATCAAGTTACCAAAGACCGGGTCATTGTTAATTTAGGCGCGGTGGAAGGCTATTTTTTGCCGCAGGACTATTTAAAATCTGACCGATTAAGACCAGGAACAGTTATTAAAGCCTACGTAGTGAAAGTCGAAAAAACTCCCTTGGGACCAAGAGTTCATTTATCTCGAACTCATCAAGAATTTGTAAAAAAACTTTTAGCCAAGGAGGTTCCAGAAATTCAACAAAATATAGTTCAAATTAAAGCCATTGCCCGGATTCCTGGTATCCGAACAAAAATCGCTGTTCATTCGGAGGACGAGAAAATTGATCCGGTGGGCGCCTGTGTTGGTTTCAAACGTTCAAGAATTGAAAATGTTCTAAAAGAACTTGGCGAAGAAAAAATTGATATTATCCAGTGGTCAAAGGATTTAAAAATTTTTGTTGCTCGGGCATTAAGTCCGGCAAAAGTAAAAGAAGTAATAAAAGAAAATGATAAATATATTGCTGTCGTTCCTGATAGTGATTATCCAATTGCTGTTGGGAAAAAGGGTAATAATGTTAATTTAGCCAGTCGAGTAACTGGTGCCAATATTGAAATTTTAAAATTGAGCGACTATTTAGATAGACAAATAAAAGAAAAAGCAAAAACTATCTTGTTAAAAGATTTAGACCTTTCTGATATTCTTTTAGAAAAATTAGCCGAAAACCAAATTATTAGGGCCTTTGACTTATTAACTGCTTCCGAAGAAAATATAAGTAAATTTATTAATTATGATATTGAGCAGGTAAAAAAATTAAAAAAGGATGTGGAAGAGAAGATAAAAGAAAAATTCTTTACCCACGAAACCGAAGAGGAAAGTGGAAGTTAATTTTATGAAAACCGATCGTTTGAAAGTAAATGAGGTCGCTAAAAGACTTAACCTTTCGCCTAAGGCGGTTGTTAATTTGTTAAAAGAATTGGGATTTAAAGAAAGGGGGTACACTTCTTTTGTCACCTTTGAAGAATACGAAGCAATAAAAAGAAAAATTAAAGAGGAAGAAAAATTATATGTCGGTAAGATTGAAAAAAAAGAAGAATTAGAAAAAGAATCAAAGGAAGAAAAAAAATTTAAAGGAAGCGAAAGTAAAATTCAAAAGCCAAGTATCAAAGTTAAAAAGATTGAGAAAAAAAAGATAGCCTCGCCGGAGAAATTTAAAATTGAAGTTACCCCTTTTATGACTGTTTCTCAATTGGCAGCAGCCTTTGATGTTTTACCCGCGGATATTATCAAAGTTTGCTTAAAATTGGGTTTAATCGCTACCATTAATCAACGATTAGATTTGGATACCATCTATTTACTTGCTGATGAATTTAAAAAAGAGATTGTTGTAAAAGAAGAAGTACCGATTGAAAAAAAATTAACCGAAGTTGCTTTACAACCTCGACCACCAGTGGTCACGGTTATTGGTCATGTGGATCACGGAAAAACTACTTTATTAGATTACATTAGAAAAACCAAAATTGCGGAAAAGGAGGTTGGTAGAATAACTCAACATGTAGGCGTTTCCGTTGTAAATTACAAAAATGAAAAGATTATCTTTCTTGATACTCCTGGACACGAAGCCTTCACGGCGATGAGAGCCAGGGGAATTCAAGTAACAGACATTGCCATTTTAGTAGTCGCTGCCAATGAAGGAGTAAAACCGCAAACAGAAGAAGCAATAAATCATGCTCGGGCAGCGGGCGTGCCAATTATTGTGGCAATTACGAAAGTTGACTTACCCGATGCTAATCCCGAAAAAGTAAAAGCCCAGTTGGCTAACTATGGAATCCGCGTTGAAGGGTATGGTGGCGATGTGATTGCGGTAGAAACCTCGGCTTATACTGGTTATGGCATTGATGATCTATTAGATGCAATTCTTTTAGTTAGTCATATTGCCAATCTTAAAGCACCTTTTGAAGGTTTAGGCACAGGAGTAGTAATTGATAGCCGAATTGATAAAGGTAGAGGAATTATTGCTACTGTCTTAACTTATGAAGGAAGAATTGAAAGGGGAAATTTCTTTGTCTGTGGCGAAGTTTATGGTAAGGTAAGAGATATTTTTGATGTTTTACCCGATAAGTTTAAAAGAATTGAATTTAGTGACCCAGCCAATCCTTGTCAAATTACTGGTTTTTCCGAAATTCCCGAACCCGGCGAAAAGTTTATGGTGGTGGAAAATGAAAAAATTGCTCGCGAATTAGCCCAAAGAAAAAAATTACAAAAACAAACAGAAAAATTAAAATTACAAAAAAAATTAACCTTACAATCCATTCAAGAAAAAATTCAAAAAGGTGAGACAAAAGAATTAAAAATTGTTTTAAAAGCCGATGTGATGGGTTCTTTAGAAGCAATAAAACATGCTTTGGAAGAATTATCCTTAGAAGAAGTGAAAATTAAAATTATTCATGCGGGAATCGGTGCCATTACAAAATCGGATGTATTATTAGCAGCGGCTTCGGAAGCAATTGTGGTTGGTTATCACGTATCTCCTTTAAACGATGCTCAAGAAATTGCTGACCGACAAAAAATTGAAATAAGAACTTATAAAATTATTTATCAAGCGATTGACGACATTCGGGCAGCCCTGTTGGGTCTTTTAGAAGAAGAGAAAAAGGAAGTATTGATTGGTAAAGCAATTGTGAGAAAGGTATTTAATATAAAGGGAGTAGGCTTAGTAGCCGGTGCTTTTGTTTTAGAAGGCAAAATAATAAGGGATGGTATTGTTAAGGTTCTAAGAAACGATACCGAAATTTTTAAAGGTAAAATAACTTCTTTAAAAAGATTTAAAGAAGATGTAAAAGAAGTGGAGGCAAACTACGAATGTGGAATTGGCATTGGTGGGATTGAAGATCTACAAGAAGAAGATTTGTTGGAATGTTATATTGAAGAATAGATGACCGTTGGTCTATTAATTATTGATTGTCTTTGTGGCAATGGTCAATCTTTGAAAGATAAAAGAAGATTTATTAATTCTTTGTTTGCCCGCTTAAAAAAGGAATTTAACATTTCAATATTAGAAATGGATTACCAAGATTTATGGCAGCGTTCCAAATTAGCCATCTGTTTTATTAACAACTCAAATGAGGCTTCTTTAAAAACAAAAAGCAACTTACTAAAATTTTTAGAAAACTACCCTAACTTAACAATTTTAGACCATCAGTATCAAAAATTGTATTAGAGATGTATTATACTTTAAAAATTACTACACCAAAAAGGATTGCTTTTGTTGATATAACCCCAAAAATTGAAGAGGTGATAAATAAAAGTGGCATAAATTCAGGAATCTGTTACCTTTATGTCCCCCATACGACTTGTGGAATCACTATTAACGAAAATTACGATCCCTCAGTAATCAATGATATTAATAATATCCTATCTCGTTTGATTCCTAAAAATGGAGCCTATGAGCATACCGAAGGCAATGCTGATGCTCATATCAAAACTTCTTTAATTAACTCCTTTGCTCTTCTCTTTTTTGAAAATAAAAAGATTGTTTTAGGTACTTGGCAAGGAGTTTTTCTTTGCGAATTTGATGGACCGAGAGAAAGAAAGGTTTATCTTAAAATTCTTCCTGATTAAATTTTCTCCCGGTAATAATTAAGCAATCTTATTAAAGTATCTTTGATTTCTAATTGAAATTCAAATTTTGTTAAATTTTTAAATTTGGTATTATCACCAGAAAGAAAAGGAATATCCCATTTTCTTTCTTTTTCTTTGGAAGAAATTACTTTGATTTTCACATTAGTTTGATTTAATAAAAATTCTAAAGTCTCTTTTAATTTTATTGGCTTACCATTAGTGATATTATAAATCTCACCCTTTTTACCATAGATAAAAGCAAAGTAATAAGCCTCCACAATATCCTCAACAGGTAAATAATCTCTTTCTATTTCTAAATTACCAACTTCTAAAATTGGTGGAATTTTACCTTTTTCTATCTCGGCAATTTTTTTACAACAATAAGGAAAAAAGAAATTCTCATTTTGACCAATTCCCGTATGACTGAAGGGTCTTAAAATTAAGGCATCCATATCATAAATTTTTACATAATGTTGAACAAGTTTTTCAGCAAAAAATTTACTTAAAGCATAAGGGCTTATCGGATTTAATTCGTCCTCCTCTTTTACCTTTTTCTTCTCTTTCAAAGGACCATAAACCTCAGCAGTAGAAATATAAATGAAGCGAGATTTAAGTTCTAACTCCTTTATTGCCCAGATAAGATTTAAAGTGCCTAAGGTATTTACTTCATAAGTTAAATACTCTTCTTTATAAGATAAGGCTACCGAAGTTTGCGCCGCCAAGTGAAAAATTCCCTCTGGTTTTAGTTTTTCTAATAGATTTTTAACATCTTCCCTTTTTCTAATATCTAAAAAAAAGAAATTTTCTTTTATCTGAACGGGCGAACTATAATAAGTACCATAAACTTCATAACCTTTATTGATTAAAAAATTAAAAAGATACTTACCAACAAAACCCTCACTACCAGTAATTAAAATTTTCATTTAGACTCTTTCTCGCCAATAATTAAGTAAGTCTTCTAAAGTCTTTTCGATCGGTATTTCTGGTTGCCAACCACATTCTTCTTTTATCTTAGTGGCATCACCAATTAACAATTCCACATCAGAAGGTCTCAATCTCTTTTCATCTACCCTTACTTCTACTTCTACTCTACTTTTTTCAAGATAAAAGTCTAAAATCTCTTTTATTTTATAACCCTTTCCCGAAGCAATATTATAAACTTCACCAACCTTCCCTTTGGTCAATGCCAGATAATAGGCTTTCACCACATCCCTTACATCAGTGAAGTCGCGTACCGCTTGAAGATTACCAACGTAAATAATCGGCTCTCTTTTTCCTTTTTCAATTTCGGCAATCTGTTTAGCAAAATTAGAAGTAACAAACACCTCTCCTCTTCTTGGTCCTTCATGATTGAAGGCTCTTGTTCTAATAATTTTTAGATGATAACTTTTATAGTATTGATAACCAAGTAAGTCTTGAGCCACCTTACTTACTCCATAAGGACTTAAGGGCCTTAAAGGATTTGTCTCTTTAATCGGTATTTCATTTTCATAAACTAACCCATATTCTTCCGAAGAACCAGCAATATGAATTAGAGGGTCAATTTTTAAATTTCTAACCGCTTCTAAAATATTTACTTGACTAACCACATTGGTAATAATTGTTTCCGAAGGACAAGACCAGGACATCGGCACATAACTTTGGGCGGCTAAATGAAAGATCATATCGGGCTGAATCTCTTTTATTAAATTATAGACCGCTGTTGCATCTTTTAAATCACATTCATAAAGGTTCAACTTATCTTTAATGGCGAGAATATTTTCCATTCGGCTTCGCCAACGATAAGTCCCATAAACTTCATAATTTTTTGATAAAAGATATTCTGCTAAATGACTACCAACAAAACCAGTAATACCAGTAATCAAAACTCTCATCAATCCTCCTAAGCCTTTATCACCTTATTACTTTTAATACAACGAGTACAAACCCAGGCTTTTTTTACCTTCTCGCCCACTTTGATTTTTATTCTTTGGAGGTTGGGATTAAATCGTCTTTTAGTTACATTATGGGCATGGCTAATATTATGACCCACTACTGGGGTTTTTCCACAAACTTCACATCTTCTTCCCATAGTCTCTCCTTTTTAAATATTTTAATACTTTCTTCAATATCTCCTTTTATTCTCTCCTTTAATTTCTCAACATTTTCAAATTTAAATTCGGGTCTTATCCTTTGGATAAGAAACACCTCTAATTCTTTATCTAAAATATCTTTCTTAAAATTTAAAATATGAACTTCAATACTCCGTTTTCCTTCACCAAAAGTTGGTTTTTCACCAATATTTAATACTCCTAAGTAAATTTTCTTTTCGCCTTCCATCTTCACTTTACAAGCATAAACTCCATCCGCAGGAATCAATTTATTCTTTTCTATTAATTCCAAATTAGCGGTTGGGTAGCCAATTAAAACCCCTTTTCCACTTCCTTTAATTACTCTTCCTTTGATTGAATATTCCCGACCCAAAAGAAGATTAGCAATTCTAATGTTTCCTAATATCAACTTTTCTCTAATAGTAGTACTTTTCACTTCAATACCTGTTTTTTTGATTGGTAAGATAACCTCAATAAGTATACCCTCTTTCTCGCAGAAATTTTTCAGAACTCGCACATCACCACTTCTTTCTTTGCCAAAACGAAAATCACTACCAATGATAATTTTCTTTGGCAATAAATCTCTTTTTAATTTATTTAAAAATTCTAAGGCTTCCAAATTGGCAAAGGATTCATTAAAATTATATATAAAAAGGAAGTCTAAACCTAAACTTTCTAAAATTTCTATCTTTTCGGAAAGAGGAGTTAAAAGGAAATGGAAGTTTGGATTAAAAAATAAATAAGGTAAAGGTTCAAAGGTAACGAGCCCACAAAAAATCTTTAATTCCTCTTTACTTTTTATTAATTTCTCAATTATTATTTGATGGGCAAAATGAACTCCATCAAAACCACCAATGGTAATAACACTGTTTTTAAACTCCTCGCCTACTTCTTCTCTAATTATCTTCATAAATCAATTTTAGAAACTTTATAAAATTATCTTCCTTCTCGCCAATCACTAAAATTCTCTCATCGTTAGAAATTACTTTACAATAACCTAAATTATCATCTTCACAAAAGATTTTCTTTTCTTTTTTAAACTCTTCAATTGCCTTTTTATTATAAAAATATTCTTTGAACTTGTAAAGAGCATCTCTTATTGAAATTAGATTTTTTTCAATATTTCTATAAGAAAGTTCCCAAGTTTTCAAAGAGTCATTAATCTGCCACTTACCAATTCTAATCCTTTTTAAGCCGGCTAATGTGGCACCGCAACCAATTTTTCGACCAATATCTCTTGCTAAAGAGCGTAAATAAAATCCTTTTCCTACCACTGCTTTTATTAAAAGGGTATCTCTAAAATAATCAATCAATTCGATTTGATAACATTCTACCGATCTTTTTTTAAGAATAACCTCCTCTTTTTTTCTTGCTTTTAAATAACTGGGCTTTCCTTTTATCTTAATCGCTGAATATATTGGCGGTTCTTGATTAATTTTTCCAACAAAATTTTTTAAAATTTCTGAAAGTTCCTCTTTTCTCAATTTTGGCACTCTTTTTCTTTCAATAACTTCGCCAGTTATATCATTAGTATCGGTTTCTATTCCTAATTTAATTACGCCAATATATTCTTTTTCATAATCCATTAAAAAACTACTTATTTTTGTTGCTTCATTAAATAATAATATAACAATTCCACAAGCCAAAGGATCTAAAGTTCCTGAATGACCAATTTTGAAATTATTACCAATCTGATTTTTTACAATTCTAATTAAATCATAAGAAGAAAGACCAACTTCTTTATCAACTAACACTATTCCTTTCATCATCTTCTAATTCTTTAAGCAATCTATCAATTTTTTCTTGTTTTCTTAATATCTCATCAACTTCAAACCTTAAATCGGGCAAATATTTCAAAACAATTTTACTTGCTAATCTTTCTTTTATATATCCTTTGCTCTCATTTAAAATTTTTTTTGCTTCTAATTCTTTCTTTTCATTTCCATAACAAGTAAAAAAAATAATCGCTCTTTTTAAATCCTTTGCCATTTCTACACCAGTAATTGTTATAAAACCAAGATGGGGATTATCAAACTCTTTTAAAATAATTTCGGCAATTGTCTCTTTTAAAAGTTCACTAACCCTTTTAACCCTTTCCTTCATTATATATAATAATTAAAAATTAAGATTTTGTAAATATTAAAGAGAGAAAAAGAGATTTAATTATAGGGTGGAGGAGTATATAAATAAAAACCTTTGAAAATTAATAAC
Organism: uncultured bacterium; assembly: GCA_938040315.1. Taxonomy (GTDB): domain Bacteria; phylum Hydrothermota; class Tepidihabitantia; order Tepidihabitantales; family DTDR01; genus DTDR01. The sequence goes on from CALHQW010000024.1 coordinate 19,056, forward strand.
TTCTCTATATATATAGGGTTAACTCTATGACCATCTCCTATATTTTAATATTATTAATTTATCCACCGGACCATTTACCACATCTATCACCGTAAATATCAATAAGTTCATTATCACGATAGGTATGTATTATTTCGCAACGATTAGCGCAACCGTTACATTCTATTGCTTTAGTATTAAATTCACAATTTGATATCCCAAAACCATAAAATCTACTTCCCCGACCATTGGTCTCTTCTTTTGCTAAGATTGCTGCGCCAATTGCTCCCATTACCAGAAAGTATTCGGGCACAATTATCTCTTCTTTTAATTCCTTTTTAAAGGCCTCTCTCACACCGACATTTGCTGCCACACCACCTTGAAAAAGGATTAATGGTTTTATATCTTTTCCTTTAGCAACCACATTTAAATAATTCCTAACAATTGCCTCACAAAGTCCGGCAATAATACTTTCAATTGGAAATCCTAATTGGGCTTTATGAATCATATCGCTCTCTGCAAAAACCGTGCAACGACCGGCGATATTTACTTTTGTTTTTGCTTTCAATGCCAATTTACCAAATTCTTCAATTGGTATTCCTAATCTTTGGGCTTGATGGTCAAGAAAGGAACCAGTTCCTGCAGCACAGACCGTATTCATTGCAAAATCAACCGGAATTCCATTTCTTAATATAATAATCTTTGAGTCCTGTCCACCAATTTCAATTACTGTTTGGCAATTAGGATAAAAATGAGAAGCAGCGATTGCGTGGGCAATAATTTCGTTTTTTACAATGTCAGCACCGATCATTACACCTGCCAATCTTCGACCACTACCAGTGGTGCCCACACCACCAAATTTTACATTATTACCAACACGCTCTTTAAAAATTTTTATCAAATTTAAAACCGCTTCTATTGGTCTTCCTTTTGTTCTTAAATATTCATAAGTAATTACATTAAAATTATCATCTAAAACAACACCTTTCGTTGATATTGAACCAACATCAATGCCAATATATACGGTTGCCATTATTTCTTTCTCCTTTTTAATAGTTCTAAAAATGCCTCAATCCTTGTTAGAAGACCGGTTTTAGAAGTGTGCTCATCAAAGGATAAAGAAAGAATTGGAACATTGTAATCTTCGCTAATTTTCTCTAAGGAATGAAGGGCAATATTTTCGGGCATGCAAGTAAATGGAAAAATATGAATTATTCCATCTACACCTTTTTTTATAAAATTAACTGCTTCACCAATAGTATTTAAAGCCTCACCTCCTGGTGAGACTGATAAGTATTTTCTGGCATAATAATAAATTTTTAAAAACCCTGGCTCCATCTTTAAAAGATGTTTTAAACGACTATAAAGACTTCTTTTTGACAATACCAAAACACCAAATTTAGAAAGTTCCTTTTCCAATTCTTGATTAGCAAAATCTTCTAATAAAAAATAGATTTCACCAACTAAACCAACTCTTAATTTTATTCCATTATTTTTTAGCCATTTTTTTCTAAGTTCTTTTAATTCTTTATTTAAAATATTAATCTCTTTTATCTTTTTTACTCCTTCAATCTTTTTAAGATATTCTTTTTCAAATATTAAAGATTTTTGATAATCAATTGCCCTTATTACTCTTAGGGAGTTTTTAAAATTCTCACAAAGTTCACTTTTTTTTATCATTAAATATAATGCCTTTAAAACTTTGAGTGGTGAAACATTAAAAATCTGTGGCATCTTTTCAAAAACAAATTCATAAGGAGAATATTGGGAGACGGAATAGAATTTAAATTGATAACCCAATTCTTTTAGAATTTTTTCTTGAAGATAAGAATAATAACCGAACCGACATTTTCGTGCACCAGTTGCCATAAATAAAGTATCCGCACCAATTTCTAATGCTTCAATAAAATTTCCTAGGGTAATTTTAAAAGGTAAACAGACCATCTCGGGTGAATATTTTACTCCCAATTCTAATGTTCTTTTTGTTAATGGTGGCGGTAGACAAACCTTTGCTCCTAAAGCAGTTAAAAAATCCTTTAAGGCAATTGAATGATAACCAATATAAGGAAAGGCTGCTTTCATAAACTTTTCTTTTTCTTTATCATTTCACAAAAGGCCTCAATCCTTGTTATCATTCCCTCTTTTCCTGAATGTTCATCAAAAATAATTGTCAAAAAAGGAATTTTCTTTTCCTTTGCTTCTTTTGCCATCATCTCACCAATTAAAGAATCTGGTCCGCAAGCAAAAGAAAAGAAGAAACATATTCCATCAACTTTATCGGAGTAATATTTAAAAGCATTATACAACTCTCTTTCAAAGGCCCAACGAATATTTTTAGCAAAACCATCCTTTTTTCTTAAAATTTTCTCATCCAAATCATCTTTTAAATAAACTGAAAAGCCTTCTTTTTTAAATGTGCCAATCAAAATATCTTCAATTTCTTTATTATAGATATTATAGAAATGGCTTAAGATCGCTACTTTTAATTTTTCATTATCAAAAGAAAGTTTTTTATTTTCTTTTTTTTCTTTTGCTTTTAAATAAGCGGATATAATTTTGAAAGGATTTTTCTTAAATTTTAGACCTAAAAAAAATAGGGGTAAAAAGAAATTTCTTTTTATGGTTGGAGAGATTATTTTCTTTTTGCCGCAAAAATACCAAGCGATTGTTGGCAATCCCATCATTTTTGGGCAGGTATAAAGTTTTTCATAAGGATAAATAATTTTCGGAATAAAAAGGTAGTCAACCTTATCTTTCAAATAAAGGAGATGACCACAAGCAATTTTTAATGGTAAACAAACCTCAGAAGAAGAATTTTTTACTCCCAAATCAATCAATTCCTTATTTGTTTCTGGTGATATAAGATAATTAATACCGAGATATTTAAAGAAATTTATAAAGAAATTACCATAACGGTAATAGAGCAAGGCCCGAATAATGCCAATCCTTTTTTTCATTTAATAAATTTTAAAAATAAAATTTTAAATAGTCAATAATTTAATTAATCTCTATATCCAGCATATTAGGAAGTTGATAGCTAATAGGCGCCAAAAGATTATTATTAAAAAAGTTTGAAAGATTTATTTAAATCATCGTTGTAGAATCTATTTTAATCATGTTTGGAAGATGATTATTAAAAATATTGATATTAATAAACCCTATCTGTATATCGCCCCTCCTATTCTGTCTTGTTTTTTTATTTTTTTCTTTATTAGATATAAAAAACAACCTTGGAGTTACTACTTTTTTAAATAACTGAATATTACTCTTTCTTAATTATATCTTAATATCTTACAAAATTTTTCCCAGCGGTAATTTAATTCCTCCTTGAAAATAAAAATATGTAGTTTGGGAAGTTCCGTTGGTTTTTAATAAATTTAAATTAAAACCACCTTCTAAATAACCCAGTATCAAAATAAACTCCTTATCTATTCCAATTCCACCTTTTAAATTAAAAGATTTTGAATGGTTAGAAAAATAGGAAAAACCAAAAGGAATATAAGGTTGGAAAATAATTGGTAAAGGAAACTTAACTATAATATCGCTTCCAATTCCCGTTCCCAGATTTATTTTTATCTCGCTTAAATTCAAAAAAAGAAGATTAAGACGAGCATCTAAAAAAGAAACAAGTGGAAGAATCGCATCAACTTTTGCTGCTCCATAAGCATTATTACCTAAATCCTCAACTCCAACACCAACCCCTATGGTTAAAGAGAATAAACTATTAATCAATAAAAGAGTTATTATTAAAATAAATAACTTTCTCATCTTTCCTCCTTTAAAAAATTACTCTCACCATTTTTAATTATTAAATTTTAAAAATAAAATTCAAATAGTCAATTTACAAATAACACTATTTGACAAATCTAATCTTTTATATAAAATTATAAAAATGCCAGAATTACCAGAAGTAGAAACAATAAAAAATGAATTAAAACCTTTTTTAATTAATAAAAGAATTATTGGTGTGAAATTAGAAAATAAGAAAATTATTGGTTATCCAAAACCTAAGGATTTCTTAAAGAAGATTATTAATAAAAAAATTCTCAATATTGATAGGAAAGGAAAGTATTTAATTTTAAAACTTTCAGAAAATTATAATCTAACTTTTCATCTGCGATTATCTGGTAGACTTATTTATGATGAAAATTTAGAAGACAAGGTAAAATATACTCGGATTAAATTTTTATTTAATAAAGGAACATTATCATTTTCGGAACCAAGATTATTAGGAAGAGTTTACCTTTATCCGGTAGACGAATTACCAAAAAGTCTTTCTTCTTTAAATAATCTGGGCAAAGAACCATTAATGCCAGAATTTAATTTTCAATATTTAAAAACTAAAATTAAAAATCGTCATACCAATATAAAAAGTCTGCTTTTAGACCAAAAAATTGCTTGTGGTGTCGGAAATATCTATTCTGATGAAGCCCTTTTTTGTGCAAAAATTCATCCAAAAAGAAAGGGTTCTTCTTTAAAGGATGAAGAAATAAAAAGGCTTGTTAAATGTCTTAAAAAGATTATTAAAATAGCGATAAATAAAAAAGGAACTTCAATAAGTGATTATTTAAGACCGGATGGTAAAGTAGGTTCCTTTCAAAAGTATTTAAAAGTTTTTAGAAAAGAAGGAGAAAGGTGTATCAGATGCAATGGAAAAATTAGAAGAATAAAAATTAATAACCGTTCTTCTTATTTTTGTCCCAATTGTCAAAAGGAGGTTTAAAATGATTGCTTTAATTGTTCATGGTGGAGCAGGAAAAATTGAAGAAAAAGAAGAAGCAAGAAGAGGAATTGAAAAAACGCTAATCAAAGGCTGGGAGATTTTAGCAAAAAATGGAAAGGCAATTGATGCGGTCTGTACCGCAGTATGCGAATTAGAGGACAATCCTGTTTTTAATGCCGGAACCGGTTCGGTACTTAATCTTCTTTTTGAAGTAGAAATGGATGCTTCCATAATGACTAGTGAAGGCCATTTTGGTGCTTGTGGAGCAATAAAGAATATTAAAAATCCTATCCTCGTAGCAAGAAAAATAATGGAAGAAACTGACCATTTATTGTTGGTTGGCGAAGGAGCAAATATGTTTGCCAAAGCAATGGGGTTTTCTGAGTATAATCCCAAAACCGAAAAAGAAATAGAAAAATTAAAAAAACTTATTGAGAAAGGTGAAAATTTTTATTTTCCTAATTTTAAAAAACTTATTGAACTTTACAAAAATCTAAAAAAAGAAGAAAAATATGGCACAGTTGGTGCTTGTGCTTTAGATTATTATGGAGTAATCGCCGTTGCCACTTCTACTGGTGGAATAAGAGGAAAATTACCAGGAAGAATTGGTGATAGTGCAATTATCGGAGCCGGAACTTACGCTACTCCTTTGGCCGGTGTATCAGCCACTGGCCATGGAGAAAGTATTGTAAAAAATTTTGTTGCCAAAGAGGTTTGTGAATTAGCAAAAAATTATGATATTCAAACAGCTATCAATATTGTGATGGAAGAATTGAAAAAGAAAAATTGCTTATGCGGTGTGATTGGTTTAGATATAAAAGGCAATATCGGTCATGGTTATACCACTAAAGATATGGCTTGGGGATTTATAAAAGATGGAAAAATGATTGTTTTTTAAATATGAAAATTAAATGGGAAGAGAAAATTAATATAATAAAAGAAAAATTGAAAGAGATTGATAAAAAATTTAGTGAAAAAGAAGTTATCAATAATCCCAAACTATTAGAGGAATTAGGGAAGGAATATAAAGAATTAAAAAATATCTTAGAAAAATATGAAAATTTTAAAAAGAAAAAAGAAGAATTAGAAGAGATAAATAAAATGAAAGAAAGTTGTGATAAAGAAATTTATAAATATCTTTTAGAAGAAGAAGAAAAGTTAAAAAAGAATATAAAAGAATTAGAAAAAGAATTCCTTTATTATTTTCTTCCTCAAGGAGAAGATTTAAAAAGAAACTGCATAATTGAAATTCGACCGGCGGCTGGTGGCGAAGAGAGTTGCCTTTTTGCTATGGACCTTTTTAGGATGTATCAAAAATATTTAGATAAGAAAGGATTTAAATACGAAATTTTATCTTTCCGGCCATCGGATTTAGGAGGAGCAAAAGAGATAATTTTTTTAGTAAATGGAGAAGGTGCATATAATTATCTCCGTTTTGAACAAGGTGTTCATCGGGTTCAAAGAATTCCTGTTACTGAAGCCTCGGGAAGAATTCATACTTCCACGGTTACTGTTGCAGTATTAATGGAACCAAAGGAGGTAGAAATTAATATTAAAGAGGAGGATTTAAAAATTGAAGTCTTTCGTGCCAGTTCCAAAGGTGGTCAACATGTAAATGTTACTGATTCGGCAGTAAGAATAACCCATTTACCAACAGGTATAGTAGTTAGTTGTCAAGATGAACGTTCCCAATATCAAAATCGACAAAAAGCACTAAAAATTCTTAAAGCCCGGCTATTAGCAGCCGAAAAGGCAAAACAGAAGGAAGAAATAGATAAAGAGAGAAAAAAACAGATTGGTACTGGTGAAAGGGCAGAAAAGATTAGAACTTATAACTTTCCACAAAATCGAGTTACCGACCATCGAATCAATCTCACTCTTTATGAACTTGATAAAATTTTAGAAGGCGATTTAGATATTATTATTAATCAATTACAAGAAAAAGAAATTGAGAGAATTTTAAATGAATAAAGAATTATTGGTAATTAAAAAAAGATATAATTTAAAAGAAGAAGAATTTAATTTTATCCTTACCAGCGTATTTGATAGAAAACTTTATCAAATCTATTTAAGTGAAAAATTACCAAAAAACAAAATTAAAAAAATTATCAATATTTGCGAAAGAAAAAAAACCGAAATTCCTCTTCCCTATCTTTTAAAAAAAGCCTATTTTTTAGATTTGGAATTATATATTGAAAAAGGAGTTTTTATCCCTCGGGCAGAAACAGAATTGCTTATTTCCTTATTAGAAAATTACAACCAAGAAAAGATAAAATATATTCTTGATATCGGAGTTGGAACTGGTAATTTGACAATTGCTCTTGCTCGATTATTTAAAAAAGCATTGGTTATTGGTACCGACATATCCAAAAAAGCATTAAAGGTAGCCACAAAAAATGTTGAAAAATATTCTCTCTCTAATCAAATTAAATTGTATCATGCTGACTTATTCTATTTTCCTAATTATCAGAAATATTTTAACCATTTTGATTTAATTGTCTCTAACCCTCCTTATATCAATGAAAAAGATTATAAAAATCTTCCCAAAGCAGTGAAAAATTATGAAGATAAAAGAGCTTTATATGGAGGCGAAGATGGTCTTTTAATAATCAAAAGAATTTTAAAGGAAGGAAAAATTTTTCTTTCTCCAAAAGGAAAAATTGTGTTAGAAATTGACAATAATCATCCAATAAAAATTTATGAATATGCCAAAGAATTATACTCTTCTTTTATTTTTGTTAATTCTTTAACAAAAAAGATTAGATTTGCTATAATCTCTTAAAATGAAAGCTGGTTTAGTTATTAACTTAAAGAAACAGGAGATAAGAGAAATTACCAAGGAAATTATCAATTATCTTATTATTAATAATATCGAACCTTTATTTATAAAAGAAGAAAAAGAATATTTAGGATATAATAATTATGAAAATTTAGAAGAAAATTTAAAAAAAATAGATTTCATTATTGCGCTGGGCGGAGATGGAACAATTTTAAGAACCTCCAAAATTTTAAAAGACATAGAAATACCAACAATTGGTATTAACTTAGGAAGTTTAGGATTTTTAACAACCTTTTCAAAAGAAGAAAGAATAGAGGCAATAGAAAATTTTTTAAAAAAAGAAGTAATTATTGAAAAAAGAATGCTTATAAAAGTAAGTTTTAAAAGTGAGGATTTTTTTGTATTGAATGATGTGGTTATTAACATGGGAAGTTCTTTAAGGATGATTGAAGTAAAACTTTATGTGAATAATGAATTTGTTAATAAATTTAATGGCGATGGAATTATTGTGGCAACTCCGACTGGTTCTACTGCTTATTCTTTAGCTTGTGGCGGACCAATTATTCATCCTTGCTCTGAAGTTTTTGTAATAACACCAATTGCTCCTCATTTATTAACAAGCCGCCCCTTAATCTTACCGGGAGATTTTAAATTGAAACTTGTTTTGGGAGAGAAAAATCCGCCTGCCAATTTAGTATTAGATGGCCAAAAAACTTTTTTATTAAATTTGGGCGAGGAAATATTTTTAGAAAAAGCAAAAAATTATTTTCTTTTAGTTAATAAAAAAGAAAGAACCTATTTTGATATTTTAAAGAAAAAATTAAAATGGGGATTTTAACAATTCCTAATATTTTAAGTCTCTCCCGCTTAATCTTCTTACCTTTGATTTTGCTCTTTTTATCTAAAAATTTACGTTCTCTCAGTTTAACTTTTATTTTTCTCTCTTGGCTCACTGATGCCTTTGATGGTTATCTCGCTCGCAAACTAAATCAAACCTCTGATTTAGGAAAAATCCTTGATCATCTGGTTGATAAAATTTGGGTAGGAACAATTTTGGTAACTTTAGTAATAACTAAGAATCTTGATTTTAAAATCGTAACTGCAATAATAATTCGTGATTTACTTATTACCGCTGGTTTTATTTTTTTGATGAAGAAAAAAAATATCATTTCTAAATCTTCTATTTTAGGGAAAATGACCGGCTTTCTCTTTGCCCTTCTTATTTTAGCAACCCTTCTTAATCGCCCCAAAGAACTTTTAATTATTACTTATTTAACTTGGATTTTTATTGTTTTATCTTTTTTAGATTATTTTATTTATTTTTTAAAAGTAAATGGAAACCAAAAAAATCAATAAGACCATCTATTTCTTAAGGTTAGAAAAGGACGAAGAAGTTATTAATTCTTTGAAAAATTTCTTTAAAAAAGAAAGATTAAAAAGTGCTTCTTTTTATGGTATTGGAGCAGGAAAAGATTTTATAATTGGTTATTATGACTTAGGAAAAAAAGAATATCTTAAAAAAAAGATTAAAAAAGAGTGCGAAATCCTTTCATTAATTGGGAATATCTCTTATTTAAAGAAAGAAATTTTTATTCATATCCATATTGTCATTTCTGATAAAAATTTTAAAATTTTTGGTGGCCATCTTTTTTCAGCAAAAGTTAGTGCTACCTTAGAGGTCTTTTTATTTTTAATGGATAAAAAATTAACAAGAAAACTCTTTCCTGATATCGGTTTAAATTTAATAACCTTTAAAAAATTTCACCAATAAATTCTAAAATATCCTCCTTTTTTAAATTTGTTGCCCGCCAAATTCTATCACCAGTAATCTTATAACAGAGCAGTTCCCAAACTCCTTTAGGAGAAAGAAAAAGGTAAAAAAGAAACTCTTTATCATCATCTACTCGGGTAAAAAACTTTTTTGTTTGGGAGGGTTTTAAAAATAAAGCTTTTTTAATTAAATTTTGCATTTTCACCTCCTGCTTGCTTTATATAATATTTTAACAAAAATTTTTATATTTGTCAATAATATTTGACTTTAAATTAATATTTTATTAAAATTTTTAAATGGAGGAAATATGAAACCAATAAGACAGATAAATCTTTTACCAGAAGAAATACCTGATAAGTGGTATAATATTTTACCCGTTTTACCCGAACCTTTACCACCACCAAAAGATCCAGAAAAAGGTGAATCTCGATTAAAAAATTTGCCAAAAATTTTAATTAATGAATGTTTAAAACAAGAAACTTCTCAAGAAGAATGGATACCGATTCCGGAAGAATTAAGGGAATTATACCTTCAAGCAGGCAGACCAAGACCTTTATTCCGAGCGATAAATTTAGAAAAAAGGCTTCAAACTCCTGCGCAAATTTATTATAAAGCTGAGTTTTTTAGTCCAACCGGAAGCCATAAAGTAAATACTGCTCTCGCCCAATGTTATTATGCCAAAAAAGAGGGGTATAAAAGAGTGACAACTGAAACTGGTGCTGGACAATGGGGAACCGCTTTAGCTTACGGAGCTGCTTTATTAGGTTTAAAATGTACTATTTATTGGGTTAGAGCGGTGTATAAATGGAAAAAGGAAAGAAGAACTTTAATGCAGCTTCTCGGTGCCGAAGTTTATCCTTCACCCAGCCCAAAAACTGAGGTTGGCAAAAAATTATATAAAAAGAATCCCAATCATCCAGGTTCCTTAGCAATCGCTATTTCTGAAGGGATAGAAGATGCTTTAAAAAATGAAGATACTATCTACTGTCTGGGTTCGGTATTAAATCATGTTCTTTTACACCAAACCATCATTGGCTTAGAGACAAAAAAACAATTAGAAAAAATTGGTGTAGAACCCGATATCATGGCTGCTTGTTTAGGGGGTGGTTCTAATTTCGGTGGTTTTACTTTACCTTTTATCGGTGAAGTATTAAAAAATAAAAAGAAAATTAGATTTGTTGCCTGCCAAAGTGAAGTAGCTCCTAATCTCTCAAAAGGAAAATATGAATACGATTTTGCCGATTATAGTGGTTTTACTCCTTTATTAAAAATGTATACTTTAGGCCATAGAATAAAAATGAAACCAATCAAAGCTGATGGGTTAAGATATCATGCTGCGGCGCCAATTATTAGTTTTTTAAGGCATCGTAATTTAATTGAAACTGTTACTTACCCAGCAGACGAAAAATATGTTTTTGAAAGAACTAAAATTTTTATTGAATGCGAGGGTTTTTTACCAGCTCCAGAATCTTCTTACGCAATTGCTTTTGCTATTGATGAAGCTTTAAAAGCAAAAGAAGAAGGAATGAAAAAAGTAATAGTAATAAATATTTCTGGACACGGATTTTTAGATTTGGTCGGTTATCGAGAAGTTTTAAAATTAAAATAATTATTGACTTTTTAATTTTTTTAATTTATACTTAAACATAGAAAGTAAATATGGTGAGGAGGTGAAATTATGGCACAGGAAGATAATATCGGTTTTGAATTAGAACAAAAATATGGTGTGCCTTTTGTTGATTTAGCATCTTTCAAAATTGATGTGGAAGTAATGAAAATGTTTCCAGAAGAATTTTTAAGGGCTCATAAATTTGTTCCCCTTTTTAAATCAGGAAACGCTTTGGTAGTAGCGATGGTTGATCCATCAAATATTTACTCTATTGATGAAATCCGGAGATTTTCAGGAATGGATGTTCAAGTTATGGTTTGTAAAGAATTAGATCTTTATCAAGTATTAAATGAATATTATGCCCAAACTCAACCACCCGATATTCCTGATGAGCCAGAAGTGGAAACTATCGAACCTTTAGGAGAAGGAGAGGTAGCCGCAGAGCTTGATTTAACTCCTAAAAAACTGGAAGAACTAGCCTCAGAAGCGCCGGTAGTAAGATGGGTAAACCAATTAATTATTAGAGCAGTAAGAGAAAGGGCATCAGATATTCATATTGAGCCAACAAGAGAAGGTTTACAAGTAAGATTTAGAATTGACGGTGTTTTACATCCAGTTGTAGCACCTAAAAAGGCCTTGCAATTAGCAGTCGTCTCTCGTATTAAAATTATGTCAAGAATGAACATCGCTGAAAAACGATTGCCGCAGGATGGTCGTTATGCGGCAATTGTGGATGGTCGGGAAATTGACTTCCGTGTTTCTACCTTTCCTACTACTTATGGCGAAAAAGTGGTAATGCGTATTTTGGACCGGGTAAGACTTTTATCCATGGATGAATTAGGACTTTTGCCAGAAAGGTTGCAAGTTTTGCGGGAAATGATTAGAAAACCCCATGGAGTCATCTTGGTAACTGGACCAACTGGTTCAGGAAAAACAACCACCCTTTATGCAATCCTGCAAGAAATCCGTGGAGCCGAAAAAAATATTATTACTATTGAAGACCCGGTAGAGTATGATATTGATGGACTTTGCCAATCTCAAGTTAACGAACGGGCTGGTTATACTTATCTGGTAGGATTGAGACATATTTTGCGTCAAGACCCAGATGTTATCTTTATTGGTGAGATTCGTGACCGGGATACCGCAACGGTTGCTATTCGGGCTGCTTTAACTGGTCAATTGGTTTTTTCAACCATCCACACTAATGACGCTCCAGGAACAATTAACCGTTTAATTGATATGGGAATTGAACCTTTCTTAGTGGCTTCAGCGATGGAGGGAGTTTTGGCACAAAGATTAGTTAGAAGAATCTGCCCCAAATGCAAAGAAGAGTATAAACCTTCGCCAAAGATTTTAGAAGAGTTAGAATTGCCAAAAGATACTATTTTATATCGTGGACGAGGTTGCGAACACTGTCGTTATACTGGGTATTATGGAAGAATTGGAATATTTGAAGTTATGAAAGTTGATGAAAAAATGAGAGAATTAATAGTTACTCGACCTCCAACCAGCGCAGTAAGAATGTTGGCAAAAGAGAGTGGTATGGATACCCTTTGGGAAGATGGTATAAAGAAAGTTCTTATGGGAATTACCACGGTAGAAGAAGTAATGAGAGAAGCAGAGAAAATTGTAATTTAATTAGAAAAATTAAAAAGGAGGTTTTTAATGCCTTTATTTTCATATAAAGTAAGAGACCGAGAAGGAAAAGTGTTAACGGGAACCGTTGAGGGAAGTGATGTTAATAGCGTAATTGAAAAACTTGATGCCTTAGGTTATATCCCTTTACAAGTTAAAGAGATTAAAAAAGCCACCGGTGGGGGTTTTTCTTTAGAAAATCTCCTCATGGGAAGGGTAAAGGCTATTGATTTGATAAATTTCACACGCCAATTTGTTACTCTTCATAAAGCAGGTTTACCTATGCTTTCGGCGATTAGTGCTTTGCAGGCCCAAACTCGTTCGGCTGCTTTGGCTAAAGCCCTTGATGGAATTAGAAAAGATTTAATGGGCGGAGCATCCTTATCTCAAGCAATGGCAAAATATCCAAGGATATTTAATGAGTTATATGTAAATTCTGTTTGGGCTGGCGAAACTGGTGGTGTTTTAGACGAAATTCTAAGTCGCTTAGCTGATCTGTTAGAACATGAAAGAAGGTTAAGAAGCGAAGTTATGTCAGCCTTACGTTATCCAATAATTTTGCTTGTCGGTATGGTTGTTGCTGTTATTGTTCTTACCACTTTTGTTTTACCAAAATTTATTATGCTCTTAACAGGCTTAGGAACAAATGTACCAACACCAACTAAAATTCTCATCGCTGTGGTTACTTTTATGAAAAATTATTGGTCAATTGGCTTTTTCTTTCTAATAATTTTGGGGCTTTTATTTTATATATTTATTAGAACAAAAGGCGGAAGGTTATGGTGGGATCGGGTGAAATTAAAAATACCGATTGCCGGTCCATTAATTTATCAAATGGTTCTTGCCCGTTTTGCTCGGATGTTTGAAACGTTGGATAGAACCGGTTTGCCAATTTTAAGAAGTTTAGCCTTAGTTTCAAAAACTGTGGGTAATGCCTATATTTCCCAACATATTGACGTAATCGCAGAAAGTGTTCGCCGGGGAAGAGGAATTGCTGCGCCAATGAGAGAAAGTAATGTCTTTCCACCAATGGTTGTCCAAATGGTGGCTACGGGTGAAGAATCAGGTGCTTTAGATGACATGCTTAGACAAGTGGCTGATTACTATGATAACGAAGTGGAAAGAATAGCTAAAAATTTAACCGGTTTAATTGAACCAGTGTTAATTCTCATAATGGGAATTGGTGTGGTATTTATTATAATCGCTGTAATTATGCCTTACATGAATATTCTTACTTCCTTTGGACAACAAGGAATGAGATAAATTAAATCAAAAAGAAAATTCTTTTAAATTCTCGCAAATTTTAATTAATAAATTCAAGCATGCAATATAATCTTCTTCAGCGATAATTCCACAATGAGAATGAATATATCTTGTCGGAATACCAATTGCTAAAGAAGGAACACCAATTCCTTTTAAATGGATACTTCCCGTATCATAACCACCGCGAATAGTAGTTAAGTGGTATTTTATATTATATTTTTCAGCAATCCCAATAACAAAATCTCTTAATTTTATATTAGGAATCATTGTGACATCATAAGTAATAATGGCACAACCATTTTTTAATCTTTCGGGAGTTTCCTTGGGATTATAACCAGGATAATCGCGCGCAATAGAAACATCGATGGCAAAAGCAATATCTGGTTTTATAAATTCGGCAGCCGTCCTCGCTCCTCTCAAACCAACTTCTTCTTGGCAAGTACCTACTAAATATATAGAATTAGGGTGATCAATCTCTTTCAAAGCATAAGCAAGTTCACAAAGAATAGCACAACCAAATCGGTCATCCCAGGCTTTTCCTAAATGAAGATTATTAGGCAATTTTTGATAATTAAAAAAAGGGATAATGGGATCGCCAATTCTAACACCAAATTCTTTACTTATATCAAAACCTTCAAAAGTGCCAAAATCAATATACATTTTCTCAATAGGAAGCACTTTGTTTCTTTCTTCTTCTGGTAGTTCATGAGGCGGTTTTGCTCCAATCACACCTAAAAAATCACCTTTAAAAGTCCTAATCTTTACTGGTGAACCTAACAAAACCTGTGGATACCAACCACCGATCGGTAAAAATTGGATATAGCCCTCTTTAGTAATTTTAGAAACTAAAAAACCAACCTCATCCATATGAGAAGCAAACATTATTTTTAGACCTTTCTTTTCTTTTTTACAGATAATACTTCCCAATCGATCGTAAGCGATCTCACCAACTGAAGAAAAATACTCTTTTAATATTTCACTAACTTCTTTCTCAAATCCAGAAGGCCCAAAGGCTTCGGTTAAAATTTTAAAAAGTTCTTCTCGTTTTATCATATATCTAAATTCTCTACGTATTTAGCATTTTCTTCAATAAATTTTCTTCTGGGTTCAACTTCTTCACCCATTAAAATAGAAAATAATCTATCTGCTTCTGCCGCATCTTCTAAAGTTACCTTTTTTAACCTTCGTTTTTCTGGATTCATTGTCGTTTCCCATAATTGTTGAGGATTCATTTCGCCTAATCCTTTGTATCTTTGCACTTCGCATTTTTGATCTTTGTATTTTTTCAAAAACTTCTCTAATTCTTCTTCCGAATAAAGATAAAATTCTTGTTTATCTACTTTTACCCGATATAAAGGTGGAAAGGCAATATAAATATAACCCTGCTCGACCAAAGGTCGCATAAATCTATAAAAAAATGTTAAAAGTAATGTTCTAATATGAGAACCGTCCACATCGGCATCAGTCATAATAATTATCTTATGATATCGTAACTTTTCTGGATCGAACTCATCTTCTCCAAATCCTCCACCAAGAGCAGTAACAATTGTTCTTATTACTTCGTTACTTAAAACCTTATTCAAACTCGATTTTTCGACATTTAAAATTTTCCCCCTTAAAGGCAAAACCGCCTGAAACCTTCTATCTCTTCCTTGTTTTGCTGAACCACCAGCTGATTCACCTTCCACAATGTATATTTCTGCATTTCTTGGATCCTCTTCCTGACAATCAGCAAGTTTTCCTGGTAAAATATCAGTTTCCAATAAAGATTTTCTTCTCGCTAACTCTCTTGCCTTCTTAGCAGCTAAACGACTTTTTGCCGCACTAATTACTTTATTAATAATAATATTTGCTATTCTCGGGTTCTCTTCTAAAAAATTTTCTAATTTTTCATTAACAATTGCTTCAATAATTCCTTTTACTTCACTATTTCCCAGTTTTGTTTTGGTTTGCCCTTCAAATTGGGGATCAGGAATTTTTAAAGAAATAACCGCCGTTAAACCTTCTCTTGTATCTTCGCCAATAATTTCAATATCTTCTTTTAATAAATTATTTCTTTTTGCATATTCATTTAATGTCCTTGTCAATGCTGATTTAAAACCAGAAACATGGGTTCCACCTTCGTGAGTATTAATTGTATTAACATAAGAAAAAATATTTTCTAAATAACTATCATTATATTGAAAAGCAATTTCTACTTCTAATTTATCTTTTTCGACTTTAAAATAGATTGGTTTATGAAGCCGTGTCCGACCAGCATCCAAATATTTCAAAAATTCAATAATTCCGCCAGGGTAACTGAAGACCTCGTGCTTATTCTCTCTTTCATCATAAAGTTCAATTTTTAAATTAGGAACCAAATAGGCAAGCTCTCTTAATCGATTAGCAACCAAATTATATTCAAATTCAGTTCTTTTAAAAATCTGTTTATCGGGTTTAAAAACAATTTTTGTGCCTGTTTTTTTTGTTTTGCCAATAATCTTTAAGGGTGTTTTTGTTATCCCCCTTTCATATCTTTGATAATAAATATTACCATCCCGATAGACATAAGCCTCTAACCATTCTGATAAAGCATTAACTACTGAAACACCAACACCATGCAAACCGCCTGAAATTCGATAAACCTTATTTTCAAATTTTGCACCAGTATGAAGCATCGTCATCACTACTTCTAAAGCCGGTTTCTTTTCTGTCGGATGAATATCTACCGGAATTCCTCGACCATTATCCTCTACTGAGCAAGAATTATTTTTATGCAAAGTAACAATTAAGTGATTACAAAAACCAACTAAAGCCTCATCTATTGAATTATCAACCACTTCGTAAATAAGATGATGAAGACCTCTAATACCGACATCGCCAATATACATTGCTGGTCTTCGGCGGACCGCTTCCAAACCTTTTAAAACATGAATCTTTGAAGCGTCGTAATCAGAAAAATTATTTTGTACCATAAGGTTTTATTATAATAAATTTTTTAAAAAAATCAATATTGTCAATGTTTTATTTTCTTTAAATGTTCTAAAAAAGTTTTGGAAAAAATATGGGTGTTGCCGTTTTTGGTAAAGAAATAATAATAAGTGGTCTTTTTAGGATTTAAAACCGCTACCAAAGATTTTTCCGAAGGACTACAAATTGGCGTCGGTGGCAAGCCTTTATGAAGATAGGTATTATAAGGAGAATTGATTTTTAAATCTTCCTTACTCAATATTTTCTTTCTTTCTTTTAAAAGATATTCAATCGTCGCGCAAGATTCTAAACGCATTCCTTTTTTTAAACGGTTTAAAAATACTGAGGCGATTATTGGTCTTTCCTCGTCAACCTTTGCTTCTTTCTCAACAATTGACGCTAAAATAATAACTATTGAATCAGATAAATTAGTTTTATACTTTTTCTTTAAATCCAAATAGATTTGCCAAAACCGACGACACATCTTCTTAAAAACAATTGCTGGCGAAGAATTGGTAAAAAATTCATAAGAATCAGGAAACAAAAAACCTTCGGCAGTTGGAAAAAGGATGTTATATTTTTTTAAAACATCCGGAGAGGTAGCATATTTAAGGAATTCTTCTTTAGGACATATTCCCTTCTTTTCTAAAATTTCTCCAATCTCTTTAATGGTTGAACCCTCCGGTATCGTAACAAAAACTGGTATAGAATATTTTCTTAATAATAATAAAAAGGTTTTAAACTCGGAAAAATTTTGAGGAAGTTGATAAAAACCATATTTTAATGATTTTTCTTTAAAAAAAATTTTGGTATAAAGAAAAAATAACCATTTCCTTTTTATTACACCCTTCTCTTTTAATAACTCACCAATCTCTTTTAAAGTTAAATTCTTAGGAATAAAAATCTTTATCTTTTCATTTATTTTCTCTTTAATAAAAAATTGATGATAAAAAATAAAAAGGCAGGTAAAAAAAATTAAAGAAATCTTTTCAATCTTCTTTCTTTCTTTCTTCACCTTTTAAATAACTTTCCAAAAGCAAAATGGCTGATAAAAGATTTATCTCTTTTTTTATACTCTCTTTCTTTTTTAAGAAAGTTTTTTTAAAATTTTCGGGAAAGATGATCTTTTTTGCCAAATCGGTTGTGTATCGTTCATCAAATAAAATTATCTCTTTATCAATTACTTTTTTTAGTTTCTCTTTAAATTTTTTTACCAATCTTCCCCTTTCGGTTTCCTCTCCTTTTAAACCTTTTGGATAGCCAATTATAATTTTAACAATCTCTTTTTCTTTCACAATCTGTAAAATTTTTTTAAGTAAATCTTCGGAACTATTAATTTCTATTGTTTTATAACCATAAACGTATTTTTTCTCTTCATCTCCCAAAGCCAGTCCTACTCTTTTTAAACCGAAATCAATCGCCAAAATATTTTTCATTAATCAAAACGAAAAATATTATACCTGACACTTGTTAAGAATGCCAAAAGTTCCCGAAAGAAACCAAAGAAAAGAATTTGCGAAACAAAGATTGATTTCTTATAAAGATAGATTAAATTGGGATTATTTTTATAAAAAATAAGAATTGTTTTTAATACCCCATGACATAACATCCAAGAAAAACTAATTCCTAAAAAAAGACCAAAAAGATAAGTAAAAATTCCTAAAGAAAAGGAAAAGAAGTTATTGATAATCCGAGCAAGAAAAAAGGCAAGAATTAAAAGAATGATAAAAGAAAAAAGATAAGAAAAGGGATTACCAGAAAATTTTTTAAAAATAATATTACTCAAATAACAAGTCAAAATAATTCCACCGGTTTCGTAAAAGATAAGACTTAAATTATCTAAACTTCTTAAAAATTGAATACCACCAATAACAGTAAGAATCCCAATAGAAAGCCAATCAATAATATTTAAAGAAGACAAATTATAATTTCTCCCGCTTAAAAATCAAAAGCACCTTGGTAATTGTTCCTTGGTTATCTGAACCAGAGGCGGTTCCTACCAATTCCCAACCTTCTTCACCAAGTTTATTAATATAATTTTCTACATTAGGAAACTCTTTAATTATTTGCTTATTATCATCTTCAATCTGCCATCTACCCAAAGCCAAAATGGGATGACTATGAACTTCTAAAATTTTTAATTTATATTCCCATTTTTTCTTATTGGTACTCATAAAACCCTCTCTTTGTCTTTCTTCCCAAAAATCCGGCGTTTACCATCTTTTTTAATAAAGGACAAGGACGATATTTTGGATCACCTAAATCTTTTTCTAAAACTTCTAAGATTGCCAAAACCACATCTAAACCAATCAAATCCGCTAATGCCAAAGGACCAATCGGATGGTTCATTCCCAATTTCATAATATTATCAATCGCTTCCTTATCAGCAATCCCTTCATAAAGACAATAAATTGCCTCATTAATCATTGGCATCAAAACCCGATTGGAAACAAAACCCGGTGAATCATTCACAACTACGGGCACTTTACCAAGTTTCTTTGCTAAATCAACTACTATCTCAACGGTTTTCTCATCGGTTCTTAAACCTTTTATTACTTCTACCAATGCCATCAAAGGAACTGGATTCATAAAATGCATGCCAATAAATTTTTCTGGTCGAGTAGTTACGCTTGCCAATTCCGTAATAGAAATTGTGGAAGTATTGGAAGCAAAAATTGTTTCTTTTTTACAAATTTTATCTAAATAAGAAAAAACTTTCTTTTTTTCTTCTTTATCTTCAATAATCGCTTCAATAATTATGTCACAATCCTTTAACCCATCTTTATCCGTAGAAGTTTTAATTCTTTGCAAAGTTGCCTCTTTATCTTCCGACGCAATTTTTCCTTTCTCTAAAAATTTCTCTAAACTCTTTTTAATATTACTAAGCCCTTTTTCTAAAATTTCATTAGTCAAATCAACCATTATTACTTGATAACCACTTTGGGCAAAAACTTGACAAATACCACTTCCCATCGTTCCCGCACCTAAAACACCAACTTTATTAACCATTTTAACCTCCTATTTATTTAAATTAAATAAATTATAAATAAATTATAAAAGAAATAAATTAAAAGTCAAAAATAAATTTATAAAACATAACTAAAAATTGGCATCTCATACCAAAATTTTAAAACCAAAAATTTTTCTAAGTCTTTATATTTCAAGAACTTACCTTTAATCCACAGGAAAAATAGGGAACAGTCCCCTCTATTCTTCTTTCTTCGTCTTAAAAAATACTTTATTAATTATCTTCCAAAAGGAATTAATATACTTTTTCTTAACTACACTTTTATTCATCTTCCAAGGTATTTTATCATTCATTTTTATAAGTATTTTATTATATATTTTAAAAACCTTATTGACAATAATTTTTGAATAGGTTAGAATTATAAACCCTCAATGGTGTTTAAGTATTATGCTGTTATTATTTAGAAAGTGGCACTTTTATTTTTACATTAAAATAATTTTTATCTTCCTTTCTTCTTTGCCTTTTATCTTAATGATGTAAATTCCTTTTGGTATTTTCTCTTTCTTAAAGTTCCAATAGTAAATTCCTTCTTTATTAATCTTAATCTCTTTGATAACTGAACCAATAGAATTATAGATCTTGATTTCTTTTATATCGCTTCCCTTATTTATCTGGAAACAAAGGACTTTTGTTGCTGGATTAGGATAAATTTTTATTCCGAAAGTCTCTTCTAATTTTTTAACCTCTTCTTCCATTATTGACTTCTTTAAAGTTGGTGAGGTTAAGATAAAGAGCGTATCAAATTGTGTGGTATATGCCCAGAATTCGTTAACATTACCACCTTTAAAGAGATAGATAATTCCGTCATCGGAGCAGGTCATTGCTGCACCACTTTTTATCTTTCGGTTATAACGACCTCTCGGGACAGTATCTTTTACAACCCAGGAATCAGCAAAGACATCGTAAGAGACAAAATCTTGAGAATTACCTCCTTTAACAAGATAGACTTTATGGTTAAAATAAGCAAGGGCAGCACCCTTTGTTACTCGTTTGCCACTTGGTTTAAAAGTAACCGACCTTAATTCCTTCCATGAATCAGTAGCAGGATTATAAGAATAGAAATCATAAGTATTTCTACCTTTTACTAAATAGATTCTTCCATCACCGGCGGTTATAGCAGTGCCATCGCCACAGGTCTTCAAAGAGGGAACTCTTGGAACTTCTCGTTTCTTTGACCACCGATTGGTTAAAGGATTATATGCCCAAAATTCATTGGTATTACTTCCTTTTGTTGCATAAATCATTTGAGTTGTTGGCTCATAGACCAAAGCAGTTCCTTTACCAAAGCCATAAACTCTTAAAGTTGGCGCCAATTTCGGAATTGTGCATAATTCAATCCAATTTCTACTTGTTAAATCAAAAGCATAAAATTCCTGTCCCCTACCGCCTTTTGTTACATAAAGCCGGTTATCAACTGGTGAATAGGTCATCGCACAACCATATTTTACTCTTCTTTTTTTGTGGGTATAAATTGAGGAGTCAGGTAAAGAAGGCATTGTATCCCAAGTATCTCTTTCCACATCGTAATACCAAAATTCATTAGTATTAGCACCTTTTAAGGCATAAACCCTTTTTTCACTTGGTACATAAGCGATTGCTCCCCATTTTACTCTTCGGTTATGAGAACCTCTAGGAATCGGCGCCAATTCGATCCATTTATTAACTTCAAATTTTAATGTTAAAGTATCGTTTTCTGGATAGATATCTTCACTTGTCCATAAAGAACAAAGAATGGTATAACGACCATAAGACAGATTGATTGGTAAAAAGGTTAAATTAATTGAATCACCCACATTTAAATTAGTAATTACGGAATCAAAATAGATTAGGTTATTAAACTTATCAAATATTTTGGCATATCCCTTTAAGGTATCAGCATTTAAAGTTCCCAAATTCTTTACACGATAATTTGGTCTCACTTCACCAATGAAGGTGCCTCTTTTTGGTGAGAATAACTTGGCAATACCGCAATCTTTGAAATAGCGATAAAAAGAGATTGCTAAACTATCGGTTAGTCTATTACCTGGATAATTATGGGCAATTTTTCCTTCGCCATAAAGATATTCCAAACCAATATTACCCGTTGAATCTTCAATACCGACAGAAGCACTTCTTCCATAATTAAACCTTCTATCACCACAATTCACATCTAAATACTGGACAAGAATATTACCATTTTCTTGTAAGATAATTTCAAAGGTAATTCCTGCTTTTGGATTTTGATAATTCGTACCTTTTCTTCGCATGTTTTGATAGATAATAACTACTTTTCTTTCCGGCTTCTCACCAATTATCTTGTAAGAGATACTGCCGCCACCAAAATCTCTTCCACAAATCAAATCATCCCAGTAAGCAAAAATGGCATTATTGGGACTGAGATAATAAGGAATTTGAGTATTATTTCCAGTGCCTTGCGGTCTTTCGCCAAAGGCAACAAAACCATCAACACCGATCCATAAGTAATTATAAGTAGTATCATAAAATTTAAAGTTGAAAGGCAAATTAATTCCCACAACTGCATTATCTCCCTCGGTAATTAATCTAAATGTATTGGTTGTATCAATCCAACTAAATTGGGGACCACCAAAGGTATCGGAATCGATCCAGAAATGGCGATAAAATCCGTGGTCAGGTCCGCCAGTATAAAGGGGTGGTGCAATATAAATTATTTTGGTTGCGGTATCATTCGTAGGATTTAAATCACCAGGAACATGGGTGATAAATTTTACATAATACTTGCCACCTAATTGCGGTTGCCAGTAAGGTAAGAAAGTATCAAAAAGAATTTCGTTAGGTGCAAGAGAAGGAACAGTATGATAAGAATTATAAACAACATTCATTAAGGAATCATAAATTGTACAACTAACTGGTGCATTAGTAACTGTCCAAGAAGAAACATTTTGGATAACTGCCATTGGTTGATAACTAATACCTTTTGGTCTTAATGATAATTCTCCTCTTGGTCGATAAACAAAATTAACTCGCCAATCAGGGAATGGTGGTAATAAATATTCTTGATAATTAATAACAACCCTAATCATCCAATCACCATTTGTCGTATCTTTCTTATAGAAAAGGGAATCGCCATCATCAACAAAATAGTATCTATGAAGAGCAGAAATTGAACGAACCCTATCTCTTGCCAGTTTTGGCGTATTATCCATATCGTCAGTTTGGAGATAGAAGATATAAAAACCACCCGAATCAATTGTTAATTGAATTGGCAATTGAAAACTATTCCAACCAGTAAAACCAGCAATTTCTGGACTTTCATAAAGCATTGTTCCTGGCGAAGAATCCGGACCGTCATCTTTTACAATTCTAATCCGAAAACGATTGGCATAACTTATTGTATCAATATTGAGATATAAATGAACCTCTTTAATTGTTGCTGGATACATTTCGGGAAGATACCTTACTCCCATTCCTTGGTCAAAGAGATAAAATGCGGTATCCCGATAAACAATACCATCATCATAATAATAAAGTTTTTCCCAATTGACATAACAAGAATAGGTTATTGTATCATTAAAGGGATTTTCGTCACCACCAATTTGGGTAAAGAATTTTACTTGATAATGACCAGTATCCGGAACCCAACCGGTAAAATTAATAGTTAAGGTTTCACCACTATTAATAGGAGTTATAAAAGTATCACTATAAACAAAATTACCGAAGGTATCTTTAATGAGAGCGATGGTTGTGCAGGTAGGAATATTTTGAATTCCAATATTAGCAATCCTACAACTAACGGGAATTGGCTTAGGTAATTCAAAACTTCTTGGTGATATTCCAGAAAGGACAGTAGCATCATAATTATAAATAGTATCGCCATAAAGTCCAAAATCGTCAAGACACCAATAATAGATATCCTCTAAATTACCTTCAAAAACAAAAGCAATCTCAACTTCACTCTTACCATCTGCCCAAGGCAGTCTAAAGGTGTCAATTGCTGGGCCAAAGTTTTCGGTATATTCCTTAATTAAATACCAAGCATCAAAAAGATTATCCCGACCCATAATCTTGGCGGTATAATTATTTCCCCGCTTTCTAAAATTCATATTCACTTTAAGTAGAATATTTCTAAAAGCCTGGCAATTTATAACCGGCGAAATTAAAGAATCAGGAGAATCAGAGGTGAAGCGATAGAAAATTGCGGGATAGGGTGATGGATTTTGTGTCCAAGGTGCTTGACTACCAAGTTTCCGATGCCAATCATTTTCTGAGGTATCACCAGTGAAGTAGATCCGCCAACCAGTTGGTGGTGAGACAGTGCTCCAATTACTATTAAAGTCTTGGAAATAGATTGCCATTCTGGTTGCTGGTAAAACTTTTACCGAATCAATTAAGACATCATTATAGTGATACATATCGTTAATCAAAGCGGTTGAACATTTTACATTATAAAAGCCGCGATAGGCTTGCCAAGCAGGAGAAAAAGTAATTATCCTTTCACTATCTGGTAAAAGTGCGGAAACATAAGTTTTTCGCCAGGTATCACCAATGGCAAAATAGATAGAACAGGAAACCGGTCGATTGCCGAAATTACGTACCTTTGCTTTCGGGAAAATAGTATTACCTTCATAAAGATAACCTTTGGGTTCTAAAATCTCAGTAACACCAATATCGTAAACATAAACTAATAAACTACTATCTTTTTTATCGTTACTATTATTATCATCCAAAACCAATTCGGTTGAACAGGAGACTAAATAATTTCCTCTTATTGAAAGCCATTGGGGAGTAAAAGTAATTTCCCGAGTAGAATCGGGCTCTAATGAGAATACTTGAGCCGTTGCTTCGTAGACATTACCAATTTTGAAACGAACATTAAAGGTTTCTATTAAATTTCCATAATTTTTAACAACCGCTCGCGGAAAAACAAATGTCGATTCTGGTAAGGAATCAACTGGTTCTAAAATATATTCCACACCAACATCATGAAGAGAAACTTGAATAACTGAATCTACTTTATCATTTATTTTATTTATATCATTATTAAGCATTGTTGAACAAGAAACCGTGTAAGTACCAGCGATTGCTGTCCAAGGTGGTGAAAATTGAATTATTGTGTCAACATTTGGTAATAAGGAATCAATCGTTAGATAAGATAAATAAACCGTGCCGATTCTAAACATCACATCAAAATTTCTTTCTATTTCAGTTCCATTATTTCTAATAATTGCTCGCGGATTAACCACTGTGCCTGGTAAGATTCTACCAACTGGTTCCAAAATTTCTAAGGTCATTAAGTCATGGGAAATAACATAAAGTAAAGAATCTGCTTTATCATTTAAATTCTCCATATCAGTGGCTAATTGAGTAGAACAACTAACTATATAACCACCACGAATTGTATTCCAACCCTGACTAAATTGATAATCTAAAGTCTCATTCGCTAATAATGTCACGGTATCAATAACTGTAAAAACATTGCCACCAACCGTGTCTATCTTAAAAATAACCGGAAAGGCTTCATCTACATTGCCAAAATTTATCAACCTTGCTTGCGGTATCGCTAAACTACCCTCTAATACCGTATCAACCGGCTGAATTATATACTCAACGCCAACATCATGATAAACAACAAATAAAGAGGAATCTTTACGATCATTATTAGGATATAAATCATTTGCTAATAAAGTAGTACAACTAACTACATAACTACCACGAACCGCTTGCCAAACATCAAAACTAACCGTCAAAACTGAATCAGGTAATAAACCAACCACCGAAACCGTATCCTCATAAACATTACCAATCCTAAATATCACATCAAAATCCTCCACCATATTGCCATAATTCCTCACCAAAGCCCGTGGTACCACCAAACTGCCATCTAATACCGTATCAATCGGCGAAATTATATACTCAACGCCAACATCATGAGCGATAACTATCAATGTTGATTCTTTTTTATTATTATCTGGATATAAGTCGTTTGTTAATAAAGTAGTACAAGAAACAGGATAAACACCTCTTACTGCTACCCAAGATGGGAAAAGAGGTTTAACAATTGAATCAGGTTGAAGATTCACAATATCTAAAGTTTCTTCATAGACATTACCAATTCTAAATATTGCTTTAAAACTTTCTGAAATATTACCGAAATTCTTTATCTGGGGAGAGGGTACTATAACAGTATTTTCTAAAACCGTATCAACTGGTTGAATAATATACTCAACTCCAATATCATGGGCAACAACAAACAATGGTTTTTTAATATAATCGTTAGTAGTATCTTGGTCCGTTGCCAACATTGTTGTACAAATTACTACATAATTTCCCCTAACCGCTTCCCAACTTTGACTGAAACTATATTCTAAGGTTTCATTAGGCGATAATAAAATAGTATCAATAACATTAAATATTGGCACAATACCTTCTATCCGGAATTGGATAGGAAATTCTTCACTTATGTTTCCAAAATTCGCTACTTTCACTCTTGGAACAACTGTATCTCGCTCTGAGACAGTATCAGGAGGAATTATTATCTCTATAACACCAACATCATGATAAACAACAAATAAAGAGGAATCTTTACGATCATTATTAGGATATAAATCATTTGCCAATAAAGTAGTACAACTAACTACATAACTACCACGAATTGTATTCCAACCCTGACTAAATTGATAATCTAAAGTCTCATTCGCTAATAATGTCACGGTATCAATAACTGTAAAAACATTGCCACCAACCGTGTCTATCTTAAAAATAACTGGAAAGGTCTCGTCTACATTACCAAAATTTATCAGCCTTGCTTGCGGTATCACTAAACTACCCTCTAATACCGTATCAACCGGCTGAATTATATACTCAACGCCAACATCATGAATCTGAGAAAAAGATAAACTAAAAACAAACAAAGAAAATAAAATTAAAAAAATTTTTTTCATTATAACCTCCTTATTATTTTCATATCTTATTATAAATTAAAAGCATCTTTATGTCAATAAGATTTATTGTAAAATTTTAAGTAAGGAATCTCTAACTATTTGAAACTCTTGAATTTCTTCTTTAGTTAATACTTTATACCGAGCGGTTTTTATTTTTAATGGATTAATATGTCTGCCATCTTTTATTATTTCAAAATGGAGATGAGGGCCAGTTGCTAATCCGGTTTGACCTACATAACCAATAATCTCACCCTGTTTTACTTTCTTTCCCTTTTTTATGTTTTTGCCAAATCTTGATAAATGCCCATATCTTGTTTTATAACCATTGGGATGAATAATTTCTATTAAATTTCCGTAGCCACCTTTATAACCGAGATAACTTATATAACCATCGCCTACGGCAGCAACTGGCGTTCCTTTTGGTGCCACATAATCTATCCCTAAATGGGGACGAACAATCTTTAAAATCGGATGGAAACGGGCAAAAGAAAAATGGGAAGAGATATAAGAATACCTTAAGGGCGAACGTAAAAATCCCCTTTTTAAAGATTGGCCATTAAAATCATAAAAATAACCTTTATAATAAAAACCATAAAAATTACCAACTCTTCCATAATAGCGGACAGCAAAGATATTTCCGTAATCATAAGGAATTGTCTCATTATTGATATTTACTAAATAAACCTTTTCCAAATAACAAAACCACGAATCACCTTTATGGGATTCAGTAAAAAAGTCAATATCCCATTCCAAAATTTCCGCAAAATTACTAACCAATTTTGGACTCTCACCAGAAGAGAGCATACTAAAATAAAGAGAATTTTCTATTTTACCCTTTATTACCCTCTTATTTCTAACAAGAAAATAAAAAGGCATTGCTAAATTCCAATAATTTTCTTTTTTGTAAAAATAATAGGTCTTAAAAATATCTTTCTTATAAATTATTAAAGTATCAGTAAAAACAAAAGTATCACCAATATTAATATTTTTTGTTAAATTAAGTAAAGAAAAAAAATTAAGAATTCTCGCCTTTAAATCCTTCTGATTAATCTTTTTTTCTAATATATAGGAGGGAACATCATTTTTTTTAACAACATAAATTTCATAGGTAAATAAAAAGGATAAGAAAAAAATTTTTAGCACTTTAAAATTATATTGATTAAATTGATAAAATCAACAAATTTTTGCCGAGGCCGAGATGGAGGGATTGCGGATGTTGAGGGGAAGGAGGGATGAAGAATCTCGGCCTCGGCAATTATTCTTTTTTAAATTTTATTTCACCATTTTCTAAATAAGCAATTATCCTTTTTGGTTTCTCATCAAGAAGTAATTTGGCTAAAGGATTTTCAATAAGTCTTTGGATTGTCCTTTTTAATGGTCGGGCTCCAAATTCTTTATCAAAACCTTCATCAGCAATTTTATCTTTCACTTTTTCTTCGATCTCCAAATTTACTTCTATCTCTTTTAATCTCTTTTTAATTAAATTTAATTGAAGATCAACAATCTTTTTAATATCATTATAAGAAAGGGGATTAAAAATCACAATTTCATCAATCCGATTAAGGAATTCCGGACGAAAACTCCTTTTTAATAATGTTAATAACTCCTGTTTAGATACCATTCCCTCTCTAATTAGTTCGGTTCCTAAATTGGAGGTCATAATAATTATTGTATTTTTAAAATCAACACTTCTTCCTTGACCATCCGTAAGTCTTCCATCGTCTAAAATTTGTAAAAAAATATTAAAAACATCGGGATGGGCTTTCTCAATTTCATCAAAAAGAATAACTGAATAGGGTTTTTTCCTTACCGCCTCAGTTAATTGACCACCTTCTTCATAACCAACATAACCTGGGGGCGCACCAATCAAACGAGAAACCGTGTGTTTTTCCATATATTCGGACATATCAATCCTAATCATCGCATCCTCACTATCAAATAAAACCGCTGCCAAACTTCTTGCCAATTCAGTCTTTCCCACACCAGTAGGACCTAAGAAAAGAAAGGAACCAATCGGCCTCTTTTCATCTTTCAAACCAACCCTTGCCCTTCTTATTGAATCACATACTAATCTCACTGCTTCATTTTGATTAACTAATCTTTGATGAATATAATCTTCTAACTTCTTTAACTTCTCCTTTTCTGATTCTAAAAGTTTTGTTACTGGTATGCCAGTCCAGGAAGAAACTATTTCCGCAATATCTTCCTCAGTAACTAATTCTCTTAACAATCTCTTTCCATCCTTATCAAGTTCTTCAATCTCCTCTTCTAATTTTTTTAATTCCCTTTCTAATCTTGTTAATTTTCCATATTTTAATTGGGCTGCCTGGTTCAAATCATAAACCCTTTCCGCTTTCTCAATTTCCTTTTTGGTCTCTTCAATTTCTTCTTTTATTTTATTAATTTTATTAATAACTTCTCGTTCTTTTTGCCATTTACTTTCTAACGCTTCTTTTTCCTCTCTTAATCTTTTCAATTCTTCTTCAATTATCCTTATTCTCTCCTTTGCTTCTTTATCTTCTTCCGATTGGAGAGAAATCCTTTCCATATCCAATTGCCAAATCTTTCTTTCAATCTCATCAATTTTTTTTGGTTTGGAGGTGATCTCCATTTTTAATTTTGCTGCTGCTTCATCTATTAAATCAATTGCTTTGTCGGGCAAGAATCTATCAGAAATATATCTCTTTGATAAAACAGCTGCGGCCACTAATGCCGAATCGCTAATTTTTACTCCGTGATGAACCTCATACCTTTCTTTTAATCCTCTCAAAATTGAAATTGTCTCTTCCACCGAAGGTTCATTAACAAATACTGGTTGGAATCTTCTTTCTAATGCCTTATCTTTTTCAATATATTTCCGATATTCTTGAACTGTTGTCGCACCAATACATCTCAATTCTCCTCGAGCAAGCATCGGTTTTAAAATGTTCGCAGCATCTATCGCTCCTTCTGCCGCACCAGCACCTACTACTGTATGAAGTTCATCAATAAAAAGAATAATTTTACCCTCTTGGGCTTTTATCTCTTTTAAAACTGCCTTTAAACGATTTTCAAATTCACCTCGATATTTTGTTCCCGCAATTAAGGCTCCCATATCTAAAGCAAAAATCCTTGTATCTTTTAATTTTTCTGGCACATCCTTTTTCACAATCCTTTGGGCAAGTCCCTCAACAATTGCGGTCTTACCAACACCAGCATCACCAATTAAAACCGGATTATTCTTTGTCCTTCTTGATAGTATTTGAATAACCCTTCTAATCTCTTCATCCCGACCAATAACCGGATCAAGTTTTCCTTCTTTTGCCATTTCGGTTAAATCCCTACCAAATTTTAATAAGGCTTCGTAAGTCTCTTCCGCATCAGGCGAAGTTATTCTTTGATGACCCCTTATCTCTTTTAAACCACTTAAAAACAAATCAGTACTTAAATTATAATTGCGGAATAAATTTTTTAAGGAGGCATTATCAATTAAGGCAAGAAAAAGATGTTCACTTCCAGCATAATCATCTTTCATCTGTTTTGCCCATTCTAATGCCGAATCTAAAACCTTTTTTGTTTCATAACCCAGATACACATTATTAAAAGAACTTACGACCGGTTCCCTCTTTAAAAGATTTTCTACATCCTCTTTAAATCTTTCGGGATTTATTCCAATTTTTCCAAGAATTTTAAAAACAACTCCTTCTTTATCTTCTAATAAAGAAAAAAGAAGATGAAGGGGCTTTATTTCGGGATTTCTTTTCTCTTCCGCAAGATCTTTAGCCCGGATTATTGCTTCTTGAGCCTTCTGGGTAAATTTCTCTAATAACATTTTTAACCTCCAATTTATTAGATACCGAAAAGCAAAATTAAGATTTATAAAATTATTTTAAACTTTTTAGTATCCTAATCCCCTCCTTAGCAACCTTTTTAACTTCCTCCTCTTCCTTAGAAAAGGGCCAAGGACGAATAATTTTTTTTAAAAGTGGCAGGGCCTCTTTATCTTTCAATTTTATTAAGGAATTAATAACTTCAATCTTTACTGGCGATTCTTCAGAATTTATTGCTTTTCTTAAAATATTAATTGCCCTTTCACCACCGATTTCCGAAATTGCCCAAACTGCCTTTCTCTTTACAATTGTCTCTGGATCCTCAAGCATTTTCACCACTTCTTCAAAAACTTCATCAGCCCTTAATATTCCTAAAACTTCTAAAGCACTGCTTCGGACAATCGCTGAATCATCTTTTAAAAGTTCTTCCATTATTTTGATAACCTCTCTTCTTTCTTCAATTGGTGGTAAAGAGACAATTTTACTGATTGCCAAAACCGAATGGTATCTAATAAGAGAACTCCGCTCTTTACAATTTTTTAACAAAATTTTAAGACTTTCTTTCTTTCTAATATCACCAAGAATTTCAATAATTTTTATTTTCTTATCTTCTTCTTTAATTCTTGTTAATTCCTCAATTAAAATATTAACGCTCTTTTCGCCTAATTTAATCAATGCCTTTTTTGCTAAATCAACAATCGTTGAGTTTGGTGAAGATAGTAAATTGAGAAGATAAGAACAGGTCTTTTCACTTTTAATATTGGCTAAAGCATTAACTGCGGCCATTTGGACAGTAATATCTTTCTCATTAAAAAGATTTGCTAAACCTTCAATTGCCCTTTCATCACCAATTTTTCCTAAAATCTCACAGATACAGGTTTTCAAAACGATACTGGGATTATTTAAAAGGGATAATAAAGGATATAAAACAATCTTACCTTCTTTTATCAATATCTCCATTGCCTTAAATCTTTTATTTAGGTCATCACTCATTAAGGCATTGAGATAAGGCGAGATAAAGGCTTCGCCAATCATTGTTAATGCTTTAATGGCTGCTTCCCGAACAATTTCTGAATCATCGTATAAAGATAAATGGGCAAGTTCTTCGCCAGCCTTTTTATCACTGATCTTTCCTAAGGCTTCGCAAGCCGCGGCTCTTACCCAATGGTTTTCATCCTGCAATCTCTCT
The DNA here is from genome assembly GCA_938040315.1 of uncultured bacterium. Classification (GTDB taxonomy): domain Bacteria; phylum Hydrothermota; class Tepidihabitantia; order Tepidihabitantales; family DTDR01; genus DTDR01. The sequence goes on from CALHQW010000024.1 coordinate 50,689, forward strand.
AAAAGTTGAGGAACCGCCTTGTTATCACCAATTTCTCCCAAAGCATTACAAGCACATACTCTTACCCAAAAATTTATATCATAAAGTAATGGAAAAATATCTTCCACCGCCTTTTTACTTTTCAAAACACCTAAGGCTTCGCAAGCCGAAGTTTTTATTAATGGGTCCTCATCTTTTAATAATTCAATTAAAGTATCCTCACTCTCCCTAGCATTTAATCTTGCTAATAATTGACAGAAGATTCTGATTGCTGGTTTTTCCAATTTTTTACTCTCCAAACTTTTAACCACCTCCTTCTCAACTTTTAACATTTCTAAAATATAAGGAACTACTCCCCTACCAATTTTTAAAATCTCTTCAATAATCTTTTCTCTAATAACTGTATTTGCTTCGCTCGCTAAGGTTTCTAACAATAAAAAAATTGCTTGCGGAGTTTTTAAAAATGCCAAATCTTCTATTGCCTTTAATCTTTTACTTATCTCCGGATGGGAAAGTTCTCGTTTCAGCCTCTCAATTTCATCCATACAAAAAGATAATCCAAAAATTTCTTTTTGTCAAATAGAAAAAAGAGGAATTTTTGTTAATTGACAGAAAGGAAAATTTTTCTATAATTCTCTTTAAGTTAATTAAGATAAAATGGAAAAGATTGCGTTAATCAGTGTTTATGATAAAGAAGGGATAATTGATTTTGTAAAAGAACTTGTTTCTTTAAACTATCAGATTATTGCCACTTCCAAAACTTATGAAATCTTAAAGAAGGAGAATTTGCCAGTAATTGAAATTAGTGAATATACTGGTTTTAAAGAAATCTTAAAAGGAAGAGTAAAAACTTTACATCCCTTAATCTTTGGTGGCATTCTCTCTTTTGGTAAGGAGGAAGAGGGAATAAAACCAATATCTTTAGTTGTCTGTAATCTTTATCCTTTTGATAAATATATTTTAAGTAATTTAAAGGAAGAGGAGATGATTGAACTGATTGATATTGGTGGTGTTTCGCTTTTAAGGGCAGGAGCAAAGAATTATCAATATGTCACAACTATTTATGATAAAAAGGATTATCCAATTGTCATCTCAGAATTAAAGAAATATGGTGAAGTAAGTTTGGAATTAAAAAGAAAACTTGCCTATAAGGCATTTAATTATGTTAGTTATTATGATAGTATAATCTCGGAATATTTTAGAAAATTAATTAAAGAAGATATTTTTCAAGATTATTTAATTTTGCCTTTAAAAAGGGATTTGAAATTGCGTTATGGTGAAAATCCTCACCAAATTGGCTTTTATTATAATAATCCCTTTATAAAAAAGAATTTTACTTATCTTTGGGGAAAGGAGTTATCTTATAATAATCTTTTAGATATATATTCGGTTTATAATATTATTTTTGATTTTAATTTTTTAGAATTTAAAGATTATAAACTCTGTTGTATTATTAAACATAATACTCCTTGCGGTATTGCCTTAGGAGAGAGTATGAAGGAGGCTTTTGAAAAGGCTTTTTTGTCGGATCCAAAATCGGCATTTGGTGGAATTGTTGGCTTTAATTGGGAACTTGATAAAGAGACAGCAGAAAAAATTGTTGATACCATTTTTGTGGAAGTAGTTTGTGCTCCTTCTTTTAACGAAACCGCATTAGATATTCTAAAAAAGAAAAAGAATTTGAGGATTATTAAATTAGAGAAAGGTAATGAGGATTTTGAGATAAGAAATTGTCTGAGTGGCTATCTATTACAAGAGAAAGATAAGAGGGTTATAGAAAAGAAGGACTTTAAACTGATGACCAAAAGGATGCCAAGCGAAAAAGAGTTAAGGGATGCCCTTTTTGCTTATTTTGCGGTCAAATATGTAAAATCAAATGGGATTGTGATTGTGAAAGATTTGATGACTGTTGGAATTGGTGCTGGACAGACATCCCGAGTTGATTCGGTAGAGATTGCTCTTAAAAAGAGCGAAGGAAGATGTGAAGGTGGAGTTTTGGCATCGGATGGTTTTTTCCCTTTTAGAGATTCTATTGATATTTCTGCAAAATATGGTATTAAAGTAATCGTTGAACCTGGTGGTTCATTAAGAGACGAAGAAATTATAAAAGCTTGTGAAGAAAATAATATCTCACTTATCTTCACAAATATAAGACATTTTCGTCATTAATTAAATACTAAATTAATTACTATACTATATCCTATACTGCCCCTATTATAATTAAAAAAATATCTCTCCTATTTACTATAAAGAAAATAGAAAAATAAAAGATACCTTTTATTTATTTAATCTCCTTTAACACCTCCTTTTTAATCCTCATATTTTCTCCTATATATATTAGACGGAAAAGAGCCCTAAAAGGTTACCAGAAATTTTTATAACTTTTTTAGTTATTGAAAATATAATCTCTTTATATAAAATTAGAAAATGAAAGGAGTTGTCCTTGCTGGTGGCTTGGGAACAAGGTTATATCCATTAACAAAAGTTACTAATAAACATCTTTTACCAGTTTATAATGAACCAATGATTTTCTTTCCAATAAAAAAATTGGTATCTTGCGGAATTGAAGATATATTAATTGTTACTGGTGGAAATAATGCTGGTGATTTTTTAAGGTTATTAGGTAATGGTAAAGAGTTTGGTTTAAAGAGATTGCATTATACTTATCAAGAAGGCGAGACTGGTATTGCGGCTGCCTTATCTTTAGCAGAAGATTTTGCTGATGGTGATAAAATTGTTGTTATTCTGGGTGATAATATCTTTGAAGAGGATATTAAAGAATATGTTGAAAAATTTGAAAAACAGAAAAGGGGAGCAAAAATATTTTTAAAAGAGATAAATAATCCAGAAAGATTTGGTGTTCCTGTTTTTGATAAGAATAATAGAATAATAAGGATTGAAGAGAAACCAAAAATACCAAAATCTCCTTATGCGGTTACTGGGATTTATATGTATGATAATCAAGTATTTGATATCATTAGAACTTTAAAACCCTCAAAGAGGGGTGAATTGGAGATTACTGATGTTAATAATAGGTATATAGAAAAGGGAGAACTTACTTATGAAATCTTGAAAGGTTGGTGGGCAGATGCCGGAACATCTTTTGAATCTTATTATCGGGCAATTAGTTTGGTAAGGGAAAGATATCTCAAAGAAAAAAATGGATAAAAAAGAGGTCTATCTTTTAGATGGTCATTCACTTGTTTTTCGTTCCTATTATGCCTTTATTAGAAATCCTTTAAGAAACGCTCGGGGAGAAAATACTTCGGCTATCTTTGGTTTTGTTAATACTTTAAGAAAACTTTTAAAAGAAAGGAAGGTTGAATATATTGCCTGTGTCTTTGATTCGAAAGCACCAACTTTTAGACACAAGATATTTTTAGAATATAAAAAAATAAGACCAGAAGCACCAAGTGATTTGAGATACCAAATTCCAATAATTAAAGAAATCTGTTCCGCTTACGGAATAAAAGTATTAGAAGTGGCTGGCTATGAAGCCGATGATGTCCTTTGCACATTAGCAAAAAAATTAAAAGATAGGGGATGTAAAGTTTATATTGTCGCTACTGATAAAGATTTGTTTCCCCTTGTTGATGAAGATATTATCATTTATGATACCTATAAAGAAATATTTTATGACCGCGAGAAGATAAAAGAGAAATATGGTATTGAACCAGAAAGGATAACCGATTTTCTTATTTTAGTTGGTGATAAAATAGATAATATTCCAGGAGTAAAAGGAATTGGTGAAAAAACTGCTATTGAAATTTTAAAAAAATATGGCAATTTAGAAAGAGCATTAAAAGAAGATAGTAGATTAAAAGGAAAGGAAGAGGAGATTTTATTTTCTAAGAAATTGATTAGTTTAAAAGATGATGTGCCTATTCAATTTTCTTTGGAAGATTTAAAACTTAAAGAAAGGGATAATAAAAAACTTTTAGCAATTTTTAAAGATTTAGGTTTCAAAACTTTCCTTAGTGATTTTGAAGAGGAGAAAGTTGATATTGAAAAACAATTAAAAATTATTACTGACTTAGAGCAACTTAAAAAAGAGGAAAATTTTGCCTTTCTCATAAGCGACAGAAAGATATATTTGGGAAACAACAAAGGTGTTTACGAAGGAAATTTAGAAAATCTAAGAGAGTTTTTTTTAACCGATAAAGAGAAAATTACTTATGATTTTAAAGAACAATATAAATACTTAGAAGAGTTAAATTTAAAAAATATCTTTGATATCAAAATTGCTGCCTATCTTTTAGAGCCAGAAAGAAAAAGATTTCTTTTAGAAGATTTAATTTTAAGTTATTTAAAATTTTTAAAAAAGAGTGTTTCGCCAAAAGAAGGGGTTTATTATATCTATTCAATTTATCAGCAACTTTTACCCGAATTATTAGTAAGAGATCTGGTAAAACTTTTTTATGATATTGAAATGCCCCTAATTCCTTCTCTCTATCGGATGGAAAAAAGGGGAATAAAAATTGATATCCAATTTTTTAGAGAGTTAACAAAAGAATTAGAAAGAGAGATTTTTGCTTTACAGAAAGAGATTTATCAATTAGCAGGATTGGTATTTAATATCAATTCTCCCAAACAACTTGCGGAAGTTTTATTTGATAGATTAAAATTACCTATTCCCAAAGGAAAAGAAAGATCAACCGCTTCCGAAGTATTAATTGAACTTATTTCTTATTCACCAATTATTGAAAAAATTCTTCGTTATCGGGAATTGAATAAACTTTTAACTACCTATTTAAAACCCTTTCCGGAGATGTGTGATAAAAATTTGCGTCTTCATACCTATTTTGACCAAACAAAAACTGCTACTGGTCGGCTTGCTTCTCTTTCACCCAATCTCCAAAATATTCCTGTCCGTGGTGAATTGGGACAAAAAATTAGAAAGGGATTTATTTCGGAAAAGGGTTATCTTTTAATCTCGGCTGATTATTCTCAAATTGAATTAAGAATTTTAGCCCATATTACTGAGGATGAAAATTTGATAAATATTTTCTTAGAAGATAAAGATATCCACACAACAACGGCCGCAAAGATTTTTAAAGTAAAAGAAGAGGAAGTAAAAGAAGATATGAGAAGATTTGCCAAAATGGTTAATTATGGTCTTATTTATGGAATGAGTGATTATGGACTGGCCGAAAGTTTAAGACTAAAAAAGGAAGAGGCAAAAGAGTTTATGGAGAATTATTTAAATAGTTTTCCAAAAGTAAAAGAATGGCGAGAAGAGGTTATAAGAAAAGCAAAAGAAGAGGGCTATACAAAAACTATTTTGGGAAGGCCAAGATACTTTCCTGCCCTTTTATCACCTAACAAAACCCTTTATGAACAAGCAAAAAGACAGGCAATTAATGCACCTATTCAAGGAAGTGCCGCTGATATAATAAAAAAAGCAATAGTTGAGGTAGATAAAAAATTAATAGAAAATAGATTTAATATTGGCTTAATTTTAACAATCCATGATGAACTTTTATTTGAAATTGAAGAAGAAAGGATTGAAGAGGCAAAAGAGATTATTAAAGAGATAATGGAAAATATCTATCCTTTAAAGGTGCCATTAAAAGTAAATATTGGTGTTGGTAAAAATTGGCAAGAAGCCCATTCTTAAATTAAATTTTAACCATCTTGCCACTAATTTTATATCCCTTTTCATTTATTAAAAGAAAATAAACCCCTTTTTTTAAATTTCTTATATTTTCTTTAATCAAATTACCTTTTAAATCATATACTTTTAAAAGAAAAGAGGAATCTTCTTTTATATCAAATAAAAATTTATTTTCCTTTCTAAAAGGATTGGGAAGGGAGATAATTGGAGCATAATCTAAAATTTCAAAGAAAACAAATTCACTACTAAAACCTTTATTGCCATATTCATCAACCGGAATAATAAAAAGATAATATTTTCCTTTCTTTAAATGATAAAGATAATAATTGGTATCATTAAAAACTTTAAATTCTTTTAAATTCTTAAAAGTAATAATTTTTATCTCATCAATAAAAACTCCTAAACTGGTTATTGAAGAATCGGTCTTGTAACGAAATCTTAAATAATAATTTCCTTTTGGTAAAAAAATTCTTATTTTTTCAAAATAATCACTTTTTCCATAAAAGGAATCTAATTTGTGAAAGTTAATTTTGTCATAAGAATATTCTAAATAAAATATATCTCTTTTAATTCTATTAAAATAAGTCTCTTCGGTATTATAAAGGAGGTGACAAATTAACAAACCACCCTCTTCTAAATTTATTTTTTCTTTAGTAATTAAGTAATTATTCAATAAAAGACCTTCGCCCGAATAAAAAGCATTACCTTTTTTAGCAAACCTATTTGATAGAGAAAATCCGTAATTTTCCCAAAGATTAAAATTCTCGCAAGAATCATAGAAGAGGGTATCAAACTGAGTAAAAAGATATAAATGATAATCAATTTTTGATAAATCAAAAGAGCGAGAAAAATTTATAAAAATATTATTTCTTTCCTTTTTTATTTTTATCTCTTTTATTATCTCTGGTCTTACATCATCTACAGAATAATACTCATTTAAAAATTCAAGCCATTTAACTTCTTTCTGAAAAGTTAATAAAGAATATTCTTTTATATATTTTTTAAAACCAAGATAATGATAAGGGAAAAAGATTGCTAAACCTTCACCTTTTTTATAAAAATCAGTTTTTTTTAAACTAATAATTGAAGAAAATATTTCACCCTGATAATTTAGTTCTTTTAAAAGAGAGAAAAAATCAATGTGAGAAGATAAAGAATCTTCTCTTTCAAAAAAGGGATAATTTTGAACTTTATTTCTTATTTGAGAAATTATGTTTCTATTTTTTCCTTTTAAAAAAGAAAAAACTTTTTTATATTCCCTTTTTAATTTATTTAAATCAATTGCCGAAAAGATTCCTTCTTCTCCTCTATTCTTTATATTTTTCAAATTATTCTCTGCCCAATCAATAGCCAGTTCTTTTATTTCTATCTTCTCCTTCTCTTCAATCTTTTTTATTAAACTTTTATAATCCCAAGCAGAAATTGGTAAAATACTCGGTGAACTAAAAAGATAATCACAATAATCAAATATCTCAAAAGCAATTTCGATCATTCCCATCAAACAGACATCAAAGCCAACAATTTTTATTTTTTTATTAAGAATCTCCTTTGCTTTTTGAAGAAATTCTTTTAATCCACCATTAACAATTGAAAGAGAACCCTGATTTGTCTCATCATACAAAAAAGTTCGATTTAGACTTTGATACCACCCATTACCATGACCATAAAAAATTAAAAAATAATTTTCACTTTCGTAATTTTCTTTAACAAATCTTAAAAAATCACTAAAAAAATTTATATCCGCAACATTAACCTCCCCTAATTTTCTTTTCAATTCAATCTTTCCGTTATTTAATTCATAAATTTTGGGAAAAGGTGAGGTATCATAATAAGAATTATCTATTAAAATTATTGTCTTTACTTTCTTATTATATCCTAAATCAGTGAGTTTCATAATCTCCTTGTAACCGGCATTAGATAAATCGTTATCACAAGCAAAATATAAAATAATTGTCCATTTTGTTTTTCCAAAAAGAAGATTTATTAAAATAAGAAATATAATTAATTTTCTCATAAAATAAAAAAGGGGGTTGATTGGCTCAACCCCCAAAAGCCTTCCTTATTAAATATTAAAAGGCAAAACTGAGACTTAACCGATGGGAACCGAGTAAATAATAATGGTGACGATAACTATAATCAATTGCAAACTCTGCTCCATTCATCAAACTCGTCTTTATTCCTAAACCACCGGAAAGTCCTGTCATCCAATGGATTTGGTCCCGATATTCACTATCGGTATTTAAGATATAACCTGCTCTAATTGAAAACATCTTAGAAATTAGATATTCTAAACCGATATTAAAGGTTTCGTTAATATCATTATAATGAACCAAATCGACACAGGAGGTTAGGCGAGAATTTTCATTATAAATCAAATCGGTGGCGATACCAAATCTAAAGGTTGTGGGAATGGGCACTGGTGTAGAAACGTAAGAAATTGGAACTTCTTTTCCCGTCTTCTCATCTTTCTCAATTCTTTTTAGTCTTCCGCCAGTATAAGCAATTTCTGGACCATAATTGTTAATTGCCACGCCAATTCTCAAATTATGAAAACCGGTATTAAAATGAAATCCAACATCAATAGCAAAAGAACTCGCTGACATATCCCATACCCTTTCTTGAATTCCCTTTAAACCGATACCAATTGATAATTTTTCAGTAAAATAGCGGGCAAAAGTAAAACCAACCGCCATTCCTGAAGCACCAAAACGTAAACCTGTGCTCTCATCCTCTCTTTGCGGAGTATACAAAGAATCAATTTTGGTTTCTAACATACTTCCCATTGTCAAAGCAATTACGGAAAAACCAAAATTACCAACGGCACCCGCCGGAATAACCGCACTTAAATATTCGTGGGAAACATCAGCAATCCAATCAATATGGTTAAAGAAAAATACTCTTTTTGACAAAAGTGCTAAACCGCCAGGATTATAAAAAGTCGCAGTAGCGTCATCAGCAAGAGCAACAAAGGAAGAACCCATACCACTTGCCCGACCAACATCAACTTTTAACCAACTAGCCCCGGTTGTTCCTCTCTTGTCAAAAGCACCGAAGGCAATCGTGATAATCGAAATTAATATTAATAATTTAGTTCTCATCTTATCCTCCTTACATTATAATAGCAAATTTACCAATCTGTTTACCATACTTAGAATCCACTTGGAAAATATAAACACCGCTGGCAACTTTTTGGTCATGTTGATTTAATAAATTCCATTCAGCGGTTCCACCAAATTTATTATTCTTCGTTCCTTTTTCCGATGATTTATGTTCAATTATCTTCACCAAATCACCAGCCAGATTGAAAATTCTGATAGTACACTCATTCGGTAAATTCACAAACTGCAACTTTCTTGCCAATGTCGTCTTTTCCCATTTATTAGTAATAATGTAAGGATTAGGAACAACCTTCACATTCAGTTTTTGACCGGTTATATCAGTAAATTCCATTTCAGTTGTTGTTATCTTAAATTTATTATAAGAAGGTGCCGTTCCATAAGTTTTAGTAGAATAAATATACCAAGTATCACCAGGTTGAATCATCTGTTTGATTTGAGGATTTATCGCACCACCTTTTCTAATTTGGACATAACCACCAGGCAAATAAATGAAAATTTCATTATCTCTTAAGGTATCAGAAGGTCGAGAAATTCTTCCGATTTGAAATGCCCAACAATTACCATAGTTATAATAGGTACCTTGATTAAATTTTGGATTGTATTCCACGCGCACACCATTAGTTAGGTCATAAACCTCTTCTAATGTCAAACCGCCTTCTGGTTTTCTTCCCCAAACAAGTCGGTAATCAGAACCACGAAATGCCCAAGCCGCCTCCGGACATTCTTTTCCTTTTAAGGATTCGGCAGAATAACTACCATTAACATTCTTAATCTCAAAAGAGGTAAATACTGGAAGGGATTCTACCTTTCTACTTATATTCATTGTAAAGGTCATATTCATTCCATCAAAAGTGGGGAAATAGAATTTTTCAGTTTTACCTAAAGTATAAGGTAACTGATAAGAGATGATTGTTTCCGTATAATTCGGATCAGTAATAATTGCCTGATAAATTGGCTGTTTATTTGCTGAATCGCATATTGGGTCAAGGAAGGTTAAAAGATATTCTTTATTTTTCGCTAAATAAGGAGCGCTAAAGAAAATATCAAATTTGAATTTATTATTTATGCTATCACCAACAAGCATTTTTATTTCTGAAGAGGGTGCTTTATAATTGGCTACTTCTCTTCTTGGTGTTACTTCCACTGCCTGGATTCCAGTTTCCAATATTAAAATTTCGCCACGCATTCTGTTATAATCAAAAGAGGTAACTGCGTAATAATAAGTCTGACCATTAATCACACTATCATCAATATAGTAATAGAAAGTTCCCTTATCATCTGCCCAGACAAAGATACTTTCTTGGTAGGTGGTATCTCGACCAATTATTTTTATAGTTCTAAAAGTATCGGCATACTTAATTCCATTCTTTAAATCACAAATTGCTTTCAGTTCCCATTCAATTCCATCAAGAGATTTATAGACCTTATAACCTTCAAAATCATATTCCCGATAAGTAGTATCTCCGGTTCTTTGAGCAATTTTATAATAGGGGTCAGCAATTTTTTCCATCCGATTATCCCAAGATAGAATTACTCGTTTATCCTGAGGTATTGCAGTTACCACTGGTGGAAAAGGTGGTCCGGGTAATAACCAGTTTTTATCATAACATCGCTGTGCCTCGGCACTGGCTCGGGCTAAATCCCAAGTATCTCTTTGATTATAAGGCTGGCCTTCTTCACCATATTTGGCTGCAATAACTGCCACTACTAATGTGGCTATTGAATCAGGTGGTAAATTGAATGGACCGCTTGATTGTAAAAATCTCTTATCTCCTGGTGTTTCATCAATATAATCATAAGGTTTATATTCTCTTGTAGTATGGTCATAACCAGCAAGCACTAAATATTTTTCCACATCCGTCCTCGGATCATTTTCAATTGGCCATCTTTTACAACTGGTCATTCCTAATTGCTCAATTTCTGAAAAATCTCGCCAAGCAGGAATTCCATCTTCATCACCATCAATTAAATCCGGACGATTATTAACAATGTAGCCACTATCCACTTCTTGAAAGTCAATTAATCCATCGCCATCATTATCAATACCATCCCATAAGGCAAAAGGACTTTGTAAAAAGTCATAAGCAACTGCTCCCGGCGTTCCTCTTTCCCATTTGGTACTTGGATTTTCCCGATTGTCAGAATCATAAATCCAAGCAAGATTATCAATAAATATTGAATCGGTTCTTCTTCGATTATAAATGTATTTTCTTGGTCTTCTTGTCACTTCATCATAAACCATTGCCATCATATCATCATTATAGGCACCCACATCAGCATCCAAAACCACACCAATATACATATTTTTTAAAGTATCACCGGAGACATTTTTCACATCATATTTTAAGAAGAAGATATCCCTGTTAGATGGTAAATTCCAATGATAAGCGGTTAAATAAATATCAACACCAATCGGTTTGGTATCACCGGGTTTGTGTTGTGGAGCATGAGCATCAGAAAAACAACACCAAACATCCATTCCGGAAACGGTATCTTGAGGTGCCATTGGAAATTTATCTTTTGGCGGTGGCCATTTATCAGGAAAATAATAGATAGTATCCGCAGCATCAGCCGGAGTTCCCGTATATCGCGAATAAATTTCGGGCCATAATTCGCTTGAACCAGAATTAGGATCATATCCACAAGAAACTAATGTCTCACCTTGAGGAGAAATTGCGCCAATCCAAATTCCCGCACCAAAGATATAGAAATTTCTCAAAGGTCTTGGCCAAGAACCACCAGCCTCGCCTGTGCCGACTGTTGCATCAAATCCAAATCTTCCATCATTATGAAGGGGATATCGCCAACGATTATATTCAATCCATTTTTGAACAAAAACCTTTTTTGCAGGATTAGGAACCGCTGTTTTAGCAAAAACAAGAGTAATAGAAAATAAAATTAAGATAATTAATAACTTCTTAAACATCTTTCCTCCTTTAAAATCCAAAACCAATTCCAACTCTTACTCTTCTGGGAGGACCAAAATTCGCCGGATTATTTATGTAATCTTCTCTTGCTTTAATATAAGAGTCGTATCTTTCCTGTTGCGAAATCCAACCATCGTGATTATAATCTCTTGCTGGATGATAACCAGCATCACCAGGAATTTGACCATAACTAAATTGACCGACAGTAAATACTTGACCATCCCAGTCAGGTGCACCAGTTGCTGGATAAACATTTGTCACATTCAAACGATTAGTAACATTTAAAATATCACAGAAAATTGACAAATTCAAACCACTAATTTTAATATCTTTTGATAAACGGGCATCAATATTCCAAGTTGCTGGCATTCTTGCCGAATTTAAATCACCAATTCTTGTGCCTCTAATATCTGTTGGTGTGTATGGAAAACCGCTACCAAAATTGAAGATTGCTCCAACATCAAAATCTCTCAAAGGAATAAAAACAAAATCGCTTGGAAAAGAAAGACCTACATCTAAATTCACCACATGTCTTTGATCATAATCTAAGTAATAATCAATTTGGGTAAAAGGAATACCTCGATAGTTAAAAACATACCATTGCCAAGCCTCAGCGGCTGTTCCTTTCGCAATTTGGAAAGTATAAGCCAGTTTTCCATTCCAATAATTAGAAAGCCTCTTTTGAATACCAATCTCAAAACCAAAAACCCTTCCGTATTCCACATTGGTAATAATTGTATAACCCATCGGTAATGCGGGGACCGGTCTTGTACCTACTAAGTCATAAATATCTTTATAGAAGAGGGTTAAATCAGCACCCCAGAAATCGCTCATCTGCCATTCTAAACCACTTTCATAGGCAATTGTTCTTTGGGCATTTAAATCAGGATTACCAACAATAATATTTCCCCTCTGGATAATATCAGCAAAGAGACTTTCATATAAATTGGTAAAGGTTGGCGATTGGAAGAAATGACCATAAGAAAATCTAAATTTCATTCTTTCGGTAACGGGAAAACTAATTCCCAATCTTGGTGAAATTTTATATTTTGGTTTTGCTTCGGTAGTTGTCGTATCTAAAACATTTGTTCCATCTTCACCATATTTCCGATATCTTGATTTGGGATGAAGCATATCAAATCGCAAACCTGCTCTCACCACTAAATCGCCAAAATCAGCACGGTCTTGAAGATAATAAGCCAAACTCCAAGGATATTTTTTATAAGCATCCCAGAAAGGATTAGATGACCAAGGTAAAGAATTCTCTAATAACCACAAAGAATATAACTTTGCTTGAAAGCCAGTTTTTATTTCGTGAATTTTCTTGTAAACATATGTGAAATCTCCTTTGAAATCATAGGTCTTTGATTGACGGTAATGCCAGAGCCGATAATCACCATAGCAAATAAATAACGGTACTCCCCAAGGATTATTATCAGAAACATTATATTCAGTCCACTTTGCTTCTTTATCTTTCCAAAGTTTAAAAACTGCACTTTCTGGTGAAAGTCCTTCAGGATTTTTAAATACGTAGTCTTCGGATTTAAAACGATATAAATCCCATATACCCAGTTTTTCTAAGATATGGGATTTATCTCTTTTTTGATATTCTTTATCCCTCACTGTCTGCAATCGGTCATAATAGTGATATCCGGCTTTTAAGTCTAAAATCATATTATCTTTCAGCAAAGTATTAAAATTAAGAGCCAATTGGTCGCCAAAACTTCTAATTGCTGCATAATGGTCAAGCCAATATTTCCACGCATTTGACCAGGCTTGCCACTGATAACAAGCAGTATAATAGGAGAGCGATAATTTTGATTTGGGTAATTTATAAGATAGTTTAATATCGCCAGTATATTCATCTCTTGGTTTTTGAAGTTTATATTTTGTTGGACTAGCATCTTCGGTATGCATCAATTCGCCAGAGATAGCATAGCGTAATTTTTTAGTAAACAAAGGACCGCTTAAAGAGAATTGATAGAAATTATAACCAAAATCTAATGCTCTGGAGGGTAAGAAATCGTCAGAAGTATATCTTAAAACTCCGGCATGTCTCTCACCACCCTCTTTTTTAATAATTTGCACGACACCAGACATTGCTTCACCATATTCGGCATCAAATCCACCAGTAATAATTGAAACTTCGGAAACTGCTGCCGAAGGCGGTCGGTGATAGGCAATTTGATAAAAGGGATCAACTGCCGAAATTCCATCAACTAATGTTAAAACTTCGTCATATCTACCACCACGCACATGGGCAAATCCACCACGAGTAACAACGCCGGCTTGAAGATTAACTAATTGGGTAACAATGGTTAATGGTAATTTCTTTAACTCTTCTTCACCAGCAATCCTTGTTGTTTGAACAGCAGTTTTAATAACCATTGGTCTTTCCGCGGTAACTTCTACTGGCTTTTCAATCTCAATCACTGTTGGTTTTAATTGAAAATCAACATAAGTAGTTTGGTCAACAATCACTCTAACACCTTTAACCCTTACTGGCTCATAACCCACATAAGAAGCGGTTACATCGTAAGTACCCACGGGAACATTAATAATTAAATAATGTCCAGTAGCATCAGTGGCGGCACCCAACTCAGTTCCTTCAACAATCACATTAACACCAACAAGAGGTTCTTTCGTATTAGCATCAATCACCCTTCCCGCAATCTTTCCGGTCTCACCCGCATAGGCGGTATAAGCAAAAAATACCGCCAGCACAAAAATAATTTTTAATATCTTTCGCATAGTTTCCTCCTTTTTATTTTACCCTGGTTGCAATACCCCAAATAATTGCCCTTGGCTCTTTTTTAATATGCGTTAAACATTCATAAGTAATCCCTTCAACATAAAAACGATTAAAACCTTCGGGAAGAATAAATTTTTGAGAAGATAAAATCCTCTGCCAATTATTGTTTTTATCTTTATAATAAACAAAAGTATAAACTGAATCGTCAGGATTTAACCAATAACGACAACTAACTTTCAAAGAATCCATTGGCAAATATAAAAGGGAATCTTTTGACTCATAATCACCTTCATCAACATAGAAAAGTCTTCTATTAGAAAATTTTAAAGAACAGGATGGATCAGCAGTTCGTTGATATTCCAATTCAAAGATAGTACAAGTTTTTGTTGGCGAGGAGACGATTACACCAAAGGGCCTATAAAAAATTGGCGCTTTTTCCTGATCAGGAGCAAATATAATCTGACAACCCGAAATCTTTTTTAATCTCCATTCCCTTTCTTCAGTATCTTTTTTAACTGGCTCAAAATAGGCAACCTGCCAGGAAATAGCATTAAAGGGCTTTGCAATAAGGGTCTCTTTACTTACAAAATAATTGGCATAATAACCACTATCCGCAATATAAGGCGTAACTGAATCAGTAAGAATATATAAAGAATCTCTAAATTCTCTAATAAGATAGACATGACAGGTAGTATCTTTGATAAAAATAATATTAAAAGAATCCCTTTCACTTATCTTTTTACGACCAAAACCTTTTGGGAAAAATTTCATAAAAGGTCGGTCCTTTTTTAAAAGGGAATCAAAATAGACACCTCTTTTTAGTTCTACCGGTACTAAATAATTCTCAGCACCGAACATGGAACTCTCAAAAAGATAAAGTTTTAGAAATTCGCTCTCTTCTAAAAGGGTTTTGATCGCTATTGAATCTTTTCCGCTGCCCGCAAAGAAAGGTGGCGGTGGTTCATTGCCGCAGGATAAAAAAAGTAAAATAATTCCAACTATTCCGCTAAAAATTAATAGTTTACCTTTCATAGATTTTCCTCCTTTTTGACTTAATAGAACTTTTATTAACTTCATTATTTAAATTACTTTATTTTAATTATTTTAATTTAAAAGTCAATAAAAGAGTTTTAAAATTTTCTGAAGAAAAAACCTTAAATCCTCTCTTTTTAGCATAATCAGTTATTTTCCGATCAGAAGAGACAACTTTATAACGAGTAATATCTTTTGTATTCTCTAACATATTGATAATTGCTAAATCAGCATCCTTTACATAAGAAACTTTTAAATAATTACTCTTTAATTTAATCGGTGGTAATAAGGATAAGGGAACACTCTTCACATCAAAAAATATCTGACCTTTCTTTTTCTTACTCTCACAATAATCTCTTATAAGAAAAATCAATTCCTTCCGATAATAGTTTATATTATTCTCATTGATATCTTTATAAAATTGGTGCAGAAGATTATAACCATCAATAAGATACATTAACTAATTAATCCCAATTTTAAAAAACTGGTATAACTCTCTCTATTTCTACCAATAATGATGTGGTCTAAAACTTTTATTCCGCAGATATTACAGGCGGAAACTATCTTTTGGGTCAAAGAAATATCTTCTTCCGATGGCTCGGTCTCTCCTGAGGGATGATTATGAACCAAAATAACACTACTCGCTAATCTTTTAGTCGCTTCCGAAATTATCTCCTTTATATCAACAATACTCGCATTATTACTTCCTTTACTTAATTCTAAGGTATCAATTACCTTATTTTTAATATCTAAAAGGATAATAGAAAAATATTCTTTTTTAGAATTAAAAAGATAAGGACCAACCTTTTCGCTTACATATTCAATCACATCTTTTGGTGATTTTAATTTCTTTTTACTTTCTGCCTTTTCTTGTAATAATCGCTTTCCCAATTCAAAGGAGGCTTTTAAAGTGCAGGCTTTTGCTAAACCAATTCCCGGTATTTTACTTATCTCATCAATTGTCGCATTATCAATTGCGGAAAGACTACCAAAATAGTTTAGTAACCTCTTTGCCAAATCTTCGGCACTCTCGCCTTCTTTACCAGTCCTTAAAATAATTGCCAATAATTTAGAAAGTGATAAATACCTCTCCCCTTTCTTTATCAATAACTCCCTTGGTCTTTCCTCCACTACCCAATTTTTAATAGGTAAAAAATCATAACTCTCTTTTATCTTATTAATTATTTTCCTTCTTAAATTTAAACAATCCTCCTTGGTTTTGATATACTCCTTTAATCTCTTTAAAATATTTTCTTCTTCTTCTTTATTTAAAATTTTTGCTCCTTTACCTTTTAAAAATATTTTACCCTTTTTAGAAAGAAAAGGTAAAATTTTTCTCTCAATAAAAAAATTAATTAAACTTTCATCCATTTTGCTAATTATAAAAAATTTGCTATTTTTGTCAACTTAAAAATTGACTTTTGACAGCAAATAATTATAATAAACTATGCTTATTCCAACCAATGCTACGAGGCAAGAATTATTAAGATTAAAAAGAAGAGAAATAATTGCGGTTAGAGGACATAAACTATTGAAGGATCGGCAAGAACAATTATTAAGAATTCTGCTTTCTTATATTGAAGAGGTAAAGAAATTGAGAAGGGAAGTATATGAAGAAACGAAAGAGATTTTAAAATATCTAAATTCTGCTTTCCTTTTAGAAAAAAGGATATTTTATGAAAATCTTTTTATTAATCAAAGTTATCAACTTTCTACAAAAGAAAATATAATGCCTCTTTTAAATATCAAAGTTATCCTTTATGATTTTGAGATATTAGAAAAAGAAAAAATTCTGCCTTTCTATCAGACCTCTTCCTTATTAGATATTGCCTTTGAAAAATTAAACTCTTTAATTAAAAAATTAGGAAGGCTATCAACCCTTTTGAAAATTGTTGCTATCCTTTCATCGGAGATTGAAAAGACAAGAAGAAGGGTAAATGCCTTAGAATATAGAGTAATTCCCCAAATAAGAAATGCTATTCGTTATATCTCCTTCCGGCTATCAGAATATGAAAGAGAAAATTTAATAAGAATAATGAGAATAAGAAAATAAAATGACAAAAAGATTAAAGGGAATGCTTGATATATTGCCAGAAGATGGCGAAATAATTAATTTTATTATTTCCAATTTCGAAAAAATAGTGAAATTATATGGCTTCTCTTTTATAAGAACTCCTATTTTAGAATATGCCGAGTTGTATTACCGTTCAACAGGAATTACCTCAGATATTGTAAATAAAGAGATGTATACTTTTTATGATAAGAAAGAGAGGTTATTATCTTTAAGACCAGAAGGCACACCCGGTGTAATTAGGGCAATAATTGAAAACCAATTAGTTCTTCCCCAAAGGTTATATTATTTAGGACCAATGTTTAGGTATGAGCGGCCACAAAAAGGTAGATTAAGAGAGCACTATCAATTGGGATTAGAGATTGTCGGTGAAAAAAGTCCTTATAGCGATTTTGAGATCATTAAAATTGCTAACCAATTCTTTTCTCAAATCTTTTTAAAAGATACCACTACTTTAGTAAATTCTATTGGCTGTGAGAAATGTCGACCAAAATTTAAAGAGGTCTTTTTATCTTATTTAAAAGATAAAATAGAATTTTTGTGCCCTGATTGCCAAGAAAGAAAGGAAAAGAACCCTTTAAGAATCTTTGATTGTAAAAATGAAAAATGTCAGAAAATTATAAAAGAAAGCCCAAAAGTAAAAGATTTTCTCTGCTTTGAATGTAAAGACCATTTTGATAAATTCTTATCCTTTTTGGAAAAATCAAATATCAAATATAAAATTGATGAAAATCTGGTAAGGGGCTTAGATTATTATACAAAAACAACCTTTGAGTTTATTTCGGAGAGTTTAGGAGAAAAGATTAGTATTGGTGGCGGTGGCAGATACGATAATTTAATGAAAGAACTTGGTGGCAACGATGCCCCATCTGTCGGCTTTGCCTTAGGATTAGAAAGAATCCTCTTTGCCCTTAAAGAAAATAAAAACCTTCCAAAAGAAAAGAAAACTCTAATGGTTATCTATGACTGCGAAGATAGTTTTTATGAGGCTTTGAAATTAGTAGATTTATTAAGAGAAAATAATATTCCTTCTTATATAAATCCCGACTTAGAATCTTTAAAAAAACAACTAAAAATTGCTGATAAATTAAATATGAAATATGTAATAATAATTGGTGAAAGGGAAAGAGAAAAAGGAAGCTATCTATTAAGAGATATGATAAGTGGCAAGCAAGAAGAAATAGAAAAAGAAAAGATAATTGAGAAATTGAAAGAAGTAATTAATGTATGAAGAAAAGATTATTATCTATTATCATAAAGATAACCGGTATAGTTTTCTTCCCTTAATTCCCTTATTAGAAAATTATTTTGATATCTATTTTGCCAAAAAAGAAGAGGATTTATTAGAATTATTAAAAGATATTAAAGAAAAGAAGATTTTGCTTATTTCTTTTTTTACTACTCAGATTTTTGAGATAAAAAATTTAATAGAGAAAATAAAAAGTTTAAAGATCAAGAATTTAATTACCCTTGCTGGTGGACCCCATCCAACTGGAAGGGAAAAAGAGGCATTAAATCTTGGTTTTGATTATGTTGTCTGTGGTGAGGGAGAAGAAATTATTTTAGATTTAATATTAGATTTAATAAAAGATAAAAAAGAAAAGATAATTTATGGAAAAAAAGTACTAAATCTTGATAAATTTTTAACTTTTAGTGAAAAATATAAGAAATTTGGACCGATTGAAATCTCGCGGGGTTGTCCTTTTGGTTGTTATTTCTGTCAAACTCCTTTTCTTTTTGGTAAAAATATGAGACACCGTTCAATTGATAATATTTTAAAACTTGTGGAGATATTAATGAGAAATAATAAAAGGGATATTAGATTTATCTCTCCGAATGGCTTTGCCTATGGCTCAATTGATGGTCAAAGTATTAATTATTATTTATTAGAAGAACTTTTGAAAAATATAAGGAGATTTATAAAAGATAAAGGAAGGATATTTTTTGGAACTTTTCCATCAGAGGTGAGACCAGAATTTGTAAATGAAGAGACAATATCTTTAATAAAAAAATATTGTGATAATGACAATTTAGTTATTGGCGCCCAATCAGGTAGTGAAAGGATTTTAAAAATGATAAATCGGAGACATAAAGTAGAAGATATTTATAAAGCAACAGAAATAACAATAAAGAATAATTTAAAGGCAAATTTAGATTTTATCTTTGGCTTTCCTTTTGAGAAAGAAGAAGATATAAAAGAGACAATAAAGGTAATAAGAGATTTAATAAAAATCGGAGCAAGGATTCATCTCCATACTTTTATTCCCTTACCCCAAACTCCCCTTTTTAAAACTTTTTTAAAAGATTTTCCTTTTGATACTTTTGATAATGAGATTATAAAATTAATAAAAGAATTCCTTCCCAAAGGAAAGATTTACGGAGATTGGGAAAAGCAACTAATTATAAGGAAAAGACTGATAGAA
>CALHQW010000025.1 GCA_938040315.1 uncultured bacterium
AAAAAGTCAATAAAAAGTTTATTTTATAATGCCAAGCCAATCTCTTAATAAAAAGGTAAGCCGACCAATTAGTAAAGATATTCTTGCCATCACAGTATAACCAAAAGAAGCACCAAATCCAAGCATTATGAAAATAATCCCCGAATAAGAGAGATGTTTTAATATTCCTTTTCTCTCTTTGGAGAAAAAGAAATAGATAATTGTCGCAATAACACCAAAGAAGATGATAATTGAAGAGATTCCATCAAAAAGGTTTAGAAAATTAGTTCTTTTTAAAATTGTTGCTTTTGTCTGTTCAATGATTGATGCTTCAATTGTTCTCGGTATCGCAGCACCTGCTCCATAACCTAAAACAAAGGCAATCGGAATTCTTACTAACCAAGATAATTTTGGTATAAATCGGGTAAAATATAACGCACCAATAAAGGCAAATATTAGAAGATATAATTTCTCGCCACGAGAAACTGGGTTAATTAAACTCGGAACTAAAATCCTATGCCAATAGAAAGTTATCGCATAGCCATTTGTTATTCCAACAAAGAGATGTTCACAAAAGCGATAAAAGGGATTATCTTTATATAAGAAAGAGAAGATTCCTAACGTTAAGATCGCTGCTATCCAGACCCAGATATCTGTGCTCATCTCTTTTTTCTTTTTAGAAAGTAAATTAGATTTCCGATAATAATTAATAAAATAATGGTGATATGAGCCGTAGTTTGGGCAGACATCGCTTCGGTTGCCTTTCTTCTCTTTGTCTTACCAAAATGTTCTTCTAAAAGTTCCTCATATTCGGCACCGCCACGCATGCCAGCAAGTAAACCAGTTAATTGGCCAGAATTTAAATAAGGATAATAATCAGCAGCCGAAACCGCAGTAAAACCAGCACCAACCTTTATCCCAAAAGTAGTTTGGGCATAAGTAACATACAACATCGGTATTGCTGAACCAGAAATTGAAACAACAATTCCAACATCCCGATAATTTTTTATCTCTTTTAATAAGGGTAAGGTATCTGTCTTATTTCCATAATAATCAACTGGAAAAACTTTGGTAATACTTTCACCCATACCAAGTAGAGGAACTAACGGTGGTGTTTGCCAGCCAAGAAAAACATAATCTCTGCCATAAATAATGCTATCCTCTCTTGTCTTTGCCTTTTCATTAAACTCTTTTAAAACCACTCTTAAAGCATCCTCTGCCAATCCTAAACCAAGTAAAGTCAAAGTTAAAACACCAACTTTTATTCTTTTATGAAAGGCATGCTTTAATAAAGCAATTGTCATTGGATGTAATTCCGCTTCAGTATCAGGTGTATAATCAACCGAAATTAATAATGCCTTATCCTTTGGTAAATTATTAATATAATAAAATAACTTTTCAACTGGTTTCATTGGCAAAGGTTTTAATTTGAAAGGTCTCAAAAGAGGAATTAAAATAACTAAAGTTAGAACTAAATAGATAATTCTTCTACTTGCCACCTAACCACCCTCTTTCAATTCCTAATAATATTTTTAAAGAGGTTGACAAGACTCCTAAGGTGATACCAAATAACATTCCCCTTTTTGCGGCAGTATTGGGAACATCTAAAATCCATTCTGAGATATAAGGTAGTTTAGGAATGAGTCTGGCAACTGGTGGCACAGAAGCGAGCATGACAATAAAGGCAGCAATTAATAATAAAATTGCTTCAAAATTTCTTGCCCGAAATGCCCGATAAGCAGCCGAGGCCATAAAATAGGCAAGAAGTGAAAACATTGTCGCTCCTAAGGGAATTGCCATATTCACATATATTGTCTGAATATCAAAAGAAAACTTACCAATCGCCATCTTTATTATTCCCTTTCCATCTATTCCACCAAATAGTCCAATAAAGGCAGTTAAAAAAAGAGAAATTAAAGTTACATAACTATATTCCCAAAATTCTCTTTTCCTTTTTATCTTTTCCCAATGGTGACGGATAATACTACCAACTCCTAAAACCAAAGAAAAGGCAAAAATAATCCTTAAAGCAGTATTCCTTAACTCATTATCAAAATTTTGAACTGCTTTATGAGGAACATAATAGGCAATCATTCCAATTATTCCCATTATCAAACATAAAATTAAAGGAAATTTTACTTTCATTTTATAATAAAATTAAAAATTAAGGAGATTATTGAAAGGAAAGTTAGAATGATAATTATTAAAAATTTTCCATAATCTTGACCTTTTAAAGAGCCAAGTAAAATTGGTTCTTTTGAAAGATAGGCAGAGGCGGCATATAGTTCTTCACCAATTAATGTGTAATCGCAGGCAACAATAAAAAAGGGTAATTGGGTAATCGAGTCGGTCGCAGCAATTTGGATTGCACCAGTTTGGGCACCGGTCTCTGCCAAAATTAATGATTCGGCATAAAAATAGCCACAAAAGAAATTTGTTGCCGGTCTTTCTCTTACCATTATTCCATCCACACCAGCAGCATAGGCAAATTGGGAATCGGTTAGGTAAAATACTGAATCGGGATTAAAAGCATCAGGTCTTCCAACACTTGTATATGCCTCTTTTACTATCTCGCGAGCAACCGTATAGACAATCGGATCATTATTAGGCACTATCAATTTCACATCGTATTGGGCAATTTTTTTAGCAATTTCCGAGAGGATATTTAAAGCAGCAATTGTTGCGACATCAGACATACCACTTAAACCAGGAACGAATAAAACAGGTTTTCCCATTTCGGTTGCCCTACCCACCGCTTCTTCCACCGCATTCAAACCAGCAATTCTTCTAATAAACAATTCAACCCTCTTTGCCCTTTTTATAAAATATAAAATCAAAAAACTAAAAAGAAAGAAGGTTAATAAAATAATTAATTTACCTTTATTAAACCATTGGGGATAACTTTTTGCTGGCTTAGAAATTTCCGAAAAAATTTTTATTGTATCCTTCACAGCAGCAATTTGATAATAATAATTTAAATTATCTTCAGTATTTTCATCCAAAAAACTATTTCTACCAGGACCAACAAAACCAACCTTACAAAAATCTTTCTCTTTCTCACTTTTTCTTAATATCTCATAGCCATCCAAAATTGAATCAGTTGGCGAAAGTTCCCAACTTACTAAAATTTTATTTCCGCCATCATTAGGATTATCAATCGCTTTTATATTTCGCGGAGGCTCAATTATAAAAGTAAAAAGCAAAAATAAAAACATTTCTAAATTATAAAAACTTTAAGATAAAATTCAAGTAACTTGATTTTTTATTTTTAATTAGTATAATTTTAGATTAAAAATTAATAGGAGGAGAAATGGTTAAAGTATCAAAGGAATTGTTAGATATGTTAAATCAGGCAATTGCTCGGGAATTACAGGTTTCTATTCAATATATGTGGCAACATGTTCAATGGAAGGGTGTAAAAGGTTTTAGTGTGAAAGATGAGTTGAAAAAAATTGCAATTACGGAAATGAAGCATGCGGAAGCGATTGCGGAAAGGCTTTTCTATCTTGGTGGTATACCAACAACTAAACCGGACCCGATTTTTGTTGGCAATACCTTAAAAGAGATGTTAGAGAAAGATAAGCAGGACGAAGAGAATGCTATTACCCTTTATAAAAAGATAATTGAGAAAGCAAGAGCCGAAAATGATGAGACGACAAGAAAACTTTTTGAAAATATCCTTGCGGAAGAAGAAGGACACCATGATACCTTTACTTCCCTCTTAGAAGAATTATAAAGGAGGAAAAATGAAGAAATTTTATCAACTACCACCTCTGCCTTATTCTTTTAAAGATTTAGAACCGGTTATTTCTGAAGAGCAGTTGAGAATCCATTATGAAAAACATCATCAGGCATATGTGAATGGTGCCAATGCTATTTTGGAGAAATTAGATAAAGGACGGGAAGAAAATCAAGATTTAGATATGAAGGCACTTTTGAAAGAACTTTCTTTTAATATTGGTGGTCATCTCTTACACTCTTTATATTGGTATAATCTTATCTCACCAAACAAGGCAAAAGAGATTCCGGAAGGAGTGATAAAGGAGAAATTGGATAAAGAATTTGGTAATTTTGAAAGATTTAAAAAGGAATTTATTAAGTCGGCTTTAACTTGTGAAGGTTCTGGTTGGGCTTGTCTTACTTATTGTAAACAGACCGACCGACCAATTATTATGCAGGTAGAAAAACATAATACTAATGTCTATCCAATGTTTCGGATTTTACTTGTCTGCGATGTGTTTGAGCATGCCTATTATTTAGATTACAAAAATGACCGAGCAAAATATGTTGAAAACTTCTTTAAAATCATAAATTGGGAAGCGGTAAATAAGCGATTATTAGAAATTTTAGATTAAATTAAATTAAACTCTTTTAAAGTAGGGTGAGAAAAGTTATTTTCTTTTTCTTAATATTTTTTATCTTTTTATTTTCCCAAGAAGATACCTTGAAAGAAGAGAAAGTGATAAAAGAGAGAAATTACCGAAGTTATTTTATTGCTTCAGAAGTTTTCTTAGGAATTAGTATTTATCCCTGGGCATTGCCTTTAGGTCTTGGTTTAAAGGACCGGTTAGCGATTGGTTTAGGATTATGGACGCCAGCAATTTCTTTTTTTCTTTCTTCAAAGGTTAGATATGTAAAAGCAAGTGGCACTCCTTTACAATCTTTTTTCGGTGGTGTTGGTGGTCTTTTGAGAGGGTTTACTCTGCCGAAAATTAGTGAAAATCATTTTACTTTTCCTTTATTTTTAAGTTTAGGTGAGAATATTGGTGGTTATTTTTTAAGTGAGCGACTAAAATTTGGTGTAGAGGATGCTTGGCGATTTTTCAATTTCAATATCTTAGGAGTCTATCATGCGGGAATGCTACAAATTTTAACCAAGGGGAACTGGAAGAATTATAAATATTTATATCTTATTCTATCAGGTTTAGAAGGTTATGGTGGCAGTATTCTTTTAAGTAAAGAAGAGAATATTACTTTTGGTGATGCCTTTTGTGAATTGGAATATGCCCGATTAGGAGTAACAAGCCCTCTTGCCTTTTTAGGAGGAATGGCACTTTTGACGAATAAAAATTTGTTTAATAATAATTCTATTAGTATCTCTTCTTTAATCGGAAGTTGTGTAGGTTATTATTTTGGGTATAAAATGAGTAAGAAGAGGGATTTATCTTTTGGTAAGGCGCTACTAATATCTTTTGCTCCGAGAATGATTGAAGGAATAGTTCTTGGAACTGCGATACTAATTTTAGGAGATTGGAAAAGGACTGGTTGGGGGATAACTTTGATTACTTTAAGTATCGCTGATCCAATTGGCACCTATCTGATAGATAGAAAACTAAATGAATAATAGATAGCAGAAGGCAACAGGGAGTAAGATAATACCACGCTTTTTAACTATCTACCAATAAATTTATCTGGATAAGTTAATTTAAAAAGAATAGATTTCTGAAAAAGAATATAAAAGCCTTATAAAACCGTTATCTTTCTTTTTATCGGCAAAGAGGATTGAAACTTACACTATTATTACAATCTTTTTCTTTGCTATCTTTTTATAAGCAAAGGGGATTAAAACCTATACTATCTCCTATACAGTCCCCTTTTTATTAAAACAAATATCCTCCCTTTTCTATTAAAGGGGTTTTTAAATTAATTATCTCTTCTATATATATAAGACGGAAAAAAGGGCATTTAGGTTACCACTTTTTTTAATTTTCAAGATAGGTTAGATAAAAGGTATTTAAAGGCTTTTAAACTTGCCTTGGCTCCTTCGCCACAGGCAATAATAATCTGTTTGTTTTCTATTGAGGTGCAATCACCACAAGCAAAGACTCCCGGAACATTTGTTTCACAATTACAATTAATAATAATCTCTCCTTTATCATTTAAATTTAAAAATCCTTTTAGAAATTCGGTATTCGGCTTCATGCCGGCTTCAATAAAAACACCGTCAAGAGGAATTTCGTATTCTTTATTATTTAACTGGTCATAAACTAAAATACCCATAACCTTTTCTTTTCCTAAAATTGCTTTTGGCAAATGTTTTAAAAGGATATTTACATTATTAAAATTTTTTAATCGTTCTTGTAATATATAGTCAGCCTTTATTTCGCTACGCACAATTAAATAAACCTTTTTACAAACTTTAGCAAGTTCAATAGCACTAATCACTGCTGAATTGCCACCGCCAATAACTGCGGTCTCTTTATTTTTAAATAAAGGAGCATCACAAGTAGCACAATAACTTACTCCCCTTCCCAATAGTTCTTTTTCATTGGGCAAATTTAGTGGTTTGGGACTTTGACCAGTAGCAATGATAATAGTTTTACCTTGATAAGTTTTATTGTCAGTAGTTTTTACTAAAAATATATTATTCTCCTTTTTAAGTTCATTAACTTCAATCCCCAATCCTAAAGAAATGGGAAAATTGGCTAATTGGGTAGTGAATTTTTCTGCCAGTTCTTTGCTAGAAATATATTGAAAACCAGGATAATTTTCAATTCCACTTGTTAATAAAATCTGACCGCCCAAATCTTTGGTTAAAAGTAAGATATTTAAGTTCTTCCTTGCCGAATAGATTGCTGCGGTGATACCAGCCGGACCACCACCAATAATAATTAAATCGTATAAAAAATTTTCTTTTGGTTCTTTTAGATTGAGTCCGAAGAGAGAAAACATTTATTTTAAGCCAATAATATAATCATTTTCATCTAAATCAATATTTAGAGCATTGGGATTTTTTGGTAAACCAGGCATTAAAGAAATTTCTCCAGCAATTGGGACAAGAAAACCAGCACCCGCATTAATATTAATTTGATTAATAGTGATATCAAAATTGGTGGGCGCACCAAGTAAAGCCGGATTATCAGATAAGGAATATTGGGTCTTGGCAATACAGATTGGCAAGTTATTAAAACCTAAAGCATTAATCCTTTCAATATCCCTTTTTGCCTTTAATGTTAAAATCACTTGGCGGGCACAATAGATTTCAGTGGCTACTTTTTTAATTTTTTCTTCTACTGGGTCATTAAGATTATAAGTATAATTAATCTCGCTTTTCTTTTCAGTAATTTTGGTAATTTCTTGAGCAAGTTCAATAGCGCCTTCGCCTCCTTTTTCATAAACCTCAATCACCGTAAAAGGCACTTGTTGGAATTCACAATATCCCCGAACGACCTTTATCTCTTCTCTTTTATCATTAGTAAATTTATTCAAGGCTACCACAAAGGGAATATTAAACTTTCTTAAAATTTCAATATGTCTTCCCAAATTTGCTAAACCTCTTCTTAATGCTCGGATATCTTCTCCTAAGCCGTGATGTTTTAATGCCCGAATTGTGCAAACTAAAACTGCAGCATCAACAGGCAGATTGCCAATCCGCGAGACAATATTAATAAATTTTTCAGCACCTAAATCACTACCAAATCCACATTCGACAACTAAGTAATCACAAATTTTTAGACCAATCTTCATTGAGATAACACTACAAGTGCCAGTAGCAATATTGGCGAAAGGTCCAGTATGGATAAAAGCCGGTGTGTGTTCAATAGTTTGGACAATATTTGGCTTTAAGGCATCTCTTAATAAAACTGCCATTGCACCATGGGCTTTTAGGTCGCCAGCAGTAAAAGGTTTGCCATCTTTTCTAAAAGCAACCAAAATATTAGACAATCTTTTTTTCAAATCTTTTAAAGAAGTCGCCAAGGATAAAATTGCCATCACTTCGGAAGCAGCGGTAATAATAAAACCGTCTTCTCTTGCCGGTCCATTCATTTTTCCACCTAAGCCAATGACAATCGTTCTTAATACTCGGTCGTTCATATCAATTGCCCTTTTACAAAGAATATCTCTTTCATCAATTATTGGTTCGGCACCAAAATGGATATGGTTATCTAAAAGAGTGGCTAAAAGATTATGGGCACTAGTTACCGCATGGATATCACCAGTAAAATGTAAGTTGATATCCTCCATTGGTAAAACCTGACTATAACCTCCACCAGTAGCACCACCTTTTATGCCAAAGACCGGTCCTAAAGAAGGCTCGCGTAATGCCACAATTGATTTTTTACCAATTCGCCAGAAAGCCATTGAAAGACCAATAGCAGTTGTGGTCTTTCCTTCGCCATAAGGAGTAGGATTAATAGCAGTAATCAAGATTAATTTACCATTAGGGTTATTTTTTATTTTTTCATAAAATTTTAAAGAGATTTTTGCTTTAAAATTACCCGAAGGTAAAAGAAATTCTTGGGGAATATTTATTTTTTCGGCAATTTCATAAATAGAATATAAAGGTGTTTTACGAGCAATTTCTAAATCAGAAAGCATTTAATAATTATTTCTATTCTTCTTCTATTTCTATTCTTCTTCAATAATAATTGCGCTAACTGGACAATCTTCAGCAGCCTGTCTTACACAATCCTCGGCTGCTTCGGGAACCACCTCCACTTTTACGCCAGCAGTATCACCCTGCATTTCAAAAACATCTGGACAGGTATTACAACAAAGTTCACAACCGGTACAAAGTTCTTTATCGATTTTTGCTTTCATCAATTCCTCCCTTTTTAAAAATAAATTATATAATAAACTTGAAAAAAATCAACAATTTTTTAAAATTAGTTATGAAGAAAAAAATTGAAAAAAGAAAGATTAAAAAGAAATTTTTATTTGCTACCGATTTTGACCAAACCCTTTCTTTTGATGATACCGGAGTTTTAATCTCTTTAGAATTAGGAATTCCGCCAGAAAAATTTTTAAACAAAGTAAAAGAAATAAGAAATAGAAATATTACCCAATTAGGTGGTGAACTTGCTTATCTTTTATCTTATGATCCGGAATATAAAAATCGGGTGACAAAGGATTTTTTATTAAAAATTGGCGAAAAGGTGAGACTAAAAGCCGATGTTGATATTCTTTTTAAAACTCTCGAAGAAGGGATTGAGGATTGTGAATTTGTTTGTTATGTTATTTCTGCTTGTCCTGATTTGATTATTAAAAAATCAATGAATAAAATTTTAAAAGAAGAGAATATTTTCGGCACCGAATTTAAATATGATGAAAACGGCAGAATAGTTGAGATTTTAAAAACTGCTGCTGGTCATGGCAAGGCAGCAATTATTGATTATCTTGTTGAGAAGGAGCATATACCAAAAGAGAATATAATTTATATTGGCGATGGTTCTTCGGATATTCACGTGATGCTTCATGTAAATGTCTATGGTGGTTTTACAATTG
This sequence comes from uncultured bacterium, assembly GCA_938040315.1. Lineage (GTDB taxonomy): Bacteria > Hydrothermota > Tepidihabitantia > Tepidihabitantales > DTDR01 > DTDR01. The sequence continues at coordinate 9,205 of CALHQW010000025.1, forward strand.
CTGTCTCGCCGTCTCCCTATTTGGGGCATATATCAAAAAGGACTGTTTTGTCTGAAAATGCCTTATCCGTTCTCTGTCCGATCTTAGAAGATTTATTTGGTTATAGGGAAGAGGAGATAAAAGATTTTTATGCTAAATTGGGTCATCCGATTTATGAATGGAATCGGGCAAAATTGGAATGGCTTACTATCGCCTAATTCTTTTCTTTTTATTCTTTCTTTTTTGTGAAAAAGAGATTCCAATAGAAAAAAGCGATATTGCCTTTGGTAGTTATTTTAAGATAAAAATTTTTACTAAAAATAAAGAAGAGAGTAAAAAATACCTTGATTCAATATTTATTTTGATTAAATATTATGATTCGCTTTTTTCTTATTTTAATAAGAATAGTGCGCTTACTTTTATTAATAGAAATAAAAAAGGCGAACTCTCCCCAAATTTAAAAGAGATTGTTTTAATATCAGAAGAAATAAAGAATAAAACTTTTGGTTATTTTGATATTAGTGTTGCTTCTTTAATGGAACTTTGGGGATTTTATGATAAAAATTATAGAAGACCAAAAGAAGTAGAAATAAAAGAGATAAAGAAATTTGTTGGTGATAATGCTTATTTAATAAGAGGAGATTCTATCTTTTTAAAAGAAAAGGCAAAGATTGATTTAGGAGGAATTGCAGTTGGTTATATTCTTGATAAACTTGTTTTGTTTTTAAAAAGGAAAAATATTAAAAAAGGGCTCATTGATGCCGGTGGCGATATCATTGTTTTTGGCGATTATAAGGCAAGGATTGGAATAAAAAATCCAGAAAAAGAAGGAGTGATTGAGACGGTTGAGATAAAAGAGGGTGCCTGTTCTACTTCCGGTGGTTATTATAATTATTTTAAAATCGGTGATACAATCTTTTTTCATATTATAAACCCAATAAGTGGTGAAGCAGAAAGAAGTTTAAATAAATTTCGGCAGGTAACAGTAATTGGTAAAAAGGCGGTTATTTGTGATGCGCTATCTACTGCTTTGTTAGTAATTCCTGATTCTTTAAGAAATAAAGTATTAGAAAATTTTAAAGATTATAAAGTAATTTTTTATTAATGGTTGAAGCCAGATATTATAAAAAATTAGAAGATAATAAGGTTCAATGTGAACTCTGTCCCAATTACTGTGTTATTAGTGATAATAAATATGGTCGTTGTTTAGGAAGAAAAAATATTGATGGAAAACTTTATGCCCTAAATTATGGAGAAGTTGTTTCTTATGCGATTGATCCGATGGAGAAAAAACCTTTATATCATTTTTATCCAGGAAAAGAGATATTTTCCGTTGCTACTTATGGTTGTAATTTACTCTGTCCCTTTTGTCAGAATTGGGAAATCTCCCAGAACCGAGTAAAAGGAATCTATTTATCACCCGAAGATTTGATAAAAATTGTTGAAAGGGAAAGATGCGAATTTATTGCTTATACCTATACTGAACCTCTTATCTGGTTTGAATATCTTTTGGATGTGATGAAATTAGCAAAAGAGAAAAATATCAAAAATGTTTTAGTCACCAATGGAATGATTAATGAAGAGCCTTTAAAAGAACTTTTGCCTTATATTTCGGCAATGAATATTGACCTAAAATCAATCAAAGAAGATTTTTATAAAAATTTTATCAAAGGCGATTTGAAGACGGTATTAAGGACAATTGAGATAAGCAAAGATTTTTGTCATATTGAGATAACCAATCTTTTAATACCAACAAAGAACGATACCGAAGAAGAGATAAAAGAACTGGTTTTATTTGTGAGCAATTTAAAGAAAAGTATTCCTTTACATTTTTCAAGATATTTTCCCCATTATAAATGCTCCTTTCCACCGACACCGGTAGAGACACTGATAAAAGCCTATAATATCGCCAAGGAGAAACTTTATTATGTTTATTTAGGAAATGTTTTTGGTCTAGAAATTGGTCAGGATACCTTTTGTCCGGACTGTGGAAATCTATTAATTGAAAGAAATTATTATCATATTAAAATTATTGGTTTAAAAGATAAAAGATGTAATAAATGTGAAAGGAAGATTGAAATAGTTTTTTGAAGGAGGTAAAATGGGAAAGAAAACAATTCCTTTTGTGATTATTATCATTTTAATTGGTGGTGTCTTAGGCAGTGCCTTTTCTTTATATCTTTCTGGTTTATTTCCCGAAGGGCAAGTAAAAAAATTTTTCTTTGAGGCAATAAAATTTGGTATTCCTCAGTTTACTTTAAATCTTGGTTTTTTAGAAATTACTTTTGGTTTCTCTTTGGCCATTACCGCCTTTACCGCCCTTTTTATTATCTTTCTCACTTATTTGATAATGAAATTATAAAAATTGACTTTTTCAACTTAATTAATATAATAGTTTTTTATGGAGATAAAAAAGATTTACGAACCCAAGGAGATAGAAAAAAAATGGTATTCCTTTTGGGAAGAAAAGGAGTATTATAAAGCAAATCCTGATTCAGAAAAACTAAAATTTTCAATTGTTATTCCGCCACCTAATATTACTGGTCCCCTTCATATCGGTCATGCTTTGAATAATACTATTCAGGATATTTTGTCAAGGTATAAAAGAATGGCTGGCTATGAAGTTCTTTGGTTACCAGGTATTGATCATGCTAGTATTGCGACTCATAATCAAATTGAAAAGGAATTAAAAAAAGAGGGAAAAACAAGGTTTGATATTGGCAAAGAAGAGTTTTTAAAAAGGGCTTGGGCTTGGAAAGAGAAGCACCATCATTTGATTGTTTCCCAATTAAAAGGGCTTGGTTGTCTTTGTGATTGGTCAAGGTTTCGTTTCACTATGGATGAGGAGTATTCTTATACGGTAAAATATGCCTTTGTTTATTATTATAAAAAGGGTCTGATTTATCGGGATAATAGAATTATTAATTGGTGTCCCAGATGTCGGACAGCCCTTTCGGATTTAGAAGTAAAGCATAAAGAGATAGATGGTTATTTGTATTATATAAAATATCCTTTAAAGGATAGTAGTAATTATATCGTTGTGGCGACTACTAGACCGGAGACGATGCTTGGTGATACCGCCGTAGCAGTAAATCCTTTTGATGAACGATATAAAGATTATATTTCAAAAACCTTGCTCTTACCATTACAAGAAAGGGAAATAAAAATTATCGCTGATGAAATGGTAGATATTCAATTTGGTACTGGTGCAGTAAAAGTTACTCCTTCCCATGATCCAAATGATTTTATCATTGCTAAGAAACATAATTTAGAATTTGTGAAAGTGATTGATGAAGATGGTAAGATAATTCCGCCGGCAAAGGAAAAGTATTGTGGATTGGATAGATTTGATGCGCGAGAGTTGATTGTTAAAGATTTAAAAGAAAAGGGATTTTTAGAGAAGATTGAGAATTATAAAGTACCGGTTGGTTTGTGTGCCCGTTGTGAGACAATTATTGAGCCCTTAATTTCTAAACAATGGTTTTTAAAGATGGATGAATTAGCAAAAAAGGCAATTGAGGTAGTGGAGAAGGGAGAAATAAAATTTGTCCCTAAAAGATGGGAGAAGGTGTATTTAGATTGGTTATATAATATTAAAGATTGGTGTCTATCAAGACAATTATGGTGGGGTCATCAGATACCAGTATATTATTGTTTAGATTGCGAAGAAATTATGGTAGCGATGGAAAAACCAGAAAAATGTAGCAAGTGTGATAGTAAAAATATCAAAGAGGAGGAGGATGTTTTGGATACTTGGTTTTCTTCGGCTCTCTGGCCCTTTGCGACAATGGGTTATCCAAAAGAGACAAAAGAGTTAGAAGTTTTTTATCCAACCGATGTTTTGGTTACGGACCCGGAGATTATCTTTTTATGGGTAGCAAGGATGGTTTTTTCCAGTTTAGAGTTTCTTAATAAGATTCCTTTTAGATATGTCTATATCCATTCAACCGTTTTAAATGAGCGTGGCGAAAGAATGTCAAGGACAAAAGGGATTGGTATTGATCCGCAGGAGATTGTGGAAGAATATGGTGCCGATGCTTTAAGATTTACTTTAACTTATTTAGAAAGTCAGTCCCAATCTTTCCGGTTAAGTAAGGATAGATTTATCATTGGTAGAAATTTTGCTAATAAGATTTGGAATGCGGGAAGGTTGCTTTTTTCTTATTATTTGGAAAAAGAGAGTTTTGTGGAAGAAGGGAAAGAGAAGATTTATGATTATTGGATTAAAGAACTTTTTAACGAACTTTTGAGGAAATATGATTATTATTTAAAAAATTATTATTTTTCTCTTTTGGCACAAAGTCTTTACAGTTTCTTTTGGAATAATTATTGTGATTGGTATTTAGAATTAAACAAAGAGAGATTTAGAAAGAGAGAAAGAAAGGCATTAAATATAAGTTTAGAGATTTTCTATAACTTCTTAAAACTTTTGCATCCCATTATGCCTTTTATCACGGAAGAGATTTGGCATCTTTTTAAAAAAGAAGAAAAATCGATAATGGAAGAAAAAATCCCTGGGCCTTTTCTTACTCCCGAAGAAAAAATTAAAGAGATTTTCTTTTGCGAGGAATTAATTAATTTAATAAAAAGTATTAGAAATATTAGAGCAAATTTTACAATTCCTAAAAATATTGAGTTAAAAGGATATCTTAAAACGAATAATCAAAGACTTTTTAATTTCCTAGAAGAAGAAAAGGAGATAATTAAGAAAATGGTAAATGTTATAATTTTGCCATGGGAAGAGAAATTGGAAAAAGGATTTTCTAAGATTATTTTAAAGGAAGGTGATTTTTATTTAGAGGTTGGCAATTTCTTTAATTTGGAAAAAGAGAGGAAAAGATACGAGAGAGAGATTAAGGAGTTAGAGAAGATTTATGAAGAGATTAAAGCGAATCTTAATAATGAAGATTTTCTGACAAAGGCAAGAAAGGAGATCATTGAGAGTGAACTTTCTAAGAAAAAAGAAATTGAAGAGCGATTAAAAAGATTAAAGGAGATGCTATGAAGTATTTTTATCTTGCTTTATTTTTGATTACCTTAGGTATTTTTCTAATTTTTTATAATTTTAAATACCTTCCCTTAGAAGAAAGAATTATGAAAATTAGTGATGAAAATCTATTGTGGCAAAAGGAAATTCAAGATTTAAAAGAAAAATTAAGTGAATATGAAGGTGGTAAAGATAGATTAATTTATTCTTTTGAGTTTAAGGAACTTTTTTTAACGGAGACTTCTGATAGTCTTAGTCCGGTGGGAGAAGCAAAATTGAAGGCAATAATTCCCAGTTTAAAAGAGAGTAATAAGAAAGTGGCAATTATCTTTTATGGTGAAGATATTGAACTTCCTATCCAGATTAAAAAGAGATATTTAACCGCTTATCATTATGGTTTTCAAAAGGCATTGGCGGTTTTTAATTATTTAATAAATATGGGTTTTTTAAAAGATAAACTTTTGATAATTAATGATTGTGAAAAGAAAAATAAGAAAAATATCTTGGAGTTACAAACTATTAATTATTAGTTTTCTTTTTACCTTTTTATTAGGAAAAGAAAATTATAAATCACCTAATAAGGCATTATTTTACTCTTTGCTCTTTCCTGGTGCAGGACAGTTTTATACTAAAAATTATTTAAAAGGTTCTTTATTTCTTATTGCCGAAGGTACTCTTTGTTATTTTCTTTATAAGGCAAATAAAAATAATGAGAAAGAAAAATTTTCTGATTTATTATGGATACTGGTCGGTGTTCATGTTTATAATATGGCTGATGCCTATATCTCTGCCCATTTTTATCGTTTTAAAGAAGAGACAAGATTAACTTTAAACATAAATTATGCTTACTAAAAGTGCGATACTTATTAAAGAAGAGATAAAAGAGATAATTCTTATTTTATTATTTTCTTTCTTTACTGCTGTTTCCTCTAAGATAAAAGTTGAAATTGGTGTTGTGCCGATAACTTTTCAAACCTTTGCTGTTTTTCTTTCTGGTATTATTTTAGGAAGTAAAAGAGGTGCTTTATCACAGGTAACTTATTTAATTCTTGGACTTTTGGGTTTTCCTTTCTTTTCCCGTGGCGGTGGAATACATTATCTTTTCTCACCTACTTTCGGCTATATTATCGGTTTTATCTTTGCTTCTTATATTAGTGGATTTATAAAAGAATATAAATTGAACTTTTTTCTCTCTTTGTTAGTTTTAATTTTTGCTAATCTTACAATTTATATCTTTGGACTTTTATATCTTCTAAATTTTATTCCTAAAGAAAAATTATTACCAATTGGCCTATATCCTTTTATTATTGGTGACCTATATAAAATTTTCTTAATTCTTCTATTTACCACCACCCTTCCGCAAGTCCAATTGATTAAGTAATATATTTTTTGTGCCAAAATAGATAAAAAATTAATTATTAAGTTTATAAATTTTATACACTTAAAAATTGAAATTTAAAGATTTTTATAAAAATATAGAAAGAAAAATTGAGACAAAAAACTATCTTTTTTATCTAAGTTTTTGTAATTAAAAGATTTTTTTGTAATGCGACAGATTTATTGAATTCGGTTTATTTTTTATTATTCTTATATTTTTAAAAGGAGGAATTATGAAGAACCTTTTCTTTCTTTTACTTTTAATCAACATTACTTTAGCCTTTAATTTTCAACAGGATAAATATAAGATATCTTTAAATTCTTTATTTATTTTTAATTATGATTATGCCCAAAGAAAAAGGGATAACAAAATTTTTAGGTCAAACTCCTTTTACTTTTCAAAAATATATTTAGATATAATAAAGGAATATCAAGAATTTTTTCTTTTAAAATTTCTTTTAGATATTAGCGATTTAGAAGGCAAACCTTCTTATGAATTATGTGGCGAAATAAAACTAAAAAAAGAAATGAAAATTATTTTAGGAAAATTTAAACAGCCTTTAGGTTACGAAGTTTCTATGTTGCCAAAAGAGAGTTATCTTTTTGAGCCCTCTTTTATTTATTATTGGAAAGAGCCTTTTATTTATGACTTAGGTATTGGGCTCTTTTATCTTTTTAATAATTTAGAAACAAATATTAATTTAGTAAACGGAAGTGGTAGAATATCTAATTGGGATAAGGACGAATGGAAAAATATTTCTGGAAGAATTTTATATAAACCAACTAAAGATTTATTTGTAGGTATTAATTTTTATTATTTGGGTAATAATTTCTATTATTGGAAAATCAGCAAGAAAATAGATGATTTATTATCTTCTTTTCAATTGGGTTGGGAGTTTGGTTATTTAAAACCTTCTAATCTATTTATTTTTGAATACTTTTTTGGTCAAGATAAAGATGTGGTATATAATAAATATCAAAAACAGGGTTTTTATTTTATTTTTGGTTATCAAATTGACAAACTTTTACCGGTTATTCGCATTGATTTTAAAAAAGAGAAAAGTGAAGTGAGAGAACTAATAAAAGATGTTGGTTTTACTCTGGGATTAAATTACTATTTAAAAGAAAGAAATTTTAAAATTGCTCCTAATTTCTGTTTTTATCGTTATAGTAAAACTCATTATTTAGTAAAGTTTGTCCTTCAATTTAAAGGATATATTTGATTTATTGACAAAATAAAAATTTTTGTTTAAATTTTTTTATTCCTGTTAATTAAAAACAGGAAGGGAGGAATTATGAATGTATCTAAAATAAAAACGATTAGTGAGGCAGATGGAAAGGTATTTTTAGATATGACAATCAAATTAGAATATTCGCCAGCCGAAGCCTTAGTTATCCAAGAGGCATTAAGAAATCTTCCGGAAAATATCAAGAGTAATGAGACATTAGAAATTATCACTAATGAGCGAATGACCCAAATGCATTTTACTGTTGATACTAAAGAGATTTCGGAAACTACAATTAACCAATTAGTTAATTCTTGGTTGACGGAATTGAATATTTCTTTAGAGGAGAAAAAGCATTTATTACCTTTGATGGATGAGATATTAAAACTTAAAAAAGAAATCAACGAAATAAGCAAACGGATTAAAAATTTAGAAGATGAAAATTTGTTGATTAAAGAGGCATTAATTAAGAAAAAAATTATTAAAGAAGAATTTTAATTTCCATCTATTTGACTTATCTTTTAGAAATTATATAATAATTTAGTGATAAATCTTTTTTTAAATTTAGGTTTTTTTGCTAAAATTATTGTTTTTATTCTTATTCTTTTTTCCATTATTTCTTGGGGAATAATTTTTTCTAAATTGCGTCTTTTTAGAAGATTAAAAAAAGAGAACGAAGAGATAAGAAGAAAATTATATTATTTTAAAAATTTGGATGAGTTGAGGGGGTATTATAATTTTAAAGAAAAAAATTATTTCTCTTTATTAATTTCGGCTTTGGAAGGAGGAAAAAGGGATTATCAAATAAAAGAAACTATAGATGATTTAGTTGATAAAGCCGGTAAGAATTTGCCCTTTTTAGCCACCGCTAGCAGTGTCTCACCCTTTTTAGGTTTATTAGGAACGGTTTGGGGAATTACCAAAGTTTTTTTTGATGTTAAGGATTTACCAATGATAACATTACAAGCAATTGCTCCCGGCATGGCAGATGCTTTAATTACAACTATCGCCGGACTTTTAGTTGCTATTCCGGCGGTTGTTTCTTATAATTATTTTATAATAAAATTAGAAGAGTTTAGAAAAAATTTAGAGAAGATAACAGATTATTTAATGGAGATAAGAAATAAAAAATGAGAAATATTTATCAAAAATTAATCGCCTTTATTAATATAACCTCTTTAGCAGATATTTCTATTACTTTGATGATCATCTTTTTGATCGCCGGGATTACTGCTGCTTTTTCTCGGGTCGGTCTTTCTGTGAGATTACCTCAAAGTGCCTATTTACGACCCCAAATAAAAGAAGGAATTTTGATAACAATAAATGAAAAGGGAAAAATATTTGTTGAAGAAGAAGAGGTAGATAAAAAAGATTTAATTAAAACAATTTATAAATATATGGAAAAAATGGGAAGTGACCGAGTTTATTTACAAGCGGATAAAGATTTACCTTATGGTCAAATTATTGAAATTTTAGGAGAGATTAAGAATGCCGGTATTGGGGATATTGGACTTTTAGCAACCCAAGTTAAAAAGCGATAAAATGGATGGCAATTTTAAAGGTTATTTTTACTCCTTTCTTTTCCATTTCTTTTTTTTTGTTCTTTTTTCCTTAATGCCAACATTCAAAAAAACGAAAAATATCGAATATCCGATAGTTTTTGAAGTGAGTATTGCATCAAAGATTAGCGAGGAGAAAATTGAAAAAAAGAGCGATATAGCAATTCAAAAAGAAGGAATAAAAGAAATAAAGAAGAAGGAAGAAAAAAAAGATACTTTTAAAGCGAAAAGTGGCGAAAAGAAGGAAGGGATAATAAAATCAAAAAATGGCGTTAGTTTAAAAACAGAAGGTGGCGTTGTTTCATCGTTTTATTTAAACATTGTTTTGAATAAAATTGCAGAAAATTGGTATAATCCTTATCAGAATACCAATTTAAATTTAAGGGCCCTTATCTTTTTTAAAATTACTCGGGATGGAAAAATTGAAGAAGTAAAGGTAGAAAAAAGTTCAGGGAAGGAAGACTATGATGAATATTGTAAGCGAGCAGTGTTGTTAACTAAAAATTTACCACCACTGCCTGATGAGTTTAAAGCCGACATGTTAAAAATTCATTTAGAATTTGAATATAAACCTTAAAATTATGGAATTTGTTCATCTTCATAATCATACTGAATACAGTTTATTAGACGGTGCGAATAAAATTACTAATTTAGTTTTAAAGGCAAAGAAAGAAAATATGAAAGCCTTGGCCATTACTGATCATGGTAATCTCTTTGGAGCCATTGAATTTTATAATGAATGTCTTAAAGAAGGAATAAAACCAATAATCGGTATGGAAACTTATGTGGCAGTTGGCAGACGGGATGAGAAAAAACCTCATCCTACTATCCAAGAATCAAGTTTTCATCTTACTTTATTGGCAATAGACTTAGAAGGTTATCATAATCTTTTAAAATTGGCTTCCTACGCTTACTTAGAAGGATTCTATTATAAGCCGAGGGTTGATAAAGAACTTTTAAAGAAGTATCATAAAGGGATAATCGCGCTTTCTGGTTGTCAAAAGGGAGAAATAAATTATTATTTAAAAATTGGCGATTATGAGAACGCTAAAAAGGCTCTTTTTGATTATTTAGATATTTTTGGTAAAGAAAATTTCTTTTTAGAAATAATGAAAGTTGGTATAGAAAAGGAAGACGAAATAATTTTACAAGTTATTAAGTTAGCAAAAGATAACAAAGTGAAATTGGTAGCCACTAACGACTGCCATTACTTATCAAAAGAAGATTATTATGTTCATGATATTTTATTATGTATTCAGACCAATAAAAAAATAACCGACCCTAAAAGATTAAAATTTGAATCAAAGGAACTCTATTTTAAATCTAGAGAAGAAATGTTAGAAGTTTTTAAAGAAGTAGAAGAGGCTTTAAAAAATACCTGGGAAATTGCTGAAAGAGCCACTCTTTATTTAGATACCTCGGGAAAAAAATTTCATTTGCCAAGATTTCAAAAACCAGAAGATTTTGAAAATAATTATCAATATTTAATTTATTTAGTAAAGGAAGGATTAAAGAACTTAAAAGAAAAAAATTCAGAAATTAAAAATAATTTTGATAGATATCTCTCTCGACTTAATTACGAACTATCTTTAATAGAAAAAATTGGCTTTACCGATTATTTTTTAATTGTAAAAGATATTATTGATTTTGCTAAAAAGGAGAATATTCCAGTTGGTCCCGGAAGAGGCAGTGCGGTTGGTAGTTTAGTTTTATATGCTTTGGGAATTACTAATATTGATCCATTAAAATATGGGCTGATGTTTGAAAGGTTTATTAACCCAGAAAGGATAACAATGCCGGATATTGATATTGATTTCTCTGATGAAGAAAGAGATAAGGTAATAAATTATTTAAGAAAAAAATATGGAGAAGAAAACGTTGCACAAATAATTACTTTTGGTCGAATGATGGCAAGAGGTGTAATTAGAGATGTTGGTCGAGTGATGGGAATTCCTTTAGAGGAAGTTGATATGATTGCTAAGACTTTACCCGGAAATATAGAATTGACAGAGGCTTATGAAAAGGTATCCGAATTCAGAGAATTAATTAATAGCAAAGAGGAATACAAAAAACTTTATGAAAACGCTATAAAATTAGAGGGTGTGGCTCGCCATGCTTCTATTCACGCTTCGGGAATTGTAATTGCTCCGGGAAGATTAATTGATTATGTACCTTTATATAAAACTCCTGATGGAGATATTTGTACCCAATATGACATGGATTCTTTAGCAGCCGTTGGTCTTTTAAAAATGGATATCTTAGGATTGAAAACTTTACGAGTAATTGAAGAGACTTATCAGTTGCTCTTAAATAGTGGCAAAGAAATAAAAAGGGAAGTTACCTTTGATGATAAAAAGACTTATGCACTCTTAGGAGAAGGAAAAACTTTAGGAGTATTCCAATTAGAAAGTGTTGGTATGAGAGAAATTTTAAAAAAATTGAATCCCACAAGTTTGGAAGATTTAATTGCTGTTTTGGCCCTTTATCGGCCTGGTCCCCTTTTAAGCGGTGATGTTGATAGATTTATAAAAAGAAAAAAAGGAAAGGAAGAAATCACCTATCCCCATCCTTTGTTAGAAGAAGTGTTAAAAGAGACTTATGGAATGATTCTTTATCAAGAGCAGGTTATGCAAATTGCTGCTAAGATTGCCGATTTTACTTTAGGAGAGGCTGATATTCTAAGAAGAGCAATGGGTAAAAAAATCCCCGAATTGATGACTGAAATGAAAGAGAGATTTATTTTAAAAGCAAAGAATAAAGGAATTAATGAAGAAGAAGCTGCGCAAATTTTTGAATTACTTATTCCCTTTGCTGGTTATGGTTTTAATAAATCTCATGCTGCCGGTTATGCTTATTTAAGTTATTTAACAGCCTATTTAAAAGCTAATTATCCAAAAGAATTTCTTTGCGCCACATTGACCAGCGAAATAAATTCTCCGGAAAAGATTGAAGAGATTATTAAAGAGGCAAAATCTTTTGGTATTGAAATTCTTCCGCCAGATATTAACAAAAGTTATTATGAATTTGTTATTGAAGAGTCCGGTATTCGTTATGGCTTAGGAGCTTTAAAGGGAATTGGCAAAAGTTTTTGCGACGCCTTAGTAAAAGAAAGGAAAAGAAGGGAATTTAGTTCTTTTGAGGATTTCCTTACGCGGACAAAATCCTTTGGTAATAAAAAAGCTTATGAAGTCTTAATTAAAGCGGGTTGTTTTGACTGTTTTAATATAAAAAGAGAAGTGTTGTTAGCAAGATTGCCGGAATATCAAAAAGGTAATAAAGAAAAAATAGAAGTTTTGCAATTCTCTTTGTTTGAAGATAAAAAGAAAAAGTTAATGGAAAAGAAGGAGATAAAAGAAACACCCAATTTTGAATACGAAAAGGAAGTTTTTGGTTTTTATTTTTCCTACCATCCTTTGAAAGAATATCAAGAACTTTATCAAGTAATGGAAATAAAAAATTTCGAGGAATTAGAATATTTAGATAAGAACGAAGACTATTATTTTTTAGGAGTCCTTACCGAACGAAAAACAAAATATGATAAAAATGGACGGAATTTTGCTATTTTAGGATTAGAAGATTTAGATAAAAAAATAATCGGTTTTCTTTTTAATGAACTTTATGAAAGAAAATATAAAGATTTGAAAAAAGAAAAAGTTTATTTAATTAAAGGTAAGGTAAGAAGTAATAAAGAGTTAAGTATTGTGATAAAAGATATTTCTCCAATTGAAAGATTATGGGAAAGTGTTAAAAGGATAAATATTGAATTAAAAGAAAATGTTGAGTTAAAAAGTATTCCAATTTTAAAAACTATTTTGATGGAACATCCCGGAGAAGCCGAAATAATAATTACTTATTATGAAGAAGGTGAAAAGAAAATCGGCAAACTTACTAAATTAAAAATAAAACCAAATATTGAACTTCTAAGAAGATTAAAAGAATTACCAATAATAAAAAGTGTAAAATTTCATTTTGTTTAATAATTTTTAAATAAAAAGACAAAATTCCCTTGACAAAAGGATATTTTTTGACTATATTTATATAGTTATAAATTATAAAAAGGTTAGGTAGATATGGATAAGGAAGATGGCCGAGGTGTATATAAAACCAAAAAAGACGGTCCATATTGTGGCCGATTTTTATGGAATAGATGGAAAATTTATTTCTTGTGTAAAGGAGGTAAGGAAAGTATTAAAGAAAGCGATAGAAAAAGCAAAATTATCAGTAGTGGGTTCAAAATTTTTTCAGTTTGATCCTCACGGGGTAACGGGCATATTTTTATTAAAAGAATCTCATATTAGTGTCCATACTTGGCCAGAATACGGTTATATCGCTGTTGATATTTTCACCTGTAAAGATGATGGGAGTGCTTTTATTGCTTATAATTATTTATTAGAAAAATTAAAACCTAAAAAAGTAAAAAAAAGAATAATAATTAGGGAAGTATGGAAAAAATAATTTCACAAATAATTAATTTTATCGGTGAAAAAAAGAGAATTTTATTTCCAGAACTTTTAGAATATTTGGCTGATTATTATCCACTAAAAGAGATAATGAAAACTTTGAACAAATTAGCAAAGGATGAGATAATTAGTAATGAAGATTCTTATTTAATTTTAACCAAAAAAGGTAAGGAATTATATTTAAGAACGAGAGCACCTTTTAAAATTAGTTTTTGTGAAACTTGTTTCGGAAAAAGAATAACTATTAATGAAGATTTTCAGCCAATTTTAGAAAGGTTTAAAGAAATTGTAAAAGAAAGACCTCAACCAATAGTAGAATATATTCAAGGTTATATGAATGAAGAAGATGTTATAAGAAGAATTATTTTTATGCATTCTTATAATGATTTAAAAGAGAAAGATATTATTATTATTGGTGATGACGATTTGTTGAGCATTGCCTTGGCATTAACAAAATTGCCAAAGCGAATTGTGGTATTAGATATTGATGAAAGATTAGTTAAGTTTTTAGAAGAGACAAATAAAAGATGTAATTTCCCTATTGAAGTTTTTGAATATAATATAAGCGATCCTTTACCCAAAAAATTAAGAAACAAATTTGATGTTTTTTCTTGTGAACCTTTAGAAACCTATAGTGGTTTAAAATTGTTTATTGGTCGAGGTATAAATGCTTTAAAGAAAAAGGGAGTAGGTTATTTTGGTTTAACAATTCAAGAGGCTTCTTATCCTAAATGGCAATATATTCAAAAATTTATAAATCGGTCAAATGGTGTGATTACCGACATAATTAAAGGCTTCTCTTCTTATCCCGTTAATAGTTATGAAACTTTTAATTGTGAAGAAGTTTTATTAAAAAGATTAAAAATGGTAATTAAACCTTCCCAAAAAGAGATCTCCTGGTATAAATCCACTTTGATTCGTTTTGAAATTCTTGGTGAAGCAAAAAAATTAATTAAACCAGAAAAGAAATATAAATTAATTTTTAAAGATAAGGAAGAGGATATCACTATTCCTTAAATTTATTATTTTTATTGACTTTAAAAATTTTTTTATTATAATTTTGTAATGATTACAGATTTGGATAGAATTAAAGAAATTCTTCAAAAAGCAAAGATTAAACCGACTTATTTAAGAATGCGCCTTTTAAAATATTTATTAGAGAAGAAAGAGCACCCAACCGGTAAAATGATTTATCAAGTATTAAAGAAAGAATTACCAACGATTTCTTTAACTTCAATTTATAATAATTTAGAACTTTTTGCTCAAAAGGGTTTAGTAAAAATTATTTTACTCGATCCGAAGGAAATAAGATTTAATGGTAAAAAGGGTCACCATCATTTTTTTTGTGAGAAATGTCAAAGGATAATTGATTTGACGATTAATTGTCCTTTAATTAAAAAGAAGAAAATTTATGGCCATTTAATAAAAGATTGGGATGGTTATTTTTTTGGAATTTGTAAAGATTGTCAAAAAGATGGATAAAAATCTATTAGAAAAAATAAAAGAAGAATTTAATTCCTTACGTAAACCGGAGTGTTATGCCGAAATAAAAGAAATTGGTGAGGATTACCTGGTGTTAGAATTTTTTGGAACAAAGATTAATTCGGCTTGTTGTTTTGATGAGAATTTTATTGATTATCAATACTATTTAAAAGATTTTGGTAATTTAGAATTTTTAATTGATGAGATAAAAAGAGAAGGAGATAAATTTATTGTAAAATATATTAAAAAGGAGGAAAAATGCGATCAATAAAAGGAACAAAGACAGAGAGAAATTTATTAATTGCTTTTGCTGGTGAAAGTCAGGCAAGGAATCGTTATACCTTTTTTAGTGAACAGGCAAAAAAGGAAGGTTATCATCAAATTGCCGAAATATTTTTAGAAACAGCGGAGAATGAAAAAGAGCATGCTCAGAGATTATTTGGTTTTTTAGAAGGTGGTTCGGTAGAAATTATTAGTTCTTTTCCAGCGGGTAAAATTGGTACTACGGAGGAGAATTTAAAAGCAGCGGCAGAAGGTGAGAATTATGAATATACTCAAATGTATCCGAGTTTTGCTAAAATTGCTGAAGAGGAGGGGTTTAATGAAATTGCTATTGTTTTGAGGGCGATTGCAGTGGCTGAACGACAGCATGAAAAAAGATACCTTGCTCTTTTAGAAAATTTAAAAAAGGATAAGGTATTTAAAAAAGATAAAGAAGTAATTTGGAAATGTCGGAGATGTGGGTACCTTCATATTGGCAAAGAGGCACCCAATATTTGTCCTTCTTGTGGTTATTCTAAAAATTATTTTGAATTATTATGTGAAAATTGGTAAAATATTAAAAAGGAGGAGAAAATGAATAAGGAAGAAAAAAAAGGTATTCCCCTTTTAGGGGAGGATTTTCCCGAAATAAATGTTTTAACAACTCATGGTTTAATCAGTTTACCCCAAGCCTACAAAGGAAAATGGTTTGTATTATTCAGTCATCCTGCTGATTTTACACCAGTTTGTACTACTGAATTTTATGCCTTTCAAGTTCGGTATCCACAATTTCGGAAATTAAATTGTGAACTCATTGGATTAAGTGTTGACCAAGTTTTTTCCCATATCAAATGGACAGAATGGATAAAAGAAAAACTAAATGTTGAAATTGAGTTTCCAATAATTGCTGATACTGGGGAGGTAGCAGAAAAACTGGGTTTAATCCATCCGAAAAAAGGAACAAATACAGTAAGAGCAGTTTTTGTTGTTGATCCAGAAGGAAAGATTAGAGTAATTTTATATTATCCGCAAGAATTGGGAAGAAATATTGATGAAATATTAAGAATTATTGAAGGTATTCAAATTAGTGATAAAAATAAGGTTGCCTTGCCTGCGAATTGGCCCAATAATGAATTGATAAAAGATAAAGTAATAATCCCCCCGGCAACCTATATTAAATTGGCAAAGGAGCGTTTAGAAAAAGCCAAGAGCGGTGAATTCGAATGTTATGATTGGTGGTTTTGTTATAAAAAATTAGAAAGATAAAAATGAGTGTGTTACAAGAGAATGTTAAAGAGCAAGTAAGAGAAATTTTTAAGGATTTAAAAAATATAGTTAAGTTAGTTGTTTTTACTCAGGAGAGTTTAGTTACCCTACCAACTTTTGAATGTGAGACCTGTCGAGATAACCGAATTTTAATGGAAGAACTTGCTTCCCTTTCGGATAAAATAAGTATTGAGGTTTATGATTTCTTAAAGGATGAAGAAAAGAAAAATCATTATGGAATTGATAAAATACCGGCAACTGCAATAATTGGTGAAAAGGATTATGGAATTAGATTTTATGGGCTACCAGCAGGTTATGAATTTTCGACAATTATTCACGCAATAAAATTAGTATCAGAAGGCGAAAGTAAAATAAGCGAGGTAAACAAAGGGAAATTGGCTACTTTTACTAAACCAATACACATTCAAGTTTTTGTTACTTTGACCTGTCCTTATTGTCCCCAGGCTGGTTATCTTGCTTATCAATTAGCAATGGCAAGTGATTTAATAAAAGCCGATGTGATAAACGCTGGTGAATTTCCCCAACTGGCACAAAGATATAATGTCTTTGCTGTACCAAAAATTGTGATTAATGAGAGTATCCAATTTGAAGGCGCCTTACCAGAAGATGCTTTTGTAGAAAAAATAATTATGGCTCATAATACTCAAATTGAATGATTTTCCAAAGATATTAAAATTTCTCTGCCGTTGGGGGAATAGTCTACCAGATAGTCTAGGAGAAAGAAGTCTTCTTAAAAGTTAATTTTATCTTGATAAAAAATATAAATTTTAAAAAGGAGGATTTTAAGGATTTCCAAAGAGTAATAAATATAGATTTTAATGAATAATTTCTGCTAATTTTAGAAAGAAGTTTATTTAGGATTCTTAAAAAGGAGTTAGCAAAATAGGAGGAAGATAAGGATAAAATACCCATTTTCTTATATTTATCTTTCCTTATCTTAGGGAGTATTAAGCCCATAACTATGGTATTACTTATCTATTTTTACAACTTGATTTTTTAATCCAATTTTTTATAATCAAGTAAAAATGATTTTTCTACTTTTATTTCTTCTAAGTAAGAATTTCTTAGAAGTTAATAAAATAGATAGAGTTTTTATTGATGGAATAGAAGAAGAAGTTTGGCAATTAGCAGATTCCCTAATTATTAATAAACAATTTTCTCCTTATTATGATTCTCTTGCAAGTTATCAAACAGTTGTAAAGGTTTTACAAGATAGAAATAATTTGTATTTTCTTATTAAAACTAATTTCCAAAAGGATAGACCAAATACTTCTTTAAGTGGTGATTTAGATCGTTATTATATTTATCTTGATCCAACCCTTTCTAAATTGAATGCTTATTGTTTCTCAATTAATGGAGTTAATAAGCGAACCACAAGATTAATATTAGATGATGGAAGAAGAGAAGAAATCTGGGAAGGGGTATTTGAAAGCAAGGCAAAAATTCATAAAGATATCAATAATAATTATATATTGGTTTGTGAACTTAAAATCCCCTTTAAAAATTTTCGCTATAAAAAAGATATAAATGAATGGGGGTTTCAAATAAAAGTATATTATCAAAAGAAAAAAGAGACTTGCTTTTTTCTTTTGCCTGAACAAATAGAAGGTATGAGGGTATCAAAATTTGCTACTTTAAGAAAGGTTTTTCCCCATTCCGAAGGAGTTGGTATGGAAATCTATCCGGTTGGAGTTTTAAAGAATGAGTATTATATTCCTCGTGATAAAGAGAGATTAGGAAAAATTTTGCCCTGGGCTGGTTTAGATATTGCTTATAAAAAAGAAGATAAACAGATAAATTTAACCTTTTTACCCGATTTTGCGGAAATTGAATCTGATCCCTTCACAATGACTTTAGGAAAATATGAAATTTTTTATCCAGAAAGAAGACATTTTTTCATTGAAGGTAAAAATTATTTTGAACCAGCAACAATGGAGATGGAGTTATATACACCGATTAATGTTTTTTATTCAAGAAGGATTGGCAGAAAAATGCGTGATTTTTTTGATGGAAGAATAATTTATTCATCGGAAGTACCAATATTGAGTGGTTTGAAATTTATTGGAAAAATAAAAAGATATGAGATTGGCTTCTTGAATTCTTTAACCGGCAAAGAGGCTACTTCATTAGATACTGCTTTTTATACCAATTGGAATGTTTTCAGAATAAAAAGATATTTCTTTACCAATTCAGAGATTGGTTTTCTTTTCACCAATAAATATGATATAGAAAAAAGAGGATATTTCTCTAATTTTGATAATGATGGTGCTTTAAGATTTGGCAAAAATCAATTTTTATGGCAGATAGTTGGTAATAAAAATAGAAATGAAAATTTAGGATATGCTATCCAAAATGGTGGAATTTACTATTTAACAAAAAATCTCGTTACTTTTTATAGTATGCGATATGTAAATAAAAATTTTAATATTGATTCAACCGGCTATGCTAATCTCTCTCCTGGTGACAAAAATGGAAGTTTAGGAATGAGTTTTGTTGGGTTTCCTCAAAGTAGAAAAATTAGTGAATATAGTTTTACCACTTCTTGCTGGATAGGAAAAGAGATTAGTGATATTGATTGGTCAAGCACCAGTGGAATAGCATTTAATATTAACTTTGCACAACCACTTCTTTCTTATTATAACTATTTTGCCTATGGGAAATGTTTTAAAGGCACAGTTAAATATCATTATATTGGAATAAATAATAATCTATCCTTTTGGATTGGACAGGTAAATTTTTGGTTAGGGAGTTGGATCGGAAGGTCTTATAATTATTTAAGAAATTTTGTTTCTTGGCAAGCATACTCTTGGTTTAATTTTCAATTACCTTTTTTAAATAGGTTTTATTTAGATCTAATTATTAATAGTTGGTCAGAGTTTGATACCTTAAATAAATTTTTATCAACCACTTTAAGTCCCACTTTTTATCTTGGATATAAATTTAGTCCTTATACAGAAATTGTATTTTATTCTAACCCTCCTTTAAGTTATCAACCTTCTCAATTTAATATCTTTCAAACAAGAATTGCCTTGTATTATCATTGGGAAATAAAACCAAAATCGAAGATTTATTTTATAATAAATGAACTTTTTATAAAAAAGGATAATAAATGGCAGGAGAACGAAAGGATATTAGCCATTAAAATAAAATATTTTTACTGGTTTTAATTGACTTTTAAACAATTTTAGGTTAAAATAAAGTATGCAGGATAGATTTACCAATCGTTTAAGAAAGGTTATTAATATTGCCCGCCAAGAAGCAATCAGAATGCATCATGATTATATCGGTTCTGAACATTTACTTTTAGGTATTGTAAAAGAGGGCGAAGGAGTTGCCGCATTAGTTTTATCCAATTTAGGGATTGAAAAGGATGAATTGATTTCGGCAATTGAGAATGCAATAAGTTATGGTAAAACACCTATAATTCTTGGAGAAATTCCTTTAAATCAGGAGGCAAGGAGGATTTTAAATTATGCGATGGAAGAGGCAAGGAGGATGAATCATTCTTATATTGGTACCGAGCATCTTTTATTAGGAATATTAAGAGAAGAACAATCGGTAGCCGCTCAAGTTTTATTTTCCTTAGGAATTGATATTGATATTGTTCGTAGCGAAATAATGAAAGTTTTAGAAGGCGAGGCAGTTGGTCAATCTATTCCGAGAGGTAAATCTAAAACACCCGCCTTAGATTATTTTTCAAGAGATTTAACCCAATTGGCAAGAGAAGATAAACTTGACCCAATTATTGGTAGAGAGAAAGAGATTGAGCGGGTTATCCAAATACTGGTGAGAAGAAAAAAGAATAATCCGGTTTTGATTGGTGAAGCGGGTGTTGGTAAAACCGCAATTGTTGAAGGACTTGCCCAGAGAATTGTTGAAGGAAGAGTTCCTTCTTTATTAAAAAATAAAAGAGTTTTGGCATTAGATTTACCAGCGCTGATTGCGGGCACAAAATATCGGGGACAATTTGAAGAGAGAATGAAGACAGTGCTTAATGAGATAACCAAATCCGGCGATGTTATTCTTTTTATTGATGAGTTACACACAATTGTTGGTGCTGGTGCAGCCGAAGGAGCGATTGATGCTTCTAATATATTAAAACCAGCATTAGCCAGAGGAGAAATTCAATGTATTGGTGCCACTACTTTTGAAGAATATCGAAAGTATATTGAGAAACATTCAGCATTGGAAAGAAGATTCCAACCGATCATTGTTGAGCCACCTTCTGTTGCCGAAACGATAAAAATTTTACAAGGTTTAAAAGAAAAATACGAATTACATCACGGTGTGATTTATACTGATGAAGCCTTAGAGGCTTGTGCTTATCTTGCAGATCGATATATTACTGACCGCTATTTGCCCGATAAGGCAATTGATGTGATGGATGAAGCAGGTGCCCGAGTAAAATTGTTAAGACCTGTCTTCAATCCAGAGATTGAAGAATTGGAAAGAAGAATTGAAAGAGTAAAAAAATTAAAAGAAGAAGCAGTGAAGAAGCAGGAATTTGAAAAAGCAGCAGAAATTAGGGATGAACAGCGAAGATTAACAGAAATTTTAAAGAAAAAGAGAAAGGAAATTGAAAAGAAGGGCGGTTTTCCAGTGGTTGTTCCCGAGGATATTGCCCAGGTTGTTTCTATGTGGTCAGGAATTCCTTTACAAAGAATTGAAGAGAGTGAGCAACAGCGCCTTTTAAAAATGGAGGAGGAGTTAAAGAAGAGGATTGTTGGTCAAGATCATGCAATTGAAGCAGTAGCTCAGGCAACAAGAAGAAGTCGGGCAGGAATAAAAGATCCAAGAAGACCAATTGGTTCCTTTATCTTCTTAGGTCCAACAGGTGTTGGTAAAACTGAATTGGCAAGGGTTTTGGCCAAGTTTCTTTTTGGGCATGAAGATGCTTTGGTGAGGCTTGATATGTCAGAATATATGGAAAAATTTAATGTTTCCCGATTAATTGGTGCACCACCTGGTTATGTTGGTTATGAAGAAGGAGGCCAATTAACTGAAAAAGTAAGAAGAAAACCTTATTCAGTGGTTTTATTTGATGAGATTGAAAAAGCCCATCCTGATGTTTTTAATATTTTATTACAAATTTTGGAAGATGGCCAATTAACTGATGCTTTTGGTCGCAGAGTTAATTTTAGAAACTGTGTAATTATTATGACCTCTAACATTGGTACAGCAGAAATAAGAAAATCAAGTGGTTTTGGTTTTGCTTCCGGTAGTCCAGAAGAGAGTTATGAAAAGATGAAAGAGAGAATTTTGATGGAAGTGAAAAAAGTTTTTCGACCAGAATTTATTAACCGGGTAGATGAAATTATTGTGTTTAGACCATTAGGAAAAGAAGAGATGGAAAAGATTGTCGATATTCAGATTAACGATATTAATGAAAGGTTAAAAGAAAAGGGTTTAAGATTAGTTTTATCACCGGAAGCAAAAGAGGTTCTTGTAGAGCAGGGTTTTGATCCAGAATATGGTGCTCGACCATTAAAGCGGGCAATAAGAAGATTGATTGAAGACCCCTTAGCCGAAGAGATTCTAAGAGGAAAATTTAAAGAAAGTTCCATTGTCTATATTGAAAGGGAAGGAAACGAATTGCGTTTTGTGGCCAAAAAACCAGAAGAATTAAAAGTTTAAACAAAATCGGTGTTTAAAAAATCTTTATTTTTCTTTCTTTTCTCTTTTCTTTTTTCACAAGTAATTTATCAAGTCCGCGCAAAAACTGAATTTGTTGATACCTTAACCATTCTCAATTTATGTGGAATAAAACCAAAGGAAAATTTCTCTTCGGAAAAAGTGGCCCAAGCAATTAAAAAGATTTACAAAAGTGGTCTTTTTAGTGAAATTAAAGTGGAAACAACAATTACTAATAAAGGGATAATTTTAATTTTCAATACCAAAGATAATCCTTTGTTAAGAGATATTCTTTTTTCAGGCAATCAAAAAGTTAAAACTAAAGAGTTAAAAGAAAAAATTAAATATAAAAAGGGCGAAGTAATTAGTGAATATAAAATATTTAATTATCGAAAGGAAATCCTTAATCTTTATAAAGAAAAAGGGTTTGTGGCACCAAAAGTTTTTTATACTAAATCGGAGAGAGATTCTCAAAATATGATAACCATTACTTTCCATATTGAAGAAGGTAAAAAATACAAAATAAAAAAGATAAATCTGATTGGTGTTAGAAATTTAAAAGAAAATAAGATAAAAAGGAAATTGGTTAATAAAGAAAAGAGATGGTATCGGAAAGGAATTTTTAAAGATGAGGAGTTTAAAAAGGATTTGACAAGAATAATTGATTATTATAAAGAGAATGGTTTTTTACAAGCCAAGATTGTTAATTATGAATTAAAAAGCGAAGGCGATTGGCTCGAAATTAATATTCATTTAGAAGAAGGAAAAAGGTTTTATGTAGGAAAGATTAATTTTAGTGGCAATAATTTCTTTAGCGTGGAGAATTTAAGAAAAACAATAAAATTGAAAGAAGGCGATTATTATAATGTAAAAAAGATGAATTTAAGTTTGCAGGAATTATATAATCTTTATCAAGAAGAAGGTTTTTTATATTGTCAGATTAATCCGATTGAAGAGATTAGAAATGATACAGTTGATGTTAATTATGAGATAAAAGAAGGAAAATTAGTTAAAATCCGATTGGTTAATATTGAAGGTAACGAACGGACAAAAGACAAAGTTATCAGAAGAGAGATTGTTACTTTACCCGGTGATTTGTTTAAGAAATCGTTATTAATAAGAAGCCAAAGAAATATTTTCAACTTGGGATTTTTTGAAGATGTGAGTGTGGATTTTACACCAGTAGATAGTGAAAATATTGATTTAAATTATAAAGTGAAAGAGAAAGTGACCTTTGGGCAAGTAAGTGCTAGTATTTCTTATTCTCAGAAAGAAAAGATTGTTGGTGGTTTTGAAATCTCTCAGCCCAATCTTTTTGGTAATGGTCAAAAGATTTATTTAAAATTAGAAAAGGGTGGCGCAATTACTAATTTTCAAATAGGTTTTGAAGAGCCCTACCTCTTTGATATTCCTTTTTCTTCTGGTTTCAATTTGTTATACTATTCCTATTCTTATGATTATTATGATAAACTTGATCGAAATCTTTCTTTTAATTTTTCCTTCCCAATATTTTTGGATTATACAAAAATTTATTGGGGATTGAAATTGGGGAGTAGTTATATTCCACCAAAAAGTATTAAAGATACGAAAGTGCCAAAAGAAATTTATCGGGATACAATAAAAAAAGTTTATCTTTTGCCCAATTTTTCTATTGTAAGGGATGCACGGGATTATATTTTTAATCCGAGTGCTGGTTCTTATTATTTATATTCTTTGGATATTTCAACTTTAAAGATTAATTTTTTAAGGCAAGTATTTGATGTGCGCATTTATTTTCCATTGTTTTGGAAGTTTTCCTTAATGGCAAGAACAAGGATTGGTTATCTTACTGAATTAAGAAAAAATGATACGGTGCCGTTATATGAAAGATTTTATTTAGGCGGAGTTGGTGAGGAAGGTATTCGGGGTTATCCCGACCGTTCAATTTCACCAATAAAAGAGGGTTATTTAGTAGGTGGTAAGGCAATGACCATTTTTAATTTGGAATATAAGTTGAAATTAGCCTATTACCTTTCTTTTATTGCTTTCTTTGATTGCGGAAATTGTTTTGAAGATTTAAATAAGATAAATTTTGGAACCTTTAAAAGAGGAATTGGTGTTGGTGTGCGAGTAGAAGTACCAATGTTAGGATTGATTGGTTTTGATTTAGGATACGGATTTGACCGTGAAGGAAATAAATTAGAACCCCATTTCCAATTTGGCAAAACTTTCTAAATTATTTTTATTCTCCATTTTTTACGAATTATCGGCAGGCAATTATTATAATATTTTTTTAAAAATTCTATTGTTTTCTTATCGCCCGGATAACCCGAACCGAAATCACCGTATTTCTTTTTTAAATTTTTTATAATTCTCTCTCTTTCTACTTTGGCAATTATTGAGGCAGCGCTCACTACCGCATATTTTTTATCCGCCTTATTTTCTCCAATAATTTTACCAAAGAAGTTCTTTTCTTTTAATAAATTTTTTAAATCTTGGCAATATTTTTTTATTCCCTTTTGATTTACTGGACAATCAAAATATAAAATAGTTGGTCTTAATTTCTCAATAATTTTTGCCATATTTTTAAGTTCTAAAAAATTAAGATTATATTTATCAATAATTTTTGGTGGTATTCTCTTTATAATTATTCTCTTAGCAATCTCTTTTATTTTTTTTGCTAATTTCTCTCTTTTATTAGGTTTAAGTAGTTTTGAGTCCTTTACTCCAATTTCTTTTAATTTTAGAATATCTTTTTCTTCTATTAATACTCCACAAAGGACCATTGGTCCAATTATACATCCTCTACCGGCTTCATCAATACCTAAAATATAATTTTCTTTATTCAACTTCAAAGGTTTTTAGAATTACCTCTAATTGAAGTAGATTGTTTAATTTTTTTTCACCGGGATAAAATAAAGTGCCATCAATCAAATAAAATTTATCCTTATAATTAAAGGCGTAAGAGATAAAAGGACCACCAATAATATCTTTATCATTCTGCCACACTCCCATAATTTTCAAAGATAATTGATTTAAAAAATAAGTGGTCTCATAATAAGTATACTCCCTTAAAATATAATCACCATTATAAAATTTTATCGTTAAACTATCTCTTAAATCAGCAATCTTTTTGGGTATTAATTCTCTTTTTTTATTATCAAAATAGATAAAGATGGATCTATCCGGATAGTGGGTAAAAAGATAGATAAAATTCTCCTTTTTATACTCTTCTTTTAAGAAATATCTTTTAGGAACCTTAAAAGCGAAAGAGTAATTTTCTTTTAAATATTTTATTTTTTCTTTGTCAATACCAATGGAATAAGTGTAGAGATGGATAAGATGATAAAGATGCTCTAAAAGAGAATAAAAGATACGCTTTTCATATCTTTTTAAACCCTCTTTTAATAAATTTTTATCATTACTAACAAAAATAAATATCTGCTGATTTTTGCCGTATAACTCTTTTAGACGAAAGAAGCCAAAGGTATCTTTTTTAACAATTTCAATTTTATCGCCAATCAAATCAGAGATAAATTCATCAGATATTGTACCGATTAAAAAGAGAGTAGAGAAATCTTTTAATAAAGGAAAACTTGCTAAATTTTTATATCTAATAGTAAAATAAGACTCGGGTTGAGGAGTATAAACTTTCTTTTCTAATATCTTAGAAATTATGTCTCTTATTTCATTTTCATATTCGGTAAAAATAATTACTTCTCTTAATTTACCAATTGTCGGTGGTAAAGGAGAACAAGAAAATAAAAAAAGAATAAAAATTAATAATTTTATTATATTCATTATAATACAGTGACACTTTTTGCTAAATGTCTTGGTTTATCAACGTCACAACCCCGCAGGCAGGCGATGTGATAGGCAAAAAGTTGGAGAGGAAGGGCAACCAAAATCGGTGTTAAAAATTCAATTGTTTCTGGAAGATAAAAGACATCTTCGGAGATTTCTTTCAATCTTTTATCATTCTCATTACCGATAGCAATAATTCTTCCACCTCTTGCTTTTGCTTCCATTATATTAGAAATCATTTTTTCGTAAGTGGAATCTTTTACACAGATAGAGATAACCGGTGTCTCTTCGTTGATAACTGAAATTGGTCCGTGTTTCATTTCACCGGCTGGATAACCAGCAGCGTGGATATAAGAAATTTCTTTTAACTTTAAGGCACCTTCTAAGGCGCTCGGATAATTTATTCCTCTGCCTAAAAAGACAAAATGGGGTGAATTATAATATTTTTTGGCTACCTTTTTAATTATCCCATCTAAAAGTAAGGCTTTTTTAATCTTTTCCGGTATGAATTTTAACTCTTTTAAATAACTTTCTAATTTCTCTTTATTAATCTTTTCTCTTATTAAGGCGAAATATAATGCCAAAATAAATAGATTAAAAATTTGAGCGGTGTATGCCTTGGTAGAAGCCACACCAATCTCCGGACCAGCATTAATAAAAATAACACTATCCGCTTCTCTATCCATCGATGACCTTTTCACATTTAAAATCGCCAAATTTTTTATCTTTCTCTCTTTTGCCTCTCGCAAAGCCATTAAAGTATCAGCAGTTTCGCCCGATTGAGAAATGGCAATCATTAAGGTGTTGGTGTTAAATAAGAAAGGTCTTGATAAAAGTTCTGAGGCTATCTCAACAGTTGTTGGTATTTCACTTATTCTTTCAAAATAATCCCGACCAACTAAACCAGCATGATAAGAAGTTCCACATGCCTGAATTACGATATTGCTAATATTTTTTATATCCTCGGGATAAAGATGGAAACTTTCACCAAAAAGAATCTCTTTCTCATATATCCGTTTTTCTAAATTCTCTTTTAAAATTTTTGGTTGTTCAAAAATCTCTTTGCGCATAAAATGGCGAAATCTGCCTTTACTTACTTCTTTTGCCTTTAAGTCAATTTTTATACTTTCCTTTTCAATTTTTTCACCTTCTTCATTATAAAAACTTACTCCCTCTTTTTTTAAAAAGCAGATTTCACCATCATCTAGAATATAAACTTTTTTACAGATCCCAACTAATGCCAAAATATCAGAGGCAATCATGCCTTCATTTTTACCAATTCCACAAAGAAGGGGGCTTCCTTTTTTTATGCCAATAAGAAAATCAAATAAAGGAGAAATAAGACAGAGAGCAAAACTTCCTTTTAATTCCTTCAAGGTTTCTGATAAGGCTTTTAGAACATCTTTTTCGGTTAATTCTTTTTCTTTTATCTTTTCTTCTAAAAGATGGACAATTACTTCGGTATCAGTTTCGCTCTCGAATTTATGGCCATTATTAATAAGTTTCTCTTTTAACTCCTGAAAGTTTTCTATTATACCATTATGGACAATTGCCCAAAGTTTTTGACAATCTAAAAAGGGGTGGGCATTTTCATCGCTCACTTTACCATGAGTTGCCCAACGGGTATGACCGATCCCAATTAAAGTCTCTCCCTCTTTATAAGAAAATAATGGCTGAGAGTTTAAAAGTTCTTTTAATTTAAATAATCTTCCAGCAGTCTTTTTAATAAAAATTTTCCCTTGATAATTAACAGCAACGCCACAAGAATCATATCCTCGATATTCTAACCTTTCTAAGGCAACTAAAAGAACCGAAATAATATCCCGAAAACCAATATAACCAACAATTCCACACATCTTTTATTCTAAAATCTCAAAAACTCTATTAACCATCTTTTCATCATCCGCATTGATTATCAGCCTTAAAAAATTTTCGGTATTAGAAGGTCTTAAATGAAATAAGAAATTTCTTTTAAAAAAGAAAAAGCCATCTTCTTCATTGATAATATAAGGTTTTTTAAATAACTTAATAAAATTATTTTTTATTCTTTTTTTTATCTTTAAAAATTTTTTAATATCAAAAGCCATTTTCTCTTTAATAATTATGTAATCATTAAAATTCTTTTTCAATATTGATAAAGGTTTATTCTTTTCTTTGATTAATGATAAAATAGTATAAAAGGCAACAAAGCCATCTCTTGTTAAATTGATATCTTTAATAATCACGCCGCCATTACCTTCACCACCAATCAAACTTTTTTTTATAAGCATTTGATAAACCACATTGCTTTCGCCAACTTTTGTTCGGTATAAAGGAACATTAAACTTTTCACAGACATCATTAACTAAAAGACTGGTAGAGAAATTACAGACAACCGGTGTTTTTTGCTTTTCTAAGAAATATAAGAGCACCAAGGGAAGAGTATATTCTTCACTCAAAATTTTGCCATCCTCACAAACAAAAGTAACTCGATCACCATCTGGATCAAAGCCAATCCCCAAATTTAAATTTTCTTTTCTAACAAGATTGGCTAATTTTTTAAGAGAATCCTTTTTTGGTTCCGGAGGTCTGGGAAAATCTTTTTTAATAGATAACTTACAGAATAAAAACCTTGCCTTTAAGTTTAAAAAATCACAAAAATAATTAATTTCCGAACTAGTTGAACCATTAACACAGTCAATGCCAACTTTTAAATCTTTAAAAGAGAGATTTTTAAAGATTTTATATTTACTAATTTTTAAGAAATGTTTTTGATAAATAGATTTTTTATCTATCTTTTTAATTTGTGGTAAATTCTCGCTTTTTAAATTTCTAATCTCAAGGAGATCATTGCGCCAGTTTTTAATTTTAGTAATTTCTCTTTCAAAAGGAAATCGACCATTTCTTAAAACAAACTTTAAGCCATTTTCATCAATAGGATTATGGGAAGCGGTGATAACTATTCCTGGTAATTTTAATATCCGAGAAGCAAAAACCAAAGTAGGCGTGGGGATGATTTCTAAATCAATCACATTTTTATTTGCTTGCAAGATTCCTGACAAAACAGGTAGATAAAAAATCTGAGAACTTGGGCGGGTGTCATAACCAACCAAGATTTTCTCCTCTTTTTGATTTTTGGCAAAATGATAGGCAAATATAAAAAAATCATAAGGAAAAATATTTAAAAATATCTTTCCTCTTAATCCCGAAACACTAAATTTATATTTATCCATTTGCTATTAGTATAATTTAGTATAAAACAAAATAAAATAATGTCAAATTTTGACTTTTATTAATAATTTGTTATAATTTAAAATTAAAAAATGGTAAAAAAGACACCCTTTTATAAAAAACATTTAGAATATAATGCCAAAATGATTAATTTTTTTTCTTATTTAATGCCAATTTCTTATCGGTCAATCAAAGAGGAGGTATTAGCGGTAAGGAATAATTGTGGTCTTTTTGATGTCTCCCATATGGGAAGGATTGAGATTTCTAAGAAAAATTATAAAGAATTTGTGAATTATTTGATAACTAATGATGTTTTTTCTTTAAAAGAAAATCAGGCTTGTTATGCTTGTATGTTAAATGAAGATGGTGGTATTGTGGATGATTTGGTCGTATATAATCTAAAAGAAAGAATTTTATTGGTGGTAAATTGTGCCAATTTGGAGAAGGATTATAACCATATTCTTTTAATAAATAAAAAATTTAATTGTCAAGTGAAAAATATTTCGGAGGAGATAGCTCAATTAGCCTTGCAAGGTAAAAAGGCTTATGAGTTTCTTTCTTTTCTTACTGATGATAATCTGTCAGAAATTGGTTTTTACTTTTCTAAAGAGACAAAGATTTTAGATATTCCCGTCTTGATTTCCCGAACTGGTTATACTGGTGAAGATGGTTTTGAAATCTATTTTGATAAAAATTATGCGGAAAGAATATGGGATTTTCTTTTTGAAAAGAATCCTTCTCTTTTACCTTGTGGATTGGGTGCTCGGGATATGTTAAGATTGGAGATGGGCTATTGTCTTTATGGTCAAGATATTGATGAAGATAAAGATCCTTTATCCGCAAATCTCTCTTTTATTGTAAAATTTAATAAAGATTTTATTGGCAAATCTGCCTTGTTAAAAATAAAAGAAAAAGGTTTGAAAAGAAAATTGGTCGGAATAAAATTTTCTGATAAAATTATTCCGCGACCAAAGATGAATTTGTATGATAGTAATAATTCTTTGATTGGTTTTATTACAAGTGGAACTTTTTCTTTTAGTTTAAATTGTGGAATTGCCTTAGGTTATGTAGATATAAATTATGCTCAAGTGGGTTTTAAAGTTTATTTAGAAGATAAAAATTTAGAAAATAAAAAGGAAGGTGAGATTGTAAAACTGCCTTTTTATCAATTTGGTAGTATTAAAAAAATTAAGAAATCAGAAAAGGAGGTTTAAATGAGTTTGGTGTTAGAGAATTTATATTATACAAAAACTCACGAGTGGATTAGAGTTGAGGAAGATATCGGAATCGTTGGAATAACAGATTTTGCTCAGAAGGAGTTACAGGATATTGTTTATTTTGGGATTGATGAGAGTATTATTAAAAAAGAGTTAAAAGCAGGTGAGAAATTTGGTTATGTGGAAGCGGTAAAGACAGCGGCAGATTTATATTTGCCGGTTAGTGGCGAGGTTTTAGAGATAAATAAAGAGTTAATTAGTAATCCAGCAATTGCTAATCAAGATCCTTATGGAAAAGGTTGGATATTAAAAATTAAAATAAAAGATAAAGAGGAATTAAAAAGTTTATTAAATAGCGAGGATTATAAAAAACATATTGGAGAATAAACATGTTTATACCCCATAGTGAAGAAGAGATAAAGGAAATGCTTTCTTATCTTGGGCTAAAGAGTTTAGAGGACCTTTTTACAGTTATTCCCGAAGAGTTAAAAGTGAAATCCGATGAGGAAAAGATTAAAGTCTTAAAAGAATTAGCGATAAGGGAAGAATTAA
Source organism: uncultured bacterium (assembly GCA_938040315.1). Taxonomy (GTDB): domain Bacteria; phylum Hydrothermota; class Tepidihabitantia; order Tepidihabitantales; family DTDR01; genus DTDR01. The sequence continues at coordinate 40,216 of CALHQW010000025.1, forward strand.
AAAAACTTTCTCAAGAGAATAAAACAATTTCTTCTTATATTTCTTTTTTAGGTGGTGGAATTTATGACCATTATATCCCTTCTTGTATTGACCAACTTGTTTCAAGAAGTGAATTTTATACTGCCTATACTCCCTATCAGCCAGAAGTCTCTCAAGGAACTTTACAAGCAATGTTTGAATTTCAATCGCTAATAGGTGATCTATTCAAAATGGATGTCTCTACTGCTTCTCATTACGATGGTGCCACTGCCTTAGCAGAAGCCATTTATGTTTTAAAAAAGAAAGGTTATAAAAATTGTCTTATCTCCTCTTCGCTTTCTCCTTTTTATTGGGAAGTTATTAAAACTTATTTTTTAGGTCAAGATATAAATTTTTTAAAAATTCCTTTAAAAGAGTTTATCACCGATATTTTCTATTTAGAAAAAAAGGCAAAGGAATTGGAAAATAATTTCTTTTTTGTCTTTCAAACACCAAACTTTTTTGGTTTCTTAGAAGAGGTAGATGCGATTTCTGAGATTGTTCAAAGATATAAAGGTAAATTGGTTGTTTCTTGTGATCCAATTTCTTTGGCGATCTTAAAACCACCGGGTGAGTATGGTGCTGATTTGGCAACTGCTGAAGGTCAATCCTTAGGTCTTTATCCTTCTTTTGGTGGTCCTCTCTTAGGAATTTTAACAAGTAAAAAAGAGTATATTAGAGATTTACCGGGAAGAATTTGTGGCAAGACCGTTGATAAAGAAGGAAAAGTTGGTTATGTTACTGTTTTACAAACAAGAGAGCAACATATCAGAAGAGAAAAAGCCACTTCCAATATCTGCACTAATCAGCAACTTTGTGCCTTACGGGTAACTATCTATCTATCCTTAATGGGAAGGGAAGGACTTAAAAAAGTCGCCAATTTTTGCCTTCAGAAAAGTTATTATCTTTATGAAAATCTTTTATCACTACCAATTTTTGAAAAAGTATCTAATAAACCCTTCTTTAAAGAATTTACAATAAAAAGTAAAGTCCCAATTAAAGAATTGCTCAATAAATGTGAAAAAGAGAAAATTTATGCTGGTATTGATTTATATGAAATAACTAGAGATGAGAGTTTAAAAGATACTTTACTTATTTGTGTGACTGAGAAAAGGAAAAAAGAAGAGATTGATTATTTTGTAAAATTTTTAAAAAGGAGTTTCTAATGGAGTGCAATATTAAAAGAAATTTAAGTTTTTGTAATTGTTCTTATCCTGGTTGTGAGAAGAAGGGAAAGTGTTGTGAATGTCTTCATTATCATTTAAAAAGAAAAGAGGTTCCGGCTTGTTTCTTCTCCAAAGAAGTAGAAAAGAGTTATGATCGTTCAATAGAGAATTTTATAAGAAATTATAAGGGATAAGAATATGCTTGAAAAATTGCTTAAAGAATATTCTAAAAGAGGTAAGTTTAATGATTATTTAGGCGAGATTGATGTTGAAAAGAAAGATATTGAAAAAATTATTCCCCAAAATCTTTTAAGAAAAGATTTTGAATTTATTGAGGTTTCGGAAATCGAAGTTATCAGACATTTTATTCGTCTTTCTAACTTGAATTATCACTTAGATAAAGGGATATATCCTTTGGGCAGTTGCACAATGAAGCATAATCCGAAGGTAAATGAAGAGGTTTCAAGTTATGAAGGTTTTATTTTTCTTCATCCCTTACAAAAAGAGGAAGATATTCAAGGTGCCTTAAAATTGATGTATGAACTTATTTATTTCTTAAAAGAGATTTCGGGAATGGATTATGTTTCTTTACAACCGCCGGCTGGTGCCAGTGGTGAATTGACTTCGATGTTGGTTATCAAAAAGTATTTTATGGATAAAAAAGAGGATAGAAAAATTGTTTTAATTCCTGATTCAGCCCATGGCACAAATCCGGCAAGTGTTACAATGGCGGGGTTTATTTGCCAAACGATTAAATCTAATAGCGAAGGAATGGTTGATTTGGACGATTTGAAAAAGAATTTAAGTGAGCAAGTGGCTTGCCTAATGATTACTAATCCTAATACTTTAGGAATTTTTGAAAAGAATATTAAAATTATTATTGAAGAACTTCATAGGTATGGTGCTTTGGTATATTTAGATGGTGCTAATTTGAATGCCTATTGTGGAATCCATCGGCCGGGTGATGTTGGTGTAGATATTATGCATTTTAATCTTCACAAAACTTTTTCAACTCCTCATGGTGGTGGTGGTCCAGGAGCAGGTCCGGTTGGTGCGAAAAGTTTTTTAGTGCCCTATTTACCCAATCCCAAGATTGAAAAAGAAGGCGAAAGATACTATTTTAAATATGATAAAGAATCAATTGGTAAAACTGCCAGTTTTTATGGTAATTTCAATGTTTTTATTAAAGCCTATACTTATTTAAGAATGAACGGAATAAAAGGTTTAAAAAAAATGTCCCAAATTGCGGTTTTGAATGCCAATTATTTAAGAAAGAGATTAGAAGAGATTGGTTTTTCCTGCGAATATAAAACAAGTACTTTACACGAATTTGTTTTGACCTTAAAGGATTTTAAAAGAAAAGATATTAGAGCCTTGGATATTGCCAAAAGATTGTTAGATTATGATTGTCATGCTCCAACAATCTATTTTCCATTAATTGTGCCTGAAGCCTTTATGATTGAGCCAACCGAAACCGAACCAAAAGAAGAACTGGATAGATTTATTTCGGTAATGAAGAAAATAAAAGAAGAGATTGAAGAAAATCCTAATTTAGTAAAAGAGGCGCCTCATAATACACCAGTGAAAAGATTAGATGAAGGAAAGGCAGGAAGGGAATTAGTAGTAAAATGGGATTAACTGATTTAGAAAAAGAAGAATTAATAAAAAAGATTGCTGAAAGGGTAGTTTCTTTGAGGTTAACACCAGTAGCAATTGTTTTATTAGAATCAGCTAAACCATTATCTTTTGCTTTTAATCAACTTTTAGTATTTTTTCAGCCAATTGTTACTTCCGTTGTTAATCCTTTACCTTATGAGAAATTAGTTTCATTATTTGAAGAGCGAGATAATATTGAATTATTAATTAAAGAGATTGAGAAAAGAGAGGATGAATATGAAAGAGAAAGAAGAAATAAAAAGAATATTAGCCACTGATTGTGGTAGCACAACAACGAAGGCAATTTTGATTGAAAAAAGAGGGGAGGAGTATCGTTTAATTGTTCGGGGTGAGGCACCAACAACTGTTGAAGCACCTTTTGAAGATGTGACGAGAGGTGTTTTAAATGCGGTAAGAGAGGTAGAGGAACTTAGCGGTGTAAAAATTTTAGAAGGAGAGAGGATAATTAAGCCTTACAGAAATGAGAAAGAGGGAGTTGATATCTATGTCTCAACAAGTTCTGCTGGTGGCGGATTGCAGATGATGGTTGCGGGTGTTGTTTTGACAATGACTGCGGAAAGTGCCCAAAGGGCAGCATTAGGAGCCGGCGCAATTGTAATGGATGTGATTGCTTCCAATGATGGAAGATTACCTCATGAAAAGATTGAAAGGATAAGAAATCTAAGGCCAGATATGATTTTACTTTCTGGCGGTGTTGATGGCGGAACAATTTCTCACGTAGTAGAACTTGCTGAATTAATTAGGGCATCCGAACCAAAACCAAGGTTTGGGATTGGTTATAAATTGCCGGTAATTTATGCGGGCAATAAAGATGCCCGAGAATATATTTTGAAAATTTTAAAAGAGCATACCGCCTTAGAGATTGTTGAAAATATTAGACCAGTTTTAGAAAGGGAAAATCTCCAACCTGCTAGACATAAGATTCACGATTTATTTATGGAACATGTGATGGCTCATGCACCAGGATATAAAAAACTTATGGAGTGGACCGATGTTCCGATTATGCCGACACCAGGAGCAGTTGGCCTTTTAATTGAACAAGTAGGTAGAAGTGAGAATATTGAAGATTTAGGAGTGGATATTGGTGGAGCAACGACCGACATCTTCTCTTGTTTTCGGGATAGAAGAGGAGAGAAAGAAGAATTAGTTTTTAATAGAACCGTGAGCGCTAATTTAGGAATGTCTTATAGTATCAGCAATGTTTTAAAAGAGGCAGGTATTGAAAATATTATCCGTTGGATTTCTTTTAAAATTAATGAAGGAGAGTTAAGAAATCGAATAAGAAATAAAATGATAAGACCAACCACAATACCCCATACTTTGGAAGAATTAAAGATTGAGCAGGCGATTGCCCGGGAGGCATTGAGATTGGCTTTAGAACAACATAAATCAATGGCGGTCGGCTTAAAGGGAATTCAACAAGAAAGAACAATTTCTGATGCCTTTGCCCAGGCATTGACTGGCGAGACGTTAGTTAATATGATGAGTTTAAATTTAATTATTGGTTCTGGTGGAATTTTATCTCATGCTCCAAGAAGGGTACAGTCAGCGATGATGATGATTGATGGTTTTTTGCCCGAAGGAATAACCAGGTTGGCAGTTGATAGTATTTTTATGATGCCCCATTTAGGTGTTCTTTCTACTGTTCATCCAATTGCGGCTAAACAGGTATTTGATAAAGATTGTCTGATTAGGTTGGGCACTTGTATTGCTCCGGTTGGTGAAGGTAAAGAGGGAATAAAGGTGATGAGGATAAAAATTTATAAAAAGGATGGCGAAATAATTGAGAAAGATTGCTATTATTCCGAAATTTATTTGATTCCTTTAAAAGAGAATGAAAAGGCAAAGGTGGAGATTATTCCGGAAAGGGGTTTTGATGTTGGTGCTGGTCGCGGTAAGCGATTAGAAGCAGAAATTGAGGGTGGAGTTGTTGGAATTATTATTGATTGTCGGGGAAGACCATTAAATTTGCCAAAAGAAGAGAATAAAAGAATAGAATTACTTAATAAATGGGCATCAGCAGTTAACCTCTATCCCCAATAATGGAAGAATTAGAAAAGGCAAAAAAGGCAAAAGAAGAACTAAAAAAGATTAAAAACGAATTTGAAGGTAGAAATTATATTATTCAATTACAGAATGAAGAACTAACCGCCCTTTGCCCTTTTACCACTAATCCTGATTTTTATGAGATAAAATTAACCTATCAACCTGATAAGGAACTTATTGAACTCAAAAGTCTAAAATTATATTTACAAAAATTTCGGGATATAAAAATAACTCACGAGTCTTTATTAAATATTATCTTTGAAGATATTGACTCCTTAATCGCTCCCAAGTATCTTAAAGTTGAATTGAATGTAAATATTCGGGGTGGAATAAAAACCACGGTTATTAGAGAAAAGGGAAGTTTAAAATAATTCAAATTGATTGTTTATCTTTATTGGTTAATCAGTTTAACAATTGTTACTTATTTTAGTGCCTATTTTGTTAAAAAATTTAAAGAGGCTGGTTATGCTTTTTTGGTTGGTTTTTATGTTATTTATCTGGCTGCTTCCCAGATTTTTGCTACGCGAACAATAAAATTTGATTTAGGTTTTCATATTTTTTATGCTCCCGCTGCGGTTTTTATATATCCCTTTATTGCTCAAGCCTTAGATATGATTAATGAGGTTTATGGAAGAGAAAAGACCTATTTAGCAATCTTAATTGCCTTTCTTACCCAAGTTTTATTAGTCCTTTTTATTTTAATGGTAAGTAGTTTAAAACCGGCACCCTTTTTCTTATACGAAGAGGTTTGGAGAAATATTTTCAAATTGGGAATAAGAATAACAATTGCTTCTTGGATTTCCTTTCTTATCTGTCAATATATTGATGCTACAATCTTTGCCTTTTTAAAGAAAAGATATGAAAAGAAGGTTTTATTAAGAAGCATAACTTCTGATGTGATTGATTTAACTTTAGATAGTTTAATCTTTATTACCATAGCCTTTTTAGGAGTGATGCCAATAATCCCCTTAATTATTGGTCAAATAGTAAGTAAAAATATAATCGGTTTTATTGACACTCCCTTTTTTCTTTGGTATAAGAGATTAATTAAAAAAGAAGGATGAATAAAAAAGAGGTAAAATTAGTTGCTTATTGTGGGATTGCTGATTTGGTGGAGAATTATAAAGATCTATATGAGAGAAAGTATTAAAAAATTGGCAAGTTTTATTTTAATTGTAATCTTTTTAATTACTTTTTTATTCTTTATTAGTTGCTTTCGTAGACCTTATATCTCTTTGAGGGATGTAAATGATTTTTTGTATCAACTTCAAAATATTGATTTAGATGCAATTGGAAATACGAAATTTGATATGGTGGTAATTGATTATTCGCGAGATGGTAGTGAGGAGGGTAGATTTAGTGCTGAGGAGATAGAGAAACTGAAAAATAGTCCAGGTGGTCCTAAAATTGTGCTTGCCTATATGAGTATTGGGGAAGCAGAGAATTATCGTTGGTATTGGAATGATAGTTGGGATAAAGATGGAGATGGTATTCCGGATGAGGAAGCACCTTCTTGGCTTGGGCCTGTTAATCCGGATTGGCCGGGATGTTATAAAGTGAAATATTGGGAATCAGGTTGGCAATCTATTATTTATAGTTATGTTGATAAAATTATTGAGGCAGGATTTGATGGAGTTTATCTTGATGTTATTGATGCTTATGAATATTGGGGACCTGGCGGAGAAAGTGGTTTAGAAAGAAAAACAGCAGAAAAAGATATGGTTAATTTTGTAAAAGAGATTGCTAATTATTCTCGGATAAGAAAAGGAAAGAGTAATTTTTTAATTTTTCCAAATAATGGCGAAGGGCTTTCTAAATATCCTGATTATGTGGAAATAGTTTCTGGTATTGGAAGGGAGGATGTTTGGTATGAAGATAATACACCTCAACTGCCAGAATATACGGAAGAAGTTATTGCTAATTTAGATATTTTTAAGGAAGCGGGCAAAGTTGTTTTGGTAATAGATTACGTTACTCAAAAGGATTTGATAGACGATTTTTATTTAAAAGCGAAATCAAAAGGTTATATTCCTTATGCAACAGTAAGGGAATTAGACCAACTTACAATAAATCCTGGGCATGAACCTGATTAATTATTAATTAAGAAAAAGAATCTTATCTAATCCTAAATTGCCTTTAACAACCTTTTATTATGTAAATATGAGAAAATTGACTTTTTAAAAAAAAGTTATTATAATAAAAAGGTTAACATTTATAAAAGGAGGATATTATGAATGGTGAGGAAAGAATATTATTAGGATTAGCCGCTGAATATGCTGTTGCAAGTGAACTTTGTAGAAGAGGCATTTACGCTCAATTGACATTTGGTTTACCTGAACGCACTGACCTTTTAGTTGCAAATGCAACTGGGAATAAAATGTTAAGAATCCAAGTTAAAAGCAAGCAAGGACGTGAGTGGCCAAATGTTAAAGGAATATATGGAGAGAACATGATACTTGTTTTGGTGGATTTTGAAAATAAAGGGGAAAATCAGAGGCCTGATTTTTATATTCTTACTGTTGAAGATTGGAGAGCCTTATTATTTAATAGATTGAGAGATAAAATTGAGAGTGGAGAAGTAGTGATTGATGAAACAAATACGCCTATATGGACGAAGCAAAACAATGTTAGAGGTATGGGAGTATTGCCTGAATGGATTACAGACCATCGAGAAAGGTGGAATAGAATAACAGATAGAGTTATGGACGACTAAGAATGCTACAAAAAGTACAAGGAAAGGTCCTCTAACACAGCATAAAAGTTTCATATCTCACGGTACTAATCTAAATCCTTCACCAACGCTCAGGATTTTTTTATGTTGGAAACATTGGGCAAAATTTTATGAGAGAAGAGATATGAAGATTGAAATTATTAACCTTACCGAGGAAAATTTATTAGATACTCTAGAGTGGTAGACTCATCCATTTAACTGTAAGTAATTGCATCTACTGGGAATTCACCAAGAATGGTAATAATAGCTAAAAAAGTAAAGTGAAAAGAATAGGAATATGTATGGGCATCATTTAATAGCGGATAAAAGGTTTATAGTTACACAAATTGATATTTTCAAATTGGGAATAAGAATAACGATTGCTTCTTGAATTTCCTTTCTTATCTGCCAATATATTGATGCTAAGAAAAGATATGAAAAGAAGGTTTTATTAAGAAGCATAATTTCTGATGTGATTGATTTAACTTTAGATAGTTTAATCTTTATTACCATAGCCTTTTTAGGAGTGATGCCAATAATTCCCTTAATTATTGGTCAAATAGTAAGTAAAAATATAATCGGTTTTATTGACACTCCCTTTTTTCTTTGGTATAAGAGATTGATAAAATAAAATAGAAATTCCTCTTTTCTCAGTTTCCTCTACGGAAACTTTTTATTTGATGAAAAATTTATATAAATTATTGAAATTTAATAACTTATTTATATTATCCTTAAAAATAGGGGAGCGTTCCCCCAATAGTATAGGATATGGTATCAGGAGTATTTTCTATTTCTTTTATCATACATTCTTCTATACATTTACTTAGAGATTTTCTTAGAGAAATAAAGGAAAATTAATTTTAGGTAGGAAGAAGTTCTTTTAATTTATTTTGGTAAATATTATAGGCTTCTTTATCAAATAAAACAAATCTTATTCTCTTTACCTTCTTTAATTGGGGAATTATTTCTAAGCAGGTTTTTAAAGCGACCTCAGTGGCTTCCTCTATTGGGTAGCCAAAAAACCCCGTCGAAATGGCAGGAAAGGCAATTGAACTTATCTCTTTCTCTTCGCAGATTTTTAAGGCATTCTTATAACATAAAGAAAGGAATTTATCTTCCGGCCTATCTTTACCATAGACAGGTCCTAAACAATGGATTACATATTTATTGGGTAATTTATAGCCCTTGGTAATTACTGCTTCACCTGGTTTTATTGGTGCATATTTTTCACATTCTTTTTCTAATTCTGGTCCGGCTGCCCGATGAATTGCACCAGCAACTCCGCCACCCCTTCTTAAATAGGCATTGGCAGCATTCACTATCGCCTCAATATCCGGTTGCTTTGTTATATCTCCTTGCACAATCTCAATTATCACACCTTTATAATTTATACTCACCATTTTAAATAAATGGTATCACCAATCTTTATTCCTTTTTCCTCAAAATATCCCTGATTTACCTCTAAAGCATATAAGAATGGTTTAAGAGGTTGATAAGTTTTTTTATCATCTAAGGGTGTCATCCTTTGAATATCAATAATTATATTATCTTTGGAAATAAAAGCAATATCCAAAGGAATAAAGGTATTCCTCATCCAAAAAGGATAAATCCCTTCTTTTTCAAAGATAAAGAGCATACCTTCATTCGGCAATAAGTTTTTTCTAAAAGCAAGACCAATCGCCCGCTCTTCTGGATTATCAGCAATTTCCACATATAAAGTCTCCTTTCTTATTAACAAAGCCTTTTTCTCTTTTTCAATTATTATCTCCCCTTTTGGTGCTTTAATTAAATAAAAGATTAATAAAAGAAAAAATATGATGGCAACAAAAAGGGTTAGATAACGCATTCCGAAAAATCACAATATTTATCAAAAATATCTTTTAGCGATTTTAAAATTTTTAAGCGGTTATTTCTAATATCCAAATTCTCATCCATTACAAAGACATTGTCAAAAAATTTATCAATGTAAGGTCTTAAAGATAGAAGATAATTTAACGCTTTCTCATAATCTTCCTTATTTAAGGCTTCTTCGTAATCTTTTGCTATTTCCTTGCGATATTTCAAAAGTTCTCTCTCCTCTTCCTTTATCAAAAGATTTTCATTAATATCCAAATTTTCTAAATTTACTTCCTTTAAAATATTTCTTACCCTTTTTTGACCAATCACAATCTTTTCGTAATCTTCTTTTTTCTCGGCTTTTAATCTCTTTAAATATTCACATCTTTTTACGGCGCTTTTTGGATTCCACCAGATAATTTTAGTAATCGCTCGGGCAATATCGTAAGAATAACCTTTTTCTTGGATATAAAGTTCTAACCTCTCTTTAAAGAAAGAAGATACCTCTCTTTCAATTTTTTCAATATCAAAATTGACCTTCAATTGCCAAAAAAGTTCTAAATCAGCATTAATTAAATTTTTTAAGTTAATATCAAGATTATGATAAACGATAGTGTTGATAATATTATCCGCTTGTTTTTTTAATCCAAAGGGATCATAAGAGCCTTTGGGAATTTCGCCCTTTATAAAACTGGCATTAATATTATCAATTCGATCAACAATTGTTAAATAGGCACCATAGATAGTTTTTGGTAAATCTTCATATTGTTCATATAAAGCATCACAAATTATTTGAGGATAATTAAAATACTTTCCGTAAATTCCGCCCATCTTCCCTTGTAAAGAGGTAAACTCCTTTTCCCTCACCATATTTGTTAATAAATCCGTTTTGCTTAAATAGGCAATTTTCTTTAAATCTTCATCCTCTTTAATTATTTTGGTTAAAGCGACCAGTCTTTCGGTTTTATCATAAAGGCTTCCTAAATCTTCAATCCAAATTACCTTCTTCTCTTCCTCTATTAACTCTTCTAAGGGTTTTTTTAAATCTTCATTAAAGTAATACTTGGCATCTTCCAATCTTGCCTCACAAGCCTTTTCATACCAATTTTTTATCTCATTAATTGCTTTTTTATCTTTCAAAAAGGGTTTATTAATAACGACAATAAAATAGGGAAGTAGTTTGTTATCTTTGAAAACTGCTAAGGAATGGAGATAGTTTTTTAGACCAGTAATTATTATTTCTTTCGGTAAAGAGAGATAATCCTTTTTAAACTCGCAAAGAATTAAGGAAGGATATTCACAGATATTTAGCATTTCAAAAATTAATTCTTTTTCCTCAATAATTTGGGCATCAATTTTCTTTAATATCTTCTTTAAATTTTGGTAAAAGATTTTTTCTCTCTCTTCATAAAGAGCAATGACACCATTTTTTCTTAATATATCAAAATATTCTTTGGCATTCTTTATTTTTATTTTCTTAAAAGATTTATCTCTGTGGGGATAAGTAAAATTGCTACTTTTTATATTATCAATCTTAAATTTAATAATTTGGTTATTAAAAAGCAAGCAAATAGAATGGATTGGTCTGGCAAAGGTTAAATTTTCGGAGATTTTCATTCTCTTAGGAAAAGGGATATTTCTTATTATATTAGGTAAAAATTGGGAAATAAGTTTTTTTAAACTTTCGCCGCCAATTTTTTTCTTTACAAAAATATATTCTTTCTCATTAATTTTTTTAATTATAATATCCTTTTCTTTTGCCTTATTTGCTTTTAAAAATCCTTTACCTTGTTCGCTTAAAATACCTTCTTTTAAAAAGGCGATATTTTTTGGCGGTCCTTGAATTTCAATAAATTTTACCTTTCTTTTTTCTGGAAGACCATTAATAAAAATACCAATTCTTCTTGGTGTGAAAAACTCTTTTATCTCATTAAATTCAATCTCATTCTCTTTTAAAAAATTTATAAAATTATCTTTTAAAAATAGAACGGCTGGCTTAATATAACTAACTGGTAATTCTTCGGTTAAAATTTCTAACAAAAAATAGTTTTTCATAATAAAAGGAAGTTTTAATAAGAGTTTTTCTTGGTCTTAACCAATAAAGGGTAATTCTTTTAGCAATTTTTGATTTTTCATAATATTTTTTTAAGGAAGGAAAGAAAAAGAGGGAAAGATGAATAAGAAAGGCAATGGTAATAAAAGTAGCAAAAACCCCCCAAAAACCACCAGCCAATTTATCTAACCAAGAGAGAAAGATAATTTTTAAGATTTGGGAGACAATATTTCCGAAGAATTTAAAGATAAAAAAGACCAAAAGAAAGATAATAATAAAAGAGATAACCCTTATAATTCTTGTATCTCCAAAATATTTTGATAGTTCGGGATAGAAACGATTAGCAATGAATATTCCCAAAATAAAACCAAAAAAATTAGCAGCACTTTTAAGCAAACCCATCCTTAACCCTTGAAGAAAGCCAAAAATTAAAATAATAATAATCAAAATATCTAAAAACATATATTAAAAATAACGAAATATTTTTATATTGTCAAAAAGAAATTTTAAGATTAATAAACTTCCTTTCTTCTTGTTTTATAGATATAGACAATAATCCGCCAAACGATAAAAACCGAAAGGGTAATAACAATTCCCAAGGCGATATCTTTTAATGGTTCTTCACTGATTAAGAAAATTTCGCCATTCCATAAATGGTCAACAACACCAAAGATTACTGCGCCAAGAAGTAAAAGATAAAGCCATCCTTTTTCCGGTTCCTTGATTTTTACTTTTTTATTAATAATTGAAAGGAAAATAAGCACTGCCGTTGGAATAATATAACAAAGACCAAAAGAAAATAAAAAATAGGTCAATAATAAATTAGTTTTTGTTGCTATTAAATACATCTTTCCTCCTTTTTATTTTTTTAAACATTAATTATAATAAAAATAATTTTTAAGACAAGTTATTTAAATATTGGATAATTTTTTGGGCAATATTTTTCGGAATACCAATTTTTATTATCTCTTCAATTTTTGCCCTTTTTATATCTTCAATACTACCAAAGGTATTTAAAAGAAGCAATTTTCTTTTCTTACCGATACCGGGAATTTCGTCCAATACTGATTTTTTTATACTTTTCTTTCTTAAAGTTTTATGGTAAGTAATAGCAAATCGATGGGCTTCATCTCTGATTCTTTTTAATAGTTTTAAAGCGGGTGAATAAGCGGGTATTGAGACAATTTTACCATCTTCAAAATATAAGGTATCGCTCTTTTTCGCAAAGGCTAAGATGGGGATATCTTTATTAAATTCTTTATAAACCTTATTGGCAACTTGTAAATGTCCTTTGCCACCATCTACTAATACTAAATCCGGGAGAGGTTTATTTTCTTCAATTATTCTTCTTAATCTTCTTTTTAAAACCTCTTCCATCATTCCGTAATCATCTTGACCACTAATTGTTTTTATTTTGAATTTCCGATATTCACTCTTTTTTGGTTTTATTCCTTCAAAAACAACGATTGCGCCACAGGCATATTTACCAAAAAGATTAGAAATATCAACTCCTTCAATCCTCATTGGTGTTTTTTCTAAGGATAGATAATTAGCAAGTTCAATATTAGCCTTTGGTAAATGGGGAGTGGGTAAGATTTCCAACAATTTTATCTCGGCATTTTTTTGAGCAAGATTAAGGAGTTTTTTCTTTTCTCCCCTTTTTGGAACAGTAATTTTAATTTTTATATTTTTTTTCTTTTCAATCGTTTCAATAAAGGTTTGGATTTCGGGAATTTCTTTTGGCAGAATTATTTCGTTAGGAATGTCATAACTATGGAGATAGACTGAGGATAAAAGGGTTTCTAAAATCTCTTCTTCATTATTGGTTAAAGGAAGATGAAAAGGATATTCTTCTTTACTTATTAATTTTCCCTCTCTAATTTTAAGAATGAGAGCGATTGCCAAATTTTTCTCTTTTTTAACACCAATCACATCCATTGATTTTTTATCTTTTAAGATTACCTCATGTTTTTTTCTTAATTCTTGGAGAGCGAATAGTTGGTTTCTTAAAATTGCTGCTTTTTCAAATTCCTCTTTTTGTGCTGCTTCCCACATTTTCTCTTCAATCTCCTTTATTAACTTTTCTGATTTTCCCATTAGAAATTCAATTGTCTCCCTTACTCTTTCTTTATAAACTTCTTTATCAACCTTATTTTGGCAAGGTCCTAAACAGAGATTTAACCGGTAATTTAAACAAGGTTTTTCGGAAAGGGTTAACGGTAATTTTTTATTACAGGTTCTTATCTTAAAAATTTTTTTTACCAATCTTAATGCCTGTCTTAAATTTTTTGCTGAAGTATAAGGACCAAAGAGAATTGAGCCATCTTCTTTGAGATTTCTTGTTGGAAAAATCCTTGGATATTCTTCATTAATAGTAATTTTTAAATAAGGAAATTTTTTATCATCCTTTAAACGGATATTATATTTTGGCTTGTGGATTTTTATTAGATTATCTTCTAAGATTAGGGCATCGCTTTCCGAAGAGGTAACAATAATGTCCAATTCAAAGATTTCTTTTATTAAATTTGTTCTTCTAATATCAAACTGGGGTTGAAGATAATATTTTAATCTTTCTTTTAAATTTCTTGCCTTACCAATATAGATAATTTTTCCTTCCCGATTTTTAAAAAGATAAACACCGGGTGAAGAAGGAGCATTGTTTATTTTATCTTCTAAGGAAGTGTTTGGCATTAACCTTTAACAACACCGAGAGGCCGCATCTTACAGACTCTTTTTGATATACCGGCATTATGACAGACATCAACAACCACATCAACATCTTTGTAGGCATCAGGCACTTCTTCTCTTAAAACCTCTTTACTTGCTGCCATTACAATAATATTTTTCCCTCTCAATTCCTGAGCAATATCTCGATTTCTGGTTTCGCGCAAAGCCCTTTCTCTTGACCAAACTCTTCCTGCACCATGGCAGGTAGAACCAAAGGTTTCATAAAAGGCTCTTTCCGTACCAACAAGTAAATAAGAATTTGTTCCCATATCACCGGGGATGATTACTGGTTGACCAATTTTCTTATATTCTTCTGGAATTTGAGGATGATTTGGTGGAAAGGCTCTCGTTGCTCCTTTTCGGTGGACACAAACGGTCTTTCTCTCACCATCAATTATATGCTCTTCAAATTTAGCAATATTATGGGCGACATCATAAATCAAATCCATTCCTAATTCTTCTACTGGTTTCTTTAATACCTGACTAAAGGCCTCTCTTACCCAATGGGTGATACATTGGCGATTTGCCCAAGCATAATTAGCAGCGCAAACCATCACACTATAATATTCTTTTCCCTCAGGTGATTCAATTGGTGCGCAAGCAAGTTGTTGATCAGGTAGTTTGATACCATATTTTTGCACTGCCTTTCTTAAATTTCTGATTGCGTCATCACAGATTTGATAACCAAGCCCACGAGAACCGGTATGAATCATTACTGTTATCATCCCCTTTTCTAAACCAAAAACTTTAGCACATTCTTCATCATAAATAGTTTCAATAACTTGGATTTCTAAGAAATGGTTTCCGGCACCAAGAGTACCAAGTTGGGGTGTTCCTCTTTCTAATGCCCTTTGAGATACCAAATCTGGTCTGGCACCTTTCATTTGGCCATTTTCTTCGGTAAATTTCAAATCTCTTTCTGTGCCAAATCCTTTTTCATAAGCCCATCTCGCGCCTTTTTCTAATACTTCCTTTACCTCTCGTTGGGAAATTCTTATTTTACCAGTAGAACCAACACCAGAAGGAACATTATGAAAAATACTTCTTACCAATTGCTCTAAAAGATTCTGTTTTAAATCTTTGATAGTTAGATTGGTTTTTAATAATCTAACACCACAATTAATATCATAACCCACACCACCGGGCGAGATCACTCCTTCTTTTAAATCAAAAGCAGCAACACCGCCAATCGCGAATCCATAACCCCAATGGATATCAGGCATTGCCAGAGAATACTTTAATATTCCTGGTAAAGTTGCCACATTGGCTACTTGCTCTAAAGCCATCTCCTGTTTGATATGGGTTAAAAGTCTTTCATCCGCATAGACAACACCATCAACCCGCATCTCTCCTTTATAACTTTTTGGTACTTTGTAACGCCAATCATCAATTTTTATTAACGGTCCCTTCCAGCCATTTGACATAATTAACCTCCAATTATATAATTATATAAAAATAAAAAAATTTAGTCAATTATTGATTTTTTTAAAATTTTAGATATTTTTTTTCAATGAGTTTTTATTTTGCCAATGCTAATTTAAAAGAAGCCAATATTTTAATTTTGGGTATTGGATATGATAAAACCTCTTCTTTTATTTCTGGTTCTCGGTTTGCTCCTAATTTAATTCGGGAAGGAGCGGAAAATATTGAGACTTATAGCCCTTATCAAAGGCGGGATTTAACAGAAATTAAGATTTGTGATTTAGGAAATTTCATCTTTCAAAAGGAAAAACCCGAAGATTTCATAAAAGAGGTAAGGCAAGTTATAAAAGATTATTTAAAAGATAAAAAGAAAATAGTAATTCTTGGTGGTGAACACACAATCACCTATCCAATTGTGATGGCTTTTCAGGAGTATTATAAAAATTTAGCAGTAATTATCTTTGATGCCCATTCAGATTTGAGAGATGATTTTATGGGTGAAAAAATTTGTCACGCCACAGTGGCAAAAAGAATTTTGGAAGTTGTGGGAAAAGAAAATCTTTATCAATTTGGAATCCGCTCTTTAACGAAAGATTGTTTAAAGAAAAATCCTAACCTTTTTCTTTTTGAAGTTTTTAAGCCATTAAAAAAAGTTATTTCTTCCTTGAAAAATAAAAAAATTTATTTATCTTTAGATTTAGATGTTTTAGATATGAGTTTGTTGCCCGTGGTTCAGACGCCAGTTCCTGGTGGAATTAGTTTTTTAGAATTGGTTACTTCTTTTAAGTTATTAAAAAATTTAGAAATTGTTGGTGTTGATATCGTAGAATTTTCTCCCCTTTTAAATAATCCTTTAACCTATGCTTCCCTTTGTGCTGAAATTCTGCGGGAAGTTCTTCTCCTAATAAAATAAGATGTGTTGCCAAGTATGTAATCTTTTTAACTTTTGTAAAAATAAGAATGAGAGTTGTTGTGAGAAATGTAAATATTTTGATTCTTGCATGGCGATGACTAAGGAGGATAAAAGAGAAAAGATGATTTATAATAAGAAATTAAAAAAAAGGAAATAAAAGGAGGAGAAGATGTGCTGTGGAATCTGCCCAGAATACGATGATTGTGAAAAGTTAGAAAGATTAAAGAACTACTGTTGTGAAGAATGTCCGGATTATGAAGAATGTATAGGCGGAGCAAGAGAAGATTTTTATGATTTTAAATATGATTTTAAAGAGGATTACGATAGTGAGGAGGAAGATTTTTAGTTTTTCCATTTATTGACTTTAATTTTAAATTTTTTTATTATTGATTAAGGTTTTAATTTAAAAGGAGTGGAAAATGAAGAGAGTGATCACTTTTTTCTTACTTTTGTGTGGATTTTTCTCTTGTCAGGAAGAGAAACCAGTAATAAAAATTGGTAATAAAAAGATTACTAAGGATGAAATTCTTGCGCAAATTCCCCAGGAGGTTAATTTAAATGAACAAAATTTGATGTCAATCTTAGAAAGAATTGTAAATAGTGAACTTATTTATCTGGCTGCTCAAAAAAGGGGGTTAACTAAGGATAAGAGGTTACAAATGAAATTAAAAGCCTTAGAAAGGGATTTCTTCGCTAACGCCCTCATTGAAGAAGAAGCAAAAAAGATTTCCATCTCGCAGAAAGAAATAGTTGACTATTATAATCAACATAAAGAAGATTTTCTTTCGGAGATTAAAATTAGAAGGATCGTTGTTTATGATGATGATTTGGCAAATAGAATTTATGAGGAGTTAAAAGGTGGAAGAGATTTTGTTTCCTTAGCAAAGGAATACTCTCAAGACCAACTTTTGCCAAGAGGAGAAGAATCTAAATATTTTCCAAGAGGATTTTTAACCGATCCTATCTTGGAAGAGGAGATTTTTTCTTTGAAAATTAATGAGTTTACTTCACCAATAAAATCACAAGAAGGATATCAGATTATTCAATTAGTGGATAAAAAGAAAGTGAAGAAAGATATTTCCTTACAGGAAGTAGAAGATTATATTAAACAGATATTACAATATAAAAAAGGTTATGAAATGTTGAATAAAATGCTTTTAGATTTGAGAGAAAAATACAAAGTGAGTTATTATCCGGAAAATTTCTTTAAATGATATATTTTTTAATATTTTTTCTTTTCTCCTCCTTTTCTTACGATTATATTGTTGCTTATGTGGATGATGAGATTATTCTTTATTCCGAATTTCAAAAAAACTATTTTTTACTAAAAGAATTTTCCTCTCCCCTTATTGATACCAATCTTTTAAAAGATTCTTTATTAAATAGTTTGATTAATGGAAAAATTATTCTGAAAGAAGCGGAAAAAGAAACAATTGAGATAAAGGAAAAGGAATTGGAGAATATTTGGAAAGAAAGGTTAGAAAAGATAAAAGAAAATTTTTTAACCGACGAGACTTTATTAGAAAAGGCAAGAGAATTTATTATAAATAATCTTCGTCAGGAATTGTTAATTCAAAAATTGTTGGCAAAAAAAAATCGTTTAAATATTACGATTAATCCTTGGGAATTAAAAGAGTTTTATGAAGAGATAAAAGATTCTTTGGCAAAAAAACCGGCAGTTTGTGAGATTGCTCATATCTTTTTGCCAATTTTACCCAGTGAAGAGAAAGAAAGGAAGGCTCAAAGAAGGATCAGCGAGATTTACGAAATCTTACTTAGAGGTGGCGATTTTGAAGAGCTTTGTAAGAGTTTTTCTGATGATAAAAAGACAAAAACGAAAGGAGGTTATTTGGGTGAATTTTTAATTGATAGTTTATCTTTAGAATTTCAAAAGGCTTTGAAGGAGTTAAAAGTTGGCGAATTTTCTCCTCCTCTGAGAAGTGAAAAGGGATATCATATTGTGAAAAAATTGGGTGAGACAAAAAACCGAGTTAAAATTGCTCACCTTTTTGTAGAAGTACCGATAGATAAAGAAGATACTTTACAGACAAAAAAATTAATTCTAAAAATAAGAGAAAAAGCCATCAAAGGTGAGGATTTTGGAATTTTGGCAAAAGAATATTCTTATGATTTAGAAACCAAAGAAAAGGGAGGCTACCTCGGAGAATTTGTTATTACCTTTCTTTTTTCACCCTTTAAAGAAGTCTGTGAAAAACTGGATAGCGGTGAAATCTCTGAACCAGTTTTATCAAAAGAAGGTTTCCATTTAATAAAAATGTTGAGAAAAGAGAAAGAAAGGATTTTGTCTTTTTTGGAGATTCAAGAGGATTTGAGAAATTTTCTCTATCAAAAGAAATTGATAGCAATTATTAATGAATATTTAAGAGAAGTAAAGGAAAATCATTTTATAAAAGTGAATTTTTGATGTTAGTAATTCTTCTTTTTCTCTTTTTTAGTAATTTGCCGGTTGATTCTTTTAGTTATTCCCTTTGGGGTGATAAGGAAATTCCAATTTTTATATATTTTAAATTTAAAAATATTCCGGCAACTTTAAAAATTGATTGGGGCGACGGTAAAATTGAGAGTTTAGAAGTAAAATGGGTAATTTATGAAGCAGAACATAAATACGAAAAACCGGGCAAATATATAATTAAAATAAAAATTGATAAAGATTATTTTATGACTACTGATACGGTTACTATTTTTGAAGAGATTTTTATTGGAAGAGTAAATTTAGCAGATAGGGTTTATAGCAGTTGTGCAATTGATAAAGAAGAGAATATTTATCTTGGCGATGTCAAAGGAAATTTTTATTCCTTTAATTTATTAGGTCAAATGAGATTTAATTTTCTTGCCAGTGGCAAAATTTATAGTAGTCCCTTAATTGTTGATACTTTGATCTATTTTGGTGCCGATTCTTTTTTATACTGTTTAACTAAAAATGGAAAATTGGTTTTCCAAAATAAATTATCAGGTGAAATTTATAACACTCCCACTTTCTTGCCACCGGATAAAGTGGTTATCTCTTCTGATGATGGTAACCTTTATATTTTTAATCTTTTTGGTAAGAAGATAAAGGAGATAAAATTTCCTGCGGAATTGAGTGATATTTCAGTTGATGAAAAAAATAATTTGATTTTTTCTTCTGGTTCCCAAGTTTATTCTTTAAATTCTAAAGGGAAAATTAACTTTAAATTTAATTCCTTAGAAGATGATGAATTTTTTCCAGCACCAACAATTACTAAAGATTATCTTTTGTGTGGTTGTGAAGATGGTTATTTATATTTGTTAGATAAGAAAAAGGGTAAATTAATAAAAAGAATTGCTACTTTTGATGAAGATGCAATCAAGACTGAAGTGATTATTGATGAAGAAGGAAAGTTTTATTTTGGTGACGACGGTGGAAAATTATATGTTTACGATGGTAAATTGATTTCTCTTTTTGAAGCGGAGGATGCGATTATTTCTACTCCTTTAATTATTAAAAGGGATGGTAAAAAAATAATTTTTATTTTGGATGAAATGGGCTATCTTTATGCCTTAAATGAAAAGGGAAAAATATTATTTAAAATGGAAATCTGTTCAAGCGAGAAAGATTTATACCAAACTCCCTCTTTTCTTTTTGTTCAGGATAAATTAATTATTCCATCTTGGGATGGTTATTTATATGCTTTTCGAATAGAAGGGGAGGTTATAAAAAGTGAATGGTTCACTTATCGGGCTAACTTTTCTCGTAATGGCAAAATAAATAAAAAATGATAATTATTTTGCCGTTACTTTTTTCTTACTTTTCTCAAGCCAATATTTATGGAGAATTCATTTTGACCAATGAGATTGGTTCTTTTATTCTTCCTAAATTCTCTTTCTCTTCGCCTTTGGAGAGAAAAAAAAGTTTACTTTTTTTAGAAAATTATAATAAAATTATCCTCTATTCGGAAGGAGTCTTTAAACCATTAATTTTTGATATTAAAGGAAATTATTTAGGTTATTTGGAGACCGTCTTTTATTATGCTCAGAAGGTTGAGTATCAAAAGAAAGAAATGGTTGTTCTTCCGAAAGGTAATATATTAGGATTTTATACTTTAAAAAATAAAAATCTTAATCTTTATCGTAAATTATTGATAAATGAATATATCGAAAGTTTTGATTTTCTTACAAATCACGATTCTCTTTTTATTGTTTTAAGTTGTAGTGATAAAAAAGAGAACAAAATAAAAATTTATAATCAAAATTTTAAATTAATCACCGAAAGGGTAATTGATGAAAAATTTTTTATCAAAAATCTTGATACTTTCCTTTTGGCAATTGGAAAGGATTTAAAAAGAATAATGCTCTTAAATAGAAATTTACAAATCCTTTGGGAATTTAATTTAAAAGATTTATTTATTAATGATTTTGCCCTTTGGGAAAGTCTTTTAATTTTAGTTTGTGGTAATTTAAACCAGGATAAAGGAAGGCTTTATTTTTTATCGTTTAAAAAGGGTAAAATTTTAGAAACCTTCCCCTTTGATTATTTTTATCCCCTTGCTTTTAATAGTATAAAGGTTGCTGATATTGATAACGATACCGAAAAGGAAATTGTGGTGACCGCTTCCGGCAGAAAGGGAGAAATAATTATTTTTAAAATAATAAAAGATAAATTAATCTTAAAGAAAAAAAGAACCTTTTCTTCTTTTACCTCCTTAGTAAATATGGTTAATGTCCAGATTTTAGGTGTTGATGATTTTATTTATGATAAAAATAATAATAAAGAGTTAATTTTATTAATTACTTATGAAGAAAAAAAAGATGTTTTTTTATTGAATAATTTTAATTCTGGCGAAATTCTGCTTTTAGATAATAAATTTAAAGATATTGCTGATTTAGATCTGGATTTTCCTCTTAGCGATTTTTTAATCCTTAATCAAAAAAATAAGAAAAGAACAGTTTTAGTTGTCCTTACGGAAAAATTAAAATTTTATGAATAGCCTATTTCTTCTTTTTATCCTTAATCTTTCCTCTTATTTCATTTTTTTAAAAGGAGAAAAAGGGAGAAAAATTGATGAACGAAAAATCAAGAAAAATTTGGTAAAACAGTATATTTCCCAAAAGGATTGGAAAATTTTTTCCCAGATGGAAGATATTGTTTATCAAAAAGATATTGAAAACTTTCTTTATGGATTTTTGAAAAATAAAGTTTATCAAATTAAAAAAAGGGAGCCAGTAAATTTATATTTCCGAATTAAAAAGTTGGCCTTAATGGAAGGTAAAAAAGAAATTTACCTTATTTTGATTGGTGAAAGGGAGTTTACGGTATTAAATAAAAATTTAGATATTCTTTATTATAGAGACTTTGGTGAAAAGATAGAAAATTCTATTTTGGAAGATCGAAATTTTAATAATGAAGAGGAAGTTTATCTGATTTTTAAAAATAAAATCTTTTATTTTTCTTTTGAAAAAGAAATGTTTTGGGAATTAAATAATAATTGGATAAATCCTCAATGGTTGGTCAGCGACGGGCATTCATTATTTCTTGTCTTCGCTGATTCAATAGTTATCCTGGAGGAAAAATTAGAAACCAAAAAAATTTATCCTAAAAAAAATGAGAAATTTATTTTACTCACTTTAAAAAAGGATGGTTTTTTAATCCTCAGTAAGTTAGAAAATCGTTCGGTTGTTGCCTATGATAAAAATAAAAGAATAGAAATCTTTGGTAATTTTGATAAAATAGAAGGAAAAATTTTTAAAGATGGTTTTTTAATTAAAGCGGATAATAATCTTTTTTTTATTAACCGTTCTCTTTCTTATTTTGAAAAGATTATTGAACACTCTCAAATAAAGGAAATTAAAGATTATAAAATCTTTGATTTAAATGGCGATGGAAAAGAAGACCTTATTATAAGTGATGGTAATTATCTTTTTTACTTTTTAAACAATTCCTTAATCTTAGAAGAGGAACAAAGAAATTATTATCAAAGATTAATTAATCGGGTAAGAATAGGAAATTTATATGGTTATCAAGATTTGCTTATAACCCTTTTAAATCTTAGTGCGCAAGTAGGGTTACCTTTTTTAGAAATTGAGAAAAAAATTGAAAAGGCAGTTAGAAAATATTATGTTGCAAAAATCCAACAACAATTATTTTTAAGTAGTTTTTTATCGGTCTTTTTTGTTCTTTTTATTATGCTATTTATTAGGCCAATTTTTCTCAAAGTTAAAAATAAAAAATGGCGATTGGAAAACCGTTCTTTGCCTCAGTTGATTAAGATTATTGGCGATTTAGTTGCTTTAAATCATAACTATTTAATGAAAGGTAATTTTTTAGGAGCCCAGAATCGAATTAAAAAAATTAGCGAAGATTTTAAATTAGTAGAAGAAGAAGTTTTATATCTAAAAGAAACCTTGGAACCCAAATTTTTTATGGAAAATTATTTATCCCTTTTAAAGAAAATTTTTGATAACAAAAATATTGTTAATTTAATTACCTATCTAAAAGAGATAAACAAAAGTTTAGAGAAAAAAATGGTTTTTCAAAAGGTTAATTCTTTTGAGATAGAGGAGTATCTTAAAAAAGAAGGATATTATTTACTACAAGTTTACGACCCTTTTATTGGTGAAGATAATGAGAGTTATAAAGTTTTTTTAGATAAAAAAATAGAAAATTTTTTGATCCACTTGATAACCGATCATTTAAAATATGCTGGAAAAAAGGCGGTTATTATTTTAGAGAAGAAAGTTATTACTGATTGGCAGAAGAAGATTATCTTACATTTTTATTCCGATGCGGAAAGTGAGATTGATTTAGAAAAAGGTCATTTAGCAGAAGAGATAAGGGAGATAAAAAATAATTATTTTGAATATTTAAATATTAATAAGGGTTTTCAATTAGAAGAAAAGTTAGTTCTTATTTTTTCGGATTTAATTGGTATTATTGAAGGAATAATTAAAAGGAGTAAAATTTAATAAATGGAAAAGCCTTTAATTTTAGTAGTTGATGATTTAGAGGAGGCATATTGGGGATTGATAAATTTCATTAAAGAGAAGGAGGAAAAGATTTATCAAAATTTTGAATTTCTTTATTTTCAAGATTATTTTCAATTAAAGGAGTGGTATTCGAAGAATCGGGGGAAATTTGTTTCTTTAATTATTCAAGATGTTGATTATACTCATCTAAAAGATAAGAATAGACTTTTAAAGCAGAAAGATGGGCAATTTTTCCATTTAGAATTTTTTGATGAAGTGGCTTTACAGGGTTTTCTTATCTATTTAAAAATTCGGGAAGAATTGGATAGAATCGTGCCGGTTCTCTTTGTCTCTTTAAGAGTCGGTCTTGATTATACCAAAGAGTTTACTCAATTTTTAGTTTATCCTGGTTATGGAAGATGTTCTTTCGTTCCTACGGAAGTAACAGGAAGTGAATATTATCCGGTCATTACTCGAAATATTGAAAATATGGCACTTCTACCGATAGATAAAGAGAAGAAAGAGTTATGGAAAAAATATCATAAAATGGTTATCGGTAATTCAAGAAGTATGGCTCATTTGGTAAAAGAGATCGAAAGAATTGCCATAAGTGATGCTACTTGTGTTTTGCTTGGTTCCAGCGGTGTCGGAAAGGAATTAGTGGCTAATGCTTTACACCGATTAAGTTATCGTTACGATCCTGAGGTGGTTCACAAAAGAGCTCCTTTAACCGTAAATATTCATGCCTTAGATTTTAATTTAATTGAAGATGAACTTTTTGGTCATGAGAAAGGTGCCTTTACTGGTGCAATAAGTATGCGGGAAGGAATATTTGAAGCGGCAAATAATTCAACAATTTTTTTAGACGAGATTGGTGAGTTACCTAACGAGATTCAGATAAAACTATTAAGAGCATTAGAATATAAAAAAATAAAAAGAATCGGTGCGTCTCACGAAATAGAGGTTGATGTGAGGATAATTGCTGCTACCAATCGGACAGTAGAAGAGTTAAGGGAGCGGTTAAGACCCGATTTTTATTCACGACTTATTCAGCATTGTATCTTTGTTCCTTCTTTAAAAGAAAGATATCAGAATGAAAATGTTGAAGTGATTGAAAAAGATGTGAAAGAACTTTCCGAATTCTTTATTAATGAAATGAATAAAAAAGAAAATCGAAATATTATAATTTCTCCCATTGCTTTAAAATTTTTAACTAAATTAGTTTATGAATATGTGAATAATCAAAATAATATTTTTGAAAGTAATATCCGCACTTTTCGTAATATTGTAGAAAGAGCTTATGAACGGGCATTAAGCGATGGTGCCTTAGAGATTGATTTAGGGCATATAATTTCCACAATTGGAATGATGAGATTTTTGCAAACCAAAAAAGAAGAAAAAGAGGAAGAAATATCGATAGAAAGAATTTTCAATACATTAAATCTTTCGGAAATTGAGAAAAAGGTAATAAAGGAAGCGCTTAAAAAAAGTAATGGTAACATTTCTCAAGCAGCTCGTTTACTTGGTATTCATCGGGATACTTTGAGAAGAAAAATTCAAGAACATAATCTCTAAAAGTAAAACCAAGGAATAGGCGCTGCTTTTTGTTTGAATATCTTTTCGGTTATCAATATAAATAAAAAGTTTTATTAGTTATAATATAGAATTTAGAAAAGGTAAAAATGCGTATGACTTCGGTGGCCTCTTTTAAAAACTATACAGGAGACCGTTATAGAGTTATCCCTATACCCAAAAAATCTTTAATTTATAAGAACCAAAAAGCATATACCCCCTCTTCCTATCAATTTTTTTCTCTATATATTATTGATTTTTAAATATTTTTATTATAATTAAGTATGGTACCTTTTTTGATATTAATTTTATCTATTTTTAATTTAGAATATCAAGAATCTTCCAACGGCTTAATTCCGCCAACCTTAGAAGGAGGAAGATTAGAGATCGAAATGGTAGATATTAATCAAGATGGTAATTTGGATTTAATTTCTATCGGCGACCATGGTTCTCCTTATATTAATACTGACCAACATGGAATAATGGTTTGGTTTGGCGATGGAAGAGGAAATTGGCAGGTTTATATGAACGGCAATTTTGGATACGGTGGTATCGCTTACGGTGATGTGAATAATGATGGTTTTTTAGATGTTGGCTATGGAATGCATCATAATTATTCCAATAACGATTTTGGTGATCAATTATTAGAAGTTGCTTTGGGCGATGGTACTGGTAGAAATTGGGTTCCTTGGGATGATAGTTTAGCAATGGATGGACAGGATTGGGGAATGTTTTGTACCGATTTTGCTGATGTTAACAATGATGGACTTTTAGATATTGGTTCAAATGCTTTTGGTTATGATGATGGAATTCATATTTATTTAAATTTGGGTAATGGAGCCTGGCGAAGAAGTTTTGGTTTTATTGGTGGCAATTCTAATATGGATTTTGTTTTTGGCGATATTAATAAAGACGGCAATGTAGATTTCGCTGTTGCTCATCAATTTGGCAGTGTTTATTTTGGAGACGGAACTGGCAATTTCATTTTAGCCCACAGAAATTTACCACCTCCAGGTAATTTTTATTATCTTAGTGTTTCCTTAAATGATGTAGACAATGATGGTGGTATGGATTTAGGTTTTATTAATCCCCAAGGTGGAATTGAAGTTTGGATTTTTAATGAAGAAGGAGATAGTTGGGAAAATTTTTCAGGCAATTTACCATCTACCGGTTCTTACCAAAGGATACAACTTTTTGATATGAATCTTGATGGATTTATTGATGTTGTTGCCCAAGGAAATGGTGTTTTAAAAATTTATTTAGGTAACGGTAGGGGCAGTTGGCAGGAAGTGGTAACGATTAATACACCGTCACCAGGAAGCGGAAGAGAATTAAAAGTTGGTGGAGATTGTGACCATAATGGTTATCCTGATATTATTTTGGTAGTTAATGAAGGTAGTTGGCCTAATTATCGGAATCGCGCACGGTTTTTTAAAGAAACATCAATACCATCAAATTTAAATATCTTTCCAGTTTTTCCGAGAGGTTATGAAAGATTTGAACCTAATTCGGTGAATTTCATTAAATGGATTTCGGCAGTACCTAATCATCCCCAAAATCTTTCTTTTATAAAAATTGAATTTTCTTCAACCGGACCTAACGGACCATTTATCACTATTGTTGATTCTTTCCCTAATACTGGATTTTTCCAATGGCGGATACCTAATGTTATAAGTGATAATTGTTACTTGAAACTAACTATTTTTACTTATCATGATACTGTTTCCGTTTTAACTCCGCATCCTTTTGCAATTGGCATGGCTAGCGCTTTAGAAAATAAAAAAGAAAATAAAAATGTTAAAGAGAAAATAAGGCCTAATTTTGAAATAGATAAAATCTTTGATTTAAGTGGTAGAGAAATTAAAAAAAAGGAATTTAAAAAGGGTATCTACTTTATCAGAAAGAAAGACAAAATTGAGAAATTGGTAATTTATCAATAAAGATAACATAAAATTAGATTAATTTATTTGTTTTACTTGATTTTTATCTAACTTTTATTATAATTCAAAAAAGGGTCGTTAGCTCAGGCTGGTAGAGCACCTGATTTTTAATCAGGTGGCCGCAGGTTCGAGTCCTGCACGACCCATTTTTATTTCTCTTTTTTATGCCGAAAATTCTCTTAATTAATTGGCGATGTCCTAAAAATCCGCTTGCTGGTGGAGCAGAAATTTATGCTTATGAGATTTTTAGAAGAATAAAAGATTATGAAATAACCTATTTAGCCGAAAGATTTCCCGAAAGTAAAGAAGAAGAAGAGATGGATGGAATAAAAATTTTAAGACTTGGTAATAAATGGACCTTTAATTTCTCTGTTTATAAAAATATTAACGAAATTGTTGTGAAAAATAATTTTGATTTGGTGATTGATGATTTGAATAAAATTCCTTTTTATTCTCCCTACTTTTTAAAAAAGAAAGTACCGGTTTTGGCTTTAGTAATGCATCTTTTTCGTAAAGCGATATTTTCCGAAACAAATATTTTTTTTGGTTCTTATGTCTATCTTACTGAATCTTTGATACCTTTAATTTATAAGAATAACTATTTTAGTTGTTTATCCCAAAGCACAAAAGAAGATTTATTGAAACTTTTTAAAAGTAAAGAGATAGAAGAAAGAATTTGTATTATTCCACCGGGCATAGATTTAAATAAATACAAACCCGATTTTTCTAAAAAGAAAGAAAGGATTATTTGTCATGTTGGTCGACTCAAAAAATACAAGTCAATTCACCATCTTATCTTGGCGGTTAAAGTATTAAAAGAAAAAAATATCGATAATTTTAAGGTTTTAATTGTTGGTGAAGGAGATGATAAAGAGAGATTAATGAAATTGGTTAAAAAATTAAATTTAACAAAAATAATTGAGTTTACTGGTTATGTATCAGAAGAAGAAAAGATTGATATCTATCAACGTTCATTATTTTTGGTAGAAAACTCAATAAAAGAAGGTTGGGGTTTAATTGTGATGGAGGCGAATGCTTGTGGTACACCAGTGGTGTCAGCCAAAACTCCTGGTTTAAAGGAAACAGTAATTGATGGTGAAACCGGCTTTTTCTATTCCTACGGCGATATTAATGATTTAGCAGAAAAGATGAAAATTTTATTAGAAAAGGATAATTTAAGAGAAGAGATGGGTAAAAAGGCAATAAATTGGGCAAAAAATTTTACTTGGGAGAAATCAGCCAATTTAATGAAAGATTGGATTGAAAGGGTATTAAAATATGAATAAAGCAATTGAAGTAATTGGCGTAACAAAAAAGTTTAAAAGAAGAACTTCCTTTTTTAGATACCTTTTTAAAAAAGAAAAAAAAGAAAAGATTGCTTTAGATAATGTCTCTTTAACAATTTATGAAGGAGAATTATTTGGTTTACTTGGTCCTAACGGCGCGGGAAAAACAACTTTAGTAAGATGTATTGCTACCTTATTAATTCCTGATAAAGGCGAGATAAAAATCTTTGGAAAAGAGATTTCTAAAAATTCTAATTTTGCCCGTCAGAATATTGGTTTATTAACTAGTGGCGAAAGGACTCTGTATTGGAAGTTATCAGCAATTGATAATCTGCGATTCTTTGCTGCTCTTTATGGTCTTTCCGGAAAAACAAGGGATAAAAGAATTGACTACCTTTTAGAACTTTTGGAATTGAAAGAGGTGGCCGATGAGCGGGTAGAAAAATATTCCTCGGGAATGAAACAAAAATTATCTTTGGCAAGGGCATTATTACATGATCCAAAAATATTACTTTTAGATGAACCAACCTTAGGATTAGACCCTGCCTTTGCCCGATTTATCAGAAATTTTATTAAAGAGGAATTGGTAAAGAAAGGAAAGAAAACAATTTTATTGACTACTCATTATATGGATGAGGCTGATGAACTTTGCTCTCGGATTGCCTTTATCCATAATGGAAAGATTATTGATGTAAAGACACCAGAAGAGTTTAAAGAATCAATACCTCATAAAGATGTATTGGAGATAAGATTTTTAGGTTTTATTGAAAAGGAAGATTTTACAAAAATTTCTGGTGTTGAAAATTTTACTCTCTTTAGTGAAAATGGTATCTGGACAGCAAAATTTATTTGTAAAAATACCGAAGCCATTTTGAACGATGTTTTATCAATATTAAATAGTAAAAAGTGTAAAATTTTATCGGTTATTAATTTAGAACCTACCTTAGAAGATGTCTTTATCTATCATACCGGAAAATCTCTAAAAGAGGATACTAGGGAAGAGACTTGATTTTTAATAATCCTTGATTAAAATTTAACTATGAAAAAAATTCTTTATTTTATATTTCTTTTGTCTGGTTTTATTTTGGGCATTTTAATCAGTTTTTCCTATCGCCATTTTTTTACCCCAAAAAATTTATTAGATTTATCAAAAGAAAGATTGGTTTTAATTAGCCAATTAGAGGAGAAGATTTCTAATCAAAGGGTAAACGCAATTGTTTTAAGTGCCAACAAAGTAAGTCCAGCGGTTGTTTCCATTGCAGTCACCCAGACAAGGATTGTTACTTATTCACCTTTCTCTTCGCCTTTCTTTGATGATTTCTGGCGAGATTTTTTTAGAGATTTCTTGCCAAAAAGAAGATATAAACAGGAGATAAAAGGTTTAGGAAGTGGTGTAATTATTGATCCAAACGGTTACATTGTTACTAATGCCCATGTAGTAGAAATGGCAACAGAAATAAAAGTTTCTCTTTGTGATGGCCGTTCCTTTGATGCAGAAATTATTGATATTGATAGTGAAGAAGACCTGGCATTATTAAAGATAAATGGAAAAGATTTACCGTATGCTAAATTAGGGAATTCTGATGATTTATTAATTGGTGAATGGGTAATTGCTTTGGGTAATCCCTTTGGTTTTTTGATTGAAGATACAAAACCAACAGTCACTGTTGGCGTTATCTCGGCAGTAAATAGGGAAATAAGGGCTTCCCAAACTGGTCGGGAGTATAAAAATATGATCCAAACTGACGCAGCAATTAATCCTGGTAATTCTGGCGGTCCTTTGGTTAATGTTTTAGGAGAAGTGATTGGCATAAATACTTTTATTCTTTCCCATGCTGGCGGTAGCGAAGGTGTTGGTTTTGCTATTCCTATTAATCGAGTAAAAGAGTTTATTGAAAAAGCAAAGAAACAAGTAAAAGAGAAGAAAGAAGTGATAAAAGTGAAAATTGAAAAATGGGGAATAGAGGTTAGTGATGTGGATAATTATTTTAAAAAGAAATATTCTTTACAGACAAATTACGGAGCGATTATTTTAAAAGTGAAAGAAAATAGTTTTGCTGAAGCCTTAGGTTTAGATATTGGCGATGCAATTTTAAGTTTTCAAGATGAAAAGGTTATAAGTGCTGAGGATTTGAAAAAGAAAATTGAAAGTTTCAGAGGGAATAGTATAAAACTTATCATTGAAAGAAGGGGTGAAAAGATAAGAATTTATTATCGGTTTTAATATGATTGAAAGGTATTTAACAAAAGAAATGGCGCAATTATGGAAAGAAGAGAAACGTTTTGAATACTGGTTATTAGTAGAAAAAACTGTTGCGGAAGTTCAAGGAGAAATGGGAATAATTCCCAAAGAATGTGCCGAGGAGATAAAGAAGGCAAATTTTTCTTTGTCCGAAATAAAAGAATTGGAAAAAGAAACTGGTCATGATGTAATTGCTTTTTTGAAGTCTATTGAAAATCATCTAAAAGATGAAAAAGCAAAAAGTTATTTACATTACGGATTAACTTCTTATGATATTGTTGATACTGCCTGGGCATTACAATTAAGAGAAGGAATAGAAATAATCATTAACTCTTTAAGAAAATTAAAAGAGATAATTAAAAATTTGGCATTAAAATATGAAGATTTGGTAATGATGGGAAGAACCCACGGCATTTTTGCTGAGCCAATAACCTTTGGTTTAAAACTCCTTTCTTTTTATTGTGAGATTGATCGAAATATCACAAGATTAGAAAGGGCGAAGGAGGAAATTTCTTATGGTAAGATCTCAGGTGCAGTCGGTATCTATTCAACTTTAAATCCCAAAATAGAAAAGGAGGTTTTAAAAAGATTAAATTTAAAAGTTGAGCCAGTCTCTACCCAAATTGTCCCTCGGGATAGATATGCCTATCTGATTGCTATCTTCACTATTCTGGCTTCTTCTTTTGAGAGGATTGCTACCGAAATTAGAAATTTACAAAGAAGTGAGATTGATGAGTTAAATGAGCCCTTTTTAGAAAAACAGAAAGGTTCCTCAGCAATGCCTCATAAAAGAAATCCCATTTTATGCGAAAGGATAGTCAGTTTGGCAAGGTATTTAAGAGGTTTAATCTTTCCTGCCTTAGAGAATATTTCTTTATGGCATGAGAGGGATTTGACAAATTCAGCAAATGAAAGATTGGTCTTTCCTCATACTTTAATTCTTTTACATTATATTACTGAAAAAATGATATTTATTTTCAGTAATTTAAAAATAAATGAAGATAAAATGAAAGAAAATATTTTAAAAGCCAAAGAGTTATATTATTCCTCTCTTTTATTAATTTTATTAATGAAAAAAGGATTAAAAAGAAGTTTCGCCTATGATTTGGTGCAAAAACTCTCTTTTTTGGCAATGGAGAAGGATAAGAGTTTTTTAGAAATAATTAAAGAAGATAAAGAGATTAAAAAATATTTAAAAGAAGAAGAGTTAGAAGAGTATTTTAATTTAGAATATCTATTAAGAAATGTGAAAGAGATATTTAAAAGGGTTTTAAAGGAGGTGAGATGATTGATTTTTCTTTCACCGAAGAGCAGTTGATGATTCAAAAATTGGCAAGGGATTTTGCCCAAAAGGAGATTTTACCAAGGATTAGGGATTTGGATCGTTCTCAAACCTTTGACAGAAATATTTTAAAAAAAATGGGAGAATTGGGTCTTTTGGGGTTAACAATTCCCGAAGAGTATGGCGGTGTCTATTGCGATTATATTACTTTAGGATTGGTTTGTGAAGAATTAGAATATGTGGATACCTCTTTAAGAGTTATTCTTTCGGTTCATATTGGTTTGAATAGTTTAACCTTATTAACTTGGGGTAATGAAGAGCAAAAGAGAAAGTATTTAATTCCTCAGGCAAAAGGTGAAAAGATTGCTACTTTTGGTTTGACTGAGCCAAATGCGGGAAGTGATGCGGTTGCGATTGAGACAAAGGCAGAAAAGAAAGGCGATTATTACATTTTGAATGGTGAAAAGATGTGGATTAGTTTGGCGGATGTGGCTGATCATTTTCTCGTTTTTGCCTGGACAGATTTAGAAAAGAAAAAGAAAAGGGACCATTCTGGAATCAGCGCCTTTATTTTAGAAAGGGGAATGAAAGGTTTAGAAACGGCAACCATTCATAATAAATTAGGAATTAGAGCCGGAAATACTGGTTCAATTACTTTAAATGATGTAGCAGTGCCAAAAGAAAATTTATTGGGAGAAGAGGGAGAAGGTTTTAAGATAGCGATGTTTGCTATTGATCAAGGAAGGTATACAGTTGCTGCTGGTGCTACTGGATTAATTAGGGCTTGTTTAGACTATTCAGTAAAATATGCTAATGAGAGAAAAACTTTTGGCATGCCAATTGGTTATCATCAATTAATAAAAGAGATGATCTCTCAAATGGCAGTGGATTATGAAATATCTCGCCTTTTATATTTAAAGGCTGGTTGGTTAAAAAATCAAGGAATAAGAAATACGAGAGAAACTTCAATGGCAAAATATTATGCCTGCGAAGCAGCAGAAAGGGCAGCCTCAAATGCAGTTCAAATCCATGGTGCCTATGGATTTTCTGATGAATATCCAGTTGAAAGATTTTATCGAAATGCAAAAGGCGCTCAGATTTATGAAGGTTCAAGAGAGATTCATAAAATCTTACAAGCCGATTACGCCTTAGGCTTAAGGATAGATAAACCTTTAAGATGTAATTTGCCACCTTATAAAGGTTAGATTATGCCAATAATTTATTTAAAATCTGGTGGCTATTGTGAATGTGAAGGTTATACAATAAAAGATAATTGTATAAAAGCGGTTGGCGTTAAGTTCAACGTTGATGATTTACCTGAAGAATTAAAGAAACAAAAAGAAGCGGTTATTCCTTTAAATAATGTTTTATATATTATTACTCAAAAAGAGATAAGTTAGATATAATTTATCCTTTCTTTACTTCGCAGACGAGTAATTTACGATTTAAAGTAATTCGGCTCAAAGTGTAGCCAGGAAAAACACTTATAAATCTATCTTTCAAATAGGAATATATTGACCTCGCTTCTGGAAATTTATCCCTTTTTGCCCAGACAATTAGATCAATTGTTCTTTCCGAGACAATATTTTCTTTACTTTTATTCACTCCTTCCTTTAACATATCTAAAAGAGCAAATTGCATCTTTTCTAATCTTTCCGAGGGGATGCCTGTTGGAAATTTAATCACGATTTTATATTGAAGTCCATATTTAATATCATCTTTCCAATAATTAGTCATTCTTGACAATACCCTATCCATACAATCATTGATGGCACTTTCTAAGACTACCTGGTCAGAAGTTGTTTGGACCTCTGGACTATAACCGGTTTCTGTTCCTAAAAGTCTGCCAGTGGTTGTTTCATAAATCCTTATGCCAACCGATGCCTTTCTTGTTCCGTAACGACCACTAGTAATATCAACAGTAAAGGTAATATAAATATCCGAACCAATTGTTAAAGCATATAAATAAGAGATATCTTCTTTTATTTTTCTCTCTTCTGCCAAAGCAGAAACTAATTCATTAATTTGGACAGTGGCGTCAGGTACACTTACATTATATTTTCTTGCTGTTAAGAAAGCTTCAATAATTTGGGCTGCCTTTTTATGTAAAAAACTTGTCGCTAATTTCTCAATTGGACTTTCATCTTTGCTCACTTGGGGAATAACCATCACAAAGGGAGTGCCAATCTCTTCAGAAATTTCTTCCACTCCTTTAATTACTCCTTTATTTACTAAGTATTCAGTTAAAATTCTTTTATTCACCCTCATTAATTTACTTATCTTTAATCGACCGTCAGATAGTTTTATTCTTTTCTGGTATTTATCATCTTCCCAACTGATAAATTTCACTACTGAATCCTTGTTTAAGATATTTTCTTTGATTAGGTTAAATTTCACCCTTTCTTCTTCCCTTTGTAATATTGGATCAGTTCCGCCAAGAAGGACAAAATGGACTGCTTGATAGCGGGCATCCTTTTCTGCCTCAACCAAATTCTTACCAACACCCGTTGCTAAAATAACCACTTCGGCGGGCGAATAGGTTTCCACAAAAGTGGCTTCACCAGTTGCTGGCACCATTGGTTTTTTAGCACAATAAATAATTAAAACTAAACTAAATAAAATAAAGGAAAGGGTTTTTATTTTTCTCATAATTCCTCCTTTTAAAAATTCTCATAATCTAAATAATCCCCGAAAGATGGCAAAGGGGTCAAAAGGTAAGGTTGGTGGATTATAATTTAAATGAAAGCCATAATTTATTTCCCCATCATAGCCAATTTTTGTTCCCAATTTTAAATCAGGCAATAAAAAGAATTCTAAAATTCCTTTTCCTTCTGGTTTTATTCCATCATTAGTAATTTTACCTTTTCCCTCCATCCCCAAAGATAAGAAATAGAAATTAAACTTTTTAATAAGACCAAAACCAATTTCTTTAATTTCAAGAGTATCCGTTCCTTTTTCCGGTCCAAACATTAAATTAAAGGTAGTGAAGAATTGAGAAAAATAAAAATATCTGCCAATATTGTAATCGAATTCCAAATCAATTCCAAAATTATTTTCCCATTCTTCTTTGAGAAATACAAAACGAAATAGAATATCAATTGGTAATCTTGGTCTTTCTATTAAGGTCATTCCCGCTTCACTTTTTCCTAAATATCTTTTGGCAATAGAATAATTATTTCTATCAATTTTATTATTGCCAACCTTACTAACTAAACAATAACCAACATTTTTTATTTTTCTTATTCCCTTCTCATCTTCATAGAATTCAACAATGTTAAACTTATCATCCACCTTTATTCCCTCTTTATTTCCTAATCGAAAGATTATTTCCTTTCCGTAAGTAGAAATAATATCGCTGGATAGTCTAAACTCCGGTATTTCTTTTGTTAACACTTCTAAATTTTTTAAAAAGGCATTCATCGCTGAATATTGAGTATATTCTTCAGAAGAGAGGCTTCTTCCTCCCCAAAGATAACTACCTTTCTTTTTTATATTAGCAACACCAAAAGAGGAAGTTGATTTTTTTACCAAAGGAATAAGTTTCGGAGGAGAAAAACGCATTGAGATATGATACCAGATTATCCCACCACCTAATTTAACCATTATTAAATCTTTTTCTCTTATTAAAGAATAGTCATTTATAAAAGGAACAAAAATATAACCAGCATTTAAAACCTTTTCAATATCGTCAGCGGTTACTCCAATCTCCTTTGCCTTCGTAGTTAAGAAATTTACTCTTTCTTCACTACTTACAAACTCTTTTGCTCTAACTTCTTTTGCTGCCTCCAAGATCTTCACAATCTCGGGAACAAACTCTTTTTCTAAGATATCACTTATTCTCTCTAAATGTAAGGTATCAAATCTTTCCACTTGAGATTTCACTTTTTCTTGTAAATACTGGGGAATGGGATTATAATCAAATCTTTCTAAGAAGATTTTCTTTTTTAAATTAGAAAAGAGAGTATCAAGAAAATTTTTAGGGATATCTAAATTTCTTTGGACAATAAAACCTTCATAATAACTAATTGACTTTCTGAGATAAGTAGAGGTTGTTTCGGCATATTTAAAAGAATAAAAGAAAAGAATAATAAAATTAACCATACTTTATTATAAATTTCTAAAATAAAAAGTCAATAATTTAAATTGACTAAATTAATTTGTTTGTTATATTTTTTTAATGCTTCTCTTTCTTTTTATCTTTTCTTATTTTGATAGTTTAATTATTTACAATCGGGGGAGTAATTTAGTAGCATTAAATAGTAGTAAAAATTTTAAAAGTATTTATGATGATACTATTAGGATTTTCTTTTTAGATTCCTTAAAAGTTTTTCTTTTTAGTTTTAAAGAGATAGCAAATAATTATCCACCAAGATATCATTTAGATAGTTTTTATATCCATGAGGAGGGTTATCGAAAATTGGCAATTGGTGACATAGATAATGATTCAAAAATTGATATCATTATTGGTCGTTCTCATTTTCCCTATTTTCTCAAAAGGTTATATTGGGAAAATAATTCTTTAAGAATTGAAAAGATTGATAGCACTTCAATGCCTATTACCAATATTTTATTGTGTGATATTGACAATGATAATAGAGACGAGATATTTTATTTTACTTCTGATAAATTAAAGATGGCAAAGAAGATAAATAATAACTGGCTAATAAGGGAGATTTTAATAAATTTAAATCAAAGGGATTATGGAATTGGTTTTGGCAATTTTGATCGGGAAAGCGAAGAGAAGGAGATTGCTTGTATTATTCAACCTTATAGTAATCCTACTTTATTTAAACTATTAAGGATTAATTACCGAAATAATAATTTTGATACTTTCACTATTTTCCAAAGTAATTATCTTAGATTTCAAAATTTAGCGGTTAGTGATTTTGATAATAATTGGGAAGGCGAAGAGATCGGAATGATTGGCTATTCTTCTCGTGGTCCGAGGTGTGCCGAAATATATGGTTATGGAAGTAGTTGGAATTATTTAGAAATCTTAACTTCTAATGTGCCAGTTAAAAGATATAATGATATAAAAATTGATGACTTCTATTCCTTGCATAATGGCAAGGAGATTTTAATTATTGATGGTGAAGGTGTTTGGAATTATTTATTAATGATCTATCAAGATAATTCTCTTTGGCAAGTAGAGACAATTTTTAGACAAAATATTATTTCCTATTTTTTTATAAAATCCTTAATTATTGGCGATTTCTATAAAGAGCGGAGATTAAATAAAGAAATCCTTTTCTATACTTCTAATAAAATCTATCTCTTATATGAATCAAAAAGGGAGCCAATTATTTATGAAATAGATAATTATCCCAAGATACCCACCAGTCAAGAAGGAGTCATTGTAAAAGCAAAGGTTATTTATTCGGAGATAAATGAAATTATTGATACCTTATATTATTCAATAAATGATACCTTAAATTTTAACTATAAATTAAAAGACTCCTTCTCTTTAAGGGATTCTTCTTTCTATTATTCTTTTCCGCCTTTTGATACTAATAATAAAATTTTTTATTTTTTAAAATTGCGGACTCCTTATGGTCATATTATAAATTCCCAATTGAAATCCTATGAAGTTAGTTATAAAAGAAAGATAAGAGAAATCCAATACACTAATGACCCGCAAGGAGTATCAAGGGATACCAATAAATATGTTAATCTTTTTGGAATTGTTTCTGGTGTTTTTGGTAATAGATTTTTTATTGAAGAAAGACCAAAAGGTTTTTGGAATGGAATTTATGTTTATAGAAAGCGCCGGGATTCTTTACCGAACCTAAATATTGGTGATTCAATCTTTCTTATCGGCAAGGTAAAGGAGATAAGTAATTTAACAACTATCTTTTGTGATTACGATTCAGGTGGTAGATTAATAATCTTAGAAAGAAATGTTCCATTAGTTGATACCTTTAAAAGTGAAATTAATTTCATTAGCGAATCCTTGGAAAGTAAATTGCTTATTTTTGATTCTTTATATTTTTTAGATAGGGGAATATTTTATGGTAATAATATTTATAATGCCTATAATCAAAGGAATGAGATGATAAAAATTAAAATTGATTTTGAAAGTGAAATTCCTGGAATGGCAATACCCGAAGGTTTAGTAAAAATTATTGGCAATTTAATTGAGGAAGGTAATAATTACCTTTTGTTACCAAGATTGAGAAGCGATTTTATCACTATTACCCACTTAACAGAAGATAGAAAAGGAATTATCAAAAAAGAGAAAGAGAAAGAGAAGGTTTATAATATTTATAATATTTTTGGTCAAAAGGTGAAAGAAAGGAAAATAAAAAAAGGAATATATTTTATAAAGAAAAGTGAAAACTTTAAGAAATTTATTAAAATTTTATAATCTTTCTAAATTGATTTTTCTCTTTTATAAAATAAACACCTCTTCTTAATTGGTTATTCTTTAAAACTCTTCCTTCTTTATCATAAATTAAATTATAGTGGGATAGATTTTTAGTTCTTTTAACTTGTTTTTCTCTTTTTTCTTTAATACCAATTGGATAATTAAAAAAATGATACATTACTTTATAAGGAGCACTATCCCCTTCGGTCCAAACCAAATTGGCACCATAAAAACTGGGATATCTTACCTTCTCATTTCTTCTTAAAGTATCTGAATAATACCAACCAGTCATAAAATAATAAAAATGAAGAGAGATATTTCTTTCGCCTTCCATCCAGGCGAGATAACTTCAAACATCGCTAATGGTTGAGAGAGTTGGATAAGTGGAAGAATCGGAAGTTGGATAACCACCGCCATTTCCTCCCAGAAAATGGCAATCAGGAATTCCGTTATTAGTATTATAATCTTCAAAGCCAAGAGAAAATCCTTCATTATAATTGAAAGTAAAATCGCAAGAAAGGTGGGCTAAAGGCTCTTCGGAAGTGAAAATAGTAAATGGCTCGCGCCAAGTATCATTTTCTAAATAACGGCAGAAAATTCGGTAAGGATAAGAAATTTCCAAAGAATAACCTTGCCAAAAGACATAAACCTTATTATTATCAAAGATACCGATTGTTGGATTAGTATGGTCAAAAAGTCCTAAACTATCAAAATTGGTAATTTGAAAAGTATCGCTTAAAGATTGAAAATTCCATTTCCGATAATAAATTCTTGACTTACCAAAGGAAGAATCGGCAAAGACGATATGGACCTTTCCCCAAGATGTTTGATTATCAACAGTTAAAGAGGGTGAGTAAGATTTTCCTGGTGTTTGGCTCACATTAATTGGTGGCATCCTGATATCTAAACAATAATAAAAAATCTCTGTCTGATTAGCAGTATCTTTTTCCCAGACAATATTTCGAAAACGATTGGGAGAAAGATAGATACTAGGATTTCTTATTCCCAAAGAAAGGATAACCGGTCTTATTTCCCAACTATTACCAAAATTAGTGCTTTTTCCATAATAAATTCCTTCCCTTTTTAAAAAGACCGTATGTAAAGTAGAATCCAACAAAAGGGGAAGAGAGAAAATTTTTGGGCTATTATTTCCCTTCGTTGCATAAGGAACATCAGTATAATCAATAAGTGTAAAAGAGAAATTGAAAGTAAATAAAAAGAATAAAATAAAAAA
>CALHQW010000026.1 GCA_938040315.1 uncultured bacterium
GAATTTACTCAAAATAGTAAGCAAATCCTCTCCTTTATCTTTATACATCAATGGCTCACCACCAGAAATCACAAAAAACCTCACTCCCCAGAGGGTAAAAGCCTCCTTTATTATCCGCTCAAATATCTCTTTAGGCAATTTATCTGTCTCTTTCGCCGCATTCGCATAACAACCATAACACCTTAAATTGCAAGCCTTAGTCGGTGAAATAACCAAAAATCCTGGGGGTCCTTCACCGTATTTTTCTCGCCATTCTCGTTTAATCCGCGGACCTTCCTTATTTTGGAAAATCGCTTTTAAAAAGGTATTTAAAGAATTTATTGACCAGGAAACCCTGAGAGCCGAATTTAACATTGCATAAATCATATAATATAGGTCCAAACCAACTTGATAAGAAGTTGTGTGCTCTTTATTTAAACAGGCTTCTTTTAGTTTTGGAGAAAAAAGAGTAAAAATAAATTTAGAAAGTCCACGAATCGGTGAAAAAGGAATTAATCTATCTATATTTGCCCCTAACTTGATTGTCTTAATTATTAAATTTTCCTCTCTTTTCATCTTAAGAATTATAATAAATTTTACCTTTCCGTCAATAATTTTAGTGTCTTCTTGATTTTAAAATATTTTTAATTATAATTTTCTGTTTGTAATGATATAAAAATTAATGAAAGAAACCCATAAATTCATAAATTTCCTTCTCTTTTTCTCTTCTTTACTTACTTCTTTATTAATCATTTTTATTCTATTTTTCTTATTATCTGCAGGATTAAAATTATTTAAATCAATCTCTCCAAAAGAATTTTTCTTCCATCCGGTTTGGAATCCAACCGGTTATTTTAAAAATGAATATGGTCTTTTACCAAATTTATGGGGAAGTATTTTAGTAACCTTTTTAGCATTAATAATCGCTATTCCTGTGGGTATTTTCTCTGCTATCTTCTTAAGTGAAGAATTAAAGAAAATTTCTTGGTTATATAACTTAGTAAAAGGGATAATCGAACTTTTTGCTGCCTTTCCTTCAGTAATCATTGGCTTTTTTGGTTTAGTCTATTTAGCCCCTTTAATCCAAAATCTTTTTTCGCTCTCCAGTGGTTTATGTGTGTTAAACGGTGGAATTATTTTAGCCTTAATGTGTTTACCAACAATTATTTCAATTTGTGAAGCAAGTATTTCACAAGTTCCTTTAATTTATAAAGAAGCCGGATATGCCTTAGGAGTTTCTCGCTTCCAAACTACTTTAAAAATTGTCTTACCAACAGCCAAATCAGGAATAATCGCGGGAATTTTATTAGGTTTTGGCCGAGCAATTGGGGAAACAATGGCAATGTTAATGGTTTTAGGGAATTCACCGATAACTGCTAAATCTTTATTTTCTCCTACTAGAACTCTAACAACAACTATTGCTATTGAAATGGGGGAGACAGCAAAGAATACCCCTCATTTTTTTGCTTTATTTATGCTGGGAGTTATTTTGTTTATTATCTCTTTTATTGTTAATTTAATTGGCAATTATTTTGCCCAAAAAAGAATAAAATTAATAATATGAAAATAAAAAGTTCTTTTTATTTTTATCTTTTAGCAATCCCTCTGTTTCTCTTTCTTTTTACAATTATCTTTATCACTGTTTATTTAATTATCAATGGTTATCCGGTTTTAAATTTCCGTTTTCTTTTTTCCTATCCTGAAGAACAAATGACCCAGGGAGGTATTTTCCCAGCAATTTTTGGTTCAATCTATCTTACAATTTTTGCTTTTATTTTTGCCATTATTCCTTCTCTTTTGTCAGGAATTTATTTTGCTTATTATGCCAAAGATAATTTTTTAACTTTTACTCTGCGAACTTTAATAAAAAGTTTAAGTGGCTTGCCTTCTATTGTTTTCGGTCTCTTTGGTTTAGCCTTTTTTGTAAGAACTTTAAATATTGGACTTTCTCTACTTGCCTCTTCTTTAACCTTATCAATCCTTTCTATCCCACCTTTAATTACTGCCGTTGAAGAAGGTCTTTTAAGCGTCCCCCATACTTTTTACGAAGCTGCTATCGCTTTGGGGGTTCCCAAATGGACAGCCATCAGAAAGATTATTTTACCAGAATCAAAACCACTACTTCTTTCAGGAATTTTTCTTGCTTTCGCTCGATTAATTGGTGAAGTAGCGCCGATTCTTTTCACTGGTGTTGCTTTTTATTTAAAGAAAATTTCTTTTTCTCCATTAGATAGATTTATGGCTCTCCCCTATCATATTTATATTCTTGCTACTCAACACGAAAAAATTTTAAAAGTAAGACCTATTGCCTTCGCCTCTTCCCTTATCTTACTTTTCTTTGCTCTTTTTTTTGGAATTATTGCGTATATTTTAAGAATGAAAATTAAAAAATATTATTAAAATATGGAAATTAAAATTAAATTTGAAAATTTTTCCCTTTGGTTTGGTGAGAAACCGATTTTAAAAAATATAAATTTAGAAATTCCTGAAAAAAATGTCACCGCCATTATGGGACCTTCTGGTTGCGGTAAAACTACTCTTTTACGTTGTATTAACCGGATGAACGACTTAATTCCTAACGTAAAAGTTTGTGGAAAAGTTTTAATTGACGATGAAAACATATACAGTGAAAATGTCAACCTTTTGAGTTTAAGAAAAAAAGTTGGAATGGTCTTTCAAAAACCCAATCCCTTTCCCAAATCAATTTATGAGAATATTGCTTTCGGTTTAAAAATTCATAAATTTAAAAATATCAAAGAAAGAGTAATTAAAGCCTTAATTGATGCCAATCTTTATGACGAAGTAAAAGATAATCTTTATCATAGTGCTCTAAACCTTTCCGGTGGTCAGCAACAAAGGTTATGTATTGCTCGAGCAATTGCTATCGAACCAGAAGTTCTTCTTTTAGACGAACCAGCAAGTGCCTTAGATCCCATTGCTACTGCTAAATTGGAGGAACTTATTCATAAACTGAAAAAGAGTTACACGATTGTGATTGTTACCCATAATATGCAACAAGCTGCCAGAGTTTCAGATTACTGCGCCTTTATGTATCTTGGTGAACTTGTTGAATTTGGTAAAACTGAAGATGTCTTTGTCCGGCCAAAAGACAAACGAACCGAAGACTTTCTTTCGGGAAAATATGGTTAATTATTTTGACAATTTTCTAAAATTTTTTATAATTAACCATGCTTGAAGAAAAATTGACAATTTTGAAAGAAAAGATTATCGAATATGCTAATCATATTGAAAAGATGTTAGAAAAAGCAATAAAAGGATTGCTAGATAAAGAAAGGGAGACTTTAAAAACAGTAATTGAGGAAGATGAAAAAAAGGCGAATAACTTAGAAATTGAAATTGATGAAATTTGTGTTGATTTAATTGCTCTTTACCAACCAAAGGCAAAAGATTTGAGAACAATTTTAATGATTTTAAAAATGAATAACGATTTTGAAAGAATTGGTGACCATATTGTAAATATTGCTCAAAGTGCTGAATTTCTTATTGAAAGGGAACCGGTAAAACCTTTAATTGATATTCCAAGAATGGCCAATGAAGCCAGTAAGATGTTGAAAGATGCGGTGAAAGCTTTTATGGAAGAAGATTCAATTTTAGCAAAAAATGTTTGTGAAAGAGATTTTTTGATTGATAATCTACGTGACCAAATCTTTCGGGAACTATTCACTTATATGATTTCTGATCCCAGAACAATTGAGAGAGCTTTCCATCTAATTAGAATAACTCAAAATTTAGAAAGAATTGCTGATCTTTCTACCAATATTGGTGAAGATGTTATCTATATTGTAGAAGCCAAGGTTATTAAACATCGCAAAGAAGGTTAATTATAAAAATAAATTGACTTTTTATTTTTTTCTTTTATAATTTTTAAATTATGAAAAATCACAATAAATATGAATGTATAATAATTTTAAGTGAAAAAATGTCTGAAGAAGAGATAAATAAAATTGATAATGATTTAAAAAATATTTTTAAAAATTGTGGTGCTGATAATATTATACTAGATAAAAAGGAAAAGAAAAAATTTGCCTATCCAATTAAAAAATTAGAATATGGATATTATCTTTTTTATAAATTTGAGTCGCCTTCCGACACGGTGGAAAAAATTAAAGAAAATATTAAACATAATGAAAATATTTTAAGAAGTTATTTTATTAATTATGGCCGAGATTAGATTAGGAAGGATTAATTATGTGATTTTAATGGGCAGGGCAACGGTTGATCCAACTTTACGCTATAATCCTAAAGGTATTCCTTTTTTAAATTTTCAGATTGCTGTTAATCGAGTCTACCGCGACAAAGAAAGTAATGAATGGAAAGAAGTAGCTAACTTTTTTACAGTAGTTACTAGCGGTCCCCAAGCGGAAAGACTACAAGATAGACTTAAAAAGGGAAGCGCGATAATTGTGGAGGGGGAGTTAAGGAGCCGAAGTTACGAAAAAGAAAATGGTGAAAAGAGAAACATTGTAGAAATTTTTGCTCGCCGAGTTCAAATTCTTGATAAATTTGTTCCTGAAGAAATAAGCGAAGAAACACCTGAAGATATAATTTTACCCGATGATAATCTTGATGACCTACCATTTTAAAAATGACAAAAGATAGAAAAAGGGACACTAAAAAAATCAGTCAAGAACCTCTTATCTGTTTTAAAAGAAATAATTATTTACTCTTGATTTCCGGTATCGTAGCAATTATTTTGGGTTACATTATTTTAAGCACCGGCGACATTACCTTTGCTCCTATTTTGCTTGTTTTAGGTTATTGTATTCTTATTCCTCTTGCCCTTCTTTTAAAATTTAAATGAAATTAAAAGGTGCAAGAGAAATTAATAATAAAATAAAAAGCCTTGCCCTAAAAATCTATAAAAAATATAAAAAAAATCTTAATGATTTATGTTTTATTGGTATAAAAAGACGAGGAATAAATATTGCCAAAAGATTAAATTATGAATTAGAAAAATTGAGTAATATTAATATTCCTGTCGGAGCTTTAGATATCAGTTTTTATCGGGATGATTTACAAAAAATTGCTTTATCACCCATTGTTCGCGGCAGTGAAATAAATTTTTCTATACAAGATAAAATTATAATACTTGTCGACGATGTCATCTATACTGGCCGAACAATCCGAGCAGCTTTGAGCGAAATCTTAGATTATGGAAGACCCAAAAAAGTAGAATTATTTGTCTTAGTTGATAGAAATCATCGGGAACTACCTATTCAACCAGATTATGTAGGTTTTAAATTTAATGTTAAAAAAGAAGACTTAATTGATGTCTTTTTAAAAGAAGAAGATGAAAAAGAAGGAATTTATCTTAAAAGAAAATGAAACATTTATTATCAATTAACGATTTAAGTGAAAGAGAGATATATAAAATTTTTGAATATGCTTCTCAATTTGAAGAAGTTTTAAATAGACCAATTCCCATTGTTCCCTCTTTAAGAGGGAAAACCCTTTTAACTCTTTTTTATGAACCATCGACAAGAACTCAAATTTCTTTTACTTTAG
The DNA here is from genome assembly GCA_938040315.1 of uncultured bacterium. Taxonomy (GTDB): domain Bacteria; phylum Hydrothermota; class Tepidihabitantia; order Tepidihabitantales; family DTDR01; genus DTDR01. The sequence goes on from CALHQW010000026.1 coordinate 5,506, forward strand.
CGGGTAAAAGATTATCCTGCGATGTAGTAAATCTTTCCTTTTCCACTTCTTCCCTCCGCAAGGGCGAGAGTTTGTTAGATACAGTTAAGAATATAGTAAAAATGAAGGTCGAGGGAATTATCATTCGTCATTCAGTTGCTGGTGTTCCTCACTTTCTTGCTCATCATTTGGACAACGAGAATATCTTTGTAATTAATGCCGGTGACGGAATTAATGAACATCCGACCCAAGCATTATTAGATGCTTACACAATTTATAAAAAATTTAAAAATCTAAAAAATCTAAAAATTTTAATTATTGGTGATATTAAACATTCCCGAGTTGCTCATTCGGACATTCTTATTTTTAAAAAATTAGGTTGTGAAGTTTATGTGTCTTGCCCTTATTCTTTCTTACCGATTGAGTTTGAAAAAACAGATATTCCTCATATTATAAATTTTCGTGAGAAATTAGATAGTTTTGATTGTGTAATTGTTTTACGAATCCAAAGAGAAAGACATGAGATAGGTTATTTATCATCTCTCAGAGAATACCATCTATTATATGGAATTAAAAAAGAAGATGTAAATAAAATGAAAAAAAATGCTCTTTTAATGCATCCAGGACCTGTTAATTGGGGAGTAGAACTTTCTTACGATGTTTTAGAAGATAAAAGATGTGTAATATTGGACCAGGTTTTTAACGGAGTGGCAATTAGAATGGCGGTAATTTTCTCATTATTTCAGTTTCAAGGAAAAATATGAGAATTGAGGCTCTTTCTGAATATCTTTTATTAAAGAATGGCATTTTAATTGACTTAAATAAAAAAGAAAAAAAAGAAGTTGACATATTAATAAAAAACGGAAAGATTGAAAAAATTGCTAGAAAAATTGAGAAAAAAGAGAAATTTCAAATTCTTGATGTCAAAGATTGCTATCTCTTTTCTGGTTTGATTGACCTTCATACTCATTTAAGAACACCAGGTAGAGAAGATGAAGAAACCATTGAAACTGGTACCAAAGCTGCTATTGCTGGTGGGTTCACTAAAATATGCTGTATGCCAAATACTGACCCCCCTTTAGATAATGAATCATTAATTACTTATTTGATAGAAGAAAATAAAAAGTATAATTATTGTGATTTATATCCTGTAGCTTGTGCTACAAAAAGAAGAGAAGGGCGAGAACTTTGTAATTATTATCTTTTAAAAAAAGCCGGAGCGATTGCTATATCCGACGATGGTTTACCAATTTCTTCTTCCCGAATTTTAAGATTAGTTTTAGAATATTCCAAAACTTTTAACCTTCCTTATTTTAGTCATTGTGAAGATAAAGAACTTGCTCAAGGAGTAATTAACGAAGGTCTTATTTCTTATAAATTAGGATTGAGAGGAATCCCTGATATTTCCGAGTCTATTATTGCTTTCCGAGATATCTTAATTGCTAATTATGTAAAAAGTAAAATTCATCTTTGTCATATTTCTTCTAAAAAGACAATCGAAGTTCTCAGATTTTTAAAAGAAAATAATTATGAATTTACTTGCGAAACCGCTCCTCATTATTTTATTTTGACTGAAAAAGATATTCAAAATTACAACACCAATTATAAAGTAAATCCACCTTTAAAAAAAGAAGAAGACAAAGAAGAAATAAAAAAGGCATTAAAAGAAGGATTAATTGAAGTTATCGCTTCTGACCATGCGCCTCATCTTTCATCAGAAAAAGAACAAGATTTTGAAAATGCTCCTTTTGGAATAATTGGCTTAGAAACTTGTTTTCTTTTATCTTATGAGGAATTGGTTTTAAAAGGTAGTTTTACTATATTTGAATTATTAGAAAAATTTATTACCAACCCAGCAAAAATTTTAGGTATTGAAATAAATAAAATCGAAGAAGGGAAAAAAGCGGAAATAGTAATTTTTTCTCCAAAAGAAAAATTTATTTACAGTGAAAATAAAATTTATTCAAAAAGTAAAAATACACCTTTTTTAAATAAAGAATTTTCTTGTCGAATTAAGGCAATTATTAACAACAACAAAATTTTTTATCCTTAAATTTTAAATTTCCTATTATTCTTTTTCCTCTTCTTTTGCCGAAGTAAATTTTTTATAATTTTCAGCAAGTTCTTTTAATCTTTCTTTTACCTTTTTATGGACTTCTTCAGCTTTCATTCCAGTTAAAATTTCTATTCCTTCATCAACATTTTTAATTGCGTAAATATGAAAAAGACCTTTTCTCACTGCTTCACAAACTTCTTCTTTAAGCATCAAATCGTCGATGTTACTATAAGGAATAATAACTCCTTGCGTTCCCGTGAAACCTCTTCTTTTACAAACTTCAAAAAATCCCTCTATCTTCTCATTAACACCACCAATTGCTTGTATTTCGCCTTTTTGATTTACTGAGCCAGTAACAGCAATATCTTGTCTTAAAGGAATATTACCAATGGAAGATAACAAAGCAAAAAGCTCCGCAGAAGATGCTGAATCCCCTTCTACACCACCATAACTTTGTTCAAAACAGATAGAAGCACTCATAATAATGGGAAATTCTTGAGCATATTTATCTCTTAAATAACCTTGTAAAATTAACACTCCTTTATCATGAATTTTCCCAGATAATTGGGCTTCTCTTTCAATATTAATAATTCCTTTTGTTCCCAGGGACGTTTTAGCCGTTATTCTTGTTGGTCTGCCAAATACATATTCTCCAGTATCATAAATAGAAAGTCCGTTAATCTGACCCACTATCGAACCTTGGGTATCAATTAATAATACTCCTTCATCGATCATCTCTTGAATTTTTTCTTCTATTAATTTAGCCCGATAGTCTCTCATTTCTATTGCTTTTGTTACATGCTTTGCAAGAACTAACTCAGAATTATCCTTTTCTGCCCAATAACTTGCTTCTTTTAAAATATCAGTAATAATTCCAAACCGAGTTGAAAGTTTATTTTTTCTACCCCCTAATCTTATTCCATATTCAACTAATTTAGCGATCGCACTAGCTGAAAAATGTTTTAAATTTTCCTTTTCTACAATTGTTCGAACAACATTCGCATATTCTCTTATTGTTGATTCTTTTAAATCCATTGTCCAATCAAAATCGGCTCGGACTTTAAATATCTTTTTAAAATCTTCATCATAGGTTGCTAACAAAGTATATAAGAAAGCATCACCAATCATTATCACTTTTACATTAATATCTATTGGTTCGGGTTTTAATGCTGTTACTCCAAAAAGAGAATAAGGGTCATAAGCAGTGATATCAACTTTTCTTGTTCTTAAACATCTTTTTAAAGCATACCAAGTACCTTCTAAAAGAACATCTAGAGCATTCAAAATCAAAAATCCACCATCGGCTTTTACTAAAGAACCAGCCTTAATCTTAGTAAAATCAGTTCGCCATTGACCTCGAGCATCCCAAACTTTTTCAATCGTTCCAAAAAGGTTTTTAAACGTTGGCGTATTTTCAAAAATGATTGGAACACCTGTTTCTTCAGCATTGTCAACTAAAAGATTTACGCGAAATTCTAAGTAAGGATCTCCTGACAAAATTTCTTTCATAAAGGGAAAAGGCGCCTCTTCTTCTTTTTTTTCTTTTTTAAAAATACTTAAATCTTCTAAAATTGTTTCTTCCACTTCTTTTAAATATTCATTTACTTTTTCATTTTTTATTTTTTCTTTTATTTCGTTCAATCTCTCTTCTAAAATTGGTTTTACTGTCTCCTTGTCTAAAAAGATTAACTTTTCCCTTGTTTCTTTTTCTAAATTTCTAATTTCCTTGAATAAATTATTTAACTCATCTGTCAATTTTTGACTCTTTTCTTTTATTTTTTCATAATCTTCTCGGGATATTTTCCCTTCTTCCACAGCAAAGAGCAAGTCAGAAATTTTTATTGGATTCCCTTCCATCACATAAACAATTTCGGGCTTTACCATTGGTGCCGGTTGCTGCAATGCAAAACCCTCTTTCGCCACTTTTTTTTCAAATTCTAATACCATTCGATTACTTTTCTCTTTAAATTCATCAATAATCATCTGTCGCTTTTTTTGGTATCCCTCGCTTTCCAAAACTAAAGGAATATTTCTTTTAAGATATTCGATTAATTCATCCATGCTATTTTTAAATATTCTACCTTTGCCCGGCGGCAAAACAATTAATTTAGGTTGATCAGGATTTTTGAAATTATTTACATAACATTTATCCGGCGGTGTCTCCATTGATTTTTCTAAAGTTTCTAAGAGATATTTTACTGTTGTTGTCCGACCAGTACCCACCGGACCTGTGACAAAAATATTATAACCACTTGCCTTTATTTCTAAACCAAGTTTTAAAGCCTCCACCGCTCTTTCTTGACCAATAATATCTTGACATATAATTAAATCTTTTGTAGAGGAAAAACCTAAGCTTTCTTCATCAATAAAAAGTCTTAGTTTTTCGTAAGGAACTTTATATTTTTCCATATAAAATTATAAATAATAAAATCAATTTTTCAAACAAACTAATAAAAAATAATTTTTTTATCTACCGGATATTCTATAAAATAAGAAAGATTAACAATAAATTTCTCATTAGATTTTAAATTTTTATAATAAGTAAAAGTTCCTAAATTTTCATCAATTTCATTGGGTTTTGGTTCAATTTTCATCAATTTTACCTTTATCTCCTCTGTTTGAGAAATTGGTATCTGTTCAACTATTTTTAATTTTCTTTCTTTTTCTGAATAATTTTCAATCTTTGTCTCATAAGTAAATTCTTGCCTTTCTTTTTTATCAAAAACGCCTTCCTTTTTTGTAAAAAATTTTACTAATTTTCTTTCTACTTTTATTCTCTCATCAATACCAAAATTCACTATCAAAGTCTCTTTTGGTGAAATAGTTTTTATATTGGTTTTCCCGGTATAACTGTTTTTTATATAAGTTGCTGCCTCACCATTTAGAAGCACCATTTCTGAGTTGTTAAAAATTTTTGCTTGAAGATAGGCATTTTTGTCTTTTCTGGGATAGATGAAATATTCAAATTCTGCTGGTAGATTTAATCCTTTTAAAAAAAATTTCTTTTCCTCACCACTTTTTAAACTTATTCTATAAGGCAACACATATTCTAAAGAAATCCCTGTTTCAGTAATTTTTATCTCCTCCTCTTCGGCTAAAATTGTTGACGGGGAAGGGGCCTCAACTTCTAACTTTTCTGCAAATTTTAGAGTAGGATAAGTTTTAGTTGCTACATCAAAATTTACATAATAAGGAACTACTTCCGGAGCAAAAGTAAAAGGTAAAATTTTTGCGGTATTTAAAACTATTTTGGTATTTTCCCAATCTTCACCAGTTTTTTGCTGGATTTTTACATAGCAATTTAAATTAACATATTTTCCATCGGCTTTTATTTCATAATAAGGGACAAAGGAGCAGGCTTTATTGACATTATAACTCATTTCAATTTCGTATTCGCCTCTTTTCTCAGGAATTACTTCAAAACTTACCTCCTTTTTATTTTCAATAATTGCTTTGATGTCTTGCAACTCTCTATTCAATGCTTCTAATTGTTTTTTATTTTCGTTAAGAGAATCTTCAATAACTAAACTTCTTTTTTTTAAATTTGCTAATTTGAGAGATAAAAAATTTAATGCTCTTTCCCAATTTTCCGGTGAAATTTTCCCCATCAATAATTCTTTTGAAATAATCTCCGGCGATGCTAATTTTATTGATGATAAAAATTCTTCTTGTGATTTTATTACTAATTTTTCATTCTCCCAATTTTTAATTTTCCCGTCTAACTCCTTTATTTTCCTTTCCAATTCTCTAACTCTTAAAGGCGGCTCTTCTAAGTAACCTTTTTTAATAAGAACTTCACCAATTTTTAAATTTTCACTTTTAATCCTCACAGAATTATTATCTAAAAACCAAGAAAGATTTTTAAAACTCAGAGTTTCTTTCTTTTCTAAAAAAACCTTGGTTTTTCGGAATACCACCGCGTATTCCGGATAGATAATTATTGAATCTATTTGGGAATTTAAAGTAAAAGAAAATAAGAAAAATAAGAAACTCATAATTAATTATAAAAAAATTAATTCATTTGTCAAAATGTAGTTGATACCAATTTTTGACATCAAAATCAAAGGGAATTTTTAAATAAAATACTTCTTCTCCTTTATAGAGTTTAATATTTAAATAAGAATAATTATTAGTAAGGATTTCCTTCAAAGGTATTTTTATTTCACCTTTTTCTTTTTTTTCTTTTTTTGGAAATTTTTCTATTTTATCACCAATAATTCGAATCTGGGATATTTTTAATTTTTCTTCTTTGGCGGTTTTAAAAATTTCTAAAATGGAATCTTGATTTTTAGCAAAATAAAATAGGAGTGAATCAAATTGATAAAACTCTTCGGCTGAATAATTGATATAGAAATTTTCGTGATTATAATTAATAATAATTTTATTCCCTAAATTTGCTAAAGTACCATCATCTTTACTAAATTCTTCCAAGGAATAAAGTTCGCCTCTTTTAAGTCTAATTTTTCTTTTCACTGGTAAAAGGAAAATTAGACTATCTTTCTCATTTTGATAGTTAATAAACAAATAAAGTTTTGGTAAAGGATAAATTTGGTGAGGTTTTTTTATTTTTACAATAAATTGATAACTTACTTCGCTTTTCCCCTCCAAAATAAAATTTCCTTTTTCCACATCAAATAAATAACTTTCTGAAGGAAAGTTCCAAAAAAAATTGCCACTTATTTTTTCTCTTAAAGGATTAGTAAGATAAAGTTTAATAGTATCCTCTTCTTTTTCTTCATTAATTACTAAGGTGGTTAATCTTATTCCTTCTTTTTTAAATCTTTCTTTAGAAATGATTTTTTCTAACATTATTTTTTCTTTAGAAAAGATTGAACCTGGCTTGATAACTGCGATAGCTACTTGATTTTTCTCTACCTTACAAAACAAATAATTCTGGAAAGCTCCTTCTTTTTCATCAAAATAAATTTTGTATTTTGAACCAGAGGGGCCTACCTGAAAATAGTGAATGCTATCATAAAAAAGATAAGTGTAAAAATGATCATGACCAGAGAAAACATAATTCACTTTATATTTTTTAAAAATCTGATGAAGTGGAAAATCTTTCAATCTTTTATTTTCATATTCGTAGCGCCAAAAGGGGCGATGAAAAAAAACAAACTTCCATTGATATTTTTTATGACTTTCTAAATCTCTTTCTAACCAATCAATCATTTCGGAAGGTATTTCAAAATAAGAGTTATACCTTGAATTATCTAAAATTATAAAATGGGCATTTGCGAAAGAAAAGGAATAGTAAGTTTTGCCAATTAAAGAAAGATAAATTTTTTCAGATAATTCTGAGAAAATATCGTGATCTCCGGGAGTAAAATACCACTTTATATTTGTTTCCTTTAGCATTCCCAAAACCTTTTCCCATTCCTTTAAAATTGCTAAACTATCTTTTTTATTACCCTCTATTAAATCGCCAACATTAATACCAAAGTCGGGCTTTAAAATCTTTATTTCCTCAATTATCTGTTTAAATATTTCATCTTTGGCTCCACTGGTCCTATCTCCCAAAACAACAAAGGTAAAAGAAAAACCAAGATGTCCAAAAATTAATAAAAAATAAAAAAATTTTTTCATAAATTAAAAAAGCGGATGGAATTAAACTTCCATCCGCTTCTCCTTTTTATTATTTTTAATTTTTATCTTTTACCACCCGCTCTACCACTATGCTTTGGATCGTGTTGGAACATTGGCCAAGGGGTATTAGCCAATGGTAACCGGTTATAACCAATAATCGCAAAAAGATATTCTTCATTAGCAACGTAAACAATTCCATTATCACCTACCACTGGTGAACTAATAAAATCGGCTTGTAATTTTTTAGCAAAAGAAGGTGTAAGTCTTAATGAAAAATATTCACTACCATTAGAAGTTAACGGATCTATCGCATAAAAATCGCCGGCATCATTATTAATATAAAGAACCATAGTATCTTGTGTTCCAGCAAGACAGGGAGTTGATTTTATTGATGGATTCTTTGAATAACTATAAATTTTTCCTAAATCTTGGTCAAAGACTTCAATATAACCATTGTCGGTTGCTACTATCACCCTTCCATCCCAACCGATAACCGGTCCTCCAATAACTTCGGTAGTAGTGTCATTAAAATAAGCACTATTAGTAATTTGACCATCAAAAGAAATTCCATAGATTTTTCCCATTACTGCGATATATATTTTATTATTGTGAATATTAATTGCTCCTTGACCATGGATCGGATCCCCAAGGTAAATTGACCAAACCATATTACCATCAGGAGTTAATTTATAGAAATAACCGCTGTCGCTTTCGCCAAAATAGATATTTCCTTCATTATCCATTATACAAGAACCTTCAATACTTCCCATCGCTTTAAATTTCCATAAAACTTGACCATTAGTAGTAGAAAGACAATAAAGGGTATCGTTGTCCGAACCGATAAATAATTTACTTCCGTCAGCGGACAACAGCGGTGTACCAGTAATTGTGCCTAAACCCGATTCACTACTATCGGGATATACCCATTTCTGAGTAAGATTAGGATTGAAAGCATAAATCCTTCCCTCATTGTTTCCAATGTAAATTACTCCATCAGGTCCAATTACGGGTGAAGAAGCAAAATCTTCTCCAAGAGTCAAAGCTGCTCCTTTATATACTAAGTTACCAGTGCTTGCTTTTATCGCATAAATATTTCCACTATTATCACCAAAAATTACTAAGGTATCACCACCATAGATATAAATTGCTGGTGAACTCACGATTTCATCTTCGGCACGGAAATAAAAGAGAATATCACCGGATTCCAATTCTTTCTTTACTTTGAACTCAATCGGCTCAGAAGTATCTGACCAAACATATTTATTATCTTGAGCAATTACCTTAATTTTATAAATTCCTGTATCCGCATAACTTATGGATTCAGTAACTGGAGTGTTATTTGCTACCCAATCAGTAATTTTTTCTCTTCCGTCTCCCCAGATAAATTTATAACGAATACTATCGTTATCAGGATCAATAGCCTTTGCGGTAAATTTATAAAATCTATCTTTTAATCCGTAGGAAGGTCCTTCTAAAATGGGTTTGGAAGGTTTTTGATTACCAACAACTTCAATCATTAACAAAGAAGACCATTCAGAGAATGCACCTTTTGTATCTTCGGCTTGAACTTTTAAAGAATAGGTATCGGCTTCTTCAAAACGAATGGTTACTTTGGCAGTATCACCTGATTTATAATAATCAGTAGTTTTCTTTTGTCCATTCCAAGAAAAATGATAACGAATATCATCATTATTTGGATCAGTAGTAACTGCTTTATATTCCGCCTCAGCATCTACACCAACTTTTGTTGGGCCAAAAACTTGTGGAATTTCCGGTGGTTTATTTTTCTTACAACTAATAGAAAAAAGTAAAACTAAAAAGATTAAAAAAATGGTTATTTTTTTACTCATCATAACCTCCAGTTAAATTATTCATTATTTTAATAATAATTATTTTTTTTATAATGTCAACTATTTCATTTCTTTATATTTTATTTTAGCAAAGATAACTTTGCCAATCTGGGTTTCCATTGTACCAATTACTTCACATTCTAATTCTTTGCCCACATACCGAGCACCACCATCAACAACCACCTTTATTCCGCCATCTAAATAACCAATTCCTTCATCAGCATCTTTTCCTTTCTTCATTATTTTTACAGTGATAATTGAACCAGGTAAAAATACCGGCTTTACTGCTGAATAAATATCATCAACCGTAATTACAGTAACTTTTCCTTCGTCATCTTTCAAGGTTGGATTGGTCGTTAGAATTATGCTATTATCCTTTTTGGCTAACTGATGAAGTTTTTCTTTGTTAAATCTTCCTTTTATAATTTTTAATTTTCTTCCAAAAAGAGTTTTTAATTTTTCCAAATTTTCTAAAATCAAACTTTTTTTAATATCTTCTGTTACATCTTCACACACAACAATATTACCATCGAGAATTTTTAATTTCAAAAAATTCAAAATTCTTAAATCCTCCAAACTTTTAATATCAATCAAAATATTTCTTTCTTTTTTAAAAAACATATTCACCTCCCTTGGTCAAAATTAAGAATTTTAAATACCTCTTTTAAAGAACTCACCGGAATAATTTCTATATTATCTCCTTCTAAATAAATTGGGGTGTTTTCTTTTGGCAAAATAACTCTACTAAAACCAAGTTTTTTGGCTTCCTTAATCCTTTCTCTAATAAGTGAAACCGGTCTTATTTCGCCTAATAAACCCACTTCTCCTAAAAAACAGGTTAATTTTTTTATGGAAGTTCTTTTTATTGCCGAAGCAACCGCACAAATTATTCCTAAATCACCGGCATTTTCTTTAATATATAGAGAACCAGCAATATTCAAATAAATATCATATCGGCCGGTAGTAATATTTGCCTGAATATCTAAAACCGATAAAAGAATTGATAATCTTCTGATATCAAAACCTTGAACTACCCTTTGGGGATAGGGAAAATAAGTAGGTGTGGCTAAACATTGGATTTCAGTAACAATTACCCTTCTTCCTTCAGATAGCGGTACAAAAGTAAGCCCAGATACTTCTTCTTTTAAATGGGGAAGGAAAAGTAAATAAGGATTCTTCACTTCCTGTAATCCAAATTCTTGCATTTCAAAAATTCCAATCTCATTTGCTGGTCCGAAACGATTTTTTTCACATCTCAAAATTCGATAATCAGTGTTAATATCGCCTTCAAAATATAAAACTACATCTACCATATGTTCTAAAACTTTTGGACCGGCAATCAATCCTTGTTTAGTCACGTGACTTATAATAATTAAGGGAAGGTCTTTTCTTTTTGCTAAATTTAATAATTTTAATGTCACTTCTCTTACCTGAGTCACTGAACCAGCAACTTGCGGGATTGTTTTATCTTCGATTGTTTGGATTGAATCAATAATAACAATATCTGGATTTAAATTATTTATTTGCAAAAGAATTTCTTCTAAATCAGAAGAAAATAGAAGATAAAACTTTTCATAATTAATTTTCCAAAGAGAAGAAAGGCGGTTATATCTCATTTTTATTTGAGAGGGATTTTCTTCGCTAGAAACGTAAAGCACCTTAAAACCTTTGCTAATTAGGGCTAAAGAAATTTGAAGACTTAAGGTTGATTTACCTATTCCTGGTTCGCCTCCAATTAAAATTAAAGAACCTTTTACCAAACCACCGCCTAAAACTCGGTCAAACTCTTCAATTTCGGTTTTTAACCTTTTCTCTTTGCTTTCTTTTATTTCTGTCAAATTCACTAATATTCCTTTTGTCTTTTCTTTTTCTATGGTTTCCCTTATTTCTTTAAAACTATTCCAACTACCACACATTGGACACTTTCCTAACCATTTAGAACTTTCGTAACCACAATTTTCACAAACAAAAATCATTCAGTTTCAATCTCCTCTTCAAAAGTTAAATTATCAAATCTCATATATTCATTAAGGAAGGCTAAACGAAATTGACCTGTCGGACCGTTCCTTTGTTTAGCAATAATTATTCTAGCCATCCCTTTTTCTGGGCTATTTTCATTATAAAACTCATCTCGATATAAAAGAATTACTAAATCAGCGTCTTGTTCAATTGCTCCCGATTCTCTTAAATCGGCTAATTGGGGAATTGGTTTCTTAGGATCCCGCCTCTCCGGACTTCTTGATAATTGGGAAAGACAAATCACTGGAATATTCAACTCTTTTGCCATTGCCTTTAAAGAACGAGAAATTTCTGAAATCACTTCTTGCCGGGTCACGCTTCGACTTTCTCTCACACCTTCAATCAATTGTAAATAATCAATCACCACTAATCCCAGGGGCACTTCCGATTTTAATCTTCTTGCCTTTGCCCGAATATCCAATACTGATAATCGCGGTGAATCGTCAATAAAAAATTCAATTTCATAAAAAAGACCGCAAACCGCTGAAATTCTTTGCCAAGCATCCCGCGAGAGAACGCCGGCTCTTAATGCTCGCAACGCAATTCTTGCCTCACTACAAATCAACCTTTGGATAAGTAATTCTTTGGACATTTCTAAAGAGAAAAAAGCTACCGGTATTTGATTTCTTACTGCTATATTTATTGCTAAATTTAAGGCAAATGCAGTTTTTCCCATAGAAGGTCGACCAGCAATAATTATCAAATCACCATTCTGAATTCCAGAAGTCATTTCATCCAATTTATCAAAACCAGTCTCCAAACCAATAAGAAGTTTTTTCTTTTGAGAAATCTCTTCAATTTTTTCCAAAGTCTCTTTTAATACATTTTTTATACTGACAAAACCTTTTCTTATCCGTGCTTCTTTAATAGAAAAAATCATTGATTCGGCTTTATCTAAAAGTTCATCGACTGGCAATTTGTTTTCATAAGTTTCTTTAATAATTTGGGTAGCAACCTGAATCAATTTTCTCTTAATTGCCTTTTCTAAGATCAACTTTGCCCAATCTTCTACACCGGCAGTGGTTAAAACAGAATTAACTAAATTTGCCAATTCTTGTTGCCCACCAATTTGAGCCAATAAATTTTGTCTCTCTAACTCTTCACTAACGGTCATAACATCCACCGCGGAATTCTTTTCGAAAAGATTAACAATCGCCTCAAAAATTGCTTGATGAGCTTGAGAATAAAAACAACTTTTATCTACATATTCCAAAACCCGCGGAATTACTTCCTGATCCAGAAGCATCGCTCCTAATAATGCCCTTTCTACTTCTATTGAATGAGGTGCTTCTCTTTCAACCATAATTCAATCTCTTCAATAAGTTTAAAAGCGAATTCTTTTTTATCCATTAAAGGGAATTCTTTCTTTTTGCCATTCTCAAAAAGTAAAGTTGCTTTTATCTCTTTTTTCCCGATTGTCTCGCTGGGATTTATTACACAAATAGATAAAGATTTTTCTTTTAATTTCCTTTCACCTTCCTTTAATTCATTTTCCGTATCACAAGAGAAACCCACTTTACAAAGAAATTGAGTTTCTTTCAACGCTTTCAAAATATCAATATTTCTTACTAGTTTTAACTCTAATTCTTCATCTTTTAATTTAGAGGGAAAGATCTCTTTAACTTGGTAGTCACAAGGAGCTGCATTCATAATTAAACAGGTATTTTCCGCTGCTTCTTCTTTTATTGCATTTAGCATCTCTTCATTAGTAGAAACTCTTTTTACTTTTATCGGCAAGGCAGGATAATATTCACTTCTTCCTAAAATTAAGGTAACCTCATATCCCAATTGATGGCAAATTTCGGCTAATAGGACACTTAAAAGACCGCTTGCTCGATTAGTAATTATTCTAATTTTATCAATATTACTTTCCGTAGCACCGCCGGTAATTACAAATTTTATCCTTTTCTTTTCTTCTAATAAAAGAGATTTAACAAAATTTAGAATTTTTTCTGGTTCCGCCATTCTTCCTTTCCCTTTTTCGCCACAACCCAATTCTCCCTCTTCTGGTTCAATTATAAAAAACCCATTTCTTTTTAAATTCTCAATATTTTGTTGAATTACTTTCTTTTCCCACATATTAACATTCATTGCTGGCGCAATCACTATTGGAGATTTACATGCTAGTACCGAGGTAGTGAGCAAATCATCGGCAATACCATGAGCGATTTTGGAGATAATGTTGGCGGTTGCTGGCGCAATAAGAAAGAGATGAATATTTTGAACCAATTCTAAATGGAGATATTTTTTTTCTTCCAAAAACATCTCCCAAAAAGTTGGATTGCCAGAAAGGGCAGAAAAAAGTAAAGGATTAATTAATTTCTTAGCATTTCTGGTCATTACCACAAAAACTTCGGCTCCTTCTCTTTTAAATAACCGAACCAGTTCTAAAGCCTTGTAAATAGCGATGCTTGAAGATACGCCAAGAAGAATCTTTTTATCTTTTAAAATCATCCTTTTTCAATTTTTACTTCACCACTCAAAATCTGTTTTAGAGCATAAAGGTAAACGTTTTCTTTCTGTTCCATTTTTCCTTCTCTAATTAAATCTAAATATCTTCTTGCCAGTTTCGCGGCTGCTAAAATTATTTCATATTTATTAAATTTTTTTTCCTTTTCTTCAATATGAATCTTTTCTTGAGGAATATGAGGATCACTCACTTTTCACCTCCTTTTAAACTTTTTGGCATTTCTTTTAAATCCTCCACTTTAATAATCGCCTTTAAATTTTCAACCGTTTCTTTTAAATTATCATTTAATAAATAATAATCAAAAATTTTTTTATTTTTTAAAACTGCCTTCCAAAAATTTTTGTCCGCTTTTAAACGAAAATCAACTTCCTTTTTGTTCCTTTTTTCTAATCTTTTTCTTAAACTGAATAAGGAAGGTGGTAAAATCAAAATTATTTTACTCTCTTTTTTAAATTTCTCTTTGATTTTTTTGGCTCCCTTAATATCTAAGTCCATTAAAATTTTTCTTCCTTCTTTTAATGCCTTCTCAAAAGGTTTCCTCGGTGTTCCATAATAATTGCCATAGATAAAGGTCCATTCCAGAAGTTTTCCATCCTTAATCATCTTTTTAAATTCCTCTTCGGAAACAAAATAATAATCCTTTCCTTCTTTTTCGCCTCTTCTTTTTTTTCGACTGGTTAGGGAAACGGAGAAAAAAATATCTTTACTATTACTTTTAAGTAACCTTTTAACCAAAGTAGTTTTACCGCTTCCCGAAGAACCAACCAAAACAAAAATCTTGCTATTCCACATTTCTTACCTGTTCTCGAATTTTATCCACCTCTTCTTTTATCAAAATTACCTTCTCAGAAATATAAAAATCTCTCGCCTTACTTGCCAAAGTCTCAACCTCTCTCATCATCTCGGAAAGAATAAATTCTAACTTTCTTCCCGAGGCAATATTCTCTTTTAAGGTATCTAAAAAAAGTTGGGCATGGGAACGGAGGCGACTACATTCCTCAGCGATATCAATCCTTTCTTGTAATAAAGAAATCTCTTGGAGAATTCGGTTACGGGCTTCTTCTTTATTATTGAAATCAATCCGATTAAGAAGTTCCTTTTTCTTTTCTTTTAATTTATCAGGAATCCGCTCTTCGATCAACTTTACTAATCTAATAATTCGACTAATTCTTTTTTTAAATTCCTTTTCAATAAATCTGCCTTCTTTCTCGCGCATTCTAATAAGATTATTTAGGGCTTTATTAAAAATCTTTTTTAAATTTTCATACAATACCTTATTATTTTTCTCTTTTTTCTCCACCTTTAAAATTCCGGGTAAAGAAAGCAGAAAGTTAATATCCACCTCACCTTTTAAATTATATTTCTCCTTCAAATCCTTACAAACTTTTAAAATATTTTCTACTAAATCTTTATCATAAGTAAACTCTTCATTAACTGCTCCTTCGCTTTCTAAATTTATTGAAACTTGTAAATAACCCCTTTTAATCCGATTTTTTATCCATTCTTTGATTTCGGCTTCATAAATTTTTAATTTCTCGGGCATTTTTATTGCCATTTCTAAATGTTTATGATTAAAAGATTTTACCTCAATATTTATTCCGTATCCTTTTCCCTCTCCTATCCCAGTCATACTTCTAATCATCCTATTCCTCCAAAATAAAAGTTACCGGACCATCATTCTCAATTTTTATTAACATTCGGGCACCAAAAACACCTTTTTCAACTTTTAAACCACGGTATTTTAATTCTAAAATAAACCGTTCGTATAAACTTTCCGCAATTTCTTTCTTTCCTGCCTTGGTAAAATCAGGCCGCAAACCTGATTTTAAATCACCATAAAGAGTAAAATTAGGAATCACCATTATTTCACCACCCACTCTCTCTAAAG
Source organism: uncultured bacterium (assembly GCA_938040315.1). GTDB lineage: Bacteria > Hydrothermota > Tepidihabitantia > Tepidihabitantales > DTDR01 > DTDR01. The sequence continues at coordinate 21,354 of CALHQW010000026.1, forward strand.
AATAACTCATCTTACCTTCTTCATCATCAAAAATTCTTAATTGAGGAATCCTTTGGGCTAATTTAATACATTTACTTTCATTATCGCCTTCACCAATTCCCAAAAAAATCAAAATCCCTTTATTAATCTTAGAATATAATTGATTATTAATATAACATTCGGCAGTTTTTACTCTTTGTAACACGCACCTCAAAGAAAAAAAGAAAAAATTTTATTTTTTCTTTAAATACTCTAATAGCGCTTTGGCAAATTTCTCGGCTGCCTCTGGTCCGTTAGCAGTAATTATATTTCCATCAACCACCACATCTTTATTAACATATTCCACATTAGCATTTTTAAATTCTTCTAATGCCTTCTTATCAATAAAACAAGTTGCTTTTCTTCCGTTAAGCACGCCACTTTTCACAATCGTAATCGGTGCCAAACAGATGCCTGCCAAAAGTTTATTTTTTTCATTAAAATAACGACAAATTTCCCAAACTTTTCTATTATTCCAATAAAAAACAGAACCGGCACCACCAATTAAAATAAAACCATCATAATCCTCATAATTTAAATTGTCTAAAGAAATATCTGGTTTTACTTTCATTCCCAACATACCAACCGCCTCAGTTGTTTCTTGCGAGACCACTGTTATCTTTACGCCAACCTTTTGTAAATAATCATAAGGAATTTTAAACTCTTCATCACGAAAATCTTTAGGCGCAATCAAAAAGATAACCTTTTTTGTAATCTTTATTTCTTCTTTTTTTATCTCTTTCTTTTGACCACAAAAACTAAATACTAAAAACATCAAGAAAAAATATTTAAAATTTTTCATAACTTATAATTTTAAGAGAAAATTAGTAAAAAATCAATAATAAAAAGGTGCCAGGATTAACCTGGCACCTTTCTTTTTATTTAATAGTTAATAATTATTTCTCTAAAAGTTTAAATACCTTCTCTTTTTCGGAAAGGGGGAGAGGTGCAAAACCAACCTCTTCAATTATTTCATCGCCCTTTTCTAATTCCCATTTGATAAATTTCTTTAAAAGTTTTCCTTTATCAGAATATAGGTATTCTTTATTCACAATATGATATAACGGTCTTGCCAAAGGATATTTAGTAATCTCCACAGGAGCATAGTACTTTCCATCTTTTTCGTTTTTGATTTTCAAAACCTTTATTCCTTTTATCTCTTTAATATATCCTATACCGACATAACCAATTCCACTTACATCTTGAGTTACTGCGTCAACAATTGCAGCGGTTCCTGCCATGTGTCTCATCTCTGGTGAATAATCACCCTTTAAAACCATCTCTTTGAAAAACTCATAAGTTCCGGAAGCAGGATTTCTACCATAAAGAGTAATCTCTTTGTCAAAAGATTTCAACTCCTTCCAATTCTTTATTTTCCTTTGATAAATATCTTTTACCTCGCTGATTGTTAGGCTCTCAATAGGATTATTTTCATTAACAATGATGGCTAATAAATCGTAGGCAATAGGAATTTCCAAGTATTCAACACCGTTTTCCTTTAATCTATTTTTTTCCTCTTCTTTTAATTCCCTGGAAGAATTAGCACACATTATTTCCTTATCAATTAAGCCAGCAATACCAACACCACTGCCACCGCCCATTACAGTAATATTTTCTTTAGGATTTTCCTTTAAAAACTTTTCTACTAAGGCACTCACAAGATTGACCATCGTATCCGAACCTTTGATAATCAATGTCTCTTGTCTTGGACAATTTAATAATAATAAGAATAAAGTAAATAAAAGAATCAGTTTTTTCATTTTTCCTCCCTTTTTAGAAATAACCTTGTAATTGGAAGATGATTTTTAACAAGTTATGCTTTTTGGCATATTGGTAATAGGCAATGTTTGGCATTAATTTTAAGTTATCACCGAAAGCAAAGTAATTTAATCCAAAAGTAATTCCCATTTCATTATCAGCATTGCTATCTTTTTTTCTAAAATCAAATCGGAAAATGGGCTGGATTTTATCCACTTGATATCCGAAGATTCCATAAAATCCTTGTGGTTTTTTCACACTCTCTTTTCCTTCTCTACCAAATAGATATTCTAATACAATTGTGAAAGGTGATTTGGTATAACCGGCTTCCAGACCTAAACGAAAATAAGGAAGCAAGTCTTTTATTTCACCAGTACCTGTTTTTCCGTAATAAAAGTTAGCACCGACAAAACTCTTTTCTATCGGTTTTAATATCAACCTACTTGAAACATCCTTCCATTCATTTTCATCTGTTGGTGCTGTTCTTCCAGTACCATTTATGATATTAAGATTTAACTCGTACATATTTCCCTTATAGAAAAATCCCAAGCCAAAATCCCTTGTGGCAACTGGTGCTCTTAAAGAAGAAATTAAAGAACCTTCAACAAAATGAACCTTGTGAGCCGATGTGGCGATTTCGTAGCCTAAAAGTTGCTTAAATTTGCCAAAACGGATTTCCAACTCTTTTTTGGGTGTGAGAGCAACATATAAATCATAGGAATACCAGTCTTTGCCAGCAATATCAAAATAGACTTTCCCATAAAAGAGATTTTCGTATTCCAATTTGAAATCTAAATAGGTTTTTGGAATATAAAAGGTATTTGCTTTTTTGGTTAGATTCTCCTCTTTTTCAATGGAAAAGGAATAGGCGCTGAGAATGTGAGGGTTTAAGGTGAGTTTTAACTGGTCTTTTTGATACTCAATCGCGTAGGAAAAATTGATTAAAAAAATAAAAATAACTAAACTCATTATTTTTTTTATTATTTTGTTTTCTTTCATCATCCTCCTTTGTTAACATTAATTATAATAAAAATTTTTTATTTTGCAAGTTTTTTATTATCCCCTATTTTTCTAACACTATAAAAAGTATTAGAATATCTTTTAATCCTTATTTTTTATATAACTTCTTACTTCTTTAATAACCTTTTTAATTTCGCTTAACTTTAAAAAAGGATATAAAGGTAAACTCAAAACCTGTTTTGAAAATTTTTCTACTCTTTTACATTCAATTACTTTTGAATTGTTTTTAAAAATTGGATGATAATATAATGGATAAGGATAATATATCTTTGTCTCAATTCCCTTTTTATCTAAATAATCTTTTAATTTTTTATTATTATTTACCCTTATTGTATAAATATTATAGGCATGAATTTTACCATTCTCTTCTTTTGGACAAGTTAAATAGGAATTTAAATTTTGATTATAAATCTGGGCTATCTCTCTTCTTTTTCTTAATAAAAATTTTATTTTCTTTAACTTTACCCTTAAAATCCCTGCCTGAATTGTATCCAAACGGGAATTAAAACCAAGGTCATCAATAATCTCTTTTTTTAAATCCGGGTTTCTTAGTTCTTTTATTTTTTTATAAAAATAAAAAGATTTTGTTAGACATAAACCACCATCACCAAAACAGGATAAATTCTTTGTTGGATAAAAAGAGAAGCAACTAATCTCACCAAAACTGCCACAATACCTATCTTTATATTTTGCTCCAAAACTCTGACAACAATCTTCTATTAAAAAAAGTCCATACCTATTTTTTATATCAATAATCTCTTCCAGATCACAAGGAAGCCCAAAAAGATGGACAATAATTATTCCTTTTGTTTTTTTAGATATCGCCTTTTTTATCTCTTTCGGTGAAATATTATAGTCCTCCTTGATATCAACAAAAACCGGCTTTGCCTTTAATTTTAATATCGCTAAGGCAGTAGAAATATAAGAAAAGGAAGGAGTAATTATTTCATCACCTTCTTTTACCTTTAATGCTTTTAATGCCAAAATTAAAGCATCTGTTCCAGAATTGACACCAATTGAATAAAAATTACCATTAGAAGAAAAAAATTGAGAAAAATCTTCCTCAAAAAGTTCTAATTCCTTTCCTAAAATATAATCACCTTTTTCTAAAAATTTGTCTATTTTTAAATCTTTTTTAAAGAATTTGTATTCCCTTTTTAAATCAATGAAGGGGATTTTCATCAAATAAGAAATAAACCCCTTTCTTTAAATAATTAACTCTTTGACCACTTATATTATAAAAAAATTTATCTATTTTTTTATCTTTTAAGACAACAATCTTTCTTATCTTTCTATTTTCGCACTCTTTTTCTTTCATACCAGAAAAGGGGCGACTTTTTAAACAAAGAATTTGATAACTATTACCATCTTGGTGGCAAACTAAAAGATAACCAAAATTATTATTATCAACAACTATCCCACCACTTATCGTCCTACCATCTACCAAAACTTCGGAATTTATCCAACGATTAGTAAAATTAGAAGCATGATAAATCATTCCCGTAGCAATATTACCACTTATCCTTTCCCAAGAGATATGGACTTTATTATCTTTCACAAAAAAACTTCTCATATTAGCACTATTGGTATCGGTTATCAATTGATAGGGTTCCCAAATTCGGGAATTTGCTGGTCGGTGAAGATAGCAAGTTCTTTTTCTTGTTCCCCAACCATCATCACCAGAAGCACAAAGAAAAAGTTCGCCATTCTCTTTACTATAAATCGCTGAATTATAATCATAAAGATTAGCAGTTGTTAAAACTTCGTATTGAAAATTAGTATCACCCAAAAAAGAGTTTTCAGCATGATGGATATGATAATCAGGATAATTACCTCCCCGATAACTAATATGGCAAATACCTTCAGGAGAAACTGAAATATAAGGACTGGCGCCTAACCCAAAATCACCAAGTTCACTATTCCTTATTTGATAAATATTAAAAGAATCTATACTACCAATAAAATAATAAAGTTTATAACCACCACCTTCTAAACTTTTTATCCAAACAATATGAGAAAGATTATTACTGAAAGAAATTGTTGGTGAAGCATCCCATAAATTATCATTGGTTACTCTCTTCTTCCGAAAACTACCATAACGATTAGTTAAATAATAAAGTTCATTATAATTAACAATGGGTGAAGTAAAGGCAATATGAATTTTACCATTGGGTTCACAAGCAATCACACCATTAGGATTAGTGGTTTCGGCTAAAAGAATTGGTGTTGACCAATTAGAATCTGGTTTCTTATAAGAATAAAAAAGATAATATAAATTACCAACCCTCTCATGCCAGATAGCATGTAAAGTATTAAAAGAATCAATTGCCAAAGATTGCATCGTTAAAGATTTCGGATAACTATTATTAACAATTGTATCAATCCCAATTGTTACCCACTGAGAAAGGAGGAAAAAAAGAATTGTCATATTCACCTCCTTTCTTTAATAATTTTTTCGCAAAAAGTCAAAGACTTCATCACAACAATTATAAATTACCTAACTTTAAAGTCAATAATCAATCTGTGCTCAGAAAATATTACAACCAATCTTTTTATAAATTACTTTGATTTTTCATAGATTATATGTATAATTATAAAAAATTAAAAGGAAGAAAATGGCTGAAAAACAAAAACCCAGATTTATTATGTGCATTTGCACGGGACAATGTCCGGGTTTTACGAGTTTAAATCTTTGGGAACTAATAAACTATGTGCGAACTGAACTGGATGTTGAATATTACTTCAATTGCTTAAAGAAAACGGCTGCCGAATAATCTACATTAAAGATTTATATTAAAGGAGATAAAAAATGGGCAAAGAAAATTGGCAAAAATTACCACTCTGTCATAAAGAAGCCGAGAATTTGGATATTATTCTTGTTTGTGACGGTGCAGCGTCTGTAGGTCAGGTAGGTCATGAAGTAGGAGTAAAACTCAATAAAGAAAAACCAGATCAAGCAAGAATGTGTTGCCTTAGTGCTATTGCCGCTGGATCTAAGATCCATATTGAGATTGCTAAGAAGGCGAAGCGGTTGATTGCCATAAATGGGTGTGGTAATAAATGTACCAGTAAGATTTTGGAAAATCTTGGTATTAAGCCAACCTATGAATTCACAATTGTGAACGAAGGAGTTGAAAAGGTTTCAACCTTAGATTTTGACTCCGCTGATGTAGAAAGAATTGCGAAAAAGATAACCGAAGCAATAGAAGCCAAGAGCAAAGAAAAAGAAGATAGTTAGGGTATGGAATATTGAGACTCTCACAACTTGGAATAAGTTTAAGTATAAGGAGAAGAAAGAATGCCCTGAGGCAACAATTTCTGAAATAAAAAAAGAAGTATTATGGAAATATTAAGAATTGATAAAGTCTCTCTTACCTTAGAAGGAAGACAGATTTTGAAAGACCTATCGCTGGTAGTAAAAGAAGGTAGTATCCATTCTATTCTGGGGATAAATGCTGCCGGTAAATCAAGCCTTGCCTATCTTATTATGGGGTGTGCTGATTATGTTCCAGAGAAAGGTAAAATTTTTTTTGCTGGCAATGATATAACTCAGTTGCCCCTTTCCAAGAGGGCAAAAATAGGCATTACATTAGCATGGCAGGAGCCAGCAAGGTTTGAAGGGCTGACAGTCAAAGATTACATTATGGTTGGCATGAAGGAAAAAAAGGAGGCTTTAATTGAAGAGGCACTTCATCAAGTATTATTAGAACCAAAAGATTATTTAAATAGAGTGGTGGATAGGACTTTAAGCGGCGGTGAAAGAAAACGCATTGAATTAGCCGCTGTCTATGCAATGAAACCAAGATTAGCAATCTTAGATGAACCTGACTCAGGAATTGATATATTGGCATTAGATGATATTATTAAACTGATTAAGAATCTAAAAAAGCATGGAACCACAGTCCTTTTAATCACCCACCGTGAGGAAGTTTCAGAGATTTCTGACATAACATCTTTGATGTGTTCTGGTCTCATTGTTAAAGAAGGAGAAACAAAAGATATAGTTAAATATTTTAAAGAAAAATGTGTTCCCTGCCCAACAAAAATCTTTCCTTCTCAACAAAATGGAGAGTTTAGAGGAGGTATAATAAATTGAGAGAAGATTACGAGGCAATGTTAAAGGCATATTCCGAGGCTGGTGGCACACCAGACATATTTAAAAATTCTAATATCGCCCATTTGATTATTCATAAAAATAAAGTAATTGGTAAGAATTTAATAAAAGGGCTGACAATCGTGCCCGAAGAGACCGCTTGGGGTATAGAGATTAACCTAAAGGTTGAGAAGGGAATAAAAATAGAAAATCCAGTCCATCTCTGTTTTGGAGTATTAACTAAAGAAGGGATTCAAGAAATTAAGATTAAAGCAAAAATAGAAGATAATGGAGGTGTTAAACTTCTTGCCCACTGTATCTTCCCTGATGCAGTCAAGATAGTCCACAAAATGGATGCGGAAATTGAAATCGGTAATGATGCCTATTATGAGTATAAGGAGGTCCATTATCATGGCAAAATTGGAGGTGTAGAAGTTATTCCTCAGGCAAAAATTAAGGTGGGCAAGAATAGCCATCTCCTCACAAATTTCTCTCTCCTTCAAGGACGGGTCGGCGTTTTTGATTTGAATTATGAAACAGAAATCTTAGACAATTCAAGCCTTAATATCACGACAAAGATTTATGGCTACGGCAATGACAAAATAAAAATCAAAGAGGTAGGTCATCTAAAAGGAAGGAATTCCCGCGGTTTACTTAAAAGCCGCATCGTTGTAAAAGATGAGGCAGAAAGCGAAATAATTAATGAACTTATCGCCACCGCACCGGAAGCAAGGGGACATGTTGATTGTGTCGAGATTATTCAAGGTAACGCCCGGGCAAAGGCAATTCCTATCGTTAATGTGGCTAATGAATTTGCAAAAGTGACTCACGAGGCAGCAATAGGAAGATTGGATAAAAAAGAGATTGAAACGCTCATGTCAAGAGGTTTAGACGAGGAAGAAGCAATTGATTTAATAATTAGTAAAATGCTTCAATAACTAAAAAGAGTATTAATCCACCAATATGCGGTTGTCAAATTAGACGGAAGGTTTACAAAGTAAAATGGTTAAAAAATCATTGGGTTTTATTGGTGGTGGTAGGATAACAAGAATTATTCTTGGTGGACTTAAAAATGCTGGTGGAATACCTGAAGATGTTGTTGTTAGCGATATAAATTCCGAAACTCTTCAGAAATTAAAGAATGAATTTCCAGAAATTTTGATCGCTCCTCGTGATAATACGGCACCGGTTAAAAAGGAGATCGTCTTTCTTGCTGTTCATCCACCATTAATCTCCGATGTGTTAAAGGAGATAACACCCTTCCTAAAACCAACAACCTTTCTTATTTCCCTTGCTCCCAAGGTGAGGATAAAAAATATCTTAGAAATTGTTAAAGGTTTCCCAAAAGTTGCCCGAATGATTCCTAATGCCTGTTCAATCATAAATCAAGGTTATAACCCGATTACCTTTGCCGAGACAGTGAATGAAATAGATAAAAAATCCTTATTAGACTTTCTCTCCCTATTGGGTGAATGTCCGATTGTCTCAGAAGAAAAATTGGAGGCTTACGCAGTCATTACGGGAATGGGTCCAACTTATTTCTGGTTTCAATTCAATGAACTTAAAGAATTGGCAAAAGGGTTTGGATTAAGCGAAAAAGAAGCAGTAGCGGGAATTGAAAAAATGGTTATTGGAACAATAAAAACATTATTTAAATCAGGTTTGACACCTGAACAGGTAATGGATTTAATTCCCGTAAGACCATTTGCCGAAAAGGAGGAAGAGATTAAAAAAATTTTTCGCTCAATACTTGAAGGATTATACAAAAAATTAAAGGGTGTATAAATAAAGGAGGTCCTAATGAAAAAGTTTTATTTAATAATCGGTGTTATTATAGCAATTTTTATAATTGTTGTTATAGTAAGCACAAACTCCAAAAAGCCAGAAAAAAACCAAATAGTTATTCAAGAGAGAATTGAGAAGAAAGAGAAAGATAAAGAACCGATAACTCCCAAAATAGATACCTTTATACCAACCAAAATAGTAAAGGATACAAACCCTTCGTCCAATCTAACTGATGATGTGCTGGCAATAGTAAATAACCAGAAGATTACCAAACAACTACTTGATAGTATTTTTAATCTAATGCCCCCCGAAGTTAAGAGATATTATAAAGATGACAAAATTGGATTTCTGGAAGAACTGATAACCAGAGAGTTATTGATTCAAGAGGCAAAAAGGCAGAGAATTGACCAAGAGGAAGATTATAAAGAATATGCCAAACAAAATCCGGATAAAAAAGAAGATATAATGATCAATTTGCTATTAAAAAAGATTACCTCCGATGTTACCGTTAGCGAAAATGAATTGAAGGAGTTCTTCAATCAATACAAAGACCAGTTACCTAATAAAGATTACGAATCAGTAAAAGAGCAGTTAAGGCCAATGGTAATTGAAGAAAAACAGCGTCTCATTATAGAGAAATTAATCAATACCCTTAAAGCAAAGGCAAAGATTATCCGCAATGAGAAGTGGATAAAAGAGCAAGAAGCACTTACCTTAGATAATCCATTGACAAAGGCATTAAAATCGGGTCGACCAGTAGTTGTTGATTTTGGTCGGGGCAATTGTCTTCCTTGTAAGATGATGCAACCAATACTTGAAAAACTACAGAAGGAATACAAAGGTAAGGCAGAGATTATTATTCTTGATGTTAATGAATACCCTTTGCTTGCTCGCAAATATAAAATAATGGTAATACCGACCCAGATTTTCTTTGACACCTTAGGAAAAGAGGTCTATCGACACCAAGGATTTATGCCCGAAGAAGATATTAAAAGAGAATTAAAAAAATTGGGTGTAGAGTAGTATGATTAAAATCTTTACCTGGTTAACAAAGGCACTCGGCGAAAATCCTTTAATCGCAATCACCGCCTCCTATCTTTGGGGTATCTTAAGTATTACCCTCAGTCCTTGTCATCTGGCAAGTGTACCGCTTATTGTTGGATATGTTAGTGGCCAGGGCAAAATAACAGTAAAAAGGGCATTTTCTCTTTCTCTAATCTTCGCTTTGGGTATCCTTATTACCATCGGTGTTGTCGGATTGATAACCGGCCTATTGGGAAGAATGATGGGCGATATCGGTAAAACAGGAAATTATATCATCGCAATTGTATTCTTTATTATTGGATTATATTTAATTGGTATAATTCCCTTACCCTTTTTGGGTGCCGGAGTAGGCATTAATAAAAAGGGAATATTGGGCGCCTTTATTATTGGACTTCTTTTTGGAATTGCTTTGGGTCCTTGCACTTTTGCATATATGGCACCAATGCTTGGAGTTGTTTTTACTGTTGCCTCAAGAAACTTTCCTTACGCAGCCTCTCTTATCCTTGCCTACGCAATTGGACATTGTTCCGTAATCGTAATCGCCGGCTCCCTCACAGAAACAATCGGAAATTACCTCCGCTGGTCAGAAAAATCTAAAGGAATATCAATTGTGAAGACAATCTGCGGTATTTTTGTAATTCTTGGTGGAATATATCTAATAATAACATCATAACTAAAAAGTTTCCTTTATGGAAACTTTTTATTTTACTAAAATTTTATATAAGTTTTGTAAAATCAAGGACTTAGATAAAGTTAGCAATTGAGATAGGGGGGTATCTACTATACCGCCTGGGAGATTACTTTGGCAAAGGTTTTAAATACCAATTTTACTATTTTCTTGACTTTTTTATACATTTTTATATCCTTTTTTATGATTAATTTTATTTTAAATTCTTTTCTTCTCTTTATGGCAAATAGAAATTCCTTAAAAGTTGGCAAAAATATTAGATATTCTTTCCAAGACAAAGTTTTAAGGAATATTTTATGGAAAATAACTAAATTATTAGAGAGTGGTGCTTATGGAGAAAACTATTTATATAATCCTGAAAAATCTACCTTAACTTTGTATCTTAATAGTGAGCGATGCTCCGATAGTAATTCTGCTTTGGGAGTGAGTGCCAATTATACCAATAATCATTGCGGATTCACTCTTTTTGGTTGTGGTTCTCAATTACTATCTAACTCAAAATTTTTTTATTAAATGATGAAAAGATTAGTGAATATTAAAATAAAGGGCATCTATCTTCTTTTCATCTTTTTATTATCCTGTGTGCCTTTTGTAAAAAGGGGAAAGATATTTGAGCCAAATATCCGCGTTTTAATTGCTTTTGAAGAAGATACTTTCTCTTTGAAGGGTTTTTTTACTTTAACCCAAAAGGATAAAAAAATTGAGATAAGAGATAAATTAATAAAAGTAAAAGATAATAAGATTTTTCTAAAAGATTCATTATTATTTGATTTTACCCTTGAACCAGTTATTTTAACTCCTTATCCTAATACCAATCTTATTTTTAGAGACAAAACTTATCGGGGATATTTTAAAATTATTTATGCAGGAGTTTGGAAATATAAAAAACCCTGTTTAGTAAATATTTTGCCCTTAGAGGAATATCTTTTTTCGGTTGTTGCTTGTGAAATAGGTCCTATTAATGAGAAAAATTATGAGAGTGCCAAAGCCCAGGCAGTAGCCGCAAGAAGTTATGCACTATTTAGAATGCTACAAAACCAAAGAAAATTTTATGATATCTTTGCCTCACCCATTTTAGACCAAGCCTATGAAGGGAAAAAGAGAGAAACCTTCCTAACAACCAAAGCGGTAAAAGAGACAAAAGGTGAAGTTTTAATGGATAGTAAGAAGATCTATAAGGCAATGTATCATGCCAATTGTGGCGGCATTCTTCATAATGGTAAAAGAGATTCCGAAAGATATTCGCTTGCTAAACCTCCTTTTTGTAAAAATAGTAAAAATTATAAATGGGAGAAAAATTGGGAAGTTAAAAATTTTATTGATACCTTAAAGAAGATTATCCATTATCAAAAGAATAAACCTTTAAGAATTAAAAAAATAAAATTGGAGAAAGAAAGAAAGAACCAAAGAGTAAAGAGGATAAGATTTTATACCAATGCCGGAATTTTTTATATCTCCGGCAATCAATTTCGTAATATCTTTTCCTTAAAATCAAATTTTTTTGAAATAAAGATTAGTAATAAGAAAATAAAAATAATTGGTTATGGCTATGGACATGGCAAAGGAATGTGTCAAGATGGAGCAATGGAAATGGCAAAGAATGGTTATGATTATAAAGAGATCCTTTCCCACTATTATCCGAAAAAAAAGATTAGAAAAATCTATTAATGAAATTTCTTAAAATTCTTATATTTTTTCTAACAATTATTATTCCTTTATTCACTGGCCTCTCTTTTTATCAAAGATTTTTGAATACCAGTTCTTGTTTAGATGGGTTTTCCCATTTATATATCGCCAAAAATATTATCCATAATGGCAAATATTCAACAATTAAAAACTTAGGAACTTGTTGGCTACCTTTTTATCATCTCCTTCTTATTCCTTTTATCTTTCTTGATGAGTTATATTTTACTGGTTTTGCTGGCACTTTTTTAAATATTATTATTCTTTTTTTAATTATTTTTTATCTTTTTAAACTCCTTCCCTATCCCTATTCCCTTTTCTCTTCCCTTCTTTTTCTATCTTATCCCTATTTATTAGTTTATACCCTCTCGCCAATGACAGAAGTTTTAACTATCCTTCTTTTAATTTTAACTTTCTATTATTTTTTGAAAGACGATATAAACAAATTAATTATCTCTGTTATCTTAGGAAGTTTAACCCGCTATGAATTTTATCCTATTGTTTTTTTTCTATTTTTCTATTATTTTAAAAAATCAAAAAAGGTATTTTTATTCTTTTCGGGCATTCTCTTTTGGCTCATCTGGAATTATCTTTTATTTTCTGATCCCTTTTATTTTTATAACCATCCAGTTACTAAAAATACCTGCGGAATATTACCTTATGCCTTTAATATTAAAGAACTTTTAAATTTTAATATAAAAATCTTAAAAAATCTTTTCTTTTATTTACCAATTATTTCTTTTTTTTCTTTCTTCTATTTAATTTATAAAAAATCTTTTAAATTGATATTACTTACTCTTCCTTTATTTACTCATATCTTTTTAGAATATTTTAATATCAGTTTGGGCTATGCAAGATTTTATTTATTATCTTTTCCTTTTTTTGTTATTACTCCTTTTCTTTTTTTAAAAAATATAAATAAGAAAGGATTTAAAATCGTTTTTATTTTTTTAATCCTTTTTGGCTTTCTTTTCAACCCATCAATCTTTTCAGTGTTAACAACAGGAAAAAACCATTATATTAATAAATTTCCTTATGGTCATCATTTAGATATTAATTATCCCTTAGTTAAGGAGAAGATTCTATATTTCCAAAATCTCTTTAAAGATATTGATTTGAAGAAAAAGAAGATTTTAATTCCTTCCCGTCAAGAGTTTCAGGTATTCTCTTTTGCCTTAAAGATAAGACCCGAGGATATTTTTGATGCTTATGATGATGAGATTATATCAATAATGAAAGAGCCGGAAAAATATTGTGAAATACTTATCATTGAAAATCACCTTGATGACTTTTCTTTCCGTTTTCATAAATATTTTAAAAACAATTATTATTCAGTTCTTTTCTTTAAAAATAAAGATTATCAAAGAAAGATTTTAAATCATTTTTACTTAGTAAAAAGTGATAGTAAATATTCAATCTATTTGAAAAAATAATTTTTTAGAATAATAATTAAGTAATATGAATTTTTTAATTTTCTCAATAGTTTTTAATTTAGTGATTGCCCGTTTAAAATATGAAGGTGGTGGTGATTGGTATAATGACCCAGAGATAATTCCTAATTTAGCAAAAGAGATAAATAAAAGGACAAGTGTAAAAGTGGAAGAAAAAGAAGAGGTAGTAACTTTACTTTCGGAAAATCTTTATCAGTATCCTTTTATTTTTATGACTGGTCATGGCAATATTAACTTCTCAGAAAGGGAGGCAAAGAATTTAAGGGATTATTTATTAAATGGTGGCTTTTTATATGCTGATGATGATTATGGAATGGATAGTGCTTTTAGAAGAGAAATAAAAAAAGTATTTCCTGATAAAGAACTTGTGGAAATTCCGCTTGATTTTCCAATTTTTCATATCTTTTATTCTTTTAATAAATTGCCCAAAATTCATGAGCATTATGAAGGAGCGCCAAAAGCTTATGGAATTTTTCATAAAAAAAGATTAATAGTTTTCTATACTTGGAATACCAATATTAGTGATGGTTGGACTGATCGTTATAATGATCCCAAGGAAAAAAGAGAAGAAGCAATAAGAATGGGAATCAATATCTTTCTTTATGCCTTATCTCACTAAATTAAAATTGGAGATAGAGTGCTAAAACCCACCTTTTAAAAGACTCTTTTTTAAAAGGTAACAAATAACTGAAATGCCCGGTTAGAAAATCAAAAAATTTTAATTTTAAATCAAAATAGGATTGATAATTATAAGTGATTGTATCTTTCTCAATTATAAAATAGGGAATAAATATTGGGAAAAAGGAAATCTTGCCAATTTCAAAATTATTTCCTAAATAGAAATAAATTTCTCCTTTCTTTATTAAATCAACCCTTTCTTTAAGACCTAAAAATATTGTGTTATCAATTTTTAAAAGCGGAAAATTATAACAAAATCCTAAACCTCCTTCCTGATAGATATTCTCTTTTCTTTTCTTTATTATCTCTTTTATCTCTGTTTTCCTTCCCTCTCCTTCCTCATAAAGCGAAGAATCCAATCGCCAACCTTCTTCTTTTGTATATCTCTTTTCCCATTCTAAAGAACTTCCATAGGTAGTATCAAAATCTTTTTGATAAAAATTTCCTTTCGTAATCTCTAAAAAATAACCTAAACGACCAAATAATATTATCCTTTCTCTTATTCCTTTAATCCTTTTTCTTAAAAATAAAGAAATATCCTCGCTCCAAACTTTAAAAGTATCTATCTTTTCTTTATAATAATGATTAAAAGTTTCTTCTTTAATAAAAGTTTCCTCTAAATTAGTTAATAAGGTATCGCCTTCTTTTAAGTATTCATACTCCTCTTCCCTTTTTAGATAACTCTCTTTACTCTCACTTTTATTTACTACCTTTTCATAAGAATTTTTGAAATCAATACCAATATCTAAGTTTTTAAATTTAAGATAAAAAGAAAACGGAAATAAGAATAGATTACTTTTATTTTGGTAATAACTGAATTGTTGTAAGTTTGTCTTTTCTAAGGAATAATAATCTTCAAAATAGAAGTATTCGCTATTGGAATCTCCAATCGGACCCTCCCTTTCCAGATTAAATTCGCTTTTTTCATAATTTAAAAGTTCCTCATAAAAATTCTTTATTTTATCAATTTGGAATTTAAAACCATAAGAATATTCCTTTCTTTTTCTGGCAAAGAGAAAGGCAATACTTTTTTCCGAAGAAAATTCGGTTTCAAAATTTTTAAAAATTAAAGCATAAGGAAAAATTTTATTAGGATTTACAAGATTTAGATAACTAAATTGGATATTTCCATTTTTCCCAAAAATTCCCAAACTAATAAACCTTTCTTTCAATTCTCCAAGAATTGCTGGATTAAAATAATAATCAGTATAGTAATCTTCTACAAGTTCTAAAAGCGAGGCATCCTTTCTTAGCGAAAAATTATAATAACTAAAAATAAATAAAAAACTGATTACCGAAACCACCTTTCCTCCTTTCCCCGAACATCTAAATGGATAAAAGGTCTTCTTTTATAATAGCCCACACCCCCAATTAAATTCGGATTTTCTTTTTTCAATTTTTCTTCAAATTCTAAGGCATAGTTATAAAGAAGCTTCTTTTCTTTTAAATCAATTTTTCCATCGCCATTTATATCTAAACCAATATCACAAGCACCACCATAGATATGGCAACTATTTCTTCCGCCACCACCACTATAATTCTGCGCCGGTGTCCGAAAGGCTGAATAGATTTTGAATTTAGAGGTTTTTATTTCCTTACTTTTTAAATAATCAGTAAAAAGTTGAAGTTTGTAAATAAGTTCTTCCCTCAAATAAATATAAGGATTTTTATGGGTTAAAAAATCTTTCAATTGATAATCAGGAGAGAGAGGCAATTCTTTCAATTCCGGAGAAATTTTTATAAATCCTTTAACCTTTTTTAAATTAGGATGATTGCTCTCTTTGGGATATCTGCCAATATAAAACTCACCAATTCTTCTTTCTTTATTATAGGGAATGAGAGAAAGAAAATTTATTTTTATTTCTTTTTCACCATCCGTGATAAAACATCTGGTATAAGAACTTTGCGTATTATGGATATAGTAAAATTCTTTTATGCTATCTTCACTTCTCTTTTCTATTATTTCTCCATCTTCATAAAAATAACCAATCGGCTTATAAGAAATAACCTTAATTAAAAGCGTCTCTTTCGGAAGTAAGAAATAAGAAAATATCGGCCATTCATAAGTTAAATTATTAATAACTACTTTTAAAGAAAAAAGATAAAAGATAAGATTTATTAACATGGGATGGTAATAATTATTATTCCTTTTCCTCTATTATTACAAACTCCACCCTTCTATTTAATGCTCTTCCCTCTTCGGTAGCGTTATCAGCAATTGGTTTTTCTTCACCGTATCCGACCGCTCTTAACCTTTTGATATCAATTCCGTGTTTTTGGACAAAATAATTGACTACCGCTTGCGCCCTTCTTAAAGAAAGTTTTTTGTTATACTCATCACTTCCAATATTATCGGTATGACCTTGAATTTCTACAATAATTTTAGGATTATCTTTTAAAATCTGGGCAGCCGAATCTAATACTGGATAAGATTCTGGTTTGATAGTCGCTTTATTAAATTCAAAATATATACCTCGCAAAGTTATTGCCATTCCCTTTTTCACCAAATAAAAATTCTTTTCCTGCGCCTTATCCTTTTCAATAATAATTGGCGTTATTTGAGAAATATAACCCTCACTTGCCACAATTGCTGTATAAGTACCAACTGGTAATTCTAATTTGTAAATTCCAGTTAACGAATCATTTGCTATTTTTATATTTGCTTCTTTTATTTCTATTTGGGCTTTAAGTGGTTTTCTATCTTTGTAATCAACAATTTGACCAGTAATAATTCCCAAAGCACCCTTTTTGGCCAAGGAAATCTCTAAATTCCTAACTTCCTTTGCCTTCACTTCAACAGTATAAGTATAAGGAAAATAATTTTCTTTTATAACTTCTAAGGTATAAATACCTACTTCAATATTATCAATCCGGAATCCACCAGTTAGGGAATCAGATAAAACTTCACTTCCCTTTTCTTTTAACACCACTTTTGCCGAAAGCGGTTGATTAGTCTCTTTATCATATACCCTACCAGCAATTGTGCCATACTGTAAAATTGGTTTTAAATATATATCAACAGTGACTGTCTTCTCGCCCTCCACCACGACCGGAACCGCCTCTCGATAATAACCTTCTTTCTCAACATATATTACATATTGTCCTTCAGGAATTTTACTAAAATTATAGATACCGGTAATTGAATCAGAATACACTTCTTTCATTTTTTCAATAGTCAACTTTGCAAAAAGAGGTAATTTTGAATCATAATCTAATACCCGACCAGTAATAAACCCCTTCTTCTTAGGCGGTTTTCTTAAAAAATAAGAAGAAAAAGATAAAGATAGATTATATTGCCAATCTGGTAACTCTATTAACTCATTTAATCGTTTAGTAACACTGAAACCAATATTAAAGATATCTCCCAAGACAATATTGAATCCCGGTGTCAATCTTATCCGATTTTTATCAAAATCAAAAATCTTTTCATCTTTTTTACCTTCAATAAATAATTCACCAAAAACTGACAAACTTTTTGCCGAAAGAAGAATGCCTAATCCTAAGGTTCGGTAGTCAATATTATTATATTTAAAATAACCATTTTCAACTAAAAGAGAAGGAAGGGAAGGTAATAAATCAGCAAATTTTAATTTAAAAAGAAAAGAATAAGTCAATTTCTTTTCTGGAAAAGGGAAAATAGGTTGCAGAGGCCAAATTGAATCACGAACTTTCAAGGGATAAGAGAAAAAGGCACCCAATTTCAAAACTGGCAAGAAAGGAATAGAAATTTTTCCCGAAATAACTCCGTCATAAAAAGAACGACCAAAACTATCCTTTTGGGCATTATAATAAAAAGTTCCGCCATAATAACCACCAATTTCTAAAAAAGAAGCAAAAGAATAAGAAATCGTTGGAAAGGGCACATCTAAATAATGCTCCTTCTCCTTGGGATAATACAAAAAATAACTTCCTAATCGCAATTTTCCACTTTCTCTAATTTCTGCATCCTTCAACAAAAAAAGACCATCCGTTGGATAAAAACTATATTGACAAAAAATTAAAGATACTGCGATAAAAAATCCCAAAAAAACCCTTTTCATTATTCCTCCTTTTTCAACTAAAATCATATGGGTAAATTATACAAACTTTCCAATCTTTTGTCAAATTATAAATAACCTTTTTACTATCCTCATAAAAGATAAAAATAACAGCAAAATAATATTAAAACTTGTCAAGCAAATGAAATTTAAAAAATTCTTCTCTTGACATTTTTAAAAATCTTGTTAATATATTTAATATGTTTTTTAAAAGAAAATTTTTTAAAGAAAGGAATTATTTTTTACCATTGAAATATCTTTGGTATATTTTAATTATTTTAGCAATAATTTTATTTTACTTAATTGTTAAAATTTTTAGATATTTTTAAAAAGGAGGAAAAATGAAACTGCATTATAACTATAAAGACATTTTTAGAAGTTTGCGTCTTGCTTTTTCTTTTAAAAAATTAGCAATCATGACAATTGCTCTTTTTATTGCTTTTCTTTTTTACAATATTCTTTCTTACTTATCTTTTCTTTCTGCCGGTTATTCTTTTAGGGAAATTTGGCTCACTTTTAGATTTTTTCCTTTTCTAATAGGTAATTTTCCTTATTATTCTTACATTCTTTGGATTATTGGAATAGTTGGTTTTATAATTATTTTTTTCATTGCCCAAAACGCAGTTACTAAAATAACTTTTGAACAACTAAAAGGAGACGAATTTTTTGAGATCAAAGAAAGTTTAAAATTTGCTTTTAAAAATTTTAAATCTTATTTTCTTTCTCCCCTTTTCTTAATTGCTTTTATAATTTTAATAATTATCGCTGGAATTATTTTAGCCTTAATAGGTAAAATACCATATTTTGGCGATATTTTTGTAGGAATTATGAGTATCCCGGCTTTTTGTGCTTCTATATTTATATTATATCTTCTCATCATCCTTTTCTTTTCCTTTCTTCTCTCCCCTATTATTGTTGGTTGCACTTCCTCCGATACCTTTGATACCCTATTTGAGGTTTTTTCTTGCGTAAACGAACAGCCAGCCCGTTTAATCTGGTATTCAGTTATTCTGAAATTTTTATCTTTCATTGGTTTTATTATATTTGGTTATGCTTTTTTTATATCAATAAATATTGGTAAAACAGTTTTATCTATATTAATCTCCAATAAAATTAACGAAGCCTTTTATCTCGCTCATTATTTTATAAAGTTATCTCCACCAGAAAATACCGGATTTTATTACCAATTTTGGACCACCATTATGGAAAAACTTGGTCTCTCTTCTTTATTAGAAGCCGGATTAGATTTTATTCCAAGTAATTGGGGAGTAGCAATTCTTTCCATATTTTTTGCCTTAACCTTTTATTTACTTTATCTTTTTGTTCTCTCTTATGGAATTAATATCTGGACCACCGGTCAAACATTGGTTTACTTAAACCTTGTTAAGAAAAAGGACGATAGAGATTTGTTAGAAGAAAAAGAGGAGGAAAAAGAAGAAATAATTACTCCCGCCGAAGAAAAGAAGGAGGAAGAAAAAGAAGAACCAAAACCAGAATAAATGTTCCACGTGGAACATTCTTAAAAATTTTCTTGACATAACTTAAAATAATATTATTCTTTTAACAGATTTTGTGGAAGGGATTTGAAATTATGTTTTAAAAAATATTATGAATAAAATAATTTAAATTAGGAGGAAGTATGGTTAATGTAGAAAATATTTGGGGTGAAATTTTAAAATATTTAAAAGATAGGATAACTCCTGATGGTTTTAGTACTTGGATTGAGCCAATAAAGGCAAAGATGAATGGAAAAGAAATAATAGTATTAGAAGTTCCAAACCATTTTTTTGTAGAATGGATAAGTGAACATTATCTTCCGGTAATAAAAGAGGCTTGTAAGCAGTGCGGAATTTCTGATATTAAATTTGAGATTATTCCTAAAAAGTTTAAATTTGAACCGGAGACCGAGGAAAAAAAGGTTTTTATTAATTATGGCATAAAAATTCCTGAAAGATTTACATTTGATAATTTTGTGGTTGGCGAATGTAATCGTTTTGCTTTTGCTGCTTGTCGTAGAGTTTGTGATGGATTAGGTAAGTATTATAATCCATTATTTATTTATGGTGGTGTTGGCTTAGGTAAAACCCATCTTATTTGTTCTATCGGTAATTATGTGAGAAAACATTACCCTTATTATCGTATTTTTTATACCTCGGCAGAGAATTTTTTTCTTGAATTAATTCAAGCAATTCAAGAAAATAGTATTATTGAATTTAGAAACAAATATCGTTCCTTAGATCTCCTTTTGATTGATGATATTCATTATTTAGTAGGTAAAGAAAGGCTTCAAGAGGAACTTTTTCATACTTTAAATTACTTACAATCAAGAATGGTACAGGTAGTTTTTACTTCTGATAGACCACCTAAGGATATTCCCACATTAGAAGAGAGACTTATTTCTCGGCTTAATCAGGGTCTTGTCTGCGATATCCAACCTCCTGATTTAGAAACAAGAATCGCAATAATTAACAAAAAAGCCGAGGAGGATAATTTTTCAATAAAAAAAGAGATAGTATTATTTTTGGCAGAGAGAATAAGAACAAATATCAGAGAACTGGAGGGAGCATTAAAAAGGGTAATTTTGGCTTCTCAATTGAGAGGAAGGGAATTATCTTTAGAAGAAATTGAGATTTTATTAAAAGATTTATTACACAAAAGAAGGGAGATTAATGTAGAAGATATTATTAAGGAAGTAGCGAAAGAATTTAATTTTGAACCGGAAATTTTAAAATCACCCCAAAGGAATAAAAATATTTCTTTAGCGAGACAAGTAGCAATGTATTTATGTCGTCGTTACCTTAATATGAGTTTATTAGAAATTGGCTCATACTTTGGAAAAAAGGATCATACTACTGTTCTTTATGCCTGTTGCCGGATTGAGGAGTTGAAGAAAAATGATAATAATTTTTCGGA
This sequence comes from uncultured bacterium, assembly GCA_938040315.1. Classification (GTDB taxonomy): domain Bacteria; phylum Hydrothermota; class Tepidihabitantia; order Tepidihabitantales; family DTDR01; genus DTDR01. The sequence goes on from CALHQW010000026.1 coordinate 42,522, forward strand.
AATTTTAACAAAGATAATTAATAGAATAAATAGTGTCTAATTTTTTGTTAATTTTATGTGGAAAAGTTGTGGAATTTGTGGAAAAATTAGGAATTTTTCCCATTTTCCACATTGTAAAATTAGTAAAGTGTGAAAATAATATGGTTAAAAAAAGTAAATTTTTTATTAATTTTTTAACATTTTCCACAATTTTTACACATCTAATATAAATTTCTAATATAAATTAATATATTTTTAAATTTAAATGGAGAAAAAATGGTAAATGAATATGTTAAAAAATTAGCGCAGGTACTATGTCATTATTCTTTAAATATCAAAAAAGGTGAACTTGTAAAAATTGAGGGAAAATATAATTCTTTACCTTTGATACTATCTTTTTACGAAGAAGTCTTAAATAAAAATGCCTTTCCTTTTGTAAAAATTATCATTGAAGAAACAATGGAAATCTTTTATAAAAAAGCAAAAGAATTTCAATTAAAATTTATATTTCCTCATGATTGGTTAGAACTTAAAAAAGTAAATTCTTGGCTCACAATTTGGACAGATTTCAACAAAAAATATTTAACAAACCTACCTTCAGAAAGAATTGCTTTATTTAAAAAAGCAAGAAAAAATTATTATACAAAATTATTATCAAAAATTGGTAAAAAAGAAATAAAATGGTGCGGTACTGCCTATCCGGATATTGCTAATGCAATGGATGCAGAAATGTCTTTAAGAGAATATGAAGATTTTATATTTAAAGCCTGTTTTTTACACAAAGATGATCCAATAAAAGAATGGGAAAAATTAAGTAAATGGCAAGAAAAATTAATTAAATTTTTATCAAAAAAAGAAAAAATAAAAGTGGTTGGTAAATATGTTGATTTAGAATTATCTGTAAAAGGTCGGAAATGGATAAATTGTGATGGCAAAGAAAATTTTCCTGATGGAGAAATTTTTACTTCACCGATCGAAAATTCAGTTAACGGATTTATAAAATTTAGTTTTCCTTGCGTTTATGGAGGAAAAGAAGTAGATGGAGTAGAACTTTATTTTAAAGAAGGAAAAATTATTAAAGCAAAGGCTGAAAAAAATGAAGATTATCTTTTGGCTTTAATTAATACTGATGAAGGTGCAAAAAGAGTTGGCGAATTTTCTTTTGGAACAAATTATAACATTCAACGATTTATAAAAAATACCTTATTTGATGAAAAGATTGGTGGTACAATTCATTTAGCCCTTGGTTCTTCCCTGTTTGAAACCGGTGGAAAAAATAAATCAAGTATCCACTGGGATTTAGTTTACGATTTAAGAAAAGAAGGAGAAATTTACGCCGATAACGAACTTATCTTTAAAAATGGTAAATTCCTTATTGAATAAATATTTTAATTTGGGTTATTCCGAAACTCTTTCTACCTTGATAGCTTTTTTACCTTTAGGACTATCAGCAATTTCAAATTTTACTCTTTCACCTTCTTTTAAAGTCTTAAAACCTTCACTAATAATATCTGAATAATGGACAAAAACGTCGCCACTACCATCTTCAGTTTCAATAAAACCATAACCCTTTTTACTATCAAACCACTTTACCTTACCAAACACATTCTTCACCTTCCTTTAAGCCTTGGATTAACCAGAAAATAAAATTCTGGTTAAGGCTTAAATTAAGTATAATTAAAAAAATAATAAAGTCAATAATTATTGATTTTATCAAAAATATGATTATAATTTGAATATAATAAGGAGGTTAAAATGAAAAAAATGTTTCTATTAATCATAATTTTTTCTCTTATTTTTAATCTTGACATCTCAGTAAAAAATATTATCCGACCAACAGGTATTCAAGAACCAGGTGTTTATATTCCTCGGTTACAAATTAAAAATGAGTCTGAAGAGAATGCGACTGTTTCAGTTTTTTTAAAAATCCTTCAATTACCAGATAAAAATCAAGTTTATCTTGATTCTCAAGAAGTTACTATCAATGGTAATTCAACTCAACCAATCGATTTTGCTCCCTTTAATGCCCAAATCGGTCTTTATTTAGTGAAATGTTCTTTATATTGTGTCAATGATGAAAATCCTATTAATGATACATTGTCAAGTTATTTAAGAATTGCGGAAATTCCTTTGAACCAGTGGATACTATGGGATAGTGCTCCCTTAGGTGAAAATAAAAAAAGAGTTAAAGATGGTGGCGGAATGGTTGACGGTTCGATTAAAAATGACAAGAAGATCTTTTTGATGAAAGGTAATAAAACAAATGAGTTTTATTTATATGATCCAATTATTAATTCCTGGACAAGAAAGTGTTCGATTCCCAACTATTTATTATCTTCTAAATATTTACCCAAAAAGGGAAGTTGTATTTCTAAAGCCGGCGATTTTATTTACTTAGCGGTCGGTAATAATACCTGTGAATTTCTTGCCTATTCTTTGACAGGAGATAGTTGGTTAAAAAGAAGAGAAATTCCTTTAGGGCCTTCTAACAAAGGTTTGAAAGGTGGTTCTTCGCTAACTAAGGGAAAAATTTTAAATAAAGATTATCTATTTCTTATTAAAGGAAGCAATACGAGGGAATTTTATGCTTATGATATTAATAATGATACCTGGCTGGAAAAGGCAATGACGCCTTATTTAGAAAAAGAAACAAGGATTAAGAAAGGAAGTTGTCTTTGTTCCGATGGAAGAAATATTTATCTTTTAAAAGGTGGGACAAATGAGTTATTCTTTTATAATGCTGATTCGGACAAATGGGAAGCAAGGAGAAGTATGCCTCTTTATAATAAATTAGGAATGAAAAAGAAAGTAAAAGACGGAGCTTTTATGGTTTATGAGAGAGGACATGATATTATTTTTGCTTTCAAGGGTGGTAATACAACAGATTTTTGGGCGTATTTTGTTAATGGTGATTCTTGGCATGAATTGCCATCTTTGCCGATGGCTCCTTCCAATAAAAAAGTGAAAGGTGGTGCCTCGCTTTTACTTTTTGCTGGTGGTCTTTTTGCTTTAAAAGGGAATAATACAAATGAAGTTTGGTTTTATAAATATGATTTTCCCTTACCCTTTACGGAAATAAAAGAAACAAAAGGAGAGGTAGAGAAAGGGAAAAGCAAAAAATTCTTCAATTTAAAAATCTTTAATGTTGTTGGTCAAAAAGTTAGTTATTTTAAAAAGGGAATATATTTTACCTTGATTGATAAAAAAATAAAAAAGATTATTGTGAAATAAATAAAAATTATAAGTTTTGACATTATTTTCTCTTTTGTTATAATAAAAAGTGGCAATAATTTTTTGTGAGAATTTAACTAAAATTTATCGAAGTGGTTTCTGGAAATTAAAAAAGGTAGTAGCGGTAAATAAACTCTCTTTAATAATTAATGAAGGTGAAATTTATGGTCTTTTAGGTCCTAATGGTGCCGGAAAGACAACCACTTTAAAGATGCTTGTTGGACTTTCTTATCCTACTGAAGGTAAAATTACTATCATGGGGAAAGAACCCAAATCACTGGAAGTAAAAAGAAATGTTGGTTTTTTGCCTGAGCAGCCCTATTTCTATGAATATCTTAATGGTTACGAATTAGTTTATTTAACTGCTCAAATGTATGGCAAGGAAGTTACTAATAGAAAGATTTATGAAATTTTAGAATTAGTGGGCATGTTAGAAGCAAAAGATACCTATTTAAAAAATTATTCCCGAGGAATGTTACAAAGAATTGGTCTTGCTTGTGCTTTAATCACCAATCCAAAGATTTTGATTTTAGATGAACCAATGGGAGGGCTTGATCCAATTGGTAGAAAAGAAATTAGGGATCTGATACTCCAATTAAAAAAGGAAGGAAAGACAATAATTTTTTCTTCCCACATTTTATCAGATGCTGAAATGCTTTGTGATCGGATTGGTATTTTAATAAAAGGAGAAAAAGTAAAAGAGGGAACCATTTCCGAAATTGTTGGTGAAAAAGTTAATGAATATGAAATAATTTTTTCTAATGTAGCAGAAGTTTATTTACCAGAAATAAAAAGGTTAGCAAAAGATTTAATAAAAAGTGGTGATAAACTAATGGCAATATGTGAGGACGAAAGGAAGAAGGAAGAGATTGTTTTTTTAATTAAAAATTTTGGTGGAACTCTATTGGCTTTAATCCCACGAAGAAAAAGTTTAGAAGAATACTTCTTTTCTTTTGTAAAGGAAAAAAGCTATGCGCCTTAAAGCAATTATTTTAAATACCTTTATTGAAAGTATTCGAGATAAAATCTTAATAATCTTATTAGTGATAGGTTTTATTTTAATGGCTGGTAGTAAATTTATTAAACCTTTGGCTTTGGGCGAAGAAGCAAAGATTATTAAAGACCTATGCCTTTCGGCTATTAATTTCATATCGGTATTGATTGCAATCCTTATTGGTGGCCGGTTAATTTATAAAGAGGTTGAGAAAAGAACAATCTATTTAGTTTTATCAAAACCGGTAAAGAGATGGGAATTTATTTTAGGCAAATATATTGGGCAGATGATATTACTCTTTTTTGTTTTAGGGATATTAACGATTGCTTTTGGGGCGGTTTTACTTTTAACCGATACCAAAGCGGACTATCTTATTTTGCTTCCTATTTTACTTCTTATTTTTCAATTATCGATAATTACTTCACTTGCAATATTTTTTTCCGCGTTTGCCACCCCCTTAACTGCCTCAATTTTTACATTCATCGTATATATTATCGGTCATTTAACAAGGGATTTAAAAGTTCTATCTCAGATAACTAAATCACCGGTAGTAAAACTTATTGCCAATTTTTTATATTATACTTTACCCAATCTTTCTAATTTTGATATTAAAGGAAAAGTTGTTCACGAAATTCCGATTTTCCCATCCCATATTTATCTACCAATAATTTATGGACTTCTTTGGTCCTTTGGTCTTTTATACTTTTCTTTTTTGATTTTCGAGAGAAAAGATTTCTAAAATGAAGATATTTAGGATAGTACTTATTTTGCTTTTTTTTGTTAGTTTTTCCTTTTTACAAATTACAATCGATAAAACAAAAAAAGTAAGTTTAAGAGAAATTTTATTACAAGAGTTAATGTATTTTCCTAGTGGAAAAATTTTAAAAGAGATGACAATCGAATATGATAATCTTATAAGTGATTTTATTTGGTTGAGAGCCATTCAATATTATGGTTTTCATTTGGTAACGGATAGAAAATTTGATTATCTTTTTCATATCTTTAACATTATAACTACTTTAGATCCCCATTTTCGAGGTGCCTATCATTTTAGTAGTTTTTGTCTTGCTTGGGATGCTTTTAAACCAGATAGTGCTGTATATCTTTTAAAAAAGGCGCTCCTTTATGATCCTTTTCATTGGCAGCATTATTTTGATATTGGATTTGTTAATTACATGGTGCTTAAAAATTATGAAGAAGCGGGTTATTATTTTTATCTTGCCGCCCAATTACCCGAAACTTGGCGTATTAGTGAAAGGTGGGCCGCCTTTTCTTTTGGCAAATCACCAAAAAAAGATTTTGCCGAAATTCTTTGGCAAGATATATATAATTCCACTAATAATGAAGAGTTAAAGAAAATTGCTAAAAGAGGGTTAAAGGTATTAAAAAGAGAGAGAGATTTAGAATATTTACAAAAGGCGGTAGATAAGTTTATACAAGATAAAAAAAGGGAACCAAACTCTTTGTTAGAACTTTATAAGGAAGGATATATTGATTCTATTCCCAAAGAGCCTTTTGGTTATTATTACAAAATAAAAGATGGTAAAGTTATTTTCTCCAAAAGATAGGATTATTGATGTTAATTTTAATCGTTTAAAAGAAGGTTTAAAAATCTGTGAAGATCTTATAAGATTTTCTTTTAAGGACAAAAAATTACTCTTTCTTTTTCGACAGGAGGTAAAAAAGATTAGAAGAGTAGTTTTAAAAGAAGAAAAAAAATATCTACCTTATCGTAATGTTAAAACTGATTGGGGGAAAGAATATGAATATGATAAGATACCTTTAGAAATAAAAGATGAAAGAGAACTTTTATTAAGAAATTTAAAAAGATGTCAGGAGAGTTGTCGGCTTTTAGAAGAAATTTATAAATTAAAAAATGAAGGACTGTCTAAATTTTTTAAAAGAGAAAGGTTCTTCTTTTATGATTTTGAAAAAAAAGTCTTTTTAAAGTTTAAAAAAGAAATTGATATAAGAGTCTATCCAATTATTGATATTGGTACTTTTAATTTCAAAAAAATAAAGGAATACGGAGATTTTGCTATTAAACTTATTAAAAAGGGAGCAACAATTTTACAACTTCGGGCGCCAAAGGATTTTAAAACTAGGGATTTTATTTTAATTGCCTCAGAGATTTTAAGGCGAATAAAGAAGAGAAAAGTTAAATTAATTATTAATGACCGAGTGGATATCTGTTTAGCAGTAGATGCCGATGGCGTCCATTTAGGAAAGGATGATATGCCGGTAAAATTAGCAAGAAAGATTTTAGGTGAAGAAAAGATTATTGGTAAGACAATAAGGAGCGTGAAGGAATTGAAAAAGGCAGAGAAAGAGGGGGTTGATTATTGTTCTTGTGGTTCGGTTTACAAATCAAAAACAAAGAGGGAGGCGAAGGTTATTGGTATAGAAACCTTAAAAAAAATACTGAAAGAGAGTGAAGTACCAATTTGTGTTATAGGGGGAATTGATTTAAGTAATGTGAAAAGGTTATTAAAGTTAAAAATTGCTGGTATAAGTTTCATTTCGGCAATTAAAGATATCGAAAAACTTGCCAAAATTGTTAAATGGAATTTAAAAGGTTCTTCCTAAAAGTTTCTTCTTTTACTGTTGGCACTTTAATCTCGCGGATTACTGGACTTTTAAGAGAAATAGTTTTTGCCTATCTTTTTGGTGCTTCCTATGCTACCGATTGTTTTAATGTGGCCTTTCGGATTCCTAATTTATTAAGAGATATGTTTTCGGAAAGTGCTCTTTCGGCTGCCTTTGTGCCTACTTTTTGTGAAAAGATGAAAAAAGAAGAGAGGAAAAATATGTCACCTTCCCTTTCTTTATTTGCTTCTAATGTTTTGAACTTTTTAATATTAATTGTAGGTGGAGTTACTTTACTATTGATAATCTTTTCTTTTTATGTCGTAAAAATTATCTCCTTTGGTTTCTCCCAAAATCCAACAAAATTTACCTTAACTTTAAATTTAACAAAAATAATGCTTCCTTTTTTATTCTTCATCTCTTTAGCCAGTTGGGCAATGGCAATTTTGATTGCCTATGGTTATTTTTTTGTTTCGGCAGTTAGCAGTGCAGTTTTTAACATTTTTTCTATTCTTATTCCGATTTTTACCTACACAATATTTTTAAAATTAAATTATGAGCCAATCTTATCCATGGCTTATGGTGTTTTATTCGGCTCAATATTTCATTTTTTTTTCTTGTTAATATTTCTAAAAAAATTGGGTTATAAATATTATTTTTATCTCTCCTTAAAAGATTCCGCCTTAAAAAGAGTTTTTAAATTATATCTACCAGTAATTTTTGGCCTGGCTGCCTATCAAATTAATTTCTTTGTTAATACTATTTTGATAACTTTTTTAGAAGAGAAAAGTATTACTTATCTAAATTATGCCTATCGGGTGATGCATCTACCGGCTGGTCTTTTTGGTGTGGCGGTGGGAAGTGTCGCTTTGCAAGAATTCTCTCTTTCCGAAAGAGAAAGTATAAAAGATAACATCTTTGTGCCTATAAAGATAAATATCTTACTTCTATTACCGATTACATTCATTTTTATAATTCTATCATTACCGATTACAAAAATACTTTATGAAAGGGGCAAGTTCACTTTTACTGATTCTTATCATACCGCAATCGCTCTTTCTTTATATAGTTTCTTAATATTTCCTTCCAGTTTAGTAAGAGTCTTTGCCAGTGTATTTTATTCCCTAAAAGATACTAAAACACCGGCATTAATTGGCTTTCTTTCGGTTTTCTTAAATATTTTCTTAAATATTTTTTTAATGAAAAAAATTGGTTTTAAAGCATTTCCAATAAGTGCCTCCAGTGCGGCAATTTTTCAAGCCTCTTTATTATTCCTTTTCCTTAGAAAAAGATCCGGTATAAAAATTATTACTACTCAAACAAAAAATTTCTTTCTAAAAAATTTCTCCTTTTTAACCCTCTTTTCTTTTTCTCTTTATTTTTTTTATCATTTTTTTAATCTATTAAAATTACCCTTGCTTTTGTCTTTTCTTTTAACCTTAATTATTAATGGATTTTTCTATTTATATTTTCTTAAAAAAAATTTCCAATCATAAAGGATCCTTTTTCTATTTGACACAAATTATTGAGTATTTATAATTTTTTATGACAAAAAAAGAGAAACTTATTACCGGTGCAATCAAAGTTTTTGATAAATTTATTCATTTTTTACCAGGAAATATTTTAGCAAAATTAACTATTGAAATAATTTCACCTTTTTTAAAAAGAGTTTGTATGAATAAAGAGCATACCGGTTCTAAAAAGGTTGGTGAAGATATTTTTTATATGACTAAAGCAATGCTATATACCCTTTTAAGAATAGAACTTACAGATATTTCTAAAGATATTTTTATTAATGCCTTATTTCATAAAGAGAAATGGCATTTAACAAGTAAAGAATGGCGAGAAAAATACGGTGAAGGACCGCCAGGATTTTTGGTTATTTCACCGACTAAGGCCTGTAATTTAAGGTGTTATGGTTGTTATGCGGATGCGGCGAAAGAGACAGACAAATTGCCTAAAGAGATATTTGAGCGGATAATAAAGGAGGCTTTTACCCTCTGGGGAGTGAGGTTTTTTGTGATTTCTGGTGGTGAGCCATTGATGTATAAAGATAAAGGAGAGGATTTGCTTACTATTTTGAGTAAATTC
>CALHQW010000027.1 GCA_938040315.1 uncultured bacterium
CGATAAGGGATTGGTTGGGTTTGAGAACCACCAACCCTCCACAAAACGCCATCAAAAATTACCGTGGGTATACCGGAAACACCATAATAACTTCTCCGAGCACTACCTTCCGGTATTGAAAAAGGGTCAGAGAGATGGTAGGCAATAATCGCTACCAAATCACCCACTTCTTGTTTTAAATTTCTTAATCCCATTTGTGCACCAGGACAATAAGGACACCAGGTACCAGTAAATTCTTCAGCGATTACCACTCTTTGTTGCGAAAAACCTTTAAAAGAAATTAATAAAAATAAAATTATAAGAATTGAAAACAGTTTTCTCATTTTTTTCCTCCTTTTTAAAATAATAATTCATATTTAAAATTATAATAAGAAATTAAAAAAAATCAAAAAAATTAAAACCGGCGAAACCTTCTGCCTCCTTTGGGACCTCTTCCTCTTTGACTACGACGGTTCTTTGGTGAGCGGGCTTCGGCAACTATTAAATCTCTTCCTTCAAAATTTTTACCATTTAAACTATTAATTGCATTATTTGCCTCTTCATCATTACTCATTTCAACAAAAGCAAATCCTCGGGGACGGCTGGTAAATCGGTCAACAATGATTTTCACTGAAATAACTCTTCCATATTGGGAAAATAAATTATTTAACATTCCTTCAGTTACATTGTAGGCAACATTGCCTACATAAAGTGTCTTACTCATCTTTTCCTCCATCTTTTATTTTTCCCCGAGAATTTAAAAGCCGAAGGCTAAAAACTCGGAGATTTATTAATTATACTAATTTTTAAATATAAAGTCAAACTATTTAATTATAATAATTTTGAATGATTTCTTTTCTTTTAGAAAATAGATTCCTTTATTTAACTTAGCAAGTTCCCTTTTTCTACCAAGGATATCATAAATTATTTTTTTATTTAAAATATTTCTTTCTCTTTTTGTAAACCAAATTTTTTCTTCGCTCTCTCCAACAACACCAAAATAACTCAATAATTTTCTCATAAATTCTAATCTTGACATAAATTCCGGTCTTTGGACTGGTCGATTTACTGCTTCAATACCAAAAGCAAGAAAAATTACCTTTGAACTATCTCTTTGAAAATATATTCCAGCGGTTTGATTGGTAAGGGTATCGTAAATTAAAAAAGGCTGAGAAATATTTATTGCCCTTATCTCATCTCTGGAGCGTTGGTTATTAGCGCCACCAGCACCAACAGTAGAAGTAATTGTAAAATTTCTGCCAAAGGTATCATGCGGATAACCAAAAATAGTATAACCATAAACAGTATCCCTTACAAACTCCACATTCAAGACCTCTCTTAAAAACTGGGTATTTGCTAAATCTTTGGCAATATTTTGACCGGATAATAAAAGATTACCATTATTATTTAAAAAATAAATTAAACTATCTTGGTCAAAACTATCCAAACTATTTTCAATAGCATCCCCAGTATACCAGATAATCAATTTTTTCCTTAACAAAAGAGTTTTAGAAATTGGCAAAATACCCATAATATTTCTCTGCCAAAGAGTGTAGGAAATTGACAACGAATCAAAAATTGGTAGATAAAAATTTTCGTAGTTATTTCTTGGGTCATCATTCACCAATAAAATTTCTGCTGGTGATAAATATAGATTGATAAAAGTGTCAGAGGATATGCGAATAATAAAATCTTTTTTAGGATAGGGCAAAGAAGGAACGATTTTTATTTTAAATAAAGTATCAAAAACCCTTAAAGAAAAACTTCCATTAGAAGAATCAATATAAGCGGAACTAAAAGGTATTGTCTCATTTATTAAATAGACAAAAATTTTTCCGCCAATTGGTAAGTTATTTAAACTATCAAACAGGATACCTGATAAATTACGATAAGAGAAAACTCGGATATTAATTATACTCGTATCATTTGCTCTTTGTTCATCTAAGGGATGATTGGTATAAGATATAAAAGTATAATTTCCTTCCCTTTCTAAAATAAAATTGCCAAAATTGATAGTATCCAAATCTAAGAATTCCAAATCAATATTGGTATCACTAATAATTTCACCTCTTAATAAAACTGGTGAGTTATATAAATTTTCTCTTCCGTAATTGGTGGCAATTATTTCTAAGTTAATAGTATCACCAACAAAATATAATTCTTCTTCTTTCGGTTTTAAAAATTTTAATACACCAATATCATAATTATAGGTGGGAGAAACATAAAAATCCATTCCCATAAAAAAGGTATAAGAAGATATCCAGGATTGATCATAATGGGAAGGTTCACCAAAGGTTGCTGGTATTCCACCATCATCATCTTTATCTTCTAAAAGTAAAGTATCTAAAATATATTGATGATAGGTTATAAATCTTAATTCCTTAGTAATCTCATAAGAGGCTTTATAGGCATTGGCTAGCCAAATATTCCAAGAATTGTTCCATTGACCATAAGGAATAAAAAAGGGTAAAGAATCAGTGTAAGTTAAGAGCCATCTTTTACCTTCAATAGTATCTTCTTTACAGAAGGAATTAGCAACTCCCCATAAAGCAGTGCCACCAGACATTGCCCAAAAGGCTTGCTGTAATCTTTGGGGGTTTTCTTCAATCCAATTTTTTACCCTTAAAGCATATGCTAAAGCGGTATCAATTGCTTGTTGATTATTTCGCTTTTTTCCATAATCATAAAGGATGCCACTAACAAAACTTGTGACAAAAACATTTAAATTGTTAGTAAAAGGTAAAGGATGGGAATAAATATATAAAAGACAGGTATCAATATAAAATTGATAAGTAGAATCTAAATATACTTCCCGATATTTCATTTCACAAAACAAAGCAAGTCCACAATTCCAAACACTATACCATTCATTTCCCGGACCACCTTCCCGATAAGCAGGAAAATTTAATACATACCTCCAGGCTCTTCTAATATTTATCCAATAATCGTTTCTATTTGTCAATTCATAATAACGAGAAAAACACCAAATTGCTTCTTGGGTATTATCAGTTTCAATTATATTAGGCAAATGTTCTGCCTCAATAATTCCACCAAAATTCTCGCTGGTGCTATCACTTACTTGTAAAGAAGCAATAAAATCACAAGTCTTTTTTATCCTTTGGAGATAGTTAAACTTCTTTTTAATTCTAATGATCGGTGGTGGTGGATAATATTTTGGTTGAAAAGTATTCAAATGAAAATCTATTTCTTGCCTGTCCCAAATTTTTGTTGCTAAAACCGGTAGGAAAATTAAGAATAATAAAAATATCTTTCGCACCAAAAATTATGAAAGAAATAATTAAAAAAGTCAAATTATCTTTAACTATTTTTCAAAAAATTAACGCCCAATAACTTAATAAGAATTATTAATCATACCTTTAAAGAGAGTAATATTAAAATAGTTATGAAAATCAATAACAAAGAGTTTATAAATAATTTTACTAAAATTATTTTAAAGCAGAATGAAAAAATCTTTCGGAAGTTCATTATTAAAATAATAAAGAAAAAGATGATTAAAACATTCTTTAAGAGGAATATTAAGGGATGGAGGGAGCAGTTCCCTATCTTTATTAATAATTTTAGATAAGTATTTGATATACAAAGACTTAAAGAAATATAGAACTAAAAAATTTTTGGCATGGGATGCCAATTTAAAATTTATCTTTTTTGGAAAAAGAGGAAGATATCTTCGCTCAAACTAATTAATGGTTTAATTCCCAAAACAATTGTTAAAAGTTCCTTTTCTTTAATTTCTTTTACTTTTCTCACTTCTTTAAATTTGTTTATGAAAATAAGATTTACTAAAATCCTCAAAATTCCGGAAAGCAAAACTAATGTTAAAAGGCGAGAATGGGGGAAAATAATTGGCAATTTATTTGCTAAATAGCCACCGATCATACCTCCTAAAAATAGGGCAATATTATTTGTGAAATTAAAGTATCCCAAGCATCTTGTTCTCACTTCTTGGGAAGTGGCATCAAAGATAAAATTTAAAGCACAGAGATTAAAACCTGCCCAAGCATAACCGGCAAAACCATTTATTAAGATAATATATATTGGATTTTTAGAAATAAGCCAAAGAAAAGGAATTAAAGGAATAAGAATTCCTGATGCTTTTAAAATTCTTGCGTTACCGTAGCGGTCGGCATAAGTTCCCCAAAAAGATAAGGAAAGAAGTGATGCTAAGGTAGAGGCGGTATTAACCAAAGTATAAGTAGCATAAGAAAACTTTAAATCTTTTAACATATAAACTGCAAAGAAAGGCGCAACAATATAAGTAGCAAAATTCATTAAACTAACATATAAAGTAAATTTTACGAAATTACTTTCTGGTAATCTTTTAATAAAAGAATAATAAGAAAATTTTTTTTCTGGAACTACTTTAATAGGAAAATCGGTCATCAAACTTATGAAATATCCGGAGATAATTCGGCTAATACTGGCAATTAAAAAAATTAGGAAAAATCCTAATATTTTATTTTGAGAAAAGAGAAAGAGGATAAAACCAGCGACAAAGTTAGCAACCAAAGTGATAAATCCCAAAATTTTCCCTCGATAAGCAAAATATCTACCATATTTATCTTTCTCAACGGTATCGCTCATCAAACTTTGCCAAATAGGTGTAGCAAAGGCATTAAAACTATTATGAAAAATCAATAATATTAAAAATATTAAAAAGGCAAAGGAAGAATTATTAAAAAAACCTAAAAGACTTATTAAAAGCCAAAATATACCTTGAAAATAAACAGAATGAGCAATTATTTTTACTCTGCTTTTTAATCTCTCAACAATATCAGCACTCGGTATTTGAAAAAAGGAACTAATAAATTGGGGCAAAGAATTTAGAATGCCAATCTGAAAATTTGTTGCCCTTAATAATAAGGCAAAGGGAGTGAGATAACTTTGGGTAAAACCTTGATTAATAGAAGCAAAAAGACCATCCAATAAAGAAAATTTTAAACTTCTTTCTCTTTCTTTCTCATTAAACATAAGATATTTTTATAACAAAAAATTTTTTAAATTCAATAAAATTGACGGAAGATTAATAATTTTCTATAATAAATAATGGAATACAGATTTGCCTTCCAAATTTTATTTGATTTTGATAATCTTATTTCGGCTATTCAATTTGCCTTCCAGAATAACTTTTCCGCAATAGAAATAAATCTTAATAATTTCCATTTCTTTTCTCAGATAGAAAAAGCAGAGGAAAGAAAGAAAATTTTTGAGATAAGTAAAGAAAAGAATATTAATTTACTTTTCCATGCACCTGAAGGAATATCCTTATTTTTAATCAATAAGGAAATAAGGAATTTCTCTTTAAATTTTTATAAAAAAATCTTTGATTATTTAAGTGAATTAGAAGCAAAGAGAATGACTATTCATTTAGGAAGCGATTTTACCTTTGGAGTTTCTGGTGAAAAAAAGCAGACCTATCAAGTATATCCAAAAGAATATGAAGATTATTTTGATAAAATTTTTTGGGAGATGAAAGATTATATTAAAAAGGATAAAAGTCTTTTCTTTTGTATTGAAAATGTTGGCGGTTTTCGTTATCCCTTTATTTTAAATCTCTTAGAAAAATATCTGGGTGATAATTTTGCTTTAACCTTAGATACTGGACATATTAACCGTTTAGAAAGGGAAGCAAGAAAAAGAGAGATTGATTTCTTTGAAAAAAATAAAAAATTTATCAAAACTTGCCATTTACATGATAATGATGGTAGTTGGGACCAGCATAATATTATTGGCAAAGGAAATATTGATTTTTTATATTATTTTCGTTTATTAAAAAATAATGATTGTTATTTTGTTTTTGAGGTGCGACCAAAAGAGTCAGCAATTATTTCTTATCAAAATTTTATTAAGTTATTAAAAGAGAATAATGAATTATAAGAAAGTATTTATCACTGGTGCTACTGGTTTTATTGGCAGTCATCTTTGTGAAAGTTTAACAAAAGAAGGTTATGAAGTATCGGTAATTGTGCGGAAAACTTCTAATTTATCTTATATTAAAGATTTAAATTTAAAAATCTATTATGGTGATTTATTAGATAGAGGAAGTTTAAAAGAACCGATAAAAGAAGCAAATTATATTATTCATTCTGCTGGCCAAATTAAAGGTAAAAAGGAGGATTATTATCAAGTTAATTATTTAGGCACCAAAAATCTTATTGAAAATATTTTAGAATTAAAGCCACCTTTAAAACTCTTTCTTTATCTCTCAACGATTGCCGTTTGTGGTCCGGGAGAGAATATAAAAGAAGATAAAAATCCTTCTCCCCTCTCTTATTATGGAAAGACTAAACTTTTATCAGAAAATTTATTATTAGAATATGCTAATAAAATTCCTTTAATTATTTTAAGATTATCAGCAGTTTTCGGTCCGCGAGATAAAGAGACATTGAAATATTTTAAAATATTAAAAAAGAAGATTGGTTTAATTTTTGGTGGCACCTTTTCTTTGTGTTATGTAGAAGATTTAACCGATTTAATTGTTTCAATCTTAAAAAATAATAAAGAAATTAGGTCGGGCGAAATTTTTAATATTGCTGATGGTAATTGTTATACTTTTAAAGATATTGTTGATGCCTACGAAAAGATAACCCATGAGAAAGTTTTTAAAATATATTTGCCTAATTTCTTAATTTTTTCTATTGGTTATCTTTGGCAAAGGGATAAGATAAGAGATTTGACTGCTAAATGCTATTTAGTTGATATTGAAAAGACAAAAAAGATTTTAAATTTTTCTCCAAAATATTCTTTAATGGAGGGATTAAAAAAAACTTTAGAATGGTATAAAAATAATAATTGGCTTTAATGACTAAAAAAGAGGCATTAAAAAAACTTGTGCAGTTTTTGAGAAATAACAATGTAAAAGTAATCTTTGATAGCAAAATAAAAGAAGGAGGAAAATGTCGCCTTTTTGAAAAAAACTATATCATTATTCCTTCCACTTATAGTTTAGAGAAAAAATTATCCATCCTAATTGAAGGAATAAGTAATTTAAATATTAATCTTAATGAAGAAATAAAGGAAATAATTAAAAAATATCAATGAGTTATGTAATTTTATACACAACAATTGATAATTTAAACATTGGCAAAAGGATTGTTAAAAAACTCTTAGAAGAGAGATTGATTGCCTGTGCTAATATTTTTCCCATTACTTCTTATTACTGGTGGCAAAAGAAAATTGAAAAAGGTAAGGAATATGGTATATTTTTAAAAACTAAAAAAGAGAAATATAAAGAAATTGAAAAAAGAATAAAAGAACTTCACTCTTACGAAATTCCTTGCCTTTTACAGATTGAAATTAAAAGGGGGTATAAAAAGTATCTCAATTGGTTAGAAAGGGAAGTTAAATAATTTCTTACATCCTTGACTTTTCAAAAAATTTTGTTATTATTATATTCTTATGAGAAAATTATTACCTTTGGAGAAAAGACATTTAAGAATAAGAAAAAGGATTTTCGGAACGACGGAAAGACCAAGACTTTTGGTAAAGAGAAGTAATAAGCATATCTATGCCTATTTAATAAATGACGAGATTGGAAAAATGATTACTGGAGTTGCTTCTACAAAGAAAGAATTTCAGGAGAAATTAAAACAATTAGGAATTACTAAGAAAAGTGATATTGCTTATGAACTTGGTAAATGGATAGCGGAAAAGGCAAAATCCTTAGGAATTGAAAAGGTGGTATTTGATCGGGGCGGTTATAAATATCATGGAAGAGTTAAAAGAGTAGCCGAAGGAGCAAGAGAAGGTGGGTTAAAATTTTAAGGGATGAAATAAATTATGGCACAAGAATATATTGAAAGAGTTATTGAAATAAAAAGGGTAGCAAAAACAACAAAAGGTGGAAAAAGATTAAGAATTTCAGCGGTGGCAGTCGTTGGTGATGGAAAATCAATGGTTGGTGTCGGACATGGTAAAGCAGTAGAGGTTGCCCAAGCAGTAAGAAAGGCAATAGAAAGGGCAAAGAAAGAGATGGTAAAAATTTCTATAAAAGAAAGAACTATCCCTCACGAAGTAACTGGCAAATATGCTTCTTCTAAAATCTTATTAAAACCTGCTTCTCCGGGAACAGGAATCATTGCCTGCCGACAAGTAAGAGCAGTATTAGAAGCATTAGGTTTGAGAGATGTTTTAACCAAATCTTTTGGTTCCCGAAATCCACTCAATTTAGCAAGGGCAACAATTAAAGCGTTAAAAGAGTTAAGAACATTAGAAGAGATTGCAAAAGCAAGAAATAAGCCAATTAGTTATTTTGTTTTAAAGAAAAATGAAGAAGATAAAAGTAAAGTTAGTTAAAAGTTTAATCGATGAGAAAGAGACTCATAAAAGAACAGTAAAGGCATTAGGATTAAGAAAGATAAATTCGGAAAATATCCTTCCGGATAATCCCCAAATAAGGGGAATGATAAAGAAAGTTAAACATTTAATTGAATGGAAGGAGATTGAAGAATGAAGATTACTGATTTAAAACCACCAAAAGGTGCTAAAAAGAAGAAAAAAAGGGTTGGTTGTGGACCAGGGTCAGGGCATGGAAAGACCGCCTGTCGAGGAACAAAAGGAGCAAAACAGCGCTCAGGAAAGGAATATGGTCCGGGGTTTGAAGGCGGTCAAATGCCTCTTATTAGAAGAATTCCTAAAAGAGGATTTTATAACCCCTTCAAAAAAGAATACGCAGTTATCAATCTTAAAAAGTTGGAAAAGATTATTGATAAATATAATGAAATAACTCCGGAGGTTTTAAAGAAAGAAGGAATTGTAAAAAAAGATTTGCCAATAAAAATTTTGGGAGACGGTGAATTAAAGAAGCCAATAAAAATTGTTGCCCACGCCTTCTCAGAGAAAGCAAAAGAGAAAATTAGAGAAGCCGGCGGAAATTTTGAACTTATTCAAAAATAAAAATGGTTAGAAATGTCCCAAATATCTTTAAAATTCCCAATTTAAGAAGAAGAATTTTATTCACTTTGGCAATGGTAGTGGTTTATAGATTGGGAACCCATATTCCTACACCGGGCTTAAATCCTCAGGCATTAAAACTATTTTTAGAAAGTGTCCGGGGAACCTTTTTTGGTTTATATGATATTTTTGTCGGTGGTGCCTTATCAAGGGCATCCTTATTTGCTTTAGGAATTATGCCCTATATCTCGGCATCGATTATCTTTCAATTACTTGGTGCCGTATTTCCAAAAATTGAAAAATTACAGCGTGATGAAGAAGGAAGAAAAAAGATAAATCAATGGACAAGATATTTAACTGTGTTATTAGCAATTATCCAGGCAACAAGTATTTCTATCTATTTAGAAAGTCAGCCAATAACCTCGGCTGGTCCAATTATTATTTTGCCTGGCTTACTTTTTAGATTTATCACTGTTTTGACTTTAACCGCTGGAACAATCTTGGTAATGTGGCTTAGTGAATTGATAACTAATCAGGGACTTGGCAATGGTGCTTCTTTTATAATCTTTGTTGGCTGTTTGGACGAAACACCGAGGGCAATTGCTCAGACTTATCAATTGGTTAGAGTTGGTGAATTATCACTCTTCTCTTTAATTTTATTAAGTGCGGTTATCTTTTTTGTTTATGCGGGTGTGGTATTAATTACTCAAGCAGCAAGAAAAATTCCTGTCCAATATCCAAAAAGAATTATTGGCAGAAAAATGTATGGTGGTCAATCTACTTACATTCCCTTAAGAATTAATACTGCTGGTGTGATTCCCATAATCTTTGCCCAAAGTGTTGTTGTCTTTCCTTCCACATTGACAACCTTCTTTAATGTGCCGGCTTTAAATGTCGTAAAAGAAATTTTCTCACCCGGTGGTTGGCTTTATAATTTAACTTATGCCATTTTAATTATCTTTTTCACCTATTTCTATACTTCGGTTGTTTTTAATCCGAGAGATTTGGCAGAAAATATGCAAAGATACGGTGGTTTTATTCCGGGAATAAGACCGGGTGAGAAAACCGCCGAATATCTTGATAGGAGTTTAACATTAATAACTTTTCCTGGCGCCTTCTTTTTAGTTTTTATGGCGTTATTGCCAGTATATTTAATGAATACTTTTAAAATACCTTTCTATTTTGGTGGCACTACCTTGTTAATTATTGTTGGTGTTGCCTTAGATACTATTCAACAAATAGAATCTCACCTTTTAATGCACCACTACGAAGGTTTAATTAAAGGGGTAAGAATTAGAGGAAGAAGATTTTAACCTTTTCCTTTACAAACTTTCACGCACAATCCACAGATATATTGACCAACATAACCTTTCTTTTGGAATTCCTTTAATTTCTCAAAACATTTTAAGTGGTCAAAATCTTCCTTCCTTTCTTTTATTGCACCAGCAGGACAAACATTAATACAAGCATAACAATTACCACAATCTAAATTAGGATTTTCTTTATCACAATTGAGAGGAATATCGGTAAGAATTGTGACTAATCTAATTTGGGAACCATATTTCTCATTTACCAAGAGGTTATTACGACCAATCCAACCAAGTCCGGAATAATAAGCAATTTTTTTATGAGATAAATGAGCCTTTTGATTCTGCCAATCAACAACTTGCGAAGCAGGAATTGGTAACGCCGAAAAGCCAAGTTCCTCTATCAAAAAAGTAATTTTTAATGCTAAATTATCTAAAAAATTATTTATCTGGCGATAATGGTGAAAATATAATTTATTTGGATGGTCTTTAATACTTTCTAAAATAGCAGTTGATAATTTTCTTCCAATACTTATTGCATAAGGATACTTATCTAAAACCTCTTTTTCTAATAGAAAATTATCTTTCTCAACCCTTTTAAAATCACAAACACCAAAAAGGGATGCCTTTTCTTTAAAAGCAAAATCCTTAATTATCTCTTTATAATCCATCATTTTTTGAGATAGATTAAAAGGTTTAAAATGGCGGTCGGCGTAATTCCGGGAATTCTTTGGGCTTGGGCTAAATTTTTCGGTTTTATCTTAGATAATTTCTCTTTTGCCTCATTAGAAAGGGAAGGAACTTTATAATAATCAAAATCTTCTGGTATTTCAACCTCTTCCAGTTCTTTTAATTTTTCTATCTCTTTTAATGAGCGATTAATATAACCTTCATATTTTATATCAATCTCCACATTCCAAAAAATTTCTTCGTTTTCTTTAATATCAAAGGGTGGATTTTTAAACTGAATAATCTTATTCATCTCAATTTCTGGTCTTTTTAATAACTCATATAAAGAAATGGGTTCTTTTATACTTGTTCCCCATTCCTTTAATTTGTTATTTATCTCTTCCTGTGGATATAATTTCTCTTTTTTTAACCATTCTTTTATCTGCTCAATCCTTTCTTTTTTCTTTAAAACTTTCTCATAATCAGTATCTTTTAATAAACCAATTTTATAACCAATCTCACTTAATCTTAAATCTGCATTCTCTTCTCTTAAAAGCAAACGAAATTCAACACGAGAGGTAAACATCCGATAAGGTTCATTTGTCCCTTTTGTTACCAAATCATCTATTAAAACACCAATATAACTTTGGGAACGTTTTAAAATTATCGGCTCTTTATTCAAGGCCTTTAAGGCGGCATTGATTCCCGCAATAATACCGGTTGCTCCTGCCTCCTCATAACCAGTGGTGCCAACAATCTGACCACCAATAAATAAATTCTCATAAAGTTTTGTCTCTAAGGTTGGGTATAATTGGGTTGGGTCAAAATAATTATGCTCAATTGCGTATCCTGGTCTAATAATTTCAACATTCTCTAAACCCTCAATTGTTCTTAACATTTTTATTTGCACATCAATTGGCAAACTGGTAGAAATTCCGTTAGGATAAACTTCATAAGTATTTATTCCCTCTGGTTCAATAAAAATCTGGTGACGGTCTTTATGAGAAAATTTAACAACCTTATCCTCAATAGAAGGACAATACCTCACACCGGTTGCTTTAATAATTCCCGTATATAAAGGTGAACGGTCCAGATTTTCTCTAATAATCTGGTGGGTCTTAGGATTGGTATAAGTAATATAACAAGGCAAAGAAACCTCTTCTTTTTTAATCCCAATATCTAAATCTAATTCCCGAAAAGAAAATCTCCTTTTTTCTTCATCACCATATTGAGGAATTAATTTAGAATAATCAATTGTTCTGCCGTCTAATCTTGCCGGTGTTCCAGTCTTAAACCTACCTAATATAAAACCAAGTTCCCTTAGATTTTGAGATAACAAATTGCTACTAAATTCACCAAACCTACCAGCGGGAAAACTTTCTAAACCAATATGAACTAAACCTTCCATAAAAGTTCCCAAACATAAGACTACTGTTTTTGATAAAAATTGGGTACCAAATCTTGTCTCTACTCCATAGACCTCTTTGCCTTTAACTAATAATTTTACTACTTCACCTTGTTTAATATCTAAATTCTTTTCTTTTTCTAAAATCTTTCTCATTACCAATCGATATTTTGTCCTATCAGTCTGTGCCCTTAAAGACCGAACCGCCTGTCCTTTTTTGGTATTTAGATAACGATATTGAATTGCTGAAAAATCAGTAACAATTCCCATTATACCACCTAAGGCATCAATCTCTTTTACCAATTGGGCTTTACCAATACCACCAATTGCGGGATTACAAGACATCAAGGCAATGGTATCAATATTCATTGTTAGTAAGAGAGTTTTACAGCCAATTTTACTTGCCGCGAAAGCTGCTTCGCAACCGGCATGACCGCCACCAACAACAATTACATCATATTTAACTGGATAGATAAAAGCCATAGATTAACCAGGTAGGACCTTCAAGAATTTCCTTTTGCCAACTTTGATAACAATTTCTTTGTTAATAATTACTTGATAATCAATATCAGAAATCCTTTCACCATTAAGATAAACCCCTCCTTCTTTTATCTTTCTTTTTGCCTCACTTTTTGAAGGTAAAAGATTGGTATCAACTAATAAATCAACTAATCTTATATTTCTCTCTTTTGAATAGAAAACCGGAATCTCCGTTGGCAATTCTTTATATTTAAAAACCCTATTAAATTCTTCCTCTGCCTCTTCTGCTTTTTCTTTTGAATGGTAGAGAGTAACAATATCTTTTGCTAGTTGTGCCTTTAAATCTCTTGGATTCTCTCCTTCTTTAAGTTTCCTTTCAAACTCTCTAATCTCTTCTTCCCTCCGGTTAGTACATAATTGGAAATAATGGATAATGAGTTCATCAGGAATAGACATTATTTTACCAAACATTTCCTTTGGTTCTTCTTCAATTCCAATATAATTATTATAAGATTTACTCATTTTCAATTTTCCATCAGTGCCAATCAATAAAGGCATTGTCATCACAATCTGAGGTTCTAAATTAAATTCTTTCATCAATTCTCTTCCTACCAACAGATTCCAATATTGATCTTCACCACCAAGTTCAATATCTGCTTTTATCATAATCGAATCATATGCTTGGAATAACGGATATAAAAACTCGTGAAGATAAATAGGTAAATTATTTTTATATCTTTTCATAAAATCATCTCTTTCCAAAAGTCTGGCAACAGTATATTTAGAAGCAATTTCAATTATCTCATCTCCTTTCAATTTAGAATGCCAAGAAGAGTTATAATAAAATTCGGTCCTTTTTTTATCTAATATTTTAAAGATTTGCCTTTCATACTTTTTCATATTCTCTTTTATTTCTTCATCACTCAACTTTGGTCTTGTTTTTGAACGACCGGAAGGGTCGCCAATCTTGGCAGTAAAATCACCAATTACCAAACAGGCAGTATGTCCTAAATCTTGAAATTCCCTTAATTTTCTTAAAACAACCGCAAACCCTAAATGGATATCAGGACCAGTAACATCTATCCCTAATTTTACTCTTAAAACCTTTTTTCTTAATAATTTTTCTTTTAATTCTTCTTCGGTCAAGAAATCTTTTACATTTCTTTTTAAAAAAGATAAAATTTCTATAATATCTTTTACCATATTTTTATTTTAAATTGGAGAAAAATTAAATTTGAAATTCGCCGAGGTCTTCTGGCTTTTGTCTTCTAATCGATTCTTTAAGTCTTTCCAATCTTTCTTCTTCACTTTCACTCACAATTGTTGAACAAGTATCCATCACTTCTTCGCTAACATAAATTGGTGAATTTGTTCTAAGGGCTAAACCGATTGAATCAGAAGGTCGGGCATCAATTGCTACATAATTACCATCGCTTTCTAAAATAACTTCCGCATAAAAAGTATTATCTTTGATTTTAGTAATAACCACCCTTTTTACAAAGTAATTCAAACTTTCAATAATCCTTTTCATTAAATCTAAAGTAAGAGGTCTAACAAATTCAACTTTATCCAAGGCATAAGATATAGCCGCAGCTTCCGCATAACCAATGAAAATTGGTAATACCCGATTACCACCAATTTCTTTTAACAAAACAACCGGTGATTTGTTTATCTCATCATAATAAACGGTTAAAACTTTTACTTCAACCATTACTTCTCCTCTTTTTTAACAACCCAAACCTTTAAAATTCCGCTAATTCCTTCACCCAGAGTAATCTTCACATCATAAACTCCGGGTGCTCTTATTGGCTCATCTAACTCAATCTGTTTCTTATCAATTTCAATACCCTTACTTTTCAAAAATTCACAAATCTCTTCATTAGTAATACTACCAAAATATTTTTCTTTCTCACCTTTCAAACTTGCCTTATAAGTTAATCGATTTATCTTATCAGCAATTGCTTGTAATTTAACAATTTTCTTTGCCTTCACCTCTTCTTTTATTTTATTTATATCTTGGAAATGTTTAATAATTGAAGGTGTTGCTTGGACAGCAAAACCCTTCGGAATTAAGTAATTTCTTGCATACCCATCTTTTACTTCTACTACCTCTCCCTTCTTACCCAGTTTTTCAATATCAGTCAAAAGTAATATCTTCATTTTATTTCAAATGGCAAAAGAGCTAAATTTCTTGCTCTTTTTATTGCGCGTGCCAACTTTCTTTGATGCTTTGCACAAACACCGGTAATCTCACTTTTTAAAATCTTTCCTCGTTCACTTAAAAAATTCTTTAAAGTTTCATCTTTGTAATCAATCTCTTTTATACCCTTTTCACAAAAAATACATTTTTTTTCTTTCATAGTTAAATGATAACAAAAAAAATATAAAAATCAAGATTATTCAAGGTCTTCTAAAATTTTCTGAAAAACTTTTATAAGCCCTTTTTATCTATCTTCTCTGATTTCTCAATTATTCAATCACTTCGTAAAGATGAAAAATAACGAGCATCCGATAAAATCCATTATAAGAATGTTTAATTGATTTAGCAAGTTTGATAATGTCAATTGGGGCTTTTTCTAATTTAATCCAATTGATAAGTTCTTTAATCTGACCATCAATCTTCTTTAACCATAATTTTTTTAATTTTTTATATTAACCTCCTTACTAATCTCTCTACTGTCATAGGGTTATCCCTATACCTTAAAAAATCTTTATCTATCAATAATCTCCCCATATATATCTCTCCCTATTATTTCTTATTAACTCCTATTTTCATTTTAACTAATTTTTACAGACATCAACAAAAATAAAATAACCTTTTCCCACTTATTAGATATCTAAAATATTTGAAATTTTTGTTCAATTTTATATAATTTAATAAAAGGGGTAAAAATATGAAAGTGAGAAGTTCAGTTAAAAAAAGATGTATCCATTGCCGGATAGTAAAAAGAAAAGGGGTTGTTTATGTAATCTGTAAAAGAGATCCAACCCATAAACAAAGACAAGGCTAATTTTTAATGCGAAAAGTTAAGTTCTATGAAGGAAGTTATAAAGATAGCAATAAATTAATTTCTCAAATATTTTCCGATTTTTCCTTTGATTTCAAAAATAAGAAGGTATTTATAAAACCAAATCTGTTATCTGCTCATCCACCAGAAAAAGGAATAACAACCCATCCATCAATTATTAAATCAATCTGTCAATATCTGTTAGAGAAAGGTGCAATTATTAAAGTTGGTGATAATCCAAGTTTAGTAGGTAGTGATGCCTTTGAGAGAATTGGGAATATTACCCAAATAAAAGAAGCTTCTTTAGGATTTTATACTGATATTACTAAAAATTACAAGAAAATAAAAACGCGAATTGGTGAAATATCTATCTCCACGGATATTTTAGATTGTGATATTTTAATTTCTGTTCCGAAATTAAAAACCCACATGTTAACAATTTTTACTTTGGCAATTAAGAATATGTTTGGAATTATTGTGGGAAATCAGAAATCCCAAATCCATTATCAATATCCTTCACCAATTGATTTCTCAGAAGTTTTAATAGATATATATGAGATAAGAAAACCCGATTTAACAATTGTTGATGGAATTTTAGCAATGGAAGGAAAGGGACCAAGTCAAGGTAATTTAAGATATTTAAATACCGTAGTAGCAAGTGATAACGGTTATTTATTAGAATGGGCAATTATCGGTTATCTATTAGATAAAAATCCCTTATCTATTCCTTATATTAATATCGCCAAAAGAAAAAACTTATTTAATGAGAATGATTTAATTATTGAAGGTAATTATAAAAAAATAAAAGATTTCAAATTGCCAAATCAAAAAATTAATTATATTTTAAATAGTATTTTAGGAAAGAATTTAATTAAAATTATCTACCATCCTTTTAGATACCAAAAAATTAAAATTGATAAAAATTTGTGTAAATCATGTTTGGAGTGTGTAAAAATTTGCCCAAATAATGCTTTAAAATTAGAAGGTAAAAAAATAAAATACAATAAATCCTTATGCATCTCTTGTTTTTGCTGTTATGAAGTCTGCCCTTATTCAGCAATTAAAGTTTAATTCGGTATAAAAAATGTTTTAATATTAAAAATGGGGTGCCTAATTAAATTATTATAGTAATGATGAATTATTTATTTATCTTATTGATTTTTCAACAGTTAAGTTATTTTGAATTTGTTGAATATCCTGAAGAAGGGGTTGTGGGTGATACTTTTTTAATAAAGATTGTCGCATTTGAAAGTAGTGGAGATACTTGTTGGTATTTCAATGATATTGCCAATTTAGCAACGACAAAAGATGGTCGCTATCCTTCTATTTTCATATATCCAAATCAAGTATATTTTCAAAGAGGAGTTGCCACGCAAAAGGTAGTTGTCACACTTGCTGAAACTTTAAGTTTAATCGCCTATGTACCAAGCCGACCAGAAATAATGGGGAAAACCCAAACAATTGAATTTTATCCAAATTATCCAAAAAGATTAATAATTTTATCACCGACTGAAACTTTGGCTTCTGGTTCTTCTTTTGGTAAAATTACTTCTTTTCCATTTTCTATAAAGGCAGGAGAAAATTTTCTTTTCAGGGTATATATTACCGATAACTGGTTTAATCCAACAAATACTATTGGAGAAACTGTTTATTTTAAAAGCAATGATAGTTTTACCTCTTTACCGCAAGAAATTCCCTTTTTAACAAATGAAAGTTTAATATTTAATTGTAATCTGAAAACTGCTGAGAAAGGGGAAAATTTATGTTTTATCAAAAACCGGTAGTTTAACAACCGATTCCACGGAGATTATTGTTTTACCAAATGTTTATAATAAAATTTTATTACTTTTACCCGATGAGAAAATTAAAAAGGGTGACACTACTACTTTAACTTTTTAAAACCAAGAAAAAGAAATTTACCAAATCCTCAATATGTAAAAGAACCCTTTTTGTTAAAATTTATATTTGTGATACTTTTTATAATCCAACAAATTGTGATGGTGAAACCATAAAATTATTTTCGGATTATTCTTTCTCTTATTCTTCAGATTT
This sequence comes from uncultured bacterium, assembly GCA_938040315.1. Classification (GTDB taxonomy): domain Bacteria; phylum Hydrothermota; class Tepidihabitantia; order Tepidihabitantales; family DTDR01; genus DTDR01. The sequence continues at coordinate 17,811 of CALHQW010000027.1, forward strand.
TATTGTCATTAATGATAGTGGCAGTTTTCTATGTTCATTTGATTCTTCCGGTGAGAACCAAACAATTTGGGCAGAAGGAAAGTATAAAAAAACCTATCGCTCAAAATTAAATATTTTATCTAAAACTAAATTCTTTGAAATTTTCAAGCCTGATACCATCCTTGCCGGAAAAGAAGGAGAAATAGAAGTTATTCTCCTTGATACTAATCAAAAACCAATTCCTTTTCATAAAGTAAGTTATAAAGTAATAAAAGGAAATGGTATTCTTTCCGATACTTTAGATTATACTGATGAATTTGGGATTTCAAAAGTAAAATTTCTCTGCTCCTATCCCAATTTTTCTGAAGTTG
>CALHQW010000028.1 GCA_938040315.1 uncultured bacterium
GAGGAAAAATGATTTTAGGTCAAAGTTTATATCAAATATTTAAAAGTAGTTTTGTAATGATTTTACTTCTCTTTCTCTCAATTATTGCCCTCGCTTTAATTATTGAAAGATTAATCTATTTCTATCGGAACAGATTTAAAAGCAGAGAGAGTTTTGAGAAGTTTGCTAATTATTTAAGAAAAGACAATATAAAAGAAGCAAAAGAATATGCTTTAAGTTTAAAAAATCCCTTGGGCAGAATTTTTCTTCTTGGTTTGGAAAATCTTCATCTCAAGAGTGAGGAATTAAAAGAACTTTTTATTGGCCAGATAATAGAAGAAAAGGTTAAATACGAAAATTATCTTGGTGGAATTGGAACAATTGCTAATGGTGCCACCCTATTAGGTCTTTTAGGGACAGTAATTGGCCTTATTAAGGCTTTTCATAATATTGCAATCACTGGTTCCGGTGGACCAGTGGTTGTCTCAAAGGGGATTGCTGAAGCCTTATTAACTACTGCCTTTGGTTTATTAATCGGGATTCCCTCTCTTTTCTTTTATAATTATTTCTCTAAAAAGGCAAACGATTTAAGTGAGGAATTAGAAAGTTTTTCCCAAAAGTTTTTAGTTTTGTTAGAAAATACCCGCAATAAAAAAGAAGAGATAAAAGAAGAAAAAGTAATTGAAATATTTTGGAAATTTTAGATGTTAAGAAAAAAATTATTAAAAAGAAAAAGTAATTTAGCAGAGTTAAACATCACTTCCTTAGTTGACATCGCTTTGACCTTAGTTATTGGCTTTATTGTTGCCCTTCCCTATTTCTTTGAATCGGGCATTTTTGTTTCCCAAGCAAAATTAGCCAAAAGTGAAAATAGTTCGTTAGAAAAAGAGATTAAAATAAGTATCTATTTAACAAAAAAGATGAAATAATTTTAAATGAAAAGAAAGTAGATTTAAAAGGTTTAAAAATTCTCTTACTCCAATTATTATTAAGAAGTTTAGAAAAAAAGTATTGATTGGTGCTGATACTGAAGTAAAATATGAAAAGGTAATAAAAATTCTTGATATTTGTAAAGAAAGTGAAGCGAAAGAATTAACACTAATAAGAAAAAAATGAGAATATTAAATATAAATGTTTTGCCCGTTGCTTGTGTTGGTTTGTTAATGGTGATAATGATGATTATGGTTGCTCCGATGGTCATCAGTTATTCTAAAACGCCCGTGGATGTCTCAAAAGCAAATACTGCTGAAAGAAAAGTAGAAAACGAAATTGTTATCTCTTTAACTAAGAATAAAAAATTATATCTAAATGATATTCCGGTATCTTTAAATATTTTAAAGGAAGAAATTGAAGATGAATTGGAAGAAGATCCTTATCGTTTAGTTGTGATTAGAGCAGATAAAGAAATAAGTTATGGAGAGGTAATTTCAATTATTGCTATTGCTAAAGAAACCGGAGCAAAAAGGATTGTTTGCGGTACAAAAAAGAAGGAAAGAAATGAATAAAATTAAAACCATTGATATCGCTCTCCTTCTTTCCGTTGTTACCCATTTTCTCTTACTTTTTCTTTTTAGCCAATTGAAAGAAAAAGAGACTATTTATGAAGATTTAAGGGAAATAACCTTTGTTGATCAATCTTATCGACCGGAAGTAGCAAAAATAATAAAACCAACAAAAAAGATCCAAGAAAATTTAGCGGATAATAAGGAAATTAAAAAATCAGAAGAAGAAACAGAAATTTCACCGATTGATTTAACGAAAGGAATAGAAATGAGTCGGGGAAAGATAAATTTAAATTATTTTTCTTTAGGAAAAGAAGAAGGAATGGATGTAATTAAAATTAGTCCTGATAAAGGAACAACAAAAACAATTGAAGAAATTTTGAAAGAAGAACCGATAAAATTGGTCAGCCGAGAAAAAATTAGTGGAATTAATCTTGGTATTTATCAGGAGGAAAAGGAGCCGATAAATTTAGAGACCAGGAATTTAAAAAAAAAGATAAAAAAATAGAATGGCAGGAAAAAGATAACGAAGAGTTAAAAATACCAATACCAACTCAAGAAAAAAAACAAACAGAAATTGCAATTGCTGGTCAAATATCTGAAAGAAAAATTTTAAAGAAGTTTTTACCTAAATATCCAAATTGGGCAATAGAAAAGGGAATTAGCGGTTTGGTAATTTTGAAGATCTGGGTAACTCCGGAGGGAAAGGTAGAAGATAATATTGAAATTGTGGAAACGAGTGGATATCCCCAATTAGATAAAATTGTTATGGAAGCAATAAGAGAATGGCTTTTTGCTCCTTTAGAAGAAAATGCTAAAAAAGAAACCCAATGGGGAATTATTAAATTTAGATTTGAATTATCATGAATTCTCTTATTATATTTCTCTTAATTTTACAAATTGATAGCCTAAAATTAAAAAAAATCTTACGAAATTGGTGAAGAAATAATTAAAGGAGAAAAAAGACTAACTATTAACGAAAGGAAAATTTTAAGAATACCCAAAATAGATCCCTTTGATCTTCTAACGGAGAAATTTTCTCTTAAAGATATTGAACTTAATAAAGAAATAATAAAATTTACTGATTCAATCTTTCTCTCTTATTCTCTTTTAAACTTTCCTTATCTTCGATTACCTTTAAAAGAAAAGATTTTGAAAGAGAATTTGATAATATTTTTGCCCGAATTTGAAAAGGGAATAAAAAATTGGGAATTAATAATCTATTCCCAAAAGGGTGAAATCATTAAGAAAATAAATGGTAAAGGAGAAGTGCCTAAAGCAATCTATTGGGATTTAAAAAAAGAAAAGGGTGATTATTTGAATGTTGATGAAATTTATTACGCAATCTTTATTGCCTATGATTTTTTAGGTAACCAAACAAAAATTTTAACTCCTCTCTTCTCTTTTGATGGATTAATTTATCAAGAAAAGGATAAAAAAAGTTATTATAATAAATCCGGAAAGAATTTTTCAATCGGAAACTGGTGAAAGGGAAGAAAAGGGCAAGGAGATAATTGAAGAGATTTGTAATATTATTAAGCAGAATTTACCAAAGGAAATAATAATAAATTTTTATACCAAAAAAGAGAATTATTTATTAGAACAAACAAAAATTTTAGAAGAGGAAATAAAAAAGAAAGTAATTTTAAATAAAAATTCTCTTAAAATCTATCCCCATTTTCAAAAAGATATTTTTAATAAAATAAATAAGATTGAAATTATTCTTTTAAAATAATTTTTTATCTGGGTGTTAAACGATGATAAGTAAATCCTTTTTCTTTATGCCAACCTTCGGGATCTTTTAAATATTTTGCTATTTCCTCCTCTTCTTCATCGGTAATGAAAGTTATTTCTTTGGGAATATTTTTAGAGAAAAGGGCTGATAAATTGGTTAAAGAATAAAGTTTTACGCCAATTTTCCTTAATTCTTCTTCGCCTCCTTGTTCTCTATCTAATAAAACAAAACAACTATCACAAATTCCACCCGCCTCTCTAACAAAATTAATTATTCTTATTTTTGTCCAACCTTTCACGATTGTGTCATCAACAATTAACACTTTCTTCTTGTAAAGTTCGGGCAATTTGATTCCTTCTAAGATTGGTGCTTCCGGATATCGCTTCTCTCTTCGAGCAAAAAACATTGGTTTGGAAAGATATTGAGCAATCAAAGATGCTAAAGTAATACTTCCCGCTTCTATACCACAAAGGAAATCAAATTGAATGGTTGATAAAATAAGGGCTGAAGTACTAATTATAAAATTACAGATCGGTGGATAATTGGGTAACCCTTTTAAATCAATATATATCGGACTGCGATTCTTTCTTTCGTCAACTTTAAAATAGGGTTTCAAATCTCCCATGCTTACTTTTATTGCACCAATCTGCCATAAAAGAGAAGCGATAATTTCGGAAAGATTGCCCTTTATTTTAGAAAGAATCTCATAAAGATTAGGTAAAATAATTCTTTGTTCTCTTAATAGTCTAAAGAGTTTTTTTGCTTCTTCACTTTTTTTGCCCACAAAGGTAATTCTCGTTTCGTTAACGTCAAAAATAAAATGGAGTTCGTAATTTTTATTTAAATTATAAGAAACACAATTAGCATCTTTTTTAGTTTCTTTAAGAGATAATTTTTTACCAATGATCTTCTTACAAATATTTTCACCAAAATCTTTTGCCAAATTTTCAATCTCTTTCAATTCCAAAAGGCGAGGAGTTGAAAAGTTTAATAAATTTTCTTTTAATTTTAAATCTTTGATTGCTAATTTACTTATCTCCATATTAATTTAAAAATTTTAAAAACTTTTTCCTTTAAACTTTTCTTATCTTTATTATTGAAAATTACAAAATCAGCCTTCCTTTTTGATTCCCGATCAGGCATTTGAAATTTTAATCTTTGTAAAATATCCTCCTTTTTAAATCCCCTTTTTATCATCCTAAAAATTTTTAAAGATTTGGGTGCCGTCACTAAAATATTATAATCCATTTTTTTATATAATCCAGTCTCAAATAATAATGGCGCATCAACAATTAAAAACTTACCCTTTTTCTTTTTCAATCTTTTATCAATTTCTTTTAAAATTTCCGGCATTATTAAATTATAATATCTTTTATAATTCTCTTTATTATTGAATACCAAATTTGCCAATTTATTTTTCAAGACTTTTTTTTTAACCGCTTCGGGAAAGAGTTTTTCTATTTCTTTTATTATCTTCTTCTTTTTTAATAATTGATGGGTAATCTCATCAGCATCAATTATTCTTCCACCAAAAGAAGCCAAAATTTTAGCAACCGTTGATTTACCACTACCCAGATTTCCACCAATGCCAATTTTAAGCATAAGAAAATTAGAGAACCTTTGCCTCTTCCCGGAGAAGACGGACAAGTTCTTTAACAACTTCTTGTGGTTCACCCTCTAAAATTTTTCCTGCTTTCCGGGGTGGCGGTAAGAACATTTTATTAATTTGGAAATTAAATTTGGGAGTCTCCGAAATTAATTCTCTTCCCTCAATTGTTGGTATTGGTTTTTTACTTGCTTGCATCATTAATCTTAAACTGGGATATCTTGGTTCATTTAACCCTTTTTGACAAGTAATTAGACAAGGTAAAGAAGTTTCTGAAATTTCTGTTCCATTTTCCAATTCGGAAAAAATTTTAACTTTTCTATTTTCGCTATCCAATTCAATTTTTATGGCTGTAGTTACAAAAGGAATTTTCAACAAAGTTGCCAAACTAATCGGAAAAACTCCTTGATCATAATCAATCCCTTTTATTCCGCAGAGAATTAAATCAAAATTAAGATTTTCTTTTATGATAAATTGATAAGTCAAATAGGCTGGTGTCTGAGAATCTAATAATCTATCTTCAGTTTTTATATGAAAAACCTCATCAACGCCCATTGCCAAAGCAGTTTTTAAGGCAGTTTTTATTCTTTCTTCACCAACTGAAATTACTGTTACTTTTCCACCATACTTTTCTTTTATTCTCAAACCTTCTTCCAAGGCATATTCATCATAGGGATTTATCACCCATTCAATCTCTTTTAAATCTACTAAGGAAGTTTGGGAATCAATTTTAAATTTAGTTTCCGTTGAAGGAACTTGTTTGACACAAACAATAATATTAAACATTTTATCCTCCAACAAATTTTTTAACTACTAAACAGGCATTATGACCACCAAAACCAAAAGAGTTATTAATTGCAGCAAATATCTCTTTTTCTTTCATTTGAAACCGGACAAAATCTAAATCCATTCCTTCATCGGGATTATCTAAATTGATTGTTGGATGGACTTTGTTATGATAAACCGAAAGACAGGTAACAACAAATTCAATTGCTCCGGCTCCGCCGAGTAAATGACCAATCATTGATTTGGTAGAATTCACCAATAGTTTATAAGCATGCTCTTTAAAAAGTTTTTTTATTGCCATCACTTCTACTTTATCGTTCAATTTGGTAGAAGTACCGTGAGCATTCACATAGTCAATATCAATCGGTGAAAGTTCGGCTTCTTTTAAAGCATTAGCCATAGCATAATAAGCACCTTCGCCAGTTTCATCTGGTGCGGTAATATGGAAGGCATCAGCCGAAGCGCCATAACCACAGATTTCACAATAGATTTTAGCATTTCTCTTTAAAGCACTATTCAATTCTTCCAATATCACAACTCCGCAACCTTCTCCCAAGACAAATCCATTTCTATCTTTATCAAAAGGTCTTGATGCCTTTTCTGGTTCATCATTTCTTTTAGATAGAGCACCCATATTGGCAAAACTACTTATACAATAACCAGTGATTGGTGCTTCCGTGCCACCAGTAATTATCAAATCGGCATCTCCTGATTTTATCAACCGAAAGGCTTCACCAATTGCGTGAGCACCACTGGCACAAGCCGAAGTAACACAGAAATTAGGTCCTTTAAAGCCAAAATAGATAGATACCTGTCCACTTGCCATATCAGGAATCATCATCGGTACAAGTAAAGGTGATACCTTCTTCGGACCATCCTTTAAAAACTTCTGATGTTCAATCTCCCAAGTTTCAATACCACCCATTCCCGAACCGATGATCACTCCAGCCCTTGTCTTATCTATTTTAGATAGGTCTAAATTGGCATCCTCAACCGCTGATAAAGAAGCCCATAAGGCATACTGGGTAAACCGGTCGGTTCTTTTTGCCAGTTTAATATCAAATCTTTCAATAAAGGGAAAATTTTTTATTTCGCCAGCAAATTGAACCTCTAAGTTAGAAGGATCAAAACGAGTTATTTTACTAACACCACTTTTCCCTTCTAATAAGTTATCAAAAAATTCTTTAACCGATAATCCTAAAGAAGAGACAACACCTAAACCAGTAACAACAACCCTTCTTTTCACTGATTATTTCTCTCCTAATTTTTCTTTTAAATAACTTATCAATTTACCAACCGTATCAAGTTTTTGGGCATCTTCGTCCGGAATATCTATTCCGTATTTTTCGTTCACTTCCATTAACAAAGTAGTTATATCTAAAGAATCAGCGCCTAAATCATTTATAAAATGGGCATCCTCAGTTATCTTTTCTGGTGGCACATGTAGTTTCTCCACAATCATATTTTTCACTTCTTCAAATAGGTTCGTCATCTTTCCTCCTTTTTAATTTAATTAAATTTAAAACTATTTTAATTTTATAAAATTTTCCTCAAAAGTCAACTATAATCAATATCTTTTATTAATTTAATTGACTTTTAAATATTTCTTTATAAAATAAATAAATGATTGAATTTGATAATGTCTCCAAGACCTATCAGAACAAATGGACCGCTTTAAATAATGTCTCCTTTACAGTAGAAAGAGGAGAATTTCTTTTTATTACTGGTCCAACCGGCGCTGGCAAGACAACTATTCTCAAAATTATCTATGCCGAAGAATTGCCCACTGCTGGCAAAGTAATTGTCAATAATAAAAATATCGCCACAATTAAAAAAAAGGAAATTTCCTTATATCGTCGCAATATTGGGATTATTTTCCAAGATTTTAAATTGCTTTATGACCGAACAGTTTATGAAAATTTGGAGTTTGTTTTAAAGGCAATTAATATGAAAGGGAATGAAATTAGAGAAAAGATTATGCGAATTTTAACCCGTTTAGGTTTGATGCACAAAAAGGATTGTTATCCCTATCAACTATCGGGCGGCGAACAACAGAAGGTAGCGATTGCTCGCGCATTGGTAAAGGATCCAGAAATAATTTTGGCTGACGAACCAACTGGTAATATTGATGAGGAAGCCAGCAAAGAGATTATCAATATTTTTAAAGAGATAAATTTAATGGGCACAACTGTCGTTATGGCAACTCACCATTCGGAACTTCCCCAACTATTAAAGAAAAGAAGATTACATATTGTCCAAGGCAAGATTGTTGATGGTTAGTTTTATCTTTAAAGAAAGTTTAAGAGGAATTAGAAAAAAACCTTTATCCTTTTTATTATCAACTTTTGCTTTTGGTCTTTGTCTTTTAATTATTTTAATATTTTTTCTCTTAACTTATAATCTTTTTATCTCTTTAAAGATTGCTTATGATAAAATTGAAATTTATGCTTTTTTAGATGAGAAAACTTCTTTTTCTGAGATAAAAGATAAAATTAGTTTAATTAATGGTGTGGAAGAAATAAGGTATATCTCGAAAGATGAGGCTTTAAAAATTTTGAAAGAAGAACTAAAAGAAGAAGCAAGTTTTTTAGAAAATCTTGATCGTAATCCACTACCGCCATCACTACGGATAAGAATATCTCCCAAGGCAAAGCAGGTAGATGAGATAAAAAGGATTGAAGATAAGTTGAGATTAATTCCGGGAATAAAAGATGTTTGGGCTGGTGAAGAGTTGATTAGTAAATTAGTGAAGGTATTAAATAATATTATTTATATTGATATTGGAATTTTGATTGTTGTTGCTCTCTCGGTTATCTTTATCATCTTTCAGAATATTGAACAAAGCCTCTTCAATCGGCAAAGGGAGATTGAGATTATGCAATTGGTTGGTGCCACAGATTATTTTATTAAGGCACCCTTTTATTTAGAAGGAATCTTAGAAGGAGTTTTAGGTGGAATTTTCTCTTTTATTCTTTTATTTATTATTTATCGGATAATGAGTTTAAGTGCTATCACATTAAGTTTCCCAACTATTCTTTTATTAATTTTTACTATTCTTATTGGTGCCTTTCTTGGTGGAATTGGTTCTAATCTTGCTTTAAACCGAATATTAAAATGAAAAAAATCTTTTTCTTTTTTATATTTCTTTTTTTAGTAACCTTTGCCCAGGAAGGAGTCACTTTAGAAGAAATTGAGAAGAATAAACAAGAACTCTCTTCAATCAAGGAAAAATTAAAGAAAGTAGAAGAAAAATTAGAAAATCTCAAAAAGAAAGAGAAAGGAGTTTTAAAAATCATTGAAACAGTTGAAGAGAAGATCAATTTAACAAAAAAATTAATTAACCAATTTAATCAAACAATAAAAAATTACGAAGTTTTGATTGTTAACCTTGAAAGAGATATTAAAAATACCGAAAAAAAAATTAGTGAAAAGGAAAAGGATATTGATAAATTGGTTATCCTCTTATATAAGATTAAAACCCGCCTGCCCTTAGAACTTTACTTTTCTAATCGTTCTTTACCAGAAGTTTATTCTAAATTAGTAAATCTAAACTATATTGCTAAGGAAAATCAAAACCAGATTTATGAATTAACCAATTTAAAAAGGAAATTGGAAAAGGATAGAAGAGAATTACTTAATGCTTACGAAGAAGTAAAAACTTTAAAGGAGCAGAAAGAAGCGGAAGAAAAACGATTGAAAGAAAAAAGAGAGGAACAGAAAAAATTTTTGAATAAAATTCTTTCGGAAAAAAAAGAACAAGAAAAATTACAAAAAGAACTGAAAGAAGCAGAAAAGAGATTGACCGCTCTAATTGCTGAACTGGAAAGGAAAAGAGTAAAAAGAAGATTGCCACCCGGCGCTCATTATTTAGAAAAAGAAAAAAATAATCTTCCCTGGCCAGTAAAAGGTAAAGTGATCAGTTATTTTGGCAGTCTCACCCATCAACGATATCAAACAAAGATAAAAAATCAAGGGATTGATATTCAGACAGAATTTGGCAGTAAGGTTATTGCTATTGCACCAGGCAGAGTAGTTTATGCTGATCGATTCCGAGGCTATGGCAATACGATTATTATTGATCATACCGATGGTTATTACACTATCTATTCTAATCTTTCCGAAATTGCGGTTAAGGTGAATCAGGAGGTAAAAAGTAATGATGTTATTGGGCTCTCTTCCGATTATCTCCATTTTGAATTAAGAAAAGAAGGACAACCGGTTAATCCCTTAGAATGGTTAAGCCAATAAATAATTTCCAGAAAATAATTGGTCATAAAGAAAATATTGAATTTTTAAAGAAATTAAAAAATAAACCCTTTTGTCGTTCCTTAATCTTTTATGGCAAGAAAGGAATTGGTAAAAGAACTTTGGCATTAGTATTCGCTCAATATCTTAATTGTCTTAATAGTGAAATTGCTCCCTGTGGCGAATGTTCTCATTGTAAAGCAATTGAAAATTTAGAATACCCTTATTTAGATATTCTCTTTCCAGGCTTAATCAATCCCAAAGATATAAAGGATGACGAGAAGTATGAAGAGTTACTTGAATTAAGAAGCCAATATCGCCTTTTTGAAAAGAAGCCGGAAAGTTCTAAAAAAGATACTATTTCTATTGATTTAATAAAAGAAATAAAAGAAAGGATAAAAATGAAGGTCTCTGATTATCAGATTTATTTAATTTTTGAAGCCGAAAAAATGACCCAAGAAGCCAGCAATGCCTTTTTGAAAACCCTAGAAGAACCGCCAGAAAAAGTATTCTTTATTTTAACCACCTCCCAACTCCATAAATTACCAACAACTATTCTTTCGCGCTGTTATCTTCTAAAATTCTCTCCACTATCAATAAAAGATATTGAAAATTATCTTCTTAATAAAGGTTATAAAAGAGAGATTGCTAAAAGGGCAAGTCTATTCAGTTTTGGCAGTTTAAGGGAAGCAATTGAACTGGCAGAGCGAGGAGAAAAAATTTTTAAAGAAGAAATAATAAAATTTATTGAATTTAGAAGAAAAGAAAGTGCCTATTATTTTTTTAGAAATTTTTATGAGAAATATAGCGAATTGGATTATGATGGGATTGTTAATCTCATCAAAGATTTGATCCTTCTTTATCGAAGTTTACTATATCAAAAATTAGACTATCTTAACCTCTGGGAAATAGAGCCAAAATTAAAATATCTTGCTGAAAGAAAAACTTACGAAGAAATTATTAATTCCCTTTATAAACTAAACCAAATTTATGAAGAATGTGAATATAACTTAAACAAAAGACTTATTCTTTTCCATCTTTATTCTTCTTTATACTTTTGAAAAGGGCATTACTTATCAATCCTTGGATTTATGATTTTAAGGCATATGATTTCTTTTTAAAGCCCTTAGGACTTTTATATTTGGCCAGTTATTTAAGAGAAAATAACTTTCAGATTGATTTTATTGACTGCCTTGATAGAAACCATCCATTAATTTTAAAAAACTTTAAGATAAAGAAAGACCCTTACGGAAGAGGAAAGTTTCCCTACACCTTTATTGAAAAGCCCTTAGTTTATAAAAATATTAAAAGAAGATATAAAAGATATGGAATGCCGATTGAGATATTTAATGAGGTTATTGAAGATATAAAAGAGCCTGATTATATCTTTCTAACTTCAGTAATGAGTTATTGGTATTTAGGAACTTTTGAGATGATAAAAATTCTCAAAGAGAGATTTAACTCACCAATCATCCTTGGTGGCATTTATCCAACTTTATATTATGAACATGCTAAAAGATATTCCCAAGCCGACCTCGTAATCAAAGGAAGATTTGAAGAGGAACTTCCTAAATATTTTGATAATTTGCCAAAAAAAGATTTCTTCTCTCTTCCCTATCCTGCTTATGATTTATATCAAAAACTTGACTATGTCTGTATTTTAACTTCTCTTGGTTGTCCTTTCAATTGTCCCTATTGTGCAGTTGGGTATTTAACTAGAGGTTATCAAACAAGAAGAAGTGAAGAGGTATTAGAAGAGATAAAAGATTATCAAAAGAGGGGAATAAAAAATATCGTCTTTTATGATGATGCCTTACTTTTAAATCCTGAGTTTAAAAAATTATTGAAATTGATAATTGAAGAAAAATTAGCACTAAACTTTCACACACCAAATGGGCTTCATCCAAGATATTTAGATGAAGAAATTGCCTATTTAATGAAAAAAGCCAATTTTAAAACTATCTATTTAAGTTTAGAGACGACGGATCTTGAATTACAGATAAAACTGGGCAACAAAGTAAAGACTGATGAATTTTTAAAGGCTTATAATAACTTAATAAATGTTGGTTTTTCACCCGAGGAGATTGAGGTTTATTTATTAATTGGCTTACCAAACCAACCTATTTCCACAATCAAAAAAAGTATTGAGTTTTTATTACCATTAAAAGTGAAAATCCATTTAGCAGAATATTCACCAATCCCTTATACCAAAATAGGAGAAAATTTATCTTTTATTGATGAACCTTTATTAACAAACAACATAATCTTTCCATCCCTTAATGAAAAAGAGAGAAAAGAAATAGAAGAACTTAAATCCTGGTTTCATAAAGTTAGGACCATAAATAAGAAATTATAACCTTCAGCAGTTTAAATTATCAGATGCTACAAAATTTTTCAATTTTTTTTCTTGCTATTTTTCAAAAAAAGAACTATATTGTATATTAGTAGTTGAATTTAAAAGGATTTCTGTTATATTTTCTTCCCAGAATAAACAAAATAAGATTTTTAAAGAGGACAAAAAGATGGGAGGGTAGAGGGGAGCGATACCCTGTAGGGCAACCAAATATGAAAAATAAAAAGTGGCAAACCCTTTTTATAAATAAGCGGCTTTCTAATTTTTCCAAAATGCTGTTTTCTCATTTTATTAATAAGCCTTAGTCGTTTTTTTATTAAAAGCCTAAGTCGCCTTTTATTATAAGGCTTTTACCTCTTTTTAATATAATACCTACTTAATTTGGAATATAAAGTTGCCAAAATAAAAAATAGTTATCATTAAATTGTGCTATTATATATTGCTTAGATTAATTTTTGTAGGATTTTTATAATAGCAATATCTGGTCAAGTTTTAGCCACAATTACACGCTTTTCCTCGATTTCCAATCAAAAGCAAAGGAAAACTTTCCCTTAAAAAAGGTAATTATTAATAAATGTAAACAGTAATTAGACTTCCTCTAAATAAATTTTCCCATTAATTTTTGACTTTTTATAATAAGTTTATTATAATTTTTTTTTATGAATAAGGCTTTATTAAGTGGCAATGAGGCGGTTGCAAGAGGTGCT
>CALHQW010000029.1 GCA_938040315.1 uncultured bacterium
CTTCGGATTTAGCAGGAGCGATGGAACCAGATGGATTAATGGCTTATTATTTCCCTGGCGGAGACCCATTGATTGATGGTAAATATGGTAATTTCCCCACCAATCCTTATACTGGTCTTACTTATAATAGTGAAGAATCTCCAGGAGAAGATCTTTTCTATGGCGAACAAGAGTTTGAAGAGCCGGGCTTGAACGCAATAACATGGGGTGGTGCTGATGAATGTCCCTATCTTGAGTGGGAAGGTGTAGCAGAAGTTTCTGGGACGATTCACATTGGTGTTTATTATGACCCTGGCACTGGGGCAGCCCAAGAATATGGAATTGCTGGTTGGGGAAGATTGAACGAAGTAGGTGAGAATTATCCGATGTATGACATCTCTCCTGGCGCTGATGATTTCTTTGATCCAACATATTGGAATTTCTTCGTACTTCACAACTAATTAACTAAATCTTAGAATATAAGGATGGCTTTTTGGGGGTGAGCCTTATCACCCCCATTTTTATTTTATTGACATTTTTTAATTTTTTTTTATTATAGAATATATGTTCTTATTTTTTTATCTTTTTAGTTATTTAACCAATATTGAAAGAAGCAAAGCAATTTTTTTTAATCCAAGCGGTTTAGGAATAAATTCGGGTTACGAAATTTATTTTTCAAAAAATATAATAAATCAGGATATTTTTTTAAAAATAGGAGTTTCTTTAAATAATTTCGGCTTTGGTTTTGAAAAGAAAAATAATTTAAATAATTACTTCTTTGGTATCGGTTTACCCATCAGCAAAAATTTCTTTTTAGGTTATCGTTACAAATATGTTGAAAAATTAAATGAATCAGAACATTTAGCAGGATTTATTTTTCGTCCCGCAAATTTTTTATCCTTTTCCTTTGATTATGATTTCAAAAAAGATTTTAATTTTGGTATAGGTTTAAGACCAATCAGTGAAAGAATAAATTTTTATTTTGATTATTATAAAAATCATCAGTATCTTTTTGGAACGGAAATAGAAATACTTAATGGTTTTTTGATAAAAGGAGAATTTGATAGAGAGAAAAATATTAATTTGGGAATAAGTTTCTCTTTTCCCAATTTTAAAATTTCTTCAAAATACAGTAAAAAAGTAAAAGAGATTGAATTTTTCTTATCAAAAGAAAGATATCCAACAATTTTTAAAAAACAAAAAAAATTGATAGAAATCACTCTTTCAGGTAATTATGAGGAAGATTATTATGAGCAATCTTTATTTTTTAGAAAACGAATCCCAAGGTTTTATCTTTTAATAAAAAACTTAGAGGAGATTTTAAAAAAAGAAGAGGTTATTGGCGTTTTTATTCGCTTGAAAGATTATTATCTCTCTTCCGCCCAATATGAAGAATTAAGGGAAATTCTTTCAGAAATGAAAAATAAAGGGAAAAAGATTATTTTTTATGCTGATTATTATAAAAGTTTGATGGAATATTCGTTTGTCTCGCTTGCTGATTATTTAATTTTAAATAAAGGCGGCGAAGTTGTTATTCCGGGTGTTTTGTTAAAGAAGTACTATATAAAGAATTTATTAGAAAAAATTGGCATAGAAATAGAAACCCTCGCGATTGGTAAGTATAAATCAGCAAAGGAATTATTTACACGAGAAAATATGTCAGAAGAAGATAAAGCACAACTTAATGAAATTCTTGATATTATTTATTCACAGGTAAAAGAAAATATTAAAGAAACAAGAATAAAAGGAAGAAATTTAGATAGTCTAATAGATTATTATGGTTATTTTAATGAAGAATTAGCAAAAAAATTTGGGTTAGTTGATACGATTTTATATCCCAAGGAGGTTGAAGAGTTTTTAAAGAAACATATTAAGACTAAAAAGGTGAAAATAGAAAAATATATAAGCGAAAAAGAAATAGAAAGAAATTGGTTGAAGAAGAAAAAGAGAATTGCCTTAGTAATTGCTGAGGGAGTGATTGTGGATGGGAAAAGTGGTTACGACCCAACACCATTAATTGGTGGGAAATATATTGGTTCAGAGACAATGGAAGATGTTTTTAATAGATTAGAAAAAGATAAATCAATTAAAGGAGTTGTTTTTAGAATAAATTCTGGCGGTGGTTCAGCGAGCGCTTCGGAAATAATTGCTAATGCTGTTAAAAGATGTAATGAGAAAAAACCAGTAATTGTCTCTATGGGAAATGTTGCTGCTTCTGGTGGTTATTATATTGCTTGTTTAGCAAAAAAAATTCTCGCTAATAATTTTACAATTACCGGCTCAATCGGTATTTTTAGTATCAAAATGGTTACTAAAAAATTATACGAAGACAAACTAGGAATTAATTTTGACTATTTAAAAAGAGGAAATATGGCAGATGCTCAAACAGAATTACGTCCTTATACCAAAGAGGAAAGAGAGATTTTTATGAAACAATTGGAATGGTGGTATGATAGATTTATTACGCGAGTAAGTGAGGGAAGAAAATTAAATAAAGAATATGTTGATTCTGTTGCTCAAGGCAGGGTGTGGAGTGGGTATAAAGCAAAAGAAATTGGATTGATTGATAAAATTGGTTCATTAAGAAAAGCAATTGAGATAGTAAAAGAAGAAGCCAAAATTAAAAAAGATGAGGAAGTAGAAATAGTTTTATATCCGAAAGAAGAAAAAAAGTTTCTTTTTTCTTTTCCCAAAGTTAATATCTTTACTTTATTAAAAGAAAGAATTCTTTATTTGATGCCAGAAAATATTGTAATTGAATAGTCGTTTTCTTTTCTTATTATCTTTAATTTTCTTTAAAATTCTCTATTCTCAAAATGATACTTCGGAAGTGGTTTTTTATGGTGGCAAAAGAATTTTTTATTATCCTGATAAGGAATTGGTTATTTTACTTGAGTCTTCTTTTGTGAGATATTCTATATATGAAGTAAAAGCCTGCTCAATTATTTATGATTTAAAAAATCAGATATTAAAGGCATATAAGAAAGATAATATGGTTATCTTCTCTGCTCAAAAAGATACAATTATTGGTGAAGAGTTACATTTTAATGTTAACAATAAAAAGGGAATGATGAAAAAAGCAAGAACAAAAATTGGCGATGGATATTTTTATGCAGATGAAATCTGGTTAATAAGAGAAAAAGTATTACACGCGGTAAACTGTACTTATACTACTTGTGAATTTTATCCTTCTCATTATCATTTTTTTGCTCAAAAGGTTAAAATTTTGATTGATGATATAGCGATTGTGGAACCAATAAGTTTACATTTTTTAACAATAAAACCGCCCTTTGTAGCTGCGCCTTTTTGGTTTTTTCCTATCGGAGAGAAAAGAAAATCTGGTCTTTTACCATTTCGCGCCGGAAGGTCAAAAGAAGAGGGTTTTTATTTTAAAAGGCTTGCCTATTATTTAGTTATTAATGAACATGCCGACTTAACTTTTTATTTAGATTTGATGCAAAAAAAGGGAATAATGCCAAAAGTTGAAGGAATTTATGATTATTCTCCTCTTAGTAAAGGTCAGTTTGTTGGTTCTTTTATTAGTGAATCACCAACCAAAAAAAGACGCTATTCTTTTATTCTTCAACACACATCAAAATTTTTTTTTAAAACTGAGTTATCATCAAAAATTGATTATCAAAGCGATGCTAAATTTATTCAAGATTATGCTGAAGAGAAAATAGAATGGCTTAGAAGCGAAGTTTCTTCAGTGGTGAATATAAAGAAAACTTATAAAAATTTTGGTCAAGGAAATCTTTATTTAGAAAACAAAAAAGATTTTATAAATAATATAAATTACTTCCTTTTACCAAGTCTTTCTTTCTCTTTAGTTTCCCGAAGAGTTATAAAAAATTTTGCCAATTTTTCTCCTTCTTTTAGATTGGAAAATTATTATGCTCTTTTAAAAGATACAATAAAAAATTATGAACAAAGAGTTTCCGGAAATTTAGGCCTTTTTTTAACTCCAAATTTTTTGAGAAATTTCCGCTTTGGTAGTTTTTCCTACAAAAAGAGAAAAGAAATTATGAAAGGTGAAATAAAAAAGGAATACTCAAATTTTTCTACTAATGCTAATTTTGGGTTATCTCAATTATTTTTAAATAGTTGGCATATTTCAGAAAATTTGGGTTATTTTCAAGAATGGAATTTTTATAAAGATTCAATAAAAACTACCATCCATTATCCCATTTATATAAATTCAGGAATTACTTTTTATCGGATATATTTTTTAAATTTATTCTCTTTAAAAGGATTTTTACATACTTTGAGCCCTAATATTAATTTAAATTATGAACCAGAAGTAAAAAGGAATCTCCCTAATTTTAAAGAAAAGCCAAAATCAATATTTTTAGGATTTAATATTGTTAATAATTTTAATATTAAATATTTAAGAAAAAATGAGGAAATAAAAAGAGATTTCCTTATTCTAAATGTTAGTGGTAGTTATTCTCTGTTAGAAAAGACTTTATCTCCAATTAATATAAATGGAGAAGTAAAAATTTTTGAAGAAAGAAATATTAAATTTAATTCCAGTTTTTCTTTACTATATAATTTTAAAGAAAATATTTTTGAACCAATTTTGACAAATAATCTGGAATGGGAAGGAGAAATTTTTAAGATTTGTAGTTTAAATATAAAACTAAACAATATTATCTCAAAAACTTATCATATGGTTCAAAATTCTGGTTATTTAAATTTTTCTACCATTAAATTTAATTTTTCTTTTGGTTATAATGGGAAAGAGAAAAAATTTACTGATTATTCCATCTCTATTTGGAAAGATCTTCATTGTTGGGAAGGAATTTTTAATTTTTCAAAATTCGGAACTCTTTGGCGCTACGACTTTAAATTACGAATTAAAAAGATTCCGGAGGTTGCTATTGGTAAAGATATTTTTGGATTTCTTTTAAAATAACTTTTCTTTATTTGACTTTTGTAAAAAATGGATTATAATCTATTAAATTTAGTTAAAAA
The DNA here is from genome assembly GCA_938040315.1 of uncultured bacterium. Classification (GTDB taxonomy): domain Bacteria; phylum Hydrothermota; class Tepidihabitantia; order Tepidihabitantales; family DTDR01; genus DTDR01. The sequence goes on from CALHQW010000029.1 coordinate 4,954, forward strand.
GGAGGAAAAATATGATAAATATATTATTAATGATTTTAATTAGTCTATCTTCTAATAATTTATCTTTTACACCTTCCTTTGGGGGTGGCGGACCAGATGCTTATGGTTATCGCTGGTTAGATAGTGATACAACTTGTCCAGGTGCGCCCACTTTTAATTGGATTTCAATACACGGCATTGGAACTAGGATAACTGGTTTGGCTGATGATAATGTTGTAGGTCCTTTTCCTATCGGTTTTGATTTTCCTTATTATTGGTATCGGGTAAATCGTTTTTATTTAGGTTCCAACGGTTATATTGCCTTTGAGGATAATTTTCTTTCTGCCCATCCTTTCCAAAATGTTCCTAATCCTAATAGACCAAATAATATTGTAGCCCCTTTAATGTGTGATTTAGACCCGAGTAGAGGTGGCTCAGTATGGTATTGGACAAATAACAGGGATACCTGTATTATTGAATTTGATTCAGTGCCTTTTTGGAATACTGGCGGTATGAATTCTTTTCAAATTATCCTTTCTAAAAATGATAGTATTATAAGATTCCAATATCTAATTCAAAATGGTCAACCTTATGGAGGTTGGCGATCAAGCGGTTCTAGTACCATTGGTATTGAAAATGTAGTTGGACAGGTTGGTCTTTCTTATATGCATGCTGGTTTGCCGGATTACAATTTACCCCATGCTAACTTAGCAATTATCTTTTTCCCGCCAGAATCAACAAATTATATTGTTAATGATATGGCTTGTTGGTATGTGATGAATGAGCAGTCAGAAGGCATATTTATTTATCAAGGTGATACTGTTCTTTTAAAAGGAGCGATTAAAAATACTGGTAATCGGCCAGCCAACAATTTTAAAGTATATTGTTGGGTAAGAAGTATGCCGGCTGGAACAATCGTTTTGGCAGATACTTTAACAATCGATGCGATGGGTCCCGGAGAAATCAGAGAAATTACTTTTAATCGTCGCTGGATTCCAACTTCTACCGGCCAATTTGCTATTGATATTAAAACCAATTTAACAGGAGATATGGTACCCAATAATGACCAAATTAGATTGGAAGCAAGGGTTGTTTCTTATCCCGGTGAATTAAAATATGAAGATTTGATGTCTCCTCATGGAATGTGGGCTTGGAACGGACCGGGTGGATATGGTGCTCATTTTGTTCCACCTAGATATCCTTGTCGGATTACCCAAGTAAAAATTTATGCTTCAGCAACTTCGGCAACACCAATTGCTGTATTAATTTTAAAAGACAACGGACCAAATAATTCACCAGGTGAAACATTATATCTTACCCAAACCACAATTTCTACTCAACAATGGTACACAATCAATGTTTCACCAGCAGTAGTGATAAATGAAGGAGGCTTTTTTGTCGGTGGAATTTCTAATGTGGCTAATCAACCATCTTTTGGTATGGATACACTTAATACCCCTTCCCGACAAACTTGGGAATATACTACTGGTTGGGCAAAATATCGGACTGCCGATAAGCACGATGTAATGATAAGGGCAGTAGTGGAAATGGTGCCTGGCGTGGCAGAAGAGATTTCTTCACTTCCCGTTAGAAAATTAGAAAAAGTAGTAATGAAGATAGATGAGTTAAAAGAATTGAAGGATTTTCAGATATTTAATGTTAATGGTCAAAAAATCCTAAAAGTCAAAAAAGAAGGAATTTACTTTATTAAAGAAAAAGGTTATTACCAAAAAGTAATTATTCTCCATTAATAAAAAGGAGGAAGGGGGGATGGTGAATAAATTTACCATCTCCCCTTTTATCTTTATATGAATTATTTAAAAACCGAACTTGTTTTAAAAGAGATTAAAGTTGGTAATGTTAAACCTTTTTATTTACTTTATGGAGAAGAAGATGCCCGAATTGACGACATTCTTTGCTCATTAAAAAAGCATTATTTTAAGAATGAAGAATATATAGGTAATTTATACCGAAAATATGATTTAAAAGAGTTTTCTTTAAAGGATATCCTTTTAAATTTTAATTCACCATCCTTTTTTGAAGAGATAAAATTAGGATTTATTAAAAATTTTGATTTAGTATTTAAAAAAAGAAAAAAGAAAGAGAAAGAGGAAACGCTCACAAACTTTTTTGAAAATTTGAAAAATAATAAAGATAAAACGATGGTAATTCATTTAGCAAAATCACCACAAAAAGAGAGAGAATATGAAAACTTTTTTAAAACAAATAAGTTAGAAAAATATATTGTTTATTTATACCCCTTATCAAAAACTAATTTAAAAACTTATCTGATAGAAAAAACTAAAGAGGAAGGATATATTTTAACTAATGGTGCCTTAGAACTTTTAATTTTTCTTTGTGGCGAAGATTATTCTTTAATCTATTCGGAACTTAATAAAATAAAACTTTATTTAAAGGAAAAATTAATTACTGAGGAATTGATAGAGAATTTTGTTGGTTATAGTTTTGAAGGAAAATTAAAGAGTATTTTAGAAGCAATAACTTATAAAGATAAAGAAAGATTTTTTAAAAGTCTTTACGGTTATTTAGGAAGTGCCAAAAGAGAGGAAATTCCTTATTTAATAGCTTCTTTAGCAAGTCAACTATTAAATATTTATTTTAAAAAAGTGAGCGGTTATTCTTCTTTCAAAGAAAGTGAATTGCGAGAGAAATTAGAATCTCTTTATAAGATTGATTTAATGATAAAAAAAGGAGAAGGTGAACCAGAGGCATTAATTTTGAATTGGGGGGAGAAAATATGAATTTCCAAGAGATTGAAAAAAAATGGCAAAAAATATGGGAAGAAAAAGGAGTATTTAAAACAAAAAGAGACGGAAGGAAAAAATATTATTGTTTAGTAATGTTTCCTTATCCTTCAGGTGATTTACATATGGGTCATGTTAAAAATTATGTAATTGGCGATGTGATTGCTCGATATAAAAGACAAACTGGTTATAATGTATTACATCCTTTTGGTTGGGATGCTTTTGGGTTACCAGCAGAGAATGCAGCAATTATTCATGGTATTCATCCTTGGGAGTGGACAAAAGAAAATATTGATATTTCCCGAAAACATTTAAAAATGATGGGTATCGGTTATGATTGGGAAAAGGAGATAATGACTTGTGATGAAAAGTATTATAAATGGAATCAATTTTTCTTTATTAAATTTTATGAGAATGGTTTAGCCTATCGAAAAAAGGCATATGTTAATTGGTGTCCAGGTTGCCAAACTGTTTTAGCCAATGAGCAAGTTGTTGATGGTAGGTGTTATCGGAAAACTTGCCAAAGTATTATTGAGAAAAAGGAATTAGAGCAATGGTTTTTCAGAATTACTGCTTATTCTGAAAGACTTTTACAAGATTTAGATAAATTAGATTGGCCGGAGAATGTTAAAATAATGCAAAGAAATTGGATTGGTAAAAGTGAAGGGGTTGAGGTTGATTTTCCAATTGTTGGTGGCGGATATCTAAAAATTTTTACTACTCGGCCAGATACTCTCTTTGGAGTTACTTTTATGGCGGTCGCTCCCGAAGCAGAAATTTTAGATGAATTAATTAAAGGAACTGGAAAAGAGGATGAAGTTTATCACTTTAAAAAAGAAGTTTTAAGGATTTCCGAAATTGAAAGAACAGCAATTGGTAGAGAAAAGAGAGGAATTTTTATTAATAAATATGCAATAAACCCGTTAACAAATGAGAAAATACCAATTTTTGTTGCCGATTATGTTTTAGCCACTTATGGAACCGGTGCAATTATGGCGGTTCCCGCTCATGACCAAAGAGATTTTGAATTTGCTAAAAAATATAATTTACCAATTAAAGTGGTAATTAATCCTTACGGAAAAGAGATAAAAGTTGAAAATATGGAAAAAGCTTTTGAAGAAGAAGGAATAATGGTAAATTCGGGTATTTTTAGTGGGTTATCTTCTAAAGAAGGGATAGATAGAATAATTAAGTTTTTAGAAGAGAAAGGTATTGGTAGAAAAAAAATAAATTATCGGTTAAAGGATTGGTTGATTTCTCGTCAAAGATATTGGGGAACACCAATTCCCATGATTCACTGTGAGAATTGTGGAATTATTCCCGAAAAAGAAGAAAACCTGCCAGTTGTTTTGCCAAAAGATGTGAAAGATTATCTACCAAAAGGAAAATCAGTACTTGCAGGAATTGAAGAATTTATTAACACTACCTGTCCAAAATGTGGTAGAAAAGCAAAAAGAGATCCGGATACAATGGATACTTTTGTTGATTCCTCTTGGTATTTTTTGAGATATCTAGACCCTCATAATAATGAAAAACCTTTTAGTTATGAAGATACAAAATATTGGTTACCAATAGATAAATATATTGGCGGTATTGAGCACGCAACTGGTCATTTAATCTATTTTCGATTTTTTACAAAAGTTTTGTATGACTTAGGATTGTGTGCTTATGATGAACCTTGTGCTTCTCTTTTTACTCAAGGTATGGTTTTATATAAAGGAAAAGTTATGTCCTCTTCTCAAAAACACGGTGTTTGGGTTGGTGAATTTTTAAAAGAATATAGCGCTGATATCGCCCGTTTGACAATATTATTTGCAGCGCCACCCGAAAAGGATATGGAATGGTCAGAAGAGATTGTAAACGGAGTTAAAAGATTTTTAGAAAGAGTTTGGCGTTTATACGAATTAAATAATTTTAAAGTATCTGATAAAAAACCATCAATTAAAAATGAAAAAGATAAATATCTTTATATTAGATTAAATCAAACAATCAAAAAGGTTACTGAAGATATGGAAAACTTTCAATTTAATACGGCGATTGCTTCCCTAATGGAGTTCCTTAATGATTTATATAAGTTTGAAGACAAAAAAGAAGTTTATTATTATTCCCTTTATATTTTTTATCAATTACTTTCACCCTTTGCTCCTCATATTGCTGAAGAGATTAATGAGAGATGTGGATTTAAAAATTTTTTAGTGGAAAGTAGTTTTCCACAATATGATAAAGAGGCAATATATTTTGAAAAGATTGAGATTCCGATTCAAATTAATGGTAAAATAAGAGCGAAAATTGAAGTTTTTAGAGAAGAGAAGGAAGAGATAATAAAAAACTTGGCTTTAGAAAATGAAAGAATAAAAGAATTGGTAAAAGGGAAAGAGATTGTGAAGATTATTTACGTTCCCAAGAAGTTGGTTAATATTGTAATAAAAGAGTAATATGAGAGCGATTGTTTTTTTTCTTTTAGGGATTTTTATTTTGCTTTTAGTTTATTTTTATGTTAATTATCGTGAATTCTTTAGCCAAATTAATAAAGAAGAGATAAATACCAAAATGTTGAGCAAAAGGGTTATTGAACTTTATGAAGAAAAATTGAAGCGTTTAAAATTGAAGGTTGATTCTTTGGAAAATTTTGCTAAATTAAAAAGAAAATCAATATCAGAAGAGATAAAATTATTAAAAGAAGAAATTAAAAGAGGAGAAGAACTTCTTAAAGAATTGGAAAAGGCCAAAGAGGAGAAAAGGAATGAGTTGTATCGACTTTGTACCGAAGTTTATCAAAAGGCAAAAGGTAGATGCGAAATTTTAAGAGAGAAAGTAAAATAGAAAATGTTGAAAAGAAATTTGAATGTCATCTATTATGAGTTTGTTAAGTTAACAAAAATTTGGCTTAGTTACCCCATTATTTTCCTTTTCTTTACCATTTTTCCTTTAATATGGGTCTTGCCTTTTATTTTTCAAGGAAAGGCATTAGTCGGTAGTTTTTCTTCAATTCCTTTTAAAGAGTTAACGGGCAGCGGAAATTATTTAGCTTTTTTACTTCTTGGTTCAATTGTTTCTACTTATGTTTTTTCTGGTCTTTGGGGAGTTGGTAATTCTCTAAGAGAAGAAACCTATTGGGGAACTTTGGAATATCTTATTTTATCACCGACTAATCCCTTAGTTCTTCTTATTGGTAAGACTTTAACCGAATTTGTTTACGCGACAATTACTGTGTTTATTCAGGCTTTGGTTATTGTTTTAATTTTAGGAGTAAAAGTTACCTTACCGAAACTTTTGCCAATAATTTTGATAATTCTTTTGCTTTTAATTGGTTTTTATGGTTTTGCGATTGCTTTTGCTGGTTTTACTCTATTATTAAAAGAAGTGGAAGGCTGGATAAGAACCTTAGAATGGATATTCTATCTTTTCTCACCAATTCGTTATCCGGTAGAGATAAATCCAATAACGAAATTTATCGCCAGTTTCATTCCTCTAACATATGCCTTAATAGCAATTCGAGCAATTATTTTATTAAATAAAAATATTTATTCTCTTTCCCAAATTATTTTAATATTAGGAATTATTGACATTGTTTTAATTGCTTTAGCAATTTTTCTATTTAGATTTTTAGAGAAAAAGACAAGAGAATTGGGAACTATCGGTACTTATTAAAGATGATAAAGAAAACGAAAAAATATTTAAAAGCAATCTGGGCAGAAAATATAAAAGAATGGAAGATTGAATTATCTTATAAGACAGATTTTTTAAGAACCTTTATTGACCCAATAGTTTATCTTTTACCCTATTTGCTTTATGGAATAGCAATTGTTGGTGGTCGGGAATCTCAAGAATTGAAAAGATTGACTGGGATGGGTGATATTGTGAGTTTTATCTTACTTGGTTATATTTTTATTGGTTTCATGAATATGGCATTATGGGCAATGGGATTTTCTTTAAGGAAGGAGCAATACTACGGAACTTTAGAGCAAGTGTTTTCTACACCAGTTCCTCGATGGGTTTTTACTTTGGGAATGGCGCTCCATTCTACCCTTCACCAAACATTGATTTTATTATTTCAAATAATCATTATTAATCTCATTTTTACTTTATCTTTTAATCTTTCAGGAATTTTACCTTCTTTAATTGTTGTCGCCTTAATGATTTTATCTTTATATGGTTTTGGAATGATGATTGCTGGTTTAACTCTTACTTTAAAACAAGGTTGGTTAGTATCCGAAGCCCTTTCGGGAATAATGATGGTAATTACTCCTATTGCTTATCCTTTGGCTGTGTTGCCGATTTTTTTAAGAAAGGCATCTTATTTTATCCCTTCAACTTACGGAATTATTGCTACCAGGCACTTCCTTCTTAATGAAAGATTAGAAATTCCTTTATCAACAATTTATTTAAGATTATTTTTGTTAACAATTATTTGGATTAGTTTTGGGTTGATAGTTTTTTATCTTATTGATAAAAAAACAAGAAAAACAGGAACATTACATACTTATTGACATTTTTAAAAATTTTTAATAAAATTTCCAATGTTCTATACTCAAGGAGGAAAGATGAAGAAATTAATGGTTTTTATTTTTTTAATCTTTCTAAGTTGCTCTCTATTTAAAAAAGAAGAAGAAGTAATGCCTTTAGCGGTTGATAATTGGTGGGCTTATCAAGTTACAACCCAATCTCAATTTTCGCTAAAAAATTTAAAATCTTATCTTTTCCCAAAACTTTCTAAATCACCGGCTACTTATATTGATACTTTAAAGATTATTGGCAAGCAAACGATTGAAGGAGTTGATGGTTATGTTGTTTTCTCTTCTTATGATAATGATACCAATGGAATTTACTATTATAAAAATGGTTATTTATGGTTTTATTATCCAGAAGATGCTATTAAGGAGAAGGTTTTTCCTGAAAAGCCAAAAATTGGTGACAATTGGGTTGGCTACGAAGAAAAGAGCGAAGAGGATGATTTTGATTTTGATGGGATAAATGATTCTATATCAATGAAAACTGAATACACCATTATTTCTCAAGAGAATGTGAGTGTTTTGGCTGGCAGTTTTAAAAACTGTTATCGGACCCAGATGGTTGCTATTTTAAAATTATGGTATTCTTCTACTAATCGATGGCAAACTTTATTAACTTTAAGTGGCAATCTTTGGATAAAAACTGGTGTTGGGCTTATAAAATTAGAAATTACCGGTTACGAAACTCAAGAATTAATCGGATATAAAGTGAAATAATTGCTCTTAATCACTTTAGGCGAAATCGCCGGAATTGGACCAGAGATAGTTTTAAAAGCAATAAGATATTTTTCACCAAATAAGATAAAAATAATTGGTTCAAAAGGAGTCTTAGAGAAGACAAAAAGGATATTAAAATTAAAAGTTGATTATGAACCCTATCTTTTAGAATTACTAAAAGATATTGATTTCCAATTTGGTATACCAACAAAAAAAACCGCCAATTATACATTAAATTCGTTAGAAATCGCTATCTCTTTAATCAGAGAAAAGAAATTTTTGGGAATTATAACTGCACCTATATCAAAAGAGAATTTAAAGAAAATTGGATTTAAATATCCCGGTCATACGGAATTTTTAGCACAAAGTTTTGGTATAAAAAATTATTCTCTTCTTGCTTATACTAAATATTTTAAAGTTGTTTTTGTTACTTTACATTTGCCATTGGCAAGGGTTAGAAAAGAATTAACTTTTGAAAAAATTTATAACACTGCCTTATTATTATACCAATTCCTTTCTAAAATTGAAAATATTAAAAAACCAAGGATTCTTTTCTTTTCTTTTAATCCCCATCTTTTTGAATTTAGTTTAGGTGAAGAAGAAATAATAAAAAAGGTAATTAAAAGAATTGCCCAATTTCCCGGCTATTATGACATAAAACCAGCCGATTCATTACCCTATCTTTTAGGAAATTATGATGGTTATGTTGCTTTATATCATGATCAAGGAATGATACCAGCAAAATTATTAAGCGAAAGAAAAGGAGTAAATATCACTTTAGGATTACCTTTTATTAGAACTTCACCTTTGCACGGCGTTGGCTTAGATATTGCTGGTAAAAATCTAGCAGATGAAAAAAGTATGATGACGGCAATAAGACTTGCCTTAAAATGGTATAATAAATTTTACACTTACTAATTTCTAAAAAAAGAATTTAAAAATTTAATTATTGACTTAACAACCTTAAAAATTATAATTTATGGTGTTATTTCTATTCTTCTTTCTTCTTCAATTAAGGGATACAATAATTCCTGAAAAATGGTATTATTTAGGACCCTTTTTAATTGCTCCCCGAGAAGGAATTAGTGGGATTAAAGAAGAGGATTTTTATTTCGGAATTGACACAACTAAAAAATTTCCAACAGTTTTAGCCCAAGGAGGTTACACAAATTGGCAGTCTACTTTTTCTGATAGTGAAGGAAATGTAAAATTTTCTTTTAGTAATGTCCTTTGGGATAGTTTAATTCAATTTTATGGTTTTAGTGTTATTTTAAATCTAACCTATGCCTATACGGAAATAGAAATGGAAGAAGATAAAATAATGCTGGTAATGGCAGAAAGGGTTGGTAGTTTTTTTATTAATGGTAAGGGTTATCTGGGCGATGTCTATGGTCATAATTTTTTTAGAATACCAGTAAAATTTAAAAAGGGTAAGAATTCCATTTTCTTAAAAGTAAGTGGTTATGGCGAAAGGAGTTTTAAATTTATTATCTTTCAACCAAAAAATAAGATTATCCTTATTAAAGAAGATATTACAAAGCCTGATATCTTAAAAGAGCAAAAAGAGCAGCGACTTCTCTTAGGAATTCCTTTTCTAAATAATACCGAAGAAAAACTTGATTTTAAACTTAAATTTTATTTAAAAGATGAATTGATAAAAGAAGAGAATAAATCTTTGTTACCCTTTTCTATTATAAAATTTCCAATAGAATTAAAAATTGATAATAAAAAAATAAATCTTAATGATTCCTTAATTTATCTCTCCCTCTTGATTGAGACAAAAGAGGAGAAAATAAGGGATTCCTTTAAAATTTATATCACTTCAGAAACTTTGCCTCACTCAATAACTTTTATCTCTCAAATTGATTCTTCTTGTCAATATTTTGCGCTCTCCTATCCGAAAGGTTTTAATGAAAAGGAAAAGTATGGTTTAATCTATTCATTACATGGTGCTGGTGTTGAGGCAATCGGTCTTTGTAAAGTCTATTCTAAAAAAGATTTTGCTTTTGTCGCTTGTCCAACTAATAGAAGACCTTTTGGTTTTGATTGGGAAGATTGGGGATATTTAGATTGTAAGGAAGTTTTAGAATATATAATAAAAAATTATCCAATTGATACCAATAGGATATATTTAACTGGTCATTCAATGGGAGGGCATGGCTGTTGGGTGTTTGGAGTATTAAATCCCTCTTTATTTGCGGCAATTGCTCCTGGTGCCGGCTGGATTTCTCACCAATCGTATGTGCCCTGGCTTTTCCAAAGAAGTTTAATTTATGCTGATCCAGAAATAATTGCTCTCCGAGATAAAATCTTAAAAACCTACCAAACAATCTATTATTTAGAAAATCTTCATTCCTTACCAATTTTTATCTTTCATGGCTCTTTGGATGATAATGTGCCAACCCTTTTTGGTCGGTTTTTCAACTTTGAATTAGAAAGATTAGGTTTTAAAAAGATATATAAAGAAGTTCCCAACGTAAAACATTGGTATAATTTACCTGATACCAATATCGTCTGTGTTGATGATCCCGAAATTATTTCTTTCTTTAAAGAGAAAAAAAGAGAAGTATTTCCTAAAAAGATTATTTTTAAAACTTATGATTTAGATATCAGTAATAAAAGTTATTGGATTGAGATTTTAAAAGAAGAGGAATTTGGGAGAGAGATAAAAATTTCTTGCGAGATTAAAAATGAAACAATATTTATAAGCACAAACAATATTAAGATTTTAAAAATCTATTTAATTCCGGAATTAAAAGATAAGAAAAATATATATATTAAAATTAATAAAGATATTCTAAAAATCTCTCCCTTTTCACCCTTTTATTTAGTAAAGAATAAAAACTGGCAGATAAAGAAGGAAAGGAAAATAGAAAGGGAATTTTTAAGAACAATGAAGAAGGCTTATTTTTCACCTTTTATTTTGGTTTACTCAACAAAATCGGATACTGCTTACAAAATAACTTATTTTCAAGCATTGAGAGAAAGTTATCTTTGGTATCGTTATGGTAATGGTTATTGCCGAATTTTGCCCGATACTTTAATAAATAATGAGATAATAAAAAATTATAATTTAATAATCTTTGGTGATGAAAATTATAATTATTTGGCAGAAAAATTGGGTATAAAGAAAATTAAGAAAAAGATTTTTGGAGATTTGAAAGATAATTGTGCTTATCGTTTTATCTATTTCAATCCTTTAAACCGAAATAAGTTGATATTAGTTTCCTCGGGAACAAATTTAGAGAATCTTTCCCTTTCTACCTATTTTTCTTTATTATCTTCGGCAGTAGGAATGCCTGATTATGTGATCTTTAATTCGGAAGTAAAAGAAAAGGGGTTAGGTGGTGTTATTAAAATGGGATTTTTTAAATAAAATTGCGTGGTCCTTATCCGTTAACTTTGCTGCAGATTGGTTTATTAATTTATCCAAAAAGAATTGGTGTTTTTCTCATTCATAACGAAAAGAAAGAAGTGATTTATGTCGGTCGGAGTGACGAGGATTTGGCAAAGGAATTAAAAAAATATATTGACAAAGGTAAATTTTTTTCTTACGAATATGTTGTTAGTTCTAAAGAGGGCTATCTTTTAGAATGTAAATACTTTCATCAATATAAGGATAATCCCAATTTTTCAAGGGAAGATCATCCAATTCCGGCACCAAACATTGAAATAAAATGTCCAATTTGCGGGTTATAACACCAGCGAAAATAAATTTTGGCTTATTTATATTAAACAAAAGAGAAGATGGCTATCATAATATTGAAACAATTTTAATCCCAATAAATCTATTTGATGAACTCTCTTTTTCTCCCTTAAAAGAAAAGAAAATTATTATTAAAGTAGTCGGTAAGAGAATAAAAAAGAAGGATAATTTGGTTTATAAAGCAGCAAAATTATTTTTGGATACTTTTAATATAAAAAAAGGGGTAAGGATTATTTTAAAGAAAAATATTCCCATTGGCTATGGTTTAGGTGGCGGCTCATCAGATGCTGGTGCAACTCTTTATTTTTTGAATGAGCTTTTTGGAAAGGTTGCTCAAAAAAAAGAACTTTATAAATTGGCAGAGAATATTGGAATGGATGTCCCTTTTTTTATTGACCCAAAACCTTCTTTTGCTTCCGGTCGCGGCGAAATTTTAGAAAAAATCAAAATTCCTAAATTATATTTCCTTCTTTATTTTCCCAAAACTGCTATTTCTACTAAATGGGCATATAACTATACCAAATTGACAAAACACGATTTTTCCCTTAAAATTTTAATACCTTTATTAAAGAAGAAGCAGTATAAGAAAGTATTTAAATATTTAAAGAATGATTTTCAAAATTTAATTTGTGAGCATTATAAAGAGATTAAAGAGGTTATAAATAAAATGGAAGAGTTAAATTTAACACCGATATTAACCGGTACAGGAAGTGGTATCTATCTTTGGGTGAGAGATAGAGAAGAACAAAAAAAAGTAAAAGATTTATTAAAAGAGAAAGGAATAGAAGTTTTGGCAGTGGAGAGTTTTCTGGGGCGTCGTCTAATGGGCAGGACCCAGGATTTTGGATCCTGTTGTGGAGGTTCGAATCCTCCCGCCCCAGCCATTTTTTAAAAAATGAAAGAGAATGAATTAAAAATTTTTACCGGCAGGGCTAATCCTCAATTAGCCCAAAAGATTTGTGAGATTTTAAAATTGCCATTGGGAAAAGTAACTATTTATAATTTTGCTGATGGTGAAATCTATTTAAAGATTGAAGAGAGTGTGCGCGGTTGCGATGTCTTTTTGGTTCAGCCAACAAATCCACCAGCCGAGAATTTATTAGAATGCTTCTTATTTCTGGATGCCTTAAAAAGAGCCTCGGCAGGAAGAATCACGGCAGTAATTCCTTATTTTGGTTATGCCCGGCAAGATAGAAAAGATGAACCAAGGGTAGCAATTTCGGCAAAATTAATTGCTGATTTACTCCAAAAAAGCGGTGCTGATAGAATTTTAACAGTTGAATTACATGCTGAGCAGATTCAAGGGTTTTTTGATATTCCTGTTGACCATATCTACTCTGCGCCAATTTTTATTGAATATTTCAAGAAAGAGAAAAAGGATATTTTAAAAGAAGGGGTTGTGGTCTCTCCGGATATTGGTGGCGCCCGTCGGGCAACTGGATTTGCGAAAAGACTCGGTGATTTACCAATTGCAATCGTTGATAAAAGGAGGGTTGGAGCAAATCAAGCAGAGGTTTATAACTTGATTGGTGAAGTGAAAGATAAATTTTGTATTATCTTTGATGATTTGATTGATACTGCCGGAACAATTGTTAAGGCAGCCCAACTTTTAAAAGATAAAGGTGCCAAAGAAATTTATGTCTGTTCTTGTCATCCCCTCTTTTCTCAAAATTCTTGCGACAAAATTCTTAATAGCCCAATTAAGGAAGTTTTTGTTTCTGATACCATTTTTTTACCAAAAGAGAAATTAAATGATAAGATTAAACAACTAACAATTGCCAAACTTTTAGCCGAAGCAATAAAAAGAATTCATTTCAATGAATCGGTAAGTTCATTATTTGTGTAAGGAGGTAAAATGGAATTAAAAATTGTTGCTTATCTTAGAGAAAAAACCGGAAAAGAAATTTGTAAGAAATTGCGAAGAGAAGGAAAAATTCCGGCTATTTTATATGGTCGAAACGAAAAGAATCTTAACCTTTGGGTAGCGGAAAAAGAATTTTTAAAAATCCTTTCCCAAATTGCTAAAAGAAGCCCAATTTTAAATTTGCGAATTGAAGAGAATAACGAAGAATTTCCGGTAATTTTGAAATCTTTACAGAAAAATCCTATTACCCAAAAATTTATCCATATTGATTTTCAAAAAGTTCATCCCGAAGAAAAGGTTACTGTTAATTGTCCAGTCATTTTAAAAGGAACAGCGATTGGTGTAAAAATGGGCGGAATTTTGGATCAACACCTTTATTCTATTCCAGTAAGAGGAAAAATTAATGATATCCCACCTTATATTGAAGTTGATATTAGCAATTTAAAAATGGGTTATAGCATTCATATTAATGAGATAAAATGGGAAAAAATAGAACCAACCTTACCTTTGGAGACCCCAATTGTTTCTGTTTTAACACCAAAGAGAATAGAAGAGGTTACTCCAACAGTAGAAGAGATTAAAGAGCCAGAAGTAATAAAAAAGAAGGAAGAAGAAAAAGAAGGAAAGGAAGAAGAAAAGTAGTGTTTTTAGGTGAATGAAAAAGAAAGTTCCTATATTATCTGTGGGTTAGGTAATCCGGGTAGAGAATATCAATTTACCCGTCATAATTTAGGTTTTTTAGTATTAGATAGTTTAGTAAAAGATTTTAATGAGAAATTTAAAAACTATCAGTTTTACGAAAGTGCCAAAATTTCTTTTGAAAACAAAGAAGTCTATTTAGTAAAGCCCTTAACTTATATGAATTATTCCGGTGTCGGTTTAAAAGAATTCTTAAAAAATACCTCCGCCTATGATTTAAATAAATTCCTTTGTGTTTTAGATGATATTAATCTACCTTTCGGAAGGATTAAAATCAAGGAAAAGGGTAGTGATGGTGGTCATCGGGGATTAGCAAGCATTATTTACTATTTAGAAACTAATGAAATTCCCCGATTAAGAATTGGGATTGGTAAGCCCATCGGAATGAGCGCCACTGATTATGTCCTTTCCGAATTTAATAATGAAGAAAAAGAGAAACTTCCCGAGATTATTCAACTTGCTAAAAAGGCAATTCTTGTTTTTATTAGTGAAGGAATAAAATCAGCAATGAATAAGTTTAATAGAAAGATAAATTGATTTTTATTCCTTTTCTTTCTATTATTAAATTGTGAAGGTTGGTATTGTCGGCATTCCCAATGTGGGCAAAACCTCCCTTTTTAATCTCTTAACAAAAGGGAAAGCAAAAGTTGATTTATATCCCTTTACTACCATTGAAAAAAATGTGGGAATTGTTTTGGTTCCTGACGAACGATTAGAAAAGATTTGTGAAATAACAAAACCAAAGTTAAAAACTTACGCAACAATTGAATTTATTGATATTGCGGGATTGATAAAAGGTGCCTCAGAAGGAGAGGGTTTGGGAAATAAATTTCTTTCCCATATTAGAGAGGCAGATTTGATTTTACATTTATTAAGAGATTTTGATAACCAAATTCCTCATATTTACACCACTCCTAATCCGGAAAGGGATTTAGAGATTTGTGAAATGGAATTGGCATTAGCAGATTTGAGTATAATTGAAAATAACCTTTTAAAGATTAGTAAAATACCAAGTCTCAAAGAGGAAAAAGAGGCAATGATAAAAATAAGGGAATATTTAATAAAAGGTGAAATTACTGTAAATTTAAAAGAAGAAGAGAAGGATTTATTAAAAAAATATAATCTATTTATTTTAAAACCAAGAATTTATGCGGTAAATGCTGATAAGAATAATGGCTTTAATATTGAAAAATATCCCAAATTAAAAGAAAAAAACCCCTATATTTTTTCCACCGCTTTAGAAGAAGAGATAATTAATTTAAGTGAAGAAGAGAAGAAAGAGTATCGTCGAATATTAAATCTCAATGAAAAAGGGATAATAGGATTGGTAAGTGAATGTTTTCGTACCCTTTCTTTAATAAGATTTTACACAATAAAAGGTGAAGAGACAAGGGCTTGGTCAATAAAAAAAGGTTCAAAAGTAATTGAAGCAGCAGAAAAAATTCATACTGATATGGCAAAAGGCTTTATTAAAGCAGAAGTGATAAATTACAAAGATTTGATTGAAATTGGTGACTATCAAAAGGCAAAGGAAAAGGGTCTCGTAAGAATAGAAGGTAGAGATTATATTTTAGAAGATGGCGATATAATTTTGATAAGGTTTAGATAAATAGAGAATTTTTCCCTCCGTTCCCCGAATAGTATAGGATACCGTAGAGGGTCTATTTTCTAATCTATCTATTAAACAATCTTTTATAGAATATTAAAAGGAATTTTTCCCAAAATTTTTTATTTAGCAAGAAATAGATTGTTTTTAAGGGTTTTTTCAAAGATAAAGAAGGTTTTCCTATAATTAATATCCTCCTAATTAGATTATTGACGAGGGTGTAAAAAGGATTTATACTTATTATATGGAATTTAAGTTAAAGGCGCCCTTTCAGCCCAAGGGAGACCAGCCCAAAGCGATAAAGGAGTTAGTGGAAGGAATAAAGAGAGGAGAAAAGTTTTTATGCCTCTTAGGTGTTACTGGTAGTGGAAAGACTTTTACTATTGCTAATGTGATAAAAGAAGTTCAAAAGCCAACAATTGTTATCTCCCATAATAAAACCTTGGCTGCCCAATTGTATGGCGAATTTAAGCAATTCTTTCCCGAAAATGCGGTGGAATATTTTATCTCTTACTATGATTATTATCAACCAGAAGCCTATGTGCCCGAACTGGATTTATACATTGAGAAAGATGCCTCAATAAATGAGGAGATTGAAAGATTAAGACTCTCTACCACCTCCTCTTTGATTGAGCGAAGAGATGTGATTGTTGTTGCCTCAGTCTCTTGTATTTATAATTTGGGCGAACCTTGGGAATTTAAGGAATCAATATTTCCAGTAAGTTTAAATAAAAAGATTAGCCGGGATGAGTTGATTGAGAAACTTGTTGATTTGCAATATTCCCGAAATGATATTGAATTAAAAAGATGCTGTTTCCGAGTAAGAGGAGATGTTTTAGAAGTCCATCCCTCCCATAAAGATGTTGGTATAAGATTTGAATTTTATTATAATAACTTAGATAGAATTACCCTTTTTGATTTATTAACTAATGAAAAGATTGAGGAGAAAGAGAGAGTGGTTATCTATCCGGCAAAATATTTCACCACTAATAAAAGTCGGATTGAAAGGGCAGTAGAATCAATTGAAGAAGAATTGAAAGAAAGGGTTGCAGAATTAAAAGGAATGGGTAAATTATTAGAGGCACAAAGATTGGAGCAAAGAACCCGCTTTGATATTGAAATGCTTTTGGAGTTTGGCTATTGCCCAGGTATTGAAAATTATTCAAGACATCTCTTATTTAAAAAACCGGGTGAAAGACCCTATTGCCTTTTAGATTATTTTCCCAAAGATTATTTAATGGTGATTGATGAGAGCCATATTACCGTTCCCCAAATTTATGGAATGTATCGGGGCGACCGTTCAAGAAAAGAAGTTTTGGTAGAATACGGTTTTCGACTTCCCTCCTGTTTAGATAACCGGCCATTAAAATTTGAAGAGTTTGAATCTTTAATTAATCAAGTTATCTTTACCTCAGCAACTCCTGGTGATTATGAATTGAAGAAAGTAAAGGCAAGGGTTGTTGAGCAGATTGTGAGACCGACCGGTCTTGTTGACCCAAAAATGATTATTAGACCAACGGAAAATCAAATTGATGACATGGTTAATGAAATTAGAAAAAGGGTAAAAAGAAAAGAGAGGGTATTAGTGACAACATTAACAAAAAGAATGGCAGAAGATTTGGCAGATTATTTAAAAGAATTGGGCTTTAAGGTTAATTATTTACATTCGGAAATTGATCCAATAGAAAGAGTTGAAATTTTGCGAAATCTAAGATTGGGAAATTATGATGTCCTTGTTGGTATCAATCTTCTAAGGGAGGGTTTAGATTTGCCAGAAGTCTCAATGGTCTGTATCTTAGATGCGGATAAAACAGGATTTTTAAGGGATGCTCGTTCTTTAATTCAAATTGCTGGCCGGGCATCAAGAAATGTGCGGGGCGAAGTCATCTTATATGCCGATAATATCACCGAAGCAATAAAAGAAGCATTAAAAGAAGCAGAAAGAAGAAGAAAGATCCAATTAGAATATAACAAAAAACATGGTATCAAACCAGAAAGTATTAAAAAGACTGTCCAACAGGTTTTATTAACAACCGTTGTTGCTGATGCCAAAGAAGAGGAATATAAATTAGACGAAATAATGGATAGCGATGATAAATTAGAGATGATTGAAAAATTGACAATGGAAATGAAAAAAGCAGCCGAAAATTTGGAGTTTGAAAAAGCAGCCTTTTTAAGAGATAAAATTAGACAAATCAAAGATGAATTAACCATTGAAACCTTAAAAAACCAAAGGAAAAGAAAAAGAAAATAAAAGGATGCTTTTAAAAGAAGTTAATAAATTAAGAAGAAAAATTTTTCTTTCCCATTTTTTTCTTCTTTTCTCTTCGCTTCTTTCCGTAGTTATCTTTCTTTTTCTTACCTTAATAAGTAATTTTTTAATTTTTGAAGGCCTTTATTTAATTATTTTTCTTTTCTTTTTAATCCTCTTTCTTTTTCTCTTTTATCTTTTTATCAAGAAAAAAAATTATTTTCCCTTTTTTAAAGGTTATTCATTAATCAAAATTGCCCAAATCCTTGATGAAAATTTTGAGGCTTTAAATAAAGAACTGACACCAGCAGTCTCTTTCTTGAAAGATTATAAGAGATATAAAGAAAGTAAAGAGAATTATGCTCTCTCTTTAATTGATTGGGCAATAAAAGAAGGAGCGAGAAAATTTAAAGAGAACTATTCCTTTATTAAAAAAAACTTATTAAAAAAATTAGGAATTAAAAAGCGATTAAAAGAAAATTTTTTTATCCTCCTATTTTCTTTTATTATTTTTCTTTCCTATTTTATAATTTTTCCTACTCCTTTTAAAATTGGCTTCTATTCAATCTTTAATAAAAATAAATTACCAATTAAGTTTCTAATTGAACCTAAGAGTCTATCTATTAAAAAGGGAGAAATGGTTGAGATCAAAACAAAGGTAATTTCGCCTTTTCAATTTAAAAAAGTTAATTTTATTTATGGCAAGGATTTAAAAAAAAGAATAAAATTAAAATTAGTTAAAGATTCAACAAAAATTACCCTTCTTCCGAAAGAGGAGTTTTTTTATTATTTTGAAATTCTTAATTTAAAATCGCCAATCTATCAGATTAGTTTTTTACCCAGAAAGGAGTTGGCAGTTTTAAATTTAAAAGTTATTCCGCCTTCTTATACCCAACTATCACCAACCGAATATTCTTTTCCCAAAGAGATTTCGGCATTAATCGGTTCTTTAATAATCTTAAAGACCAACCCCGCTTTTAGTCAAGTATTAACAGAAAAAAGGGTTATTAGTGAAAATAACGATTCCTGCCTATTTTCTTTACTAAAAGAAGACGAGCAAAATATAATGGTCCTTTTTGAAAAGGAGACAATTAATATCCGGATAATTTTTTTAAACGATGAATATCCTTATATTACCTTTCTCTTTCCCAATAAAGATATTGACCTACCAGAAAGTATGAAAGTTCCTTTAAGAATTTATCTTTTAGATGATTTTCAAGTGAAAGGAGCAAAGATTTATGGAATAAAAGATAATGATACCTTTTTGGTAAAAAGTTTTAGTATTAATAAAATAAGGGATACCTTAGATTTTCTCTGGGATTTAAGCGAGTCAAAACTTTTGCCCGGTCAAGAGATTTTTTATTATGCCCTCTGTTATGATAATGATATTATTAAAGGTCCAAAATTTTCTAAAACCAATCTTTATAAAATAAGATTTCCAACAATTGAAGAGATATTTACTCAGACAACCGAAAGAATAGAAGGGGTTTATTCCGAAGTTAATAAAGAAAAAACTGGTATTAAAGAACTTTTAAGAGAAATGGAAAGATTAGAGAAATCCTTTAAAGAGAAAAGGGAATTTTCTTATGAAGAGAAAAGTGCTTTAAGTAATATCTTAGAAAAAAATAGAGAGTTAATAAATAAAATTTCTGAAATGAAAAAGGAGATTGAGGAATTCTTGAAAGAAATAGAAGAATATCCTTTATTTGACCAAGCAACATTAAGTAAACTTATGGAACTATTTCGGATATTGGATGAGATAATTCCGCAGGAGTTAAAAGAGCGGTTGTTAAAATTGAGAGAGGAATTGGAGAAATCAAAAAATTGGAAAGAGTATTTTTCGCAATTGAAAAGGAGTAGTGAAGAATTGAGCGAGATGTTGGCGCGGGCAGAAAAACTTTTGAAAAATTTGTTAAGTTCTGCTAAGTTAAAAGAATGGGAGAAGAAATTTAGTGAATTGGCAAGATTGCAGGAGGAGATTGAAAAGAATATTAATAAACTACCGATTGAGGAAGAAAGGGAAATTGAAAAGACCGTAGCCAATTTAGAAAAAGAGATAAAGGAATATCAATTTGCGGATAAGGATTACCAAGAATTTCAAAAGGAGTTAAAAGAATTGTTAGAAAAATTAACTTTAAAAGAAAGGGCAGGTAAGATTGCAAAAGAGATGGAGAAGAAGAATCTCTCTTCAGCAAAAAGGTTATCTTCCTCTTTAAAGGAGGATTTTAAAAATTTAGCGGACCGCTTAAAGGGTTTTCAAAAAAGTATCACCGAGAAAAATAAAGAGAGACTTTTTAATAATCTTTTAAAGATTGGTTTCGCTCTCAATGATTTAAGTAAAGAGACTAAAAATCTAATAAATTTTTCAATTAAGGATGAAGAGAGCGAAAAGGATTTTGGTAAGAAAATTAGTTTGCTTAATAATAGTATAAAATTACTTGCTGACTCATTACTTTCTTTAAGTAACCAATCTTTAATAATTTCACCAAAATTAGCGCAAGGATTAATTAAAGTAACTGTTGATTTAGAGGGAGTAAATAGATTTATTGCCGAGAGGAATTTTAATTATGTCAGAAATATTTTAGAAAAGGGGAAATTAAATATTGATAAAACTATTTTGAATATTATTTATCTTTTAAATCAACAAGCAAAAGGTGGCACGGGAATAGAAGATTTTTTAAGAGCATTAGCGGAAGCGAGTGAAAAACTTGGTGAAATCTTATCGGAAATGGGAGGTTTGCCAATTCCGATACCAATGAGCGGAATTGATTTGCAAAAATTACAAGGAATGATAGATAAATTACGTTCTTTGCGAGAAATGTTAGAACAGGCTTTAAGGAGTTTATCTTCTGAGCCCGGGTTAACCAGTAGTATGGAAGGAATTTTAGAAGAAATGAAAAAAGTTGAAGAGGATTTAAGTAAGTTAAATATTAAAAGGGAACTGATTGAAAGGACCGCCGGAATTTATCGCCGGTTATTAGATGTGGAAAGGAGCATAAGAAAAAAAGAGAAAAAAGAGGAATACGAAGCCGAAGTTGGTAAAGAATATGAGATAAAAGAAAAAATTCTTCTGCCTAAGGATTATGGCGAAAGAAAGAAATACCTGCAAGAAGAACTTTTAAAGATATTAAAAGAAGATTTTCCCAAAGAATATTATCCTTTGATTAAAGAATACTTTTATAAATTATTAGAAGAATGAGATTAATTTTATTATTTCTTATTTTAAGTAAGGATTGGCAAAATAAACTTTTAAAAGAGGGTTTTAAGGATTCCCTTTATTTAAGGTATCGGGAATGGAGTATAAAAGAAAAAAGGTATGAAGAACTTAAAAATTTCTCTTTAGAACTTTTGAAAAAATATCCAAAAGAATTTTTAATTTTCCTTACCTTGGGAGAAATCGAAATTATCAATAAAAATTTCCCATCGGGTTATAACTATTTAGAAGAGGCATTAAATATTTCAAAAGAGAGTAACTATTTTGTTTCCCAATTATTAGAAAAGTATAAAATTGAATTAGTGGACAAAAATTATCCCCTTTTAAGTTTCCTTTCTTTAATAAAAGGGAATAATTTTAAAAAGGGATGGGAGTTTTTAAATTTTTTAAAAAAAGAGGAGTTAAAAATTTATTACCAAATATTATTATCTTGCTATTTTGGTTTTGTTGATTCTGCTTTAATCAGAATTTTTGATTTTCTTATTTCTTTTGAAAAAAGTCCTTTAAAAGAAGAAGTTCAGGAATTTGGTTTGCTTTTGAGTAGTAATAGAGATACAAAAAATTATTTTTATTCTCTAATTCTTTTAATAATCGGAGAGAAAGCGAAGGCAATAGATATTTTAAAAAAGATTAATGAAGATTATTCCTTAATTAAATTGGCAGAAATTTATCAGCAAGAAAACAAAACCCAATTGGCAATCAATGCCTTAGAGGAGGCTTTAAAAACAAAGGACGATTATTTTCGTTCCAAAGTTCAATATTACCTTGCTTCTCTTCTTTTGGAAAGGGATGAGAGAAAGGCAATATTACTTTTGGAAGATATTGTTTTTAATCTTCCTTTAACTCCCTATACTTTTTATTCTCGGGAATTGCTTAATAAATTAAAAATGAAAGGTATTAGATAATTAATAGAAGAAAACTTTGCTATTTTCTTTTAAAGAGTGAAAGATAACTTTTATATCCTCCAGGGAAAAGAGGAGGGCATTAAAACTAATTAAATCTTTCGGTACTTCCTTTTTAATAGGACCGCAAATTATCAAATCTTCAGAAAGAGCAAGCAGATAGGGAGAAAATCCATTTTTTATTATTCTTTCCCTTTCTTCGGGAATTTTCTTACCAAGAAGTTCGTAGTAATAATCGGGAATCCGAAAATAAGTAGTTTCTTGCTTTAAAATCACTTGTAAGATTCCCATTGGTAAAGAAAAATCTTCTTGGAGAAAGATATCAAAATTCATTCTTCTTAATATCTTATCCTCCATTTTTAAATAGGCAACTTTATTTTTTCTATCCACTTCTAAATAAAATTCTTTTATTTCCTTTAATTCTTTTTTAAGATTCTGTAAGGCAATATTTTGGTTTATTTCCTTCAATTCTTTTTCTAAACTATCCTTTAAAGATTTTAATTCTTCTAATTCTTTCTCTTTATTTTTAATTTCCATTAAAATGGTTTTTTTTATAATACTGTCATTAAAGCGGATAAGAGAAAAGGTAAAAATAATTAAAGAGAGATTAAAAAATTTTTTCATTTTCCGTAGATATATACTTTCGCACCTAATTTTAGTGAATCGTAAAGCATTTTTATTCCTTCTTTATCTAATCGGATACAGCCATGGGTTACTGGTTGTCCTAAAAGGTGTTCATAAGGTGTGCCATGAAGGAAAATTCCGGCACCTAAATCCAAGGCATAATCGCCCAACATACCCTTTACTCTTCTTAAAGGCGAATTTTTGGGAGGGATTGGTTTTTTCTCTTCAATGAAAGCCCAATCAGGTTTATACCAGATAGGATCTTTTATTTTTCTTAAAACTTTTAAAACTCCCTTCGGAGTAACAAACTGCCATTTTCTGCCCCAAGGACTTATTAAACTTTTTCCCGAACCACCAGAAATTTTAAATTCGCGAACAATCCTTTCACCTTTCTTTAAATAAAGGGTCTGAGAAAATAGGTCAATCACACAATAATATTCCTCCTCTTCTTTTTTTCCTTCTTTCAATAAAGAAAATTCTTCTTTTTTTAATTTTAAAAACTTATTGTCCTCTTCAATAACTTTTTGATATTTCTTTACTTCTTTTCTTAAATAATAGATTTTTTGGGTATTAGTAAAAATATCAAAATTTATTGATTCCGTAAAAGGATAGATAATTTCACTTAAAAAGAAAAGGAGAAAACTTAAAAAAATAAAGAAAATACCAAAAATTATCCTCATTTTTAAAATTATATAAAAATTAACTACTTTGTCAATTATAGATTGACTTTATGGTTAATTTTTATTAAAATTTAATATGCCCGAGAATGAAAAACCGCAGATAAATATTGAGATTAGTGAGAAAGAAGCCGAAGGAATTTATAGCAATTTTTTTTTGATTGCCCATTCGCCCCATGAGTTCATTATTGATTTTGCCCGTCTGCTTCCGGGATTGCCGAAAGCAAAGGTTTTTACCCGAGTAATTCTGACACCTGCCCACGCAAAATTGTTGCTTTCCGCTTTAGAGGATAATATCAAAAAATACGAAAGTCAATTTGGCGAAATTAGGCATCCTAAACAAGAGAAAAAGTTTATTGGATTTTAAAAAGCAACCAGTTATTATTAAGGCGATCGAATTAGCAAAGAGACTTAATATAAAAATTTTTTTAGTTGGTGGTCCTTTAAGGGATCTTTTTTTAAAGAAAAGGGTGTTGGATTTTGATTTGGCAATTGACGGTGATTTAAAAAAATTTGGTAGTTTGTTGGCTGAGCGATTAAAAGGTAGATTTATTTATCACCCCCAATTTTTAACCGGTAAAGTGATTTATAATTCTAACTATATAGATATTGCCCATTTAAGAGACGAGATTTATGAACAGCCTGGTGCCTTGCCCAAGGTGATACCAATAAAAGATATTGTGGTTGATTTAAAAAGACGGGATTTTACCATCAATGCTTTTGCTTATGATCTATTAGAAGATAAAATTATTGATCCCTTTTCGGGTATTGATGATTTAAAAAATAGAATAATAAGGATTTTGCACGAAAGAAGTTTTATTGATGATCCAACAAGAATTTTTCGAGCAATAAGATTTGCCAAAAGATTTAATTTTAAAATTGAGAGAAAAACATTAATTTTATTAAAAAGAGCAATTAAGGAAAGTTATCTTACCACTATCTCCTACCAAAGGATTTTTCACGAATTAAATTTAATTTTAAAAGAAAAAAAATTTGATAAGATGTTTTTCTCTCTTTCTCAATTAGGAATCTTTAAAAAAATTTTTAATAAATCTCTTTCTTATTGGAATATTCAAAAATTAAAAAAATTGAAAAATTTTAAAATACCAATAGAAATTGTTTTTATTTATCTTCTTTATCTTTTAAATTTTAGAAAACCAGAGATATTAAAAAAAGAAGAAAGGAAGGTGATTGAGGAGTTGGATTATTTTAAGAAGATAAAAAGAAGATTATTGAAAGTAAAAAGGCGCTCAGAGATTTATCAGTTATTTTCATCCTTTTCTTTTTCCACCTTAAAAATTATTTATGTCTTAGAAAGTCCTTTGAGAAAGAGAATAAAAATTTATGAAAAGATTAAAGAAATAAGACCACTGATTAATGGCAAGGAGTTAAAAAAAATGCTTGAGAGGAAAATAATTAAAAATCTAAAAGAAAAAGACTTTTCAAAGATTTTATTACATTTAAAATTAAAAAGGATTGAGGGAAAGTTAAAAAATAAAGAAGAGGAGATAAAAGAGGTGATAAGATGGACGCAAGGACATTAATTATTTCTGCACCGGCAATTCTTTTTGGGCTTTCCTTTCACGAGTTTATGCATGCCTATGTGGCTTATAAACTTGGTGATCCAACTGCCAAATTAGTTGGTCGTTTAACTTTAAATCCCTTAAAACATTTGGATTTAATAGGCACCCTTGCCCTTTTCTTTTTCCGCATCGGTTGGGCAAAACCAGTGCCGATTAATCCTTATAATTTTAAAGATGTTAGAAAAGGTGTTGTTTTATCCTCCTTGGCTGGCCCGATGGCTAACTTCTTCTCAGCAATGGTTTTTGGTATTTTTTATCGGCTAATTCACCCAACTTCGCTTTTTTGGAATTTACTTCTTAGAAGTTTTGTTATTTATAATTTAATTCTTGCCTTCTTCAATCTTTTACCAATTCCTCCGCTTGACGGCTCAAAAATTTTTATGTATATTTTACCTTATAAGTACCGAGAGCGTTATATGGAAGTAGAAAATTACGGCTTCTATATTCTCATTGGTTTAATTTTTCTTGGCTCCTTAATCGGCATTCCAATTCTTTGGGAAGTTATTTCGCCTTTTATTAACTTTTTTTACCAAATTTTTACCGGAAGAGGAATATGAAAAATAATAATCGGAAGATAAAAAAAGAAAGGAATCCCTATCTCCTAACTGCCCTTTTATTTCTTTTTAGTACCTATTTATTTTTAAGTATTATTTCTTTTTATTTTTTTAACGGCAATATAAAAGGAAAAAATTTTTGTGGAACTATTGGTTATTATCTTTCCGAATTCTTTTTAAGAATTTTTGGACTCTTTTCTTTCCCAATCATCTTTATTCTTTTTCTTATTGGTTTTGGCATCGCTTTTAAGCGAAGGGAATATAAGAATAAACTAATAAAAATTACAATCTTTACGCTTGCTTTTAGTTTGATTATCCTTCAATATTTTACTTTGACCTTAGGAAGAATTGATTATTATCTTTCCGGAATAAACTGGGAACTCTGTAATCTTTTAGTAAGTCTTTTTGGATTAGTTGGTGGTTATGTTTTAATTATTGGGATTTTTTTAATTTTAATAATTGCCTTGATCCGGGAGAAAATTCTCTTTCTTTTAAAATTTCTCTTTTCCCAATTTGATAATTTAATTGGTTTAATTATTAAAAATGTTAAAAGATTTACTATTATTAAGAGAGAAAAGCCAAAGATAGAAAAGCCACCGGAAATTAAAAAGGAAGAGGAGATTATCATTGAAGAAAGAAAGGAAGAAGAGAAAATTTTAAAAGAGCCTAAAAGGGAAAAGGTAGTTATAAAAGATGAATTTCAAAGGGAGTTTTTATCCCTTTTAACATCACCCAAAGAGGAGCAGGGAAAAGATGAAAAAGCGTTGAAAGAGGAAGCCGAGACTTTATTAAATAAATTAAAAGAATTTGATGTTACTGGCAATATTGTTTCTTATGTTACTGGACCGGTAATTACTCGTTTTGAATTTCAACCGGCTCCAGGAATAAAAATTCAAAAAATTGAGAGTTTAGCCGATGATTTAGCCCTTTCCTTAAAAGCGGAAAGAATTAGAATTCTTGCTCCGATTCCTGGAAAATCAGCAGTCGGAATAGAAATTCCTAATAAAAAAAGAAGAATTGTTTATTTAAAAGAAGTGCTTA
Organism: uncultured bacterium; assembly: GCA_938040315.1. GTDB lineage: Bacteria > Hydrothermota > Tepidihabitantia > Tepidihabitantales > DTDR01 > DTDR01. Next base: position 31,647 of record CALHQW010000029.1, read on the forward strand.
CTTCTAAAGATTTTCAAAATTCCTCTAGTGCTTTAACCTTTGCTTTAGGCGAGACAATTACTGGTGAACCTTATTTTGCTGATTTAAGAGAGATGCCCCATATTTTGATTGCTGGAACTACCGGCTCAGGAAAAAGTGTTTGTATTAATAGTATTATCTCTTCAATTATTTTTCATTCTGACTATCAGGATGTCCGCTTTTTAACGATTGACCCAAAACAGTTAGAACTGCCAATTTATGATCCAATTCCCCATCTTCTTTCTCCTACTACTGTTGATCCAAAAATGGCGATTGAACAGTTAGACCGAATAATTTTAATTATGGAAGAAAGATATGGAGAATTTGCTCGTTTAGGAGTGCGAGATATTGAAAGTTTTAATCAAAAGGCTGAGGAACTTTCTTTACCTAAAAAGCCTTATATTGTAGTGGTTATTGATGAATTAGCCGATTTAATGCTTCGGGCACCAGTAGAAATTGAACAGAAGATTACTCGGTTAGCACAAATGTCAAGGGCAGTAGGAATTCATTTAATTTTAGCAACTCAAAGGCCTTCTGTGGACGTAATTACCGGATTAATAAAAGCCAATTTTCCCTGTCGGATTGCCTTCCAAGTTGCCTCTAAAACCGATTCACGGACAATTTTAGATATGAATGGTGCAGAAAGTTTATTAGGAAAGGGAGATATGCTCTTTTTACCTCCGGGGAAAGGTGAACCAATAAGATTGCACGGTGCTTTCATATCGGCTGAGGAAGCCAAAAGGATAGTCAATTTATGGACAAAAAGATATTTAGTAGAATTACTGTCGCCTTTCTTTGATAATCCAGAAGAAAAGGCTGAAGAAATTTTAAAAAAAGAAGCCCTTGATATTTTGATAAATAAAGAAAAAGCAAGCATTGAAGAGGAAAGAAAAAAAATCTTAAAAATTGTTGGTGAGGAAGTATTAGAAAAATTATTAGCAATTCCTTATCATCAACCATTATCCGAAGAAGAGATAATTGAAAAGAAGAAGAAAAAGAAGGTGGAGGGGAAATTGCGAGAGTTGGACGAACTTTTTTTTGAAGCAGCAAAAATTGTTTTTACTGCCCGTGAGGCTTCGGTATCAATGTTACAAAGAAAATTGGATATTGGTTGGGCAAGAGCCGGAAGAATTATTGACCAGTTAGAACAGGCCGGAATTGTTGGTCCTTTTGTCGGTTCAAAATCAAGAAGGGTATTGGTAGAAACCGAAGAGGAATTGAATAAAATCTTAAATTCTTTAAGGGAGAATCTAAAATGAGAAGGGAAATAATGGATGAAATAATAAGAAAAATTCTATTAATTGTACCTACCAAAAATTTACAAACTGTGAAAGATTTCATTAATGATTTACCACAAGCAAAAATTACCATGGAAACTCCCAAAAAATTTCAGATTAATGAATTTATTATCAGTTTTTATCAATATCTTGATATTATTACTGATGAAAAATTATTGGAAATCTGGTTAAGTTATCCCACTGAGCCGATTGGTTATGTCCGTTTAGATCCTAATTGGAAAGAAGGATTGAAAGAGAAAGAAGAGCATCGGTGGGAGATTACCCGGGCTTATATCCGACCAAAATTTCGTGGTCACGGATATTCCCGTTTCTGGTGCGAAGTGGGAATAAAGTTAGCCGAAGCGAATAAAGCTTATTCGGTCGTTGCTTATCCTCGACATGTGGCAATGTTGATTACTTTATTAGATTATGGGTTTAAAACTCAGGGGGGTATGATTGATAGTACTTTACATCGAATTTTAAAACAAGGAAGAAGATGGTATGCTCATGATGCTTCTCAAAGAAGACTTTATTATGCTTCTGAATTTCGTCCTTTTATTCAAGAAGGTAGTTTTATAATGGAGAAGGTATTAAAAAAGAAAAAGTGGTGGCAATTTTTGTTTGAAAAAATCTAAAGATTTTTTTCACATTCCGGACAATGAGGAGCAATAGGAATTGATAAAATTAAAGTGTCATAAATTAAAGGTAAAATATTTATTTGCGAAGTGTAAAATTCCTGAGAGGCCTCTTCTTTATTTATTTCTTTTTCTGAAGGTAGATATTCTTTTCTAAATTCTTTTAAATAAATACAATAAACCTTTTCATTAAGATTTAAAGTAAATTCCTTACTGCACAAAGCACAAATAAGATTAATAGCAAAAAGCATATTGCCTTGAGCAATTACTTTGTCACCACTTTTAAAAAGATTAAGATTTAATTTAATTATTGGACCAAAACCTAAAAAACAAGCGAGATAAATTAACATTTTTTTGTTTTTAGTATTTTTTAAATTAACTTCCTTATCTCCATAACAAGATAAAACATCCTCCGGTGAGAATTCCATCTCAATTTTATTATCGCCCTCTTTTAAATTACCGACAATAAAAACAAATCTTTTGTCAATTTTTTTCATTTTATTTCTTTTAATAATTTTTCAATGATATAATCGGTAGTGATTCCATCAGCTTCGGCAGAAAAATTTAAAACAATTCGGTGGCGTAAAACTAAAGGAGCAATTTCTCTAATATCATCAATTGTTGGTGTTGGTCGACCATCTAAAATCGCCTTTCCTTTTGCTCCCAAAACAAGATATTGGGATGCCCGAACCGAAGCTCCCCAACTCACATAATCTTTAATAATTTTATAACTATTTTCTTGCGGTCTTGTTGCTCTTACTAAGGTAACTGCGTAATCTAAAATTTCTTCAGCAACCGGTACTTTTTTTAAAAGGGTTTGGAGTTCTAATATTTCTTTGGCTTGAAGGATTGGTGTGATCTTGGGATTATAAGCCGAAGTTGTTGTTTTTACAATCTCCTTTTCCTCTTCTTTTGAGGGATAAGTAATATTTATAGAAAACATAAATCTATCTAATTGAGCCTCCGGTAAAGGATAAGTTCCTTCCATTTCAATAGGATTTTGGGTTGCTAACACTAAAAAGGGTTGGGGTAAAGGATAGGTTTCGTTACCAACGGTTACTTTGTATTCTTGCATTGCCTGTAATAGCGCAGCTTGAGTTTTTGGCGGTGTGCGGTTGATTTCATCAGCAAGAATAATGTTAGCAAAAATTGGACCTTTTACAAACCGAAATTCTCTTTTACCTGTTGCTTTATCTTCTTCAATTATTTCTGTTCCGGTAATATCAGAGGGCATTAAATCAGGAGTAAATTGGATTCTTTTAAAAGAAAGGTTTAAAACTTGGGCTAAAGTGTTAACAATTAAAGTTTTTGCCAGCCCGGGAACGCCAATAATTAAAGCGTGACCATTAGCAATCAAAGTAATCAAAATTTTTTCTATAACCTCTTCTTGACCAACAATAACCTTTCTTAATTCCTTTTCTATTGTTTTTTTTGCTTCTCTTAATTTTAAAATTATTTCTTCCTTTTCCATAGTAAATTTTAAATAAATTGATAATAAAGTCAATTTTAATTAGAATAAAAATTGGCTGGATTAATTTTAAAAGTAATAGTTATTAGTATTTCCGGTGCTTTGGCACCAGGTCCTTTAACTGCCACCGCTGCCTCTTTTGGAGTGAAAAGAGGATGGAAAGCCGGCTTAGAAATAAGTGTGGGTCATACCCTTGTGGAAATTCCGATAATTTTATTAATTAGTTTTGGCTTAATAAACTTTTTGGAATCAAAAAGGTTATATTTTTTCTTAGGAATTTTTGGTAGTTTCTTTCTTTTTCTTTTTGGAATTTTAACTTTAAAAGATGCCATAAATTATAAACCAGAGGCAACTATTAAGAAAAAATTATTTTTTCCATTATTAATGGGAGTTAGTTTATCAATTTTTAATCCTTATTTTATTATTTGGTGGTTAGGAATTGGCACGCCATTGATTTATGAGGCAATAAAGAAGAATGGCTTTATTGGTCTTTTCATTTTATATATTTTTCATTTTTCATTAGATTATTTTTGGCTTGTCTTTATTGCTACGCTATCTTCTTTTGCGAAAAAGAAAATTTATCGCTATCTTCTTTTTATTTTGGGGATTATAATAATTTATTTTGGGGTTAGAATGCTTGTTAATATTTTTTCTTATTGACATTTAAAATAAATTTATTATGATATAAAGTTATGGATAAAAAAGGAGGAAATATGA
>CALHQW010000030.1 GCA_938040315.1 uncultured bacterium
AATTATATATGATACCACATTTCAAACACCGACCGGTGATAATATAATTAAATTCCAATATCTTACTGCTAATTATTATCAATCAAATACAGTTGGTATTGAAGATCAGACGAATACGATTGGAATATGTGCTTTATATAATGGTAATTATCATCGAGCATCAGCACAAATTGAGGCAGAAAGAGCAATTAAGTTTATTACCGGTCCACCTTTACCAAGTTTGATCCATGAAATTTCTTTAAAGAGATTAAATAATAAAAAAGAATCACCTACTATTTTAAAAAGCAATTTCATTTATCTTTTTAAAGAGCCAAAAATTACAATTTATGATATAAGCGGAAAGAGAATAAGCGAATTAAAAGGCAATAACAAGATAACAAACAGACTTTCTACCGGTATTTATTTTATAAAAACCGATAAAGAAAAATATAAAATAATCATAATAAAATAAAAAAGGGGCGTTTTTAACCGCCCCTTTCGCCAATCAGAATTGGCATCCTATTAGCACGGAGAGACCACTTTTACATATAAAAAGCATTTTTTATGCCAGATTTTTATTAAATTATTTAAATAAGTTATTGAAATTTAATGATTTATAAATATTTAAAAATAAATATATATATTTATTTTTATAAAAAGCAGTATTTTTCAATTGTTATTGTCGAAAATTTAGCATTTAATTTAAATATTTTGACAAAAAGTAATAAATGGTTATAATATTAAAATGTGGAAATTAATGCCAATAGATGATGAAGAAGGTTTTAGGATTTTAAAAGAAAGTGTTAGTTTGCCTGAGGGGTTTTTAAGAATTCTTTATTTAAGAAACAATCGGAAAAAAGAAGATATAGAAAGTTTTCTCTACCCATCTTTAAAATCGCTCTTCTCGCCAGAGATTTTGCCCGATTATGAAAAGGGAATAGAAAGGATAAAAAAAGCAATAAGAGAAGAAGAAAAGATTTTAATATGGGGTCATGAAGATTTAGATGGGATAACAGCGACTGTTTTATTTTATAATATTTTAAAAGATTTAAGAGCAAAAGTTTCTTTTTATATTCCAGCAAAACATAAAAAGAAATACGGATTAAATTTAGAAGATTTAAAATCCTTTAAAGAGGAAGGTTTAGATTTGGTGATTATGGTGGACTCAGGAACAACTAATTTCTGGGAGATTGAAGAGGCTAAGAAAATGAATATAGATGTGATAGTAGTAGACCATCATGAAGTATTAGAAAAATTACCTCCAGCAAAAGGAGTAATTAATCCCAAGCGGAAGGATTCTTCTTATCCTTTTCGAGAATTGTCGGGAGTGGGAGTAGGGCTTAAATTTATTATTGGTTTAGTTAAAGAATTGATGGATATTTCCTTAGAAGAATTTTTCTCGTGTAAAAAAGAGATGTTCTTCTTAACTGCCTTAGGAACAATTGCTGACCGAACACCTTTAATTTCGGAAAATCGAATAATAGTCTTTTGGGGATTAAAAACTTTTGAAAGTATTAATCAAATTTTTAAATTATCCATTCTAAATGCCTTAGAAGGAAGAAAGTTTAATGTTAGCAATTTTATTAGTTATCTTTTGCCAATTTTTGCTAGTAGTGAAGGTAATAAAGGAGTGAGATTTTTCCTTACCGATAATGAAAAAGAAGCGGAAGAAATTTTTCAAGAGTTTCAAAACCGTCATAAGAGATGGCAAGAAGAAGCCAGGGAGTCTTTAGAAATTGCGGAAGAGAGAAAAATAATAGCCAATAAAATTATTATTGTTAGAGAAGAAGAATTACCGTTAGGCTGTTTAAGTTATGTAGCGGGAAAACTCACTGAGAAATATCAATTGCCTACGATCGTAATAAGCAAAGTTGATGAGGAAAGATATGTGGGTGAATGTCGCAGTGACGAAGAGAATAGTATCTTGGAACTCTTGAAATTAAATAAAGAATATTTGATTGATTATGGTGGTCATAAGAAGGCTTGTGGTTTTTCAATTCCTAAAGAGAAATTAGATATTTTTATTGAAAAGGTAATTAAGGATGCTGATGAGATTTTTTCTTTAAAAGAAATTTTTGATAGAAGAAATTTTTATGAAGCAATATTAGAAATTAATGAAGAGAATAAAAAACTTCTTGCTTTGTTACCACCCTTTGGAGAAGGCAATCCGCCGCCAATTCTTTTAGCACCAAAGGCTAAAAATGGAAGAGATTTGATTTACACCGTTGATGAAGAAAATAATATTATTATAAAAGATGCCCTTTAAAAAAGTTTTTGTTAAAAGAAAAAAAACTATAAAACATCACCTTTGGATTTTAAAAAAGGAGATAATAAAAAAAGATAAAGATTTAAACAAAGGAGATATCTGTTCTGTTTACGAAGATGATAAGTTTATTGGTAATGGGCTTTTTAATTTTGAGAGTAATATTGCAATAAGGATTTACTCTTTTCAAGATGAAGATTTTGATGTTCCTTTAATAAAAGAAAGAATTTTAAAAGCCTATGAATATCGGAAAATAGTTTTACCCGAAGAAGAAGATTTTCGTTTAGTCTATGGCGAAAGCGATTTATTAACCGGCACAGTGATTGATAAATACCAAAATCATTTTGTTGTTCAGATTTATTCTTATGGTGTGGAGATTAGAAAGGATAAAATTTTTCAGGCTTTAAAAGAAATTTTCCCAGTAAAATCAATCTTTGAAAAGAATGATTTTCGTTTAAGGGAATTAGAAAAATTAGAAAGATATGATAGATTAGTTTATGGCGAATTGGATGATTTAGTAATGATTAGTGAGAATGGTGTAAAACTTTATGTGGATATAAAAAATGGTCAAAAGACCGGCTATTTTTTTGACCATCGGATAACCAGAAGAAAAGTGAGAGAATTAGCAAAAAACAAAAAAGTTTTGGACGTCTTTTGTTATACTGGTAGTTTTTCAATTAATGCGGCTTTAGGAGGCGCCAAGGAAACTTTGGGAATTGATGGAAATATCCAAGCGATTGAATTAGCAAAAAAGAATTCCCAATTAAATAAAGTTGATAAAGTCTGTCACTTTATTGTTGGTAGCGCCTTTAATGAATTAAGAAATTTATATAAAAATAATCTAAAATTTGATTTAATAATTCTTGACCCACCACCCTTTTTGAAAAGTAGAAAAGAGTTAAGCGGTGCTTTAAGGGGTTATAAAGATATTAATTTATGGGCAATGAAATTATTAAATCCGGGTGGTATTTTAGTTACCGCTACCTGTTCTCATCATTTTTATTGGCAAGATTTTTTGGATACCTTAAATGCTGCTGCCGAAGACGCCAAAAGAAATTTTCGAATAATTGACCGCACAACCCAAGGACCTGACCATCCTATCTTATTAAGTATGCCTGAAACCGAATATTTAAGAACCTTTTTCTTAGAGGTTTTTTAAATTTTTTTATATAGTTCTCTTCTTTTTGCTTCTAATAATTCGTTTTCTTTTCCTAAATATTCCGCCGCAGTTAAGATTTTTGTTTTATTTTGATTTAAAATTTCTTTTAAATAATCTTTGAAGTTTTCGTCCCGGGTTAAATGATGGTCTAAGATGATGGTTTTTACATCGGTTTCATTAATAATTCTTTTTATGTTATTTAGAGAAATTTCTAAATCTTCTTTTTTATAGCGATAGTTTAACATATAAGTCATTGGACCATCGGCATATAAGATTGTTGGATTATTTTCTAAAATAAAATTTATCTGCTCATCATTGACAATACCTTGGACATCAGATGTGAAGATAAAACTTTCATTTTCATTAGTGATTAATATTTGGATAACATATCCCAAATATTCTTTTGGTCCGTGGGTTACTGGAAGAGAAAATTTTATTTTTATATTTCCCAATAGCCATTCTTTATTGTCGGCAATTTCGATTCTTTTCGGAACTCCTTTTATTTTCTCTAAAAAGTAATGGGCTCTTATTTTTTGCGATTCATTTATAAAATTTTCTGGGTCCTTTATTAGAAGAATTTTATTTTCATAAAGAGAAATTTCATCAGGATTATGATGATCATAATGATAATGAGTGATAATTATAATTAGCGTATCTTTCGCTTTTTCTCTTATTAAATTTAGTTGGTTCTCTTTTCTTTCTAATTCTAATGGATGGGGTGGAAGGTTAAAACGAGAAGGTGATAAAGCAACCGCTGGATCAATTAAAATACCAATATTCTCGCTTTCCAAATAGGTTGCCATACTTCTTGTTCCTAAGGAATCACTTGCCAAGGGAATGATTTTCATACTTTTTTATTTTTTTTATTCTTCTTAAATGCCTACCACCTTCAAAATTTTCTTTAAGAAAAGTTAGCACTATTTCTTTGGCAATTTCTAAAGAGGTAAAATTTGCTGCCAAAACTAATATATTAGCATTGTTGTGATTCCTTGCCATTTTTGCCATTTCTTTATTTAAACAAAGGGCTGCTCTTATTCCCTTTACTTTATTAGCCGAAATCGACATCCCTAATCCCGAGCCGCAGATTAAAATGCCCCGATTAATCCTCTTTTTTACCAAATCTTCACAAAGGGGAAAAGCAAAATCTGGATAGTCAGAAGGTTCTTCGGAATAGGTTCCAAAATCTTTTATTTGATAATTATTCTCTTCTAAAAATTTTTTTAACTTCTCTTTTAAAAGAAAACCCCGATGATCAGCACCAATGCCAATTTTCATATTATACTACTATTATAGATAGGTTAACCAGCCATATTTATCTTCTTTTTCACCATTGACAATAGCAAAGAATTCTTCTTGCAATTTTTTGGTAATTGGTCCTACTTTGCCATCGCCAACTTTTATTCTATCTATTGAGCGGATCGGTGTAATCTCTGCAGCGCTACCAGTAAAGAAAACTTCATCAGCAATATATAAAAATTCTCTTAAAATCATCGTTTCAATAACTTCAATACCTAAATCCTTGGCAATTCTAATTACTGTATCGCGGGTAATTCCCGGAAGAATTGTGGCATTAAGAGGCGGAGTATAAATCTTTCCTTTTCTAACTAAAAAGATATTCTCGCCCGACCCTTCGCTAACAAAACCAAAAATATCTAAGGCAATTCCTTCCACAAAGCCATAAGTAAGGGCTTCCATTTTGATTAATTGGGAGTTCATATAATTAGCACATACCTTGGCCATTGCCGGAAAAGTATTTGGTGCCATTCGGTTCCAAGAAGAGACCATCACATCAACCCCTTCTTCTGTTGCTTGACTTCCTAAATATTTTCCCCAATAAAAGGTAGCGATCGCCACACAGACTGGACAGCCAAAAGGATTGACGCCGATTTCACCGTAACCGCGGTAAACGATTGGTCTAATATAACATTCTTCTAACTGATTGGCTTTGATTGTTTCTATAACTGCTCTATTTATCTCTTCTTGGGAATAAGGAATTTCCATTCGATAAATCTTGGCTGAATTAAAAAGCCTTTCGGTATGTTCTTTTAAACGAAAAACTGCTGGTCCTTTTTTTGTTTTATAGCATCTTAAACCTTCAAATACACCTGTTCCATAATGGATTACATGGGAAAGGATATGGATTTTGGCGTCTTGCCAAGGAATGAGTTTTCCATCCATCCAAATATATTTTGCTTCTGATATTGGCATTTTTCCTCCTTTCTTAAAATAAAAATGGCGGCGAAGGGACTCGAACCCCTGACACGGAGATTATGATTCTCCTGCTCTACCAACTGAGCTACGCCGCCTATATTAATTTTAACAATTTTTAAAAAAAAATCAAAGGAGAATAATATTTGCATATAAAATTATTATTTTTTATTTCAATTAAAATATGATCATCACCGGGTGCATCTTTATAAGAATAATCATCTTTATCAGTTCTAAATACTTTGATATTATTTTCCAAAAGTCTCAAAATCACCGAGGTATCCGGCAATATCACGTTACCAAATTTTTTTCTTCCCGCAGTAATAATAGCAATTTGGGGAGAAACTAATTTCAAAAAGGTATCTGTTAAAGACGTTTCACTTCCGTGATGGGGGACTTTTAATACCTTACTTTTGAGTTCCTTATTAAATCTCTCAACAAGAAATTTTTCAGCATAGCGGCAAATTTTGCTACTTTCTTCTCTTTTTTTTCCTTCAATATCACCGGTAAAAAGAAAAGAGAAGGTATCATAAACCAATTTTAAGACTAAACTACTATTATTCTCATCGTCTCCCTTTTTATAACAATTTAAAATTTTTATTTTAACTTTCTCTCCAATTAAAAAACTATCGCCTATTTGAATTTTTTTAGGAGTTAAACCTAATTGATTTAATTTTTCTAAAAATCTTAAAGATAATTTATTAGCCCCTTTCTTTTGAGAGGTAATTAAATTTAAAATATAAAAATTTTCCAGCACTTTTAATATTCCACCAAGATGATCGCTATGATTATGGGTAATAAAAAGATAATGTAAAGTATCAATCTTTTCTCTTTTTAAAAAGGGGATTAAAATATCTTCAGCATATTTTTCTTCACCACCATCAATTAAAATATTTTTGTAATGACTATTATCAGGTATTTTTATTAAAATTGCATCTCCGTGACCAACATCAATAAAAAAGATTTTGAAACTTAAATGATTCTCTTTCTGACAGAAAAGAAAAAGGAAAATAAATAAAAAATTTTTAAACTTCATACTTGTTGATAATTGCTAAAACTTCCTCTTTATCTTTGGCTTTATTCAATTCAATTCTTACCTCATCTTTTCTTAATAGTTTAGAGAGTTTTGCTAAAGCAAAGAGGTATTCGGTCTTTTTATCTTCTGGACCGGCAATAAGAAAGATTAAATGGGCTGGTTTACCATCAAGACTTGAAAAATCTATCCCTTCTTTAGAACGCCCAAAAACAATCACTAAATCTTTTACTGCTTTTGAACGGGCATGAGGAATCGCAATTCCCATTCCAATACCAGTGCTCTCTAAATTCTCCCTTTTTAAAATTTCGGAAAAAAATTCTTCGGCATCCGTTATATAGCCTAACTCAATCAATTTCTTACTTAATTCTTTGATTACTTCAATTTTCTCTCTTTCTTGTAAATCAAGAATTATTCCTTCTTTTAATAAAATTTCTGAAATTTTCTTCATTATTAACCTCCATCATTTTAGAATTATAATTTTTTCTTTATTTTTATTAATAATTTCTAATAAATTTAGATTAGCAGAAGAATTTAAAATTAAAGCATCTACCTCATAGGCTTTCATTAATTCATAAATCAAATTTTCTGGTTTACCTTCAAAAAATAAAAGGGAGACTTTTATTTCTTTTTGGAAGGCTTTTTCTTCCACTTCGTATAATTTTTGCCAACCCTCATCTTCTTTTTCTTCTTTCAATGTTTCATTTTTTATCTCTTCGGAATTAAGACAATATAACACATAAAGTCGGGAGGAAAAATTTTGTGCTAAAGATAAGGCTAATTCAATATTTTCTTCTTTTGCTTCGTTAAGATAAAGTAAAATCTTTTTCACTTACCGACACAAAATTGGGAAAATATTCTATCTAAAATCTCCTCAGTAGTTGTTTCTCCTAAAAGTTCTTTGAGATAATTTAAGGCAGTCTTCAATTCTTCGGCAACTCCTTCCCAATAGGGAATATCAATTGTCCTTTTAAAAGTTTCTAAAGACCTTTCTAAGCAATCAATCTGTCTGGGTAAGAAAAGGAAAGTATCGGTATCAGAATAATAATTTTTCACATATTCCTTTAATTTTTTTATCAACTCCTCAATTCCCTCGCCATATTTTGCTGAGATAATTAGATAGGGTTCCTTTTTGAAAAAATCTAAGGGAAATTTATGGACTAAATCTTTTTTGTTAAGGATGATAATTCTTTCTTTTTCTTTTGTTATGGAAAGTAGGTCATAATCAATTTCCTGGGGAGGTTCAGAAATATCAAAGATTAATAAAATTAGATTAGCCTTTTCTAAATATTCTTTGGTCTTTTTCACACTCAATTCATCAATCAGGGTTTTAGTAAAATCAATTCCCGCCGTATCACAAAGGATAAAGGGAAAGCCATCAATATCAATCATCGCTTCAATCACATCTCTGGTTGTTCCTGGAATTTCAGTAACAATTGCCCTTTCTTTTCCGATTAGTTGATTAAAAAGGGAAGATTTGCCAACATTTGCCCGCCCCAAAATCACAGTTCTAATTCCCTCAAAAATCTCCTTCTGGAAATTGGTTTTTCTAAAAATCTTCTCCATTCTCTCTTTTAAAGAGATAATCTTTTCTTTGATATCCCTTCCAAGTTTTTCACTTTCTTCCTCATCAGCAAATTCAATTAAATATTCGGTTAAAACTAAAAGTTCTTTCAGTTCTTCGCTAAAATTTTTAATTATCAAAGAGGTTTCACCTTTTAATTGAGATAATGCCATTTTTGCTTGTTTTTCTGTTTGGGCAGAAATCAAAGATAATAATGCTTCTGCTTGAACTAAATCAATTTTGCCATTAAGGAATCTTCTTTTGGTAAACTCGCCGGGTTCTGCTAAAAAGGCGCCACCTTTTTTTAAAACTTCACAAATTCTTTGGGGAAGGTAAAATCCACCGTGGCAGAAAATTTCTGCCATATCTTCACCAGTATAACTATTTGGCGAATAGTAAACTGCCAGAGTTACTTCATCAATCAATTCTTGATTTTCAAAATCAATAATCTCACCTTTGATAATTTTTCTTGCTGGTAATTTTTGATACTCCTTTTGGGGTCGAAAGATTTTCTTTAAAAGGGGAATTGTTTTTGAACCAGAAACCCGAATAACCGCAATCGCACTCTTGCCCGGTGGTGTTGCTAAGGCGTAAATGGTTTTCTCTTCCGCCATTATAAAGGAGCAATAATCACATTCTTTTTATTTCCTGTTCCTTTAATAGTGTAAAATTTTATTCCCGAGATTTGACTTAAAGTTTCGCTCACCACTGTTATTTCTTTATCAGTAAGTTGGTCTAAAGCCATCTCCTTTTTTGTTTCTAACACAATTTTCGCAACTGCCAAGGCTTTCTTTTTAAGAAAATTGATCCTTCTCATTCGATAACCACTCACATCTAAAATCAAGGGAACAAAAGAGCCAACCCGCTTTTTCACCACCAAACGAACAAGATATTGAAGGGCTTTTAAGTTTGCTCCGCTTCTGCCAATTAATAAACCAGCATAAGGCTTTGCCTTAATATTGGCATAATAACCATTTTTTTCTTCTCTCACATCAACTTTTGCTTTTACTCCTAAATAAGAAAGGAACTCTTTTACCACCTGGTGGATAATTTCACTTATGGTTTTGTCTTCATTTTTATTTTCTGCCATTTAAAACCTCCTTTTTGGAAAATTAAACTCTCCAAAATCGAGAGAATATTAAAAGTAAGCCAATATAATTGTAACCCTGAAGGAAAGTTTAAAAAAATCAGGGTTAAAAAAATCGGGAAAATAAAAACCAAAAAGATATTTTTCTTATCCGGATTAGTTAAAATATTTTGTAAAAGAAAAAAAACACCCATCACAATTGGTAAAAGATAAATTGGATCTTTTTGCGACAAATCTTTTATCCAAAAAATGAAACTTGCCTTTCTTAAATCAATTGTCTGCCGAAAGACCGAATATAAAGCCCAAAAAACCGGCAACTGAATAATCAATGGCAGACAACCACTAAAAGGATTGATTTTATATAAACTATATAATTGCATTGTCTCCCGATTTAAAGTTTGGGGATCCTCTTTATATTTCTTTCTTAACTCTTCCAATTTTGGTTGAAGGAGTTGCATTCTTCTCATCTGTTCATTTTGCATCTTAGAAAAAGGAAAGAAGATGAGTTTGATTATTAAAGCAAAGAAAATGATTGCTAAACCATAATTTTGGAAAATTTTGTATAAAAACTTTAAAAGGAAAAGTATCGCCAAACTAAAACTCTTGGGCCAGCCCAAAGGAACCGCCTTTTCCAAATCCTTTTTAAAACTTTTCAAAAGGGCATATTCCAAAGGAGCAAAAAGAAAAGAAAGATTTATTTCCTTTTTATTAGATAAATAAATAGTTATTCCACCACCTTTCTCTCTTCTTAAAAATTGACAAGAATCCAAAGGAAAATCGGGCAAAAGGGCAAAAAGAAAATATTTATTCTTCATTGTTAAATATTTTAGTTCCTTTTCGTAAACCCTTTCATCCTCTTTCATCTTTTTAAAATCAAATTTCTTGAACTGCCTATTAAAATAATATTGGTAATTAGTGTAATTTAACTCCTCATGGGTATCCCTTTCGGTAAAATTTAAAAATTTATTAAAAGTTAAAGAGAAATAATTACTATCTTCTAAGCCCGTAATTGTCAGCGATAAATAATAGTCATCTTTTAATTGATATCTTTTTATTATCCGCTTGGTCCCTAATTGAGTTTCAAAAACAATCTCTTTATTATCTTCTTGTTTTTGATATTTAAAAATTTCTGAATCCAAATTAAGTTTTCCCTCTTTTTCAAAAATAGTTATACCAAAATATTTACCGCCTTTTCTTATTAATTCGCAATCGTAATCTTTTAAATAAACTGACTTTAAAAGACCGCCCAAATTAGAGAAAGTTAGTCTCATTTTCTTATTTTCCAAAACAACCTCTTCTTCCTTTGTCGTATCAATTTTTGCTTCCTCTTCTTTGGTCGTATCAATAATTGTAATTTCTTTGCTCTCTTCTTTTTTTGGCATTTCGGTTTTTACGCTTGGTTTAGGCAAAAATAGATATTGCCAAAGGACTAAAATCAAAAATATCAAAATAAAAGCGATAAAGAAATTTCTTATTTCATCCATTTTAACTTTTCTGCCATCTTTTCTGGCGGGTCATAACCACCAGAAAATAATGGCTGGCATCTAAATATCCTTAAAATTATTAACACTATTGCCAGATAAAAAGGATATTTACTTAAACATAAAATTGCATATTGAGAACAAGAAGGATAAAAACGACAAACTTTACCATATAAAGATGAAATAAATTTTTGATAAAATTTTATTAAAAAGATAAAAATCTTATTCAACATTTTTCACCAAATTCAACAAATTCTCTTTTAACTCATTAAATTTTAGACTTAATGCCTTTTCTTTACCAATTAACCAGAAGTAATAATTATCTTTAAAATATTCTTTATTTGTCCGATAAATCTCTCTTAATCTTCTTTTCAATTTATTTCTTTTTGTTGCCTTTTTGATAGTTTTTTCACAACTAAAAAGCATCTTTCTTTTATCTTTTTTTAAATAAATAATTGTCAAATACTCATTACCCACAACTTTTCCTTTCTTCTTTAATTCCTCAATTTCTTTCCTATATCTAATTATTTCCCATTTTTTTAAAGTAAATCTCTTCACCCTTTACACTGTTAAGCGCCATCTTCCTTTTTGTCTTCTTCTTCTAATTACATTGCGACCACCAGGTGTTCGCATTCTAACTAAAAAGCCATGGGTTCTTTTTCTTTTAATTCTTGATGGTTGATAGGTTCTTTTTGGCATAAATTATTATAACTAAAACTTAAAAAATGTCAAAAAGGTTAGGACTTGGGCACTTTAAATATTGTTGACTTTAAAAGTAGTTTTTTTAATATTTTTAATATTTAGAGGGATAATGAAGGAGGAGAATATGGGATTTAGGGCATTAAAAGTATTTTTTATTCTATTATTTTTAGTATTTTTTAGTTGTAAGAAGAAGAATAATCCACCAGCAAAACCAGTAATTGTCTCATGTCCTTCGGTTGGTGGTGTAAATACTCTTTATAGTTTCTTTGCTTTCTCAGAAGATCCAGAGGGTGATAGTATTGCGATTAGGTTTGATTGGGGTGATGGAAATATATCTAATTGGAGTTCTTATGTTCCATCCGGAGAAACAGTAAAAATGAGTTATTCTTGGTCTTCGGCTGGCACTTATTATGTTAAAGCACAGGCAAAAGATAAGAAAGGTGCTATTTCTGAATGGTCAATTGCTCAGCAGATTGAGATAATAATTCCATCGGGTTGGACCTTTGGTGGTTCCTCTAATGATGTTGGTTATTCAGTTCGGCAGACTTTTGATGGTGGCTATATCATTGCTGGTTATTCTTCTTCTTTCAGTGGTGGACCCGATATTTATTTAATCAAGGTTGATGATAATTGCAATTTAGAGTGGCAAAAGACTTTTGGTGCTCCGGGAGTGGATTTAGATATTGGTTATTCAGTAGAGCAGACTTCGGACGGCGGCTATATTATTGCTGGCTATGGTGATAGTGCTGGTTTAAATGCATACTTAATTAAGACTGATGCAAATGGCAATTTCCGATGGAAGAGGGTATATGGTAGTTGGTATAGTGACGAAGGTTATTCAGTTCAGCAGACAACTGATGGTGGATATATACTTACTGGTTTTACTCAGGTTAGTACTCCACATATATATACAGATGTATATTTAGTTAAAACTAATGAAGAGGGTTTTCCAGAGTGGGAAAAGAGATTTGGCGGTCCGTATGATGATTATGGTTATTCAGTCCAGCAGACAAGAGACGGTGGCTACATTATTGCTGGTCATACTGATCCTTCTGGTGACTATTTTTATGATATCTATTTAATTAAGACTGACGCAAATGGCAATTTAGAGTGGCAGAAGAGATTTGGCGGTTCAAGTTATGAATATGGTTATTCGGTTAAGCAGACCTTTGATGGTGGTTATATCATTGTTGGCTCTACCTATTCCTTTGGTGCTGGTGGATATGATGTTTATTTAGTTAAAACTGATGCAAATGGTAATCTACAATGGCAAAAGACATTCGGCGGTTATTATGATGATGAAGGTTGGTCAGTTTGGCAAACATTAGATAGCGGATATATAATTACCGGTTATACAAAATCTTTTGGTGCGGGAAAGGAAGATGTCTATTTAATCAAAGTTGATAAGAATGGCAATTTAGAGTGGCAGAAGACTTTTGGCGGTTCGGACGAAGATTGGGGTTTTTCGGTTCAACAGACAAAAGATAGTGGATATGTAATTACTGGTTACACCAAATCCTTTGGTATGGGTTGGGAAGATGTCTATTTAATCAAAACAGATAAAAACGGCAATCCGATAAAAAAACTATCTTTTTAATTATCTGATTTTTTTCTTCCTTAAATTTCTTTATTTCAATAAAAAAAGGTAACCTAACTACTTCTTTTTTCGTCATATATATAAAGGAGAAAATTATGAAGCATTATTTAACTGAAGATAAGGTTAGGACTTTCAGTAGCATTGATATACAAAATCTATACCAAAATATACCTATGCTCCAAAATTTTTTAAAATTTCTTAAAATTTTTCAAAAGTTTTCAATTATCTACTTTACTTCCTTACTAAAAAGGACTATATTTTTATTGATGGATTTAAAAAGAAGTTTTTATAAAGGAAATAAAAATTATTGTTAGAGGTTTGGGAGTAAATTCTCATCTTAAAATGGTTGTTGAGTTAAAGCCGGTTGAATCTTTTGACTATAAAAGTTGCGTTTCTGAAATTGATTTCTTTACTGTTAATTTAATTCGGCATGCTGATATTTCGCTATTTGTCAGATTAATAAGAGAATTATTACAAAAATTACAAAAATTACAAAAATTGCCTGCCATGTTTTCTTCGGATATCAATAAATTAATAACCGAATTTGAAGAAGAACATAAAAAAGTATACCTTAAAAGGAAACAAAAAAATTGTAGGGTAGACCCCCACGATACTCCCATAGGTCTCCGAGAATGATTAATAAAAAGCCTAAAAAAATCACTATCTTAAAGCAATTCACTAATTTTATAAAAATTAGTATGTACTATTTTATAAATAATCTTCTTTCTCTTTTTATTAATAATTCTCTTTTAATTTTTAAAAATGAGAGAGGACCTAACACTATTATTGAGCCGAGGGCGACTTTTGGGTTTTTTGATTTTCCTTTAAATATCAAAAGATATGGCAAAAGAAGCGCGCGATGTTTAAAAAGTTATATAAAGCGGGTTTTAAACTTTCCGAGGAGATTATAAAGGACAACAGGCTAAATGAATTATAAAGGTGCCCAAGGTCCTAACTTTGTGGTAAAGGTCATACTTTCCTTATTGACATAATAAAAATAATTGTTAAAATTTAGTGATATTGGAAGTAAAGACGGAGGTAAAGATGGAGGAAGATATTAAAAAATTTCAGGATTTACTTAAAAAACTTTTTCAGTTTGAGGCTTCTGATTTAGATTTTGGGATTTATCGGATTTTGAATTATAAACGAGACAAAATAAAAAAGTTTATTGAAGAAGACCTTAAAGAGAAAGTTGAAAGTGCCTTTGCCAAACATAAAGATGAAAGATTAAAGAACATAAATCAAAAATATGAAAAAATAAAACAAAAGATTATTGAATATTTAAGATCAGATGCTTTTACTCCAACTGGAGATCTTAAGGAGGAATATAAGAATACGCGTATTGGCAAGAAGTTTTTATCTATAAAAGCACAGAAAAAAGAGGCAGAAACAATTGATGAAATCAAGTCTCAAGTTTTCAATGATTTGAATAAATTCTTTTCCAGATATTATGAAGAAGGTGATTTTGTCCCACAATATCGCTACTCTGTGAAAGGGCACAGATATGCTATTCCTTATAATGGTGAAGAGGTAAAACTTTACTGGGCGAATTCAGAGCAGTATTATACAAAGACGGGTATTCTTTTTAGAGATTACACTTTTAGGGTAAGTGATTATAAAGTTATCTTCCGAATTGTCTCTGCCAAAGAGGAACTTGGTGCAAACAAAGGGACAAAGGAAAGATTCTTTCTCCTTGATGATGAAATGCCCACGGAGATTGCGGATAAAACTTTAATCATACGCTTTCAATATAGAGAACTTACCGAAGAAGAAGTAAAATGCTATGAGGTAGAAAGTGGTAGCAACACCGCAAAGCAAGAAAAGATTAACCAAAGAAGTTATGAGGAGATAAAAAATAAGATTTCAGATATTTCCTTAATAAATGAATTAACCAAGGA
The DNA here is from genome assembly GCA_938040315.1 of uncultured bacterium. Lineage (GTDB taxonomy): Bacteria > Hydrothermota > Tepidihabitantia > Tepidihabitantales > DTDR01 > DTDR01. Next base: position 14,972 of record CALHQW010000030.1, read on the forward strand.
TAGAAACGGCAAAAAACTTCTTTTATACCATCTTGATAGATTCACTGCCAAAAACACCAAAGATTACTTCATCCACAAAAACCTTAAAAAATTTCTCTCTGAGCAATTGGACTACTTTATCAAATCTGAGGTTTTAGATATAGAAACATTGGAAAAAGAGAGATTTTTAGATAAACACATAACAAGGGCAAAAGTAGTGCGGGAGATAGGAGAAGATATTATTGATTTTCTTTCTCAGATTGAGGATTTTCAGAAAAGGTTATGGGAGAAAAAGAAGTTTGTCATAAAGACGGAATATGTGATAACAATGGATAGGATACCTCCCGAGTTTTATAAGGAGATTTTGGAAAACGAAGAGCAAAAGAAAGAGTGGCAAGATTTGGGATTTGAGATACCTAAAACAATAAATGATTTGAAAAATAGAAAACTACCAATTGATACACGATATTTTTCACAGGAATTTAAGGAAAGATTGCTTGAAAAATTAACCGAAAATGCCGACTTAGATGACCTTTTGGACGGCTTGCTTATCAAAAGCGAAAACTGGCAGGCATTGAATTTGCTTTTGAATAAATATAAAAAGAAGGTACAAATGATTTATCTTGATCCACCTTTTAATACTGGCACGGATTTTTTGTATAAGGATAGGTTTAGAAATAGTACATGGTTGACTCTAATTAAAGAACGGATAGATTTTGTGAGGGCTTTTCTAAAAACAACAGGAAGTTTTTACCTGCATCTTGATGAAAATGCAAATTATTATGGAAGAATATTATTACAAGATCTTCAGTTTGATAATGTGCAGGAAATAATATTTAATACCAACGCTACAAAAGACGAAGAAGCAGACCTGTTTGGATACAAAAGTTTCGGAAACAGATTTGTCCTCAAGCACAATACTATTTTTTATTGCTTTAATAATGGTTGCCTGTTTAGAAAACTATGGAAGCCAAATAGAAATACAACAAAGTTAAAAATAGGATGGCTGGATTTAATTTCGAAGCCAAAGGTAGATAAACCTGAAAAGATAGAGGATTTTGAGTTCTTTATAGAAAAATATGATACAAATAGTGAATTAAAGCTTGTTAAAATTGATATCAACGAAAAAGTATTTCCCCTGGGTGATTTGTGGACTGATATTTATTCATTTACTCAATCTGAAATGAGAACGTCAGAAAATGTTAGTTTCCTGACACAGAAACCAGAAAATTTGATAAGACGAATGATACAAACGTCTTCAAATTTTGGTGATCTAATTATGGATTATTTTGCTGGAAGTGGAACTACATTAGTTGTTGCACATAAATTAGGGCGGAAATGGATAGGAATTGAAATGGCTGATTACTTCAACGAGTTTTATATAGAAAATGGAGTAAAAAAATTAGGTCTTCTCGGAAGATTAAAAATTGTTCTATATGGAGATAAGAATTTTAGAGCGGTTGATAAAAATAGAAGGTCTCACTTAAGCCAAGATATTAACTGGCAAGGTGGCGGTTTCTTCAAATACCAAATCCTTGAACAATACGAAGATACTCTTGATAATATTGAACTAAAAGAAAACAAAAAAGCAGAGGAACTTTTTAAAGATGAATACCTTTTAAAATACTTCCTTGAATTTGAGACAAGAGAAAGCCCCTATCTTTTAAATATTGAAAAACTTAAAAACCCCTTTGCTTACAAACTTAAAGTCAATCTTTCAGAAGTAGGAGAACCCCAGGAGATGATTGTAGATATACCAGAAACCTTTAATTACCTTTTAGGATTAAAGATAAAAAAGATAAAGACAAGGAAAAATAAAAGGAAATATTTATTTATTCTTGGTGAAAAGAATGGAAAAGATTATGTAATTGTTTGGCGTGAATACAATGATACTTGGACAGATGAAGATTTTAAAAAGGATAAAGAATTTATCATAAAAGAACTTGAACCTTGGAACCCCCATGTTGTCTACATAAATGGACAAAGCGTTTTAACTCCAAAAAACTGGGAAGTAAGATACATTGAACCAGAATTTAAGAGATTGATGGAGGGATAAAATATGTTTTATTTTGCATATGGTTCAAATATGAATCAAAAACAAATGAAAGAAAGATGTCCAAATTCCAAATTTATAAAAAAGGTATATGTAAAAGGATACCGATTTGTATATGATGGATATTCCACAACGAGGAAAGGTGCAGTGGCTAATATTGTTAAAGATGAAAACTGCATAGTTTGGGGCGCCCTTTATGAAATAACTCAAACCGACTTAGAAAATCTTGATAAATGCGAGGGTTATCGTAAAGTCTATAAACGGGAATATATTGTCGTTAAAGATAGCGAAGGAAAAGAATATAAAAATGTTTGGGTATATCTAAGAGAACCTCAACCAATAGGTAGACCATCAGAGGAATATAAAAAAATTGTATATGAAGGGGCAATACAATGTTGTCTTCCTCAGGAATATATCGAAAAATTTATCTTACAAAAAAGTTAAGAAAAGAATATGAAGATAGAAAAATATCTTGTCTTAAATAAATACTTACTTTCTCTATTTGGAAAAAATGAACCAAAAGAATTATTTAATGAACTGAAAAATAAAAGCGAAGGAGTAGATAGGGAAGGAAGAAGTTATTTTGTAAATACCTTACTTGGTTTAGAAAGCCTTAAATTAGAAAAAGATAATCTTCTTCAATATGATGAAAATATTCAAAATTATGTTAAGAAAATCAATTATAAGCGTGAGCCAGTTTCTTTAAAATATTTTCAATATCTTGCTCTTCTTTTTACCGAAATTGTCCTTGATAATTTGAAAAATAATAAAGAAGAATTTTTGAATAAATTGAATGAGTTTTTAAATAACTACAATAAAGAAAATAAATTAAAATTAGATGAATTTACGGAACAGGATTTAAAGAAACTTGCTTTTTGGATGGCAACCGGTTCAGGAAAGACGCTTATCATGCATATCAACTATTATCAATTTTTAAATTATAACTTATTTTCACCTGATAACATAATTCTTATAACTCCTAATCTTGGGCTTTCAAAACAGCATTTTGAAGAATTGCAAAAAAGCGGTATTCCTTGTCGGCTTTATTCTGAAAATCCAAATACTTTTTTCAAGAGTAGAAATGAAATTTTAGTTATTGAGATGACAAAATTTGTAGAGGAAAAGAAAGGTGGTGGAGTAACCCTTCCCGTTGAAACTTTTGAAGGAAAAAATCTTATTTTTGTTGATGAAGGGCATAAAGGTAAAAAGTCAGAAGAACAAAAATGGGCAAGATTGAGAGATAGACTTTCGGAAAATGGCTTTGTCTTTGAATACAGCGCAACCTTTGGACAGATTTTAAGCGAAAGAGAGCCTGAAATACTTAAAGAGTATGCCAAATCAATCATCTTTGACTATTCCTATAAATACTTTTACCTTGATGGCTATGGCAAGGATTTTTTAGTTTTGAATGTAAGAAGAATCCCTTCTACCAATTCTCAGGAATTTCAAAAAGTAATGTTCGTGGCAAATCTTTTATCTTTTTATGAACAACTTCTCTTTTACGAAGAAAATAAAAATTTGGCAAAGGAATATAATATTGAAAAGCCTCTCTGGATTTTTGTTGGCACAACCGTTACGGGAAAAAAAGAGGAGTCTGATGTTATTCAGATTGTGGAGTTTATAAAAGAGGTAATCCAAGATGAAGAATGGGTAAAAGAATGGGGCAATAAGATTTTAAAAGGTGAAACCAATTTTAAAGATGAAAATAATAGGGATATTTTTGAAAATAAATTTAACTATTTAAAAAAGCGTAATAATAATATTGACTGGGAAGACCTTCACAGAAGAGTTTTTGGTGGAAAGGGAAGTTTTAAGTTATATGAATTGAAAAATGCGGAAGGAGAGATCGGGTTAAAAGTTAGTGAGAATGAATATTTTGGAGTTATAAATATTGGCGATATCTCTGGTTTTAAAAAACAATTGGAGAAAAAAGGAATTTTGGTTGAACAAGATGTCCTTTCTTATTCACTTTTTGATAATATTAAGAAAGAAGATTCAAAAGTAAATATTCTTATTGGTTCAAAGAAGTTTATTGAAGGCTGGGACACTTGGCGGGTCTCTTCAATGGGACTTTTGAATATCGGTACAGGAGAGGGACCCCAAATTATTCAATTATTTGGTAGAGGAGTAAGGATTAAAGGCAAGAAAATGTCTTTGAAAAGAAGTGGCGAGAATTCAGAGATTCGGATTTTAGAGACCCTAAATATTTATGGAATTAAGGCTGATTATTTAGATAAATTTTTAGATGCTATAAGTAAAGAGGAAGTAGAATTAGAGACTATTAAAATACCGATAGAATTACAACACGAAGATAAATGGGAAAATCTTTATATTTTATCTAAACCAAAAAAGGAGTTTGAGGAAGAGGAAATTTTAAAATTGGAGATTGATGATGAAATTTATTATGAAGTTGATGTGCGCCCAAAGATATCAATCTGGGAACCAGGAAATAGAAAAGAAACAAAAAGAGTAGAGAGATTACCAGAAGTTGAAGAATTAAAATTTGGTAAAAATGGAATGGATATTGATTTACTTGATTGGGAAAGGATATGGCAGGAGATAATTGAATTCAAACTCCAAAGAAACTATTGGAATTTGGTTTTTAAAAAGGAGAGCCTTAAAGATCTTCTTTTGGATGGTAACTACACTATTCTATCCTATTCAGAAATTTTTAAAATTAAAGATAGATATAAAGATAATATCAAACTTCTGGAAGATATTGCGCTATTAGTAATAAAAAAATATCTTGATTTGTTTTATTCCAAAAAGGCAAAAAAGTTTGAGACCGAAAACTTAACTTATGGCAATGTTAAACAGATTAAATTGCCTTTTGTCTCAGAAAATAAAGAATATTATTACGAAGTGACATTAGATAAAAAAAAGAAAGAACTGATTGACGAAATAAGAAAACTGGCAAATAATCTAAAAGAACTTCTTAAAGAAGATAATGAAACTTTACCCCGAGTTTATTTTGATAGATCTCTTTATGTACCGATATTACTTCAAAGTAAAGAGATAGATAAAATCTCACCGCCGGGTCTTGTAGAAAGCGAAGAGAAGTTTGTAAAAGGCTTAAGGGAGTATTTAAAAAATAATAGAGATAAAATATCTGAAGAGATTTATCTTTTAAGAAATTATCCCTTTTCCGGAGTAGGTTTTCAACTCCACTGGTCAAAATTCTATCCCGATTTTATTATGTGGATAAAACAAGAGAAAAAACAGATAATTGTCTTCGTAGATCCCAAGGGTTTGGAACATACCAAAGGATTAAATGATGAAAAGATAAAATTTAAAGATGATATTAAACAAATAGAAGAAAAACTTGGCGATAATAATATAAAATTAGAATCTTTTATATTATCTCAAACTTCCTATAACGATTTGATAACAGGAAGCGACCCATATCCTTCAAAAGAGGAATTTATGGAAAATCATGTTCTATTTTTAGAAGATGAAGACTGGCCCGAAAAATTATTTGAGAAGATTTTAAAAAGTGATAAATAAAATGGATATACTCCTTCTTATGATACACAGACAGGCTTTTGGTGTTTATGTTTTTTTCTTGCAGATAAAAAATCTAAGAGATAATTGGCAAACTTGCAAAAGAAAATAAACCGAAAAAGCATAAAAAGAAATTAGGCGCTAAATCTTTTTAAATTCCTTGACTTATTTTTTCTTTTAATTATAATTTTTATTATGTATTTTCCTTTGCCAATTGAAGAAGAGGAAATAGAAAAGAGGAAGTTTGATATAAAAACTTTAAAATTTATCTTTCCCTATTTCAAAAAC
>CALHQW010000031.1 GCA_938040315.1 uncultured bacterium
TTTTTAATAAAAATATCTTATTGGCAAGAGGATGTTCAAAACTTTAATACCTTGGCGCCTTTGATTTTTCTTCCTTTTATATCCTTTAAGGCTTCGTTGGCTTTCTCAAAAGAATAAATCTCTATCTCTGGTTTTATCGGGATCTTCTCAGCAATCTCTAAAAATTCCGAAATATCTCTTCTTGTTACATTGGCAACCGATTTGATTTCTTTTTCTAACCATAAATCCCGAGAATAATCAATCTTTAATATCTCTTCTTTGTCAATCTCTTCTTTTCTTATAGCATTGATTACTAATCTACCCTTTGGCAAGAGATGGCGCAAAATATAAAAAGGCGGTTTCCAAACCGGTGTGGTATCAATCGCAGAATGAATTTTTTCTGGTGGTTCCTCTTCAATATCACCTGTCCAATAAGCACCAAGTTGTTTTGCTAATTCTCTTTCTCTTTCTGTTCTGGAAAAGACAAAGATTTTTGAGTTGGGATAGAGGTATCGGGCAATTTTTAATACCAAATGATTAGCAGCACCAAAACCAATTAAACCCAATTTTTGCCCATCTTCTATATTACTCAATTTTAACGAACGATAGCCAATCGCACCGGCACAGAAAAGAGGCGCACTCTCTTCATAAGTAAAATTTTCTGGTAATTTGAAGGCAAAATCTTCATTAATTTGGAAATATTCAGCATAACCACCATTCACATCTCTTCCGGTCGCTTTAAAATCTTCACATAAATTTTCAAACCCTTTTTGACAGAATTCACATTTACCACAACTAAAATATATCCAACCAGCACCAACCCGATCACCAATTTTAAACTTTTTAACCTCTTTGCCAATACTTACTACTTCACCAACAACTTGATGACCAGGAACAATTGGAAAGAAAGACGGCAAAACCCTTCCTTCCAGTTCGTCAATTTCTGTATGACAAACAGCACAGGCTTTCACTTTGATTAATATCTCCTTTTCTTTTATCTGCGGTTTTCTTAATTCAACTAATTTTAAAGGTCTATCATCTTTTTCTACATCGGTTATCTCGGTTATTAACCAGGCTCTCATAAATTTCATAAAATAATTATAAAATAAATATTTTAAAAATGTCAATCAATTAGATTGCTTTTTTTAGAAACTTTTTTTAATAAATAAGAATCTAATAAATTGGAAACAAAAAGGAGGTAAAGATGAGACACTGGTTAAGACCTTGGGCACCTTTATCAAAAGAGTTAGAGGAATTAGAAAAAGATATTAGAAGAACCTTTGAGGAATTTTTCGGCCGAAGAAGAAGAGTTCCTGCGGTGAGCGAGGAGTTCGTCCCTCTTGTGGATGTCTACGAGAAAGGCGATGATATCATTGTTGAAGCAGAAATCCCCGGAATGGAAAAGGAAAACCTCACAGTAAAGGTTTCGGAGAATTCAGTTACGATTAAAGGCGAAATCAAGAAGGAAAAAGAAGTGAAAGAAAAGGATTACTATATCTGCGAACGGAGTTACGGTAGTTTCTCCCGCACGATTGATTTGCCTACTGAGGTAGATTCGGAAAAGGCAAAGGCAAGTTATAAAAATGGTGTCTTGACAATTACCCTTCCAAAGAAACAACCCGAGAAAAAGTTGGAGACCGAGATTAAGATCGAATAATTCCCTTTCCCACAAGGAGAGCCGGTGGTAATGGAAATCCGTGCCACCGGCTTTTTTTATTTATTAATTATTGTATTTATCTAAATATTGTATTTATCTAAATATTGGTTTATAATATTTAATGATCTTAACTGACTTTAAGGAGGTAATATGAAGAAATTAATATATTTTCTTTTTATTTTTTTATTAGTTTTACCTTGTCTTGGTGAATTAAAAATAAAAAGTTTTAATTATTCTAAAGGAGAAATTGAAATTAAATTAGAAGAACCAAAAATTGAAATTAAAGAAATTCCCGAAGGAAGATTTTCTATTATCTCTTTAGCAGTGAGTGGTCAATCAACCGAAGAAGGAAAACCTTTGTTACCAGTAATTCGGGAGTTTTATGAAATTACAGAAGAAGGCGAACCAGAGATTGAGATAAAGAATTTTGAGAAAAGGGAGATTGATTTAATTTATCCTATTTATCCATTACAACCACCAATTCCTAAGACTGGTGAGAAACCATCTTTCACAATTGATAAAGATTTTTATGAAAGAGGTATCTATTATCCAGAAAAATTAGCAGAAATTAATCTTATCGGTTATATAAGAGGCAGAAGGATAATTGTTTTTGAGGTATATCCAATTAGATATAATCCAAAGAAAAATAAGATTGAATTTTATTCCCAGATTAATTTAGAAATAAAGATTAAAAATGGAGATGTCGGCAAAACTTTCCAAAAATTAAGAGATTTTTATTCATTACCTTTTGAGAAGAGATTAAAAGATTTAATAATTAATTATAAATATTATGAGATTGATCCGCCAAGATTACCGATTGGTTATTTAATAATTGTTCCTGATGAATGGTATAATAATCTTTTGCCTTTAGCAGATTGGCGATTAAGAAAGGGTTATAAAGTTTGGGTAAAGAAATTATCAGAGGTAGGTGGTGGAAATGCTGATGTTGTAAGGAATTATATTTTGCAGGCTTATAATAACTGGCCAGTAAAACCAAGTTATGTTCTGTTAGTTGGCGATGTTGATAGAATTGGTTATTTTCGAGGGCAAGGCTCAGGTACACCACCAACCGATTTGAATTTTTCTTTAATGACGCCAAATGATTATTTTCCTGATATTGATGTCTCTCGGTTATCAGTTGCTAATTCAACCCAATTAGATTCTTTTGTTTCTAAAGTTATTAAATATGAGAAAAATGAATGGATTACTGAAAGGGATTGGTTAAAAAAATCTTATTTTATTGCTTCTAACGATGGCAGTAATCATCAAGTAGCAGAAAGCACCCATCAATATTGTATGAGACTTCAAAGAAGATTTGGGGTGATATGTGATTCTTTATATTTGTATTATAATTCTGGCACACCGATCACTACCGCAATAAATGGTGGTCGGGCTTGGGTAACTTATTCGGGGCATGGAAGTTATGACCGCTGGGCAGACCCAAATTTCACTTCTGATAATGTAAGACAATTAACTAATATTGATAAAGTCCCTTTTGTTGGTACTTATGCCTGTCTTTCCGGTGATTTCTCCAATTCTTCTTATCCCGAATGTTTTTCTGAAACTTGGATAAGAATTGGTTATCGGGGAGCAATCGGTCATTATGCTTCATCAGTAACTTCTTATTGGACAGAAGATGATACTTTTCAAAGAAGGGTTTTTGATGCTGCCTATGATAGTAATTTCTATTGGGCAATGGGAATGATAAATAAAGGAAAACTTATGTATTTCCGACAAATGGGCAATACCTCAACCACGAGAAGATATTTTGAGATGTATAATCTAATGGGCGATGGTGCAATTGATATCTATTGGGATATACCAAAAGAACTTGATGTCTCTTACCCAAGGATTATTCCGGTCGGTTCTTATCAATTAATAATAAATGTCCAAAGTAATGGTGAGCCAGTAACGAATGCTTTGGTATGTGCCTTAGCAAAATCTGATACCTCTTCTCATTATTTTGGTTATACTGATGAAAATGGTGAAGTAAGATTTAATATTTTCACTTCCCAACCTGATAGTATTTATATTACTGTTACTGGTCATAATTTAGCACCTCATATTGGTGCTTGTTTGGCAATGCCAGTAAATCAACCTTATGTTACTTATTTGCGACATTTTATTAATGATGACCCACCAAGAGGAAATGGTGATGGTATACCGAATCCGGGTGAAGAGTTAGAGATATTAACTTGGGTAAAAAACTGGGGAAATGAGACTGCTTACAGTGTTATTGGTAAATTTGTTTCACGCGATAGTTTAGTAACAATAGGGGATACCATAAAAAATTTCTACGATATTGCTCCGCAAGAATCAACATTTACCGGTGAAGATGGATTCAATTTAACTATTTCGCAAAGTGCCTTTAATAGTTATAATATTCGTTGTTCTTTGCTTTTAAAAGATATTAATGATTCATTATGGGTCTCTCCTTTCTCAATAATTGTTGGCACACCAATTTTATCTTACGTAGAATTTTTTGTAAAAGACTCTTTCTCACAAAGACCAAATGGCAGAATTGACCCAGGAGAAACTGCCGATGTTTTAATAAAAATAAGAAATAATGGTTTAGGACATGGTTATAATGTCTATGCTATCTTAAAAAGTTCAGATACTTTATTTACAGTTATTGATTCTTTTGCCAGTTTTAATTTAGTTTTGAGAGGTGATAGCGCGATTAACTTTAACGACCATTTTAAAGTGTTTGCTTCCCAATTAATTAGACCAGAGACAGAAATCCTTTGTACATTAAAGTTGTATGCTGATAATTACGAAAGAATAACAACTTTCTTAATACCAATTGGCAGATTAACAATTACTGATCCAATACCTGATAATCGCGAGCCTGAGCCATTATATTATGCCTATGACGATATTGATACCTTTTATCAGCAGTGTGAACCTTTTGAATGGATTGAGATAAGAAATATTGGTGTGAGATTGCCGATAACTGGTGAT
>CALHQW010000032.1 GCA_938040315.1 uncultured bacterium
GGAGATACATAAATATACGGTTAGAGAAAGAGATAAAGATATGTTTTCATAAGTGGTTGATGCGGGGGTTAGAAAGGAAGGTTATGTTAGAGATAAAGAAAGAGATGGATAGGTTGCCGTTGGGGGAATAGTATAGGATACCATATAGGAGTAAGATTAAGATAGCCAATTTAAAATTTTCTTAAATTTTGATTACCTTTATTTTAAACACACTAATTTTTTAACTAAATTATAGAATAATTATTTAGATGATTCTTAAAATTTGTGTGAAAAATTGTAAGGCATTATTTTTTCTTATTTTTGGGAACTTTTAATGTAATAAAAAGGGTTAAGATTTTCTTAATTATTTCTCTCTACCTTTTTATTTTAATATATATATTGGGAAGCACAAAAATAAAGATAAAATTTGAGTTTAAAAAGATGGTTAAAAAGTTTCTTGGTTCTACCTTTCTACTACCCAAAATGGCTAAGAGCCAAATATTTTTATTGACATTGATTTTAAAGATGTTAATATTAATTAAGGGATAAAAGATGGGATATGTAGATTAGGCTTTTATTTAAAAATTATGTTTAAAAAATACCGTAAATTGAAAAAAGAGTTAGAAAAAAATATAAATAAAAATAATTTAAATTTAAATAAAATAAAGAAAAGTAAAATATACAAAGAGGCACGCAAGGAAGTTCAGACGGTGTTAAATTTGTATTGCGATGGATATGGACTAAAGCATATCCCAGTCTATCTTTCCTTAAAGGAAAAGAATGATGGTTTAAAAGGAAAGTTTTTTATTGTTGAGGAAAAACGGTGGAAAAGATATTCAATTGTTATTTTTATAATTCAAAAAAGAAGAATTCCCTATGTGGTATCTGAAAAAGAATTGTTAAGAACTCTCCGACACGAATTTACACATTACCTTTTGAAAGTCCGTGAAGGATATATCGGTCACGGCAAGAAGTTTTATTCTATGTTAAAAAAATTAAAGTTAAAAAATAAAAACTAAAAGAGTTATTTAGAAGTTAAAGTATATGCGCAAAAAGAAGGGTATTCTACTTTAAAAAACCGAAAAAATTTCTAAAATACTTCCCAAATAAGTCTACCACTAATCAAGGTCTTCTTTTGCTTTTCTTTTTTAATCAATTACTTCAACTTGTTTTTCTTCATATTCGCTTTTTTTCCAATCAGTTTTGGGTCTATTTCGTATTTATTGGCTACCTTTTTATTTATCTCAAATATGTTTAAATGGCTAATTGCACCTAACTTATTTACTCTTTCATAAATCTTTTCTTTCATCCTCTATCATTAGATCATCGCTTAAATTTTTGTCAATATCTAATCTCACACACCAAAAATGAGCCTTTAAGATTTAAATCCTTCTTTTAATCTATGAAATATTGACTTTAATAATAATCTCTATATATAATTGAGAAAACAAAACTAATTTGATTTATAAGGAAGAAGTTAGAAAATAAAAGAATAATATTATAATGAAAATAAGGAAACTTCGGTTAAAGATTGAATTAGTTCCTAATACTTCATGGTATACGAGTTTAAAAAGATTAATATCCAAAAAAGACTGGAATAAAATAAGGAAAGAGATTTATGCTAAATATGGATATAGATGTGGGATCTGTGGTGCTGAAGGTAGATTAAATTGTCACGAAATTTGGGAATATGATTATAAAAAACATATTCAAAAATTAAAAGGTTTTATTGCTCTTTGCGATATGTGTCACTTTATCAAACATATAGGATTAGCAGAGATTTTGGCATCAGAGGGGAAGTTGGATTATAAAAGGGTTATAGAACATTTTATGAGAGTAAATAATTGCGATTTAAAAACTTTTGAAAGACACAAAGAAATGGCAATTACTATATGGAGGAAGCGGTCACAATATAATTGGCGGGTAGATTTTGGTGAATATAATAACATAGTTTGCCTAAATTTATTTACTTTTATACTTAAAAAGAACAAAGATATAAAAAGAAGAATCAGGAAGGAACTCAAAAAACTTGGGATAATGAATAAAATAATAATAAAATACCTTACCAAGTAAAAGATATTACTAATTGGTAAATTATTGGACAATGAGATATAGGAAATAGGAAGCAGGATTTTTCAAGTAAGATTTGCATATTATGCTGGAACTATCCAATTTATAGATAAGAGGCATTTTTATTGATAATTTGATTAAGGTAGTTATTTCTTATTTTGAAGGCACATGCTGGATAATTATAATATCTTTATAAATCTTTTCCCAGGTAGTTCTTTAACGATTCCTTTCATCTCTAAGTTAAGCAAAGTTTCTAATATTTCGTTAATTGGTCTATTTACTTTCTCGGCAATTTCATCAATATAAATTGGATTTTCCTCTATTAGTGCTATTATCTCCTTTTCTTTTTCGTTTAACCCTAATTCACTTAACTCAATTTCAATTCCGCTCTCTTTTAATTCCTTTTTTAATGGCAGAGAAAGTTCCTCTAAAATATCTTCTATTTTGGTAACAATCTTGGCACCATCCTTTATCAATTTGTTTGTTCCTTCGCACTCTTTTCTATATAATGGACCAGGACAAGCAAAAACTTCTATCCCATAATTGCTTGCCCATTCACAGGTATTTAAAACACCAGAATTAATCGGACAAGCAACCGCAATCACTCCCAAAGAAAGTCCAGCAATTATTCTATTCCTTTGAGGAAAATTATAACTTTCTGGCTTTACTGAAATATTAAACTCCGAAATCACCGCTCCCTTTTCAATTATCTCTTCCATTAGTTTTCTATTCTCTGCTGGATAGCAAATATCAACACCACAACCTAAAACGGCGATTGTTCTGCCATTATTTTCTATCGCTCCTTTATGAGCCGAAGCATCTATCCCCCTTGCCAAACCACTAATAATTGTTATTCCGTAATCACTCAACTCTTTTGCTAAGCGATAAGCAATCATCTTAGAATATTCGCTTGCTTTCCTTGTGCCAATTACTGCTAATGCCAAACTATCTTCTTTTTTAATTTCACCCCGAATAAATAAAAGCGGCGGAAAATCAGAAAACCTTAAAAGATTTTTCGGATAACCCTCATCTAAAAAAGAGATTATTTTAATTTTTAACTTTTCAGCAATTTTAACCTTTTCTTCGGTCTCTTTATCCATTCCTTCTTTTAAAAAATGGTAGATTTCTTCGTCAATTCCTTCCACTTTTAAAATCTCCTCTTTATCCGCTTCAAAAATTCTATCTATATCTTTAAAATAATTAAGTAAATTTCTTAATTTCCTTTCGGTCATCTTGGGAAGGGAATAAAGGAAAAGGTATTTTATACTTTTCTCTTCCATTATCTTAAATTCTCTTTGATAAATTCTATTAGTTTATCAATATTAATTCCTTTTAAGGCAGAGATATAGAAAGTAGGTAAAGAGAAAGAAAATTTTGGAATCTCCGAAACTAAATCAATTTTATTTATCACAATTCCTAAACTTTTATTTAATAGTTCTTTCTTATATTTTTCAATTTCGGAATAAAGAATTTGGAAATCCTCTTGGGGATTACTGGTGATATCTAAAATAAAGAGAATCAATTTAGTTCTTTCAATATGTTTTAAAAATCTTAATCCCAGCCCTTTTCCTTCGCTGGCACCTTTAATAATTCCTGGCATATCGCAGGCAGTGATTTTTAAATGGTCAATTTCTAAGACTCCTAAATTTGGTGTTAAAGTCGTGAAAGGATAAGGAGCAACTTTTGGTTTCGCATTGGAAATTGCTCTTAATAATGTTGATTTCCCAGCATTGGGAAGTCCCACAAAGCCAATATCAGCAAGTAATCTCAAAACCAATCTTAATTTTACCCTTTCTCCCCTTTCTCCTTTTTCCGCATACCTTGGTCTTTGATTGGTTGGTGATTTAAAATGGGTATTTCCTCTGCCTCCTTTTCCACCCTTCGCAACTAAAATCACCTCTTTATCTTTCAAAATTGAACCAATACTAATATACTCTTTTTTCTCTTCATCAAATTTATAGATATCGGTTCCCAAAGGAACTTCTAAGAAAATATCTTCTCCTTTTTTTCCCTGTTGGTTTTTTCCTTTTCCATTTTGACCATTCTTTGCTTTGTAATGGTATTGATATTGAAAATCAGCAAGGGTAATTAATCTTTCGTTGCCAATGAGATAAACTGAACCGCCATCACCACCATCACCACCGGCTGGTCCACCCTTGGGTAAAAATTTTTCTCTTAAAAAGGCAACACAGCCATCGCCACCTTTGCCACCTTCACAAAGGATTTCAACTTCGTCAACAAATTTTACTCTGCGCATTTAGAGAATTTTTCTTTTAATGCCTTTTCTACACACAAAGGCACAAATTTTTTAAGGCAACCACCATATTTAGCAATCTCCTTTACTAACGAAGCGGAAAGAAAAATATATTCGGGCGAAGGAACAAAAAAGATGGTTTCAATTTCGGGTGATAACTTTCGGTTAGTCAAAGCCATCTGGAATTCGTAATCAAAATCAGCCACTGCCCTTAATCCCCGCAAAATCGCAAAGACCTCTTTCTTTTTACAAAAATCAATTAATAAAGAATCATAGCCTTCAATAATAACATTTTTTAAATCCAATTCTCTAACGGCCCTTTTTGCTAAATCAATTCTCTCTTCCCAATTAAAAAGTGGTTTTTTCTCCTCCCTTTTTGCCACACCAACAATCACCTCGTCAAAAATAACTAATGCCCTTTTTATTAAATCCAAATGACCATTAGTAATTGGATCAAAACTTCCCGGATAAATTATCTTTCTCATTACTTTCATCTTCACCTCCTAAAAGGGTAATTTTGGTATCACCATAAATTTTCTCTTTTAAAATCTTAAATCCAAAATCTATAAAATTAAATTTTTTATAACTTTCTACAATTATTAACCCCTTTTTGGCTAATAAATTTCTTTCTTTTATTAATTTTAAAGTTTTTTCATAATAGTTTTTAAAATAGGGTGGATCAAGAAAAATAATATCAAATTTTTTATCTATCTTTTTTAAAAATAAAAAAACATCCATTAAATAGGGATAGCAATTTGCTAATTTGTTAAGATTTCTTTTTAAGTATTGGAAGATTTTTTTATTTTTTTCTACAAAGTATACCTCTTTAGCACCAAAAGAGAGAGCGGTAATTCCAAAACTGCCACTACCAGCAAACAAATCTAAGACAATTTTATCTTTTATTTCTTTATTTATCATATCAAAGATTGCCTTTCTTATTTTATCTTGGGTGACTCTCAATTTTCCTTTGGGAAAAAGGATTTTTTTTCCTTTTAATATTCCTGAATGAATTTTTACCATTTTTAAAATTATAAATAATAAAGTTTTAATTGCAAATTGGTTAATCCTTGGAATTTGACTTTTAAATTCTTTTTCATTATGCTATCTAAAAATGGCAAAGTATGTGGTAATTACTGGTGGAGTTGTTAGTTCCTTAGGAAAAGGGATTGCTACGGCCTCTATTGGACTTTTGTTAAAGACCCAAGGACTTTCGGTTAACCCTTTAAAATTTGATCCATATATTAACGTTGATCCAGGCACAATGAATCCCTATCAACATGGCGAAGTTTTTGTTACTGAAGATGGCGCCGAGACCGATTTGGATTTAGGACATTATGAAAGATTTTTAGATATAAATCTTTCTAAAGAGAATAATGTAACTGCTGGCCAGATTTATCTTTCAGTAATTGAAAAAGAAAGAGAAGGAATTTTTCTTGGTGGCACTATCCAAGTTGTTCCCCACATAACTAATGAAATTAAAGAACGGGTAAGAAAGATAGCCAATGAGCACGATGTCGTATTAGTGGAGATTGGTGGGACAGTTGGTGATATTGAAAGTTTGCCTTTTTTAGAAGCAATGAGGCAATTAAGGTTAGAAGAAGGCAGAGATAATGTTTTATATATCCATTTAACCTTGGTTCCTTTTATTAAAAGTGCCAATGAGTTTAAAACTAAGCCCACTCAACATTCGGTAAATGAGTTAAGAAGAATTGGTATCCAACCAGATATAATTTTATGCCGAACCGAAAGACCTTTACCGAAAGAAGCGAAAGATAAGATTGCCCTTTTCTGTAATGTTTCTAAGGAATCAGTAATTGAAGGGATTGATACGAATAATATCTATAAAATCCCTCTCATCTTTAAAGAACAGAGATTAGATTGGCTTATCTGTCAATATCTTTCTTTAAAAAGGAAGGAGAGCGGTTTAAAAACTTGGCAGGCTTGGTTAGACTTTGTAAATAGATTAGAAAATCCTCAAAAGGAAGTAAGGATTGCAATTGTTGGTAAATATACCTCTTTAAGAGATGCCTATAAAAGTGTTATTGAGGCAATTAATCATGCCTGTGGTTATCTATCTATAAGACCAAATATTAAATGGATTGAAGCGACTGATTTGGAAGAAGAGGTAAAAAAGAAAGGTAAAGAAGTTTTGAAGGATTATTTTTCTGATATTACAGGAATAATTGTGCCTGGTGGATTTGGTGTCCGGGGAATAGAAGGAAAGATCTCAGCAATTGAATATGCTCGAGAAAATAATATACCCTTTTTAGGTCTTTGTGTGGGTTTACAATGTGCGGTAATTGAATTTAGCCGAAATGTTTTAGGATTGAAAGATGCCCATTCTCAAGAGTTTGCTCCTAATGCTAAACATCCGGTTATCCATCTCTTAGAAAGTCAAAGAGAAATTAAAAAAAAGGGTGGGACTATGAGGTTGGGTGCCTATCCTTGCCTTCTAAAAGAAGATACCATTGCTTTTAAGGCTTATCAAGTGAAAAAGATATACGAAAGACACCGACATCGCTACGAAGTAAACAATAAATATTTAGAACTTTTAGAGAAGAATGGAATGGTTATAAGTGGAATTTATGAGAAAGAAAATTTAGTAGAGATTATTGAACTGAAAGACCATCCCTTTTTTGTTGCTACCCAATTTCATCCCGAATTCAAATCTCGCCCTTTAAGACCTCATCCTCTATTTCTTGCTTTCTTGAAAGCGTGCCTTTAAGAATTCTCCAAATAAAAATTTCTCTTCTTAAGTTAAACTTTTTTCTCCTTTTCTTTTTTTACTTTTTAATAAAAAAAGAATATTATAAAGAGATAATAAAAAATTATACTTTTTTAACGAAAAGAAAAAAATTTCCTTTTTCTCGTTATCTTTCAAGACTTTCCGAAAATTTGTCAACAATGATTTTGATTAATAAAAAGAATCTTTCTTTAATTTTTGACAAAATTAAATTTTTAGGTGATAATATTATAAAGGAAAGGGGAGGAGTGGTGGTTACTTTTCATTATGGCTTATATGAACTTTTACCTTTGATTTTTTTAAAAAAAGGTTACAAAACAGCGATTGTTTATTCCTCGCAAAGAAACAAATTTTTGAATAGTCTTCTTCTCAAAATAAGAAGAGAAAAAACTCAAAAAATCTGCAGAAATTTATCGGAGATAAAAGAAGCCCTTTTTAATAATTATCTTGTTGGTTTTGCCATTGATAACATTCATAAAGGAAAATTAATTTCTTTGAGAGAAATATTGCCCAATTTAGTGGTATTAAAGACCCCTTTTATTATTTCTCAAAAATTTTCTTATCCCCTTTATTTTATTTTGATGAGAAAAAATGGAAAGGAATATGAAGTTATTATCAAAAAGGGGTTTTCTCTTCCTTTTGTTAAAGAAAAAATTAAGGAAAATATTTTTGATTGGGTTTTATGGGGAAAATAATAAAGTTTTTAATTTTGATATTAATAATTCTTTTTTGTGAGAAAAAAAGAGAAGAAATTGTTGAAAAGAAAAGGTTTCCTTCTCAGATAACTACCAATTTTGAACTTTTAGAGAGTGCTACCGGTAAGCGACTTTTTAAGTTGTTGGCTAAAAAGGCATTGCTTTTTGATGAGGAGAAATTGATTTATATTTATAATCCGATTGTTTATTTTTTTGATGAGGAAGGTGAAATTTCCACAATTTTAGAATGTGATTCAGGAATTGTTGACCAGAAAAATTATAATCTCTTTGGTTTTGGTTCAATAGTTGTGAGGAGTAAAGATTCTACTTATCTTTTTTGCGATTCTTTAAGATGGGATAATCAAAAGCAGATGGTTTTTACCAATTCCTTTGTCCGACTTAAAAATGAGAGTGGCGAAATAATGGGGATTGGTTTAGAGAGTGATGCTAGTTTATCAAAAGTAAGAATTTTAAAAGAAGTGAGTGGCAGGGCGCGATGACTTTTTTGCTTTTTTTTCTTATTAACTTTGAATTAAAAGCGCCAACGACCGAGTTTGTTAATCGGAATGGTAAAAGGATAACTGTTTTTCCTTTAGGAATTGAGATTTACGAAAAGGAGACAAAAATTCTAACTAATTATGCGGAGTTTGATCCCCAAGAAAGAATTTTTTTCTTAAAAGATTCGGTCAAAATTTTTATAAATGGAGATACCTGTTATACCAATTTAGCAATTTATAATTTACGATTTAAAAATTGGGTAATGCCCGAAAAAATTTTTCTCATTATCAATTTGAAAGATAAAGGGAAAATTACCATCCTGGGTGAAAATTCTCAATATGATTTAGAAAAGGAGATACTGTTTTTAGAAAAAGGCGAAATAAGTTTGAAAGAAAAAATAAAATTAATCGGAGAGAAAATTTTGATTGATAATAGAAATAGTTTTCTTTATTCTTATTTAAAGACAAAAATTATGAGTTATGATGAAAAAGAGAGGATAATAAGTTCTTTAACCTGTGATACCCTTTTTTATGATTTTAAAAAAGATACCGGATTAGCAAGAGGTAATGTTAGTTATGTTGATAGTTTAGGAAGCGTGGTTGGGGAATTTGTTTCTTTCTTTTTAAAAGAAGAGACGATTAAAGAAGCAACTTTTGGCAATAAGGTTTTTCTTTCTTTTCAGCGGGCGGATAATAAGATTGAGTTAGAATGTAAAAAGGTGCGTTTTGATTTTGATAAAGGAGATTTGAAAATTGCCTATGGCGAAGAGATTATTTGGGGTAAGACCTATTTAAAAGGAAAATGAGTTTATTAATAGAAAATATTTCTAAAAAATATGGCAACCGTTTCGTAGTTAAGGATGTTAATTTGAAAATTGAAAAAGGGAAGATTGTTGGTCTTTTGGGACCGAATGGTGCCGGCAAGACCACTACTTTCCATATCATTATGGGATTTGTGAAGCCCGATAACGGTAGAGTTATTTTTTTTGAAAAAGATATAACCTTTTTACCTTCCTATCAACGGGCAAGATTAGGAATAAGTTATCTTACCCAAGAACCTTCGGTTTTTTTAAAGTTGAGTGTCGAAGATAATTTAAAAGGGATAATGGAGTTATTAGGTTATAAAAAAGAGGAAATTGAAGAGAATGTTTCCTTTTTGTTAAATAAATTAGGATTAAGTTATTTAAGGAAAGAAAAGGTAAAAAATCTCTCGGGTGGAGAAAGGAGAAAAGTGGAGATTGCTCGGGCATTAACAATTCGTCCCCATTTTCTTTTATTAGATGAACCTTTTACTGGTATTGACCCAATTTATCGGACAGAAATCCAAGAAATAATTTTAAATTTAAAAGAAGAAAATATTGGTATTTTAATCACCGACCATAATGTCCGCGAAACCTTAGAGATTACTGACTATTCTTATCTTATTTATTCAGGTGAAATTCTTTTTTCGGGAATTAGAGAAGCGTTGATTAATGATGAAAGGGTTAGGAAAGTTTATTTGGGAGAGAAATTTCGACCATGAAGCAAGAATTTAGATTGGAACAGAAATTAATTTTAACACCCCAATTACTTTTAAATTTAAAACTTCTCGCTTTACCAATTTTGGATTTGGAAAGGATAATCGAACAAGAACTGGCTCTTAATCCTTGTTTAGAAATTGAAGAAGAGAAGGAAGCGGAAGAGATTCAAGAAGAGGCAAAGACTGAAAATGAGGATGAGTTTTCAATAACTGATTTGATACCAGAAGAGAATTATTCTATTTCTATCAAGGACACAGAAGAGAGTGATATTTTTGATATTGTTAATCCGGCACCAATAACTTCTGTTGATGAACTGCTAACCAAATTGAGACAGAAGATTGAGAAAGAAGATTATCCGCTTGCTGAGTTTATTTGTAATAGTTTAGATGAAAATGGATTTTTAGAATTTTCTATTGAAGAAATCGCGCAAAGTTTAGGTGTAAAAGAAGAGCGGGTAAAGAAAATTGTTGAGATAATGAAAAGGATTGAACCAGGCGGTATTGGTTCTCGGACTCTAAAAGAAGCGCTACTTGCTCAATTGGAGTTAAAAGGTTTCAGTAAAGATTCAATAGAGGTAAGGATGTTAGAAGAGTGTGAAGAATTGGTAAAGGTTAAAAATTATAAAAGAATTGCTGCGAAACTAAAAACTAATGAAGCAAGAATAAGAGAGGCCTTTAATAACCTTACTAATTTAGAACCAAGACCGTTAAGAAAGTACGGCTCAATAAAGGCAGATTATGTAGTTCCTGATTTTAAAATTAAGATTGAAGGAGAAAATATTGATTTTGAATTTAATGAAGAAAATTTACCGAGGTTAAGAATTGCCAATCATTATAAAGAAATTTTATTAAACCCCAGTAGTTACGGAAAAGAGCAGGTTGAGTTTGCAAGAGAGAAGATCAAAAAAGCAGCGATGTTTATCAAAGCCTTAGGTCAGCGAAGAGAGATTTTAAAAAAGATAGTAGAATATATTATTGAAAATCAAAAAGATTTCTTCTTAGTAAGTAGAGAGATTATTAAGCCGCTTTCTATTAAAGAATGTGGCGAAAAATTAGGAATGCATCCTTCTAATATTTCTCGGGCAATAGCGGGTAAATACATTGAAACTCCTTTTGGAATTTTTCCTCTCCGTTCTTTTTTCTCTTCGGGTATCGGAGAAATTTCTAAATCAACAATTAAAGCAAAAATAAAAAGTTTGATTGATAATGAAGATAAAAGTAACCCATTAACGGATGATGAGATTGTTGAAAAATTGAAGGAGATGGGAATAAATATTAAAAGAAGAACCGTTGCTAAATATCGCCAAGAGTTAAATATTCCCAAGACTAGTGAAAGAAAAAATAAATAAATTTTAAATTATGAAAAAAAGAGTTCATATTTTTGTGAGTGGTAGGGTTCAGGGAGTTTTTTATCGAGATTTTACAAGAAAGCAAGCAAAGAGGCTTAATATTACTGGTTGGGTAAGAAATCTTTGGGATGGAAGAGTAGAAGTAGTTGCCGAGGGCGAAGAGGAGGATATTAAGAAGTTGATTGAGGAATTAAAAAAAGGGCCACCGGCAGCACGCGTAGAAAATATAGAGATTAAAGAAGAAGAGACAACCGGAGAGTTTGACGATTTTGAGATAGTTTACTAACTATTTGACTTTTTAAAAGATATTTTTTAAAATTGGTTTATGAAAGAAAAGGGGAGTTTAGAATATATTTTTAGTGGGTTAATTTTAATTGTTATTGGTTTAATTTTTTCTTTAAGATCTGCGCGGATAATTGGTTATGATGAATGGTGGGCTTATTTACTTTTAGGTTTAGGAATAGTATTTTTTATCGATGCCCTTCTTCAAGCAGTGATTATTAAAAAAGTGAGCGTTGGTAGGATTATTGCTGGAGCAATTTTATGGACCATTGGAGTTGGAAAACTTGTTTCTTTGAGAGGTTGGTTTTTTTATTTAATTGGATTAGTTCTTCTTATTTTTGGAATCATAAATTTGGTTAAGAAAGGGTCTTAAATTTAAAAGAGAAGTTTTTTAATTTGACTTTTAAAAAGTTTTTAGTAAAATTATTAAAAATGGAAATAATTTTAAAGAATAAAAAATTTTGGTTGACATTAAGGCAAAATTTTGCTATATTATATATAAGATAAAATTTGTTCTTTGAAAATTGGGAAGTGTGCTTTGAATGAAAAAGTAGTTCTATAATTTTTCGCATGGAGGGTTTGACTGTGGCCCAGGACTAACGCTGGCGGCGTGTCTTAGACATGCAAGTCGTGCGGTCTGGGTAGTAGTAGCAATACTACTATCCAGATAGCGGCGAACGGGTGAGTAATACAAGAGTAACCTACCTTTGGGTAAGGGATAACAGGTCGAAAGGCCTGCTAATACCTTATATAATCCCTGAGACGCATGTCTTGGGGATGAAAGGTGGCCTCTGGTTTCCATGCTACCGCCCAAAGAGGGGCTCTTGGCCTATCAGGTAGTTGGTGGGGTAATGGCCTACCAAGCCTATGACGGGTAGCCGGCGTGAGAGCGTGACCGGCCACACGGGGACTGAGACACGGCCCCGACTCCTACGGGAGGCAGCAGTCTAGAAAATTGGGCAATGGGCGCAAGCCTGACCCAGCGACGCCGCGTGGGGGATGAAGGTCTTCGGATCGTAAACCCCTGTCGTGAGAGACGATGTCCTCTTGGGCGAATAGTCCAAGAGGATGACGGTATCTCAGGAGGAAGCCCCGGCTAACTACGTGCCAGCAGCCGCGGTAAAACGTAGGGGGCAAGCGTTGTCCGGAATCACTGGGTGTAAAGGGTGTGTAGGTGGGTCCAAAAGTTGGCTGTTAAAAACCTCGGCTTAACCGGGGAAATGCGGCCAATACTTTGGACCTAGGGGACAGGAGAGGCCAGCGGAATTCCCGGTGTAGCGGTAAAATGCGTGGATATCGGGAGGAACGCCGATGGCGAAGGCAGCTGGCTGGAATGTTCCCGACACTGAAACACGAAAGCTGGGGGAGCAAACAGGATTAGATACCCTGGTAGTCCCAGCCCTAAACGATGTGGACTAGGCGTTGGGGCAACCCAGTGCCGAAGCTAACGCGTTAAGTCCACCACCTGGGGACTACGGCCGCAAGGTTAAAACTCAAACAGATTGGCGGGGGCCCGCACAAGCGGTGGAGGATGTGGTTTAATTCGATGCTACGCGAAAAACCTTACCTGGGCTTGACATGCGGGTAGTAGGAGCCCGAAAGGGTGACGAACGGGAGTTTTTCCCGTAGCCCGCACAGGTGCTGCATGGCTGTCGTCAGCTCGTGCCGTGAGGTGTATGGTTAAGTCCCGCAACGAGCGCAACCCCTGCTCCTAGTTGCCACCCAGTCTTTATCAAGGCTGGAGCACTCTAGGAGGACTGCCCGGGTTAACCGGGAGGAAGGTGGGGATGACGTCAAGTCAGCATGGCCTTTATGCCCAGGGCTACACACGTCCTACAGTGCCCGCTACAGCGGGATGCGAACCTGCGAAGGGGAGCAAATCCCTGAAAAGCGGGCATGGTTCGGATCGCAGGCTGCAACCCGCCTGCGTGAAGATGGAATCGCTAGTAATCGCGGATCAGCATGCCGCGGTGAATACGTTCCCGGGCCTTGCACACACCGCCCGTCAAGCCATGGGAGTCCGCAATGCCCAAAGTCCCTAAGTCAATATTAGGGATGAAGGCAGGGCGGATGACTGGGGCTAAGTCGTAACAAGGTAGCCGTACGGGAACGTGCGGCTGGATCACCTCCTTTTACGAGTTGATTTTCATTCAAAGCACACTTCCTTTTTTATTTTTTTTATTTTAATTTAATATTGTCAAAAAATTTAAATTCCCCTTTCCTTATCTTTTCTTTATAAAAATCTAAAATTAAAAATTTTTTAAATTGACTTCTTTAAAAATATCTTTTAAAATTATTGACTATGGAAAAAATTTTTGAAAGGGAAGTGTCTTATAAAATGAAGGGATTAAGATTAGATAAATATTTAATTTTGTCGGGAATCGGCGTTTCTCGTTCACAAGTAAGTAAATTAATAAAAGAAGGCAAAGTCTTAGTTAATGAAACGAAAGTAAAACCAAGTTATAAAGTTCAGCCTAATGACAAAATTAAAGTTTTTTATGAAGTTAAAGAGGAGTTAAAAATAGAGCCGGAAGATATTCCTTTAACGATTGTTTATGAAGATGAAAATATTATTGTAATTGATAAACCACCAGGAATTATTGTCCATCCCGCAAGGGGGCATAATTCTGGAACTTTAGTTAATGCTCTTTTATACCATTGTGGAATATTGCCTGAATCAAAAAGTTCCAAAATTCGTCCCGGAGTGATTCATCGATTGGATAAGGATACTACTGGACTTTTAGTTTTTGCTAAAACTGATTTCGCCCTTTCTTTTTTAGGTAAGGAGTTGGAAAAAAGAAATTTTAATAGAGAATATTACGCTTTAGTTTGGGGAAAATTACCTTTTAAAAAGGGAATAATTGAAGCACCTATTGGTCGGGATACAATTAACCGAAAAAAGATGGCAGTTACTCCTTTCAATTCAAAAAAAGCAGTGACCAGTTTCTTAGTAGTTAAAGAATATTCTTTAGTTTCCTTAATAAAATTGAAACTTTTAACAGGAAGAACCCATCAGATCCGTGTCCATTTAGACCATTATGGTCATCCAGTAGTTGGTGATCCTGATTATGGAACAGGCTATTATCAAAAATTCATTGAAAATGATAAAGATTATCAATTAGCCAAAGAGATAATGAAAAGAGCAAAACGACAAATGCTTCATGCTTATTTACTTGGTTTCATCCACCCACAAACAAAAAAATATATTGAGTTTATTTCTGATTTGCCACAAGATTTTAAAGAATTAATTCTGTTTTTAGAAAATTATGGAAGTTAGAGATTTAATAATTGTTGAATCGCCAACTAAGGCAGAAACAATTAAAAGAATTTTAAAAGGTAAATACGAAGTTATCGCCTCTAAGGGCCATATCAAAGATCTGCCTAAAAGTAAATTAGGAATTGATTTAAATAATTCTTTTGAACCAAATTTTATTCTCATAAAAGGGAAAGGTAAAATAGTGGAGGAACTTAAGAGATCGGCAAAAAAAGCAGAAACAATATATTTGGGTTGCGATCCCGATCGCGAAGGTGAGGCAATTGCCTACCATATTTATTCAATAATTAATAAAGAAAACCATAAAGATATAAAGCGAATTCTTGTTTATGAGATAACAAAAAAGGGAATTGAAATGGCACTGGCTAATCCCCAAGAGATTGATATGAATAAAGTAGCCTCTCATAAGGCAAGAAGAGTTTTGGATAGATTAGTTGGTTATTTAATAAGTCCTTTGCTTTGGAAAATTTTTGGACAAAAGAATCTTTCTGCCGGTCGGGTTCAAACCGTGGCATTAAGAATCCTTTGCGAAAGAGAAAAAGAAATTGAGGAATTTATTCCCGAAGAATATTGGTTAGTTTTTGGTAATTTTGAAAATAAAGATAAAAAATTGATAAAAGGTTTATTAGAAAAGATCAATGATGAAAAAGTTGAGATAAAAAATGAAAAAGAGGTAGATGAAATAATTAAGGAAATAGAAAAGATTGACCAGTTTATCGTTAAGAAAAAAGTAGAAAAAATAAAATATTATGAGCCACCACCACCTTTTATTACTGCCACTTTGCAACAAGAGGCAGCGAAGATATTAGGTTTTTCCTCTAAAAAAACAATGACCATTGCCCAAAGATTATTTGAGGGAGTTAAATTGAAAGATGAAATGGTCGGTCTTATTACTTATCCACGAACTGATTCCTTTCGGATTAATGAAGATTTTTTAAAAAATATCAGAAATTATATAAAAGAAAATTATGGGGAAGAATACTTAAATAAGGAAATAAGAAAATTTAAAGAAAAAAAATTTACCCAAGGTGCCCACGAGGCAATTAGACCAACCGATTTAAATAAAAATCCCGAATGGATAAAAAAATATTTGACAAGAGATGAATATGAATTATATAAATTGATTTATCTTCGCACTTTAGCAACCCAAATGGTGCCAGCAATTTATAAAGATATAAAAATTGAAATTGAAGGAATAAAAGATAAGATTTATTCTTTTCTTAGTGAAGGACTTTTAAGACTCTTTGAGGGCTACGAAAAGATTTATTATGAAAAAAAGACGGAAAAACCAATAATTGAAATAGAAGAAGGCGAAGTTTTAAATTTAAAAGAACTTATTAAAGAACAGCACTTTACTCAACCACCACCCCGTTATACCGAAGCCACTCTTATAAAAAAATTGGAAAAACACGGAATTGGTCGACCTTCTACTTACGCAGTAATTGTGAGTACCCTTTTTGAAAGAAAATATGTTAAAAAAGAAAATAAGACTCTCTATCCAACCGAATTGGGTAAATTAGTAAACGAAATTTTAATCCCCCGTTTCCCAGATATATTTAATATCAATTTCACCAAATTGATGGAGGAAGATTTAGATAAAATTGAGGAAGGAAAAGAAGACTGGGTAAAGGTTATCAAAAAATTTTATGAACCCTTTACCAATGATTTAACAAATTTTGAAAAAAATATTGAAGATTTGAAAAAGGAGATTTTAAAAGAGATTGATGAAACCTGTCCGAAATGTGGTAAGAAATTAAAAATTCGCTACGGAAGATATGGAAAATTTATTGCCTGCGCTGATTATCCTAATTGTTCTTATGTAAAAAAGGATTTAAATTATTTAGATGAAAATTGTCCTATCTGTGGGAAAAAATTAGTTTACCGAAAATCAAAATTTGGAGTTTTTATTGCCTGCTCAGGTTTTCCCCAATGTAATTATATTAAAAAAGAGAATGGCAATAATAATAATTCTTAATCTCTTTTTCTTACCAATCGAAAAGATTGTCTTTCAAGGTAATCGGAGTTTTAAAAGTAGAAGACTGTTAGAAATTTTACCTTATAAAGCAAAAAAGGAATATGAAAAAGCAAGCGTTCTTGAAGGAGAAGAAAATTTAAAAAGGTTTTATTTTTCTAAAGGGTTCCTTTTTGCTCAAATTGAAACCAAGATTGATAGCAGTAAAAAAGGGATAGTTGTTAGATATCTTATTGAAGAGAATGAGCGTGCAAAAATTAGGGAAATAAATTTTTACGGAGTTGATAAAAAGGAGGTGATAAATCTATTTCCTTTTCCTAAATATTATGATTTAGAAAAAATCGAGGAGGCAAAAAATAAATTATTAAGTTATTTTAAAGAGAATGGTTATTATTATATAACTATTGATTATGACACGCTAATGAGCAATAAAGAAGTTATTTTAAATTTTTATATAAATAAAAAAATAATATGTTATTTTAAAAATATTGAACTGAAAGGAATAAATAATATCCGTCCAAAGACCCTTTTTCGACTCTTAGAAGTAAAGAGGGGAGATAGATTTTCCGAAAGAAAGATTGAAAAATCTTTAACCAATCTTTATCAGAGCAATCTTTTTAATAAAATCTATTATCTTTTAATTCCGGATAGCCTTCATAAAGAAAGTTTAAATTTAGTATTCTATTTTTCAATTCAAAAAGTAAGAAGTCTTGGTTTAGGTTTTGGTTATAGTTTTCCTCCTTCGAGAATACTTTTCTCATTAGAAAGTGGTTATTTTAATTTTCTTAATCGTGGTCAGGAATTGAAACTTATTCAGGAATTTAGCCCAACTATTAATTTCAAAGAAAGTGCTTTAAATCTTCGTTTATCTTATCAGGTTCCCTTTTTAGGTATGAGAAAGATAAATTTCTTTTTCTATCCCTTTTTAATTTATGAAAAAAAGGAAAAAGAGAAGAAATTGGAAATTGGTGAAGAGGTTGGTTTCTATTATGACTTAACTAAATATTGGCAAATAAGTATTTATAACCGAATGAAAAAAAGTTATTTTAGAGAAGAAGGTAAAATAACCAATTCTTTTATTATAAAAAATATTTTTGATACTCGGGATGATTATTTTTCACCAGAAAGGGGTATTTATTTTTCACCAGTAATTGAGATTGCCGGCGGTTTATTAAAGGGTGATAATGATTTTCTTAGAATTTATGGAGAATTCCGCAATTTTAAAAAAGTAATTAACCTTTTTGTATTTTGCCAAAGGACTTTTTTAGGAAAAATTATTCCTTATGGAAGGACTTACGAAATTCCTCTTTATGAAAAATTTCTTTTTGGTGGTCGCTATTCTCTAAGAGGTTATTTAGATAAAGAATTCTCGGAAGACCAACTTTTTTACGAGAATTTAGAACTTCGCTTTAAAATCACTAAAATCTTTGGGTTTCTTTTATTTTTTGATTGGGGATTAGTTGATAAAGATATTAAAAAAAGTTGCGGGCTCGGAATAAGAGTTTCTACTCCTATTGGCCCTCTGCGAATAGATTACGGAAATAAAGTTAATGAACTATTTAAAAGTTTTGGTAAAATTTATTTAGGATTAGGCAATGTTTTTTAGAAAAGGTTATTTAGTTTTTATTTTAATAATTATCTTTCTTTTAATTTTTTATTTTACTCTTTTCTTTACCACTAAAAATTATCTATTGCCTAAATTATTAAAAGGGATTGGAATAAAAGAAATTAAAGAAGTTTCCCTTTCACCCCTTTTTAATCAAATTATCTTGGCAGAAGGTAAAGGCGAAATTCTAAATTTTAAAAGGGCAGAAATAAAATTTACTCCCCTTGCTATTTTTAAAAGGAAAATTATTATTAAAAAATTTGTTTTAGAAAAATTGGAACTTAAAATTAATGAAAAGGAGATAGGAATAAAAAATGAAAGGGAAACCAAAAAAGAAATCGCCTTTATTTTGCCCTTCTTTTTGAAAGAGATAGAAATAAAAGAAATGGTTTTAAAAGAAGGTAATTTTAAGCAAGAAAAAGTGGAATTAAGGAATTTAAAAATTAATTTGGTTGCTACCTTGAAAGATGGCAAAATAAATAGTAAAATAAAAGAGGTTTCCGGTGGAATTTATTATGATAAATATAATTATAATTTCTCTCTTCTCAACACTGATTTACAATTTGATGGAAGTATTCTTTTACTTAATAATTTGAATTTCGAGACAGAGAATTCTTCTTTTTTAGGAGAAATTCTTTATAATTTAAAAGAAAATAAATGGCAGATAAAAATTGATAGTGCTCTTTTAAATCTTAAAGACTTTACTAATTATGAAGGTGAGGGAAAGATTAAGGGAAATTTAGTAATTAAAGATAATAGATATGATGGCAAAATAGATATCTTCTTTAAAAAGATAAAAATCGTTAAAGAATTTGAAAATATCAAAGGAAACTTAAATTTTTCTAATCATTTAGTTAATTATCAATTACAAGGAAAGATATTTGGCTCTTCCTTTGAAAGTAAAGGAAAATTTGACTTAAAAAACTTTTCTTATTCCTTTATTGCTGAAATTTTTAATTTAGAAAATTTTTTGCCTTTTAAGATCAAAAAGGGAGAAATTGAAATTAGTGGTGAGAAATTTAATTTGGTTAACTTTAAATTTGCTTTCACCTTCCTTGACGATAAAATTAATTTCTTAAAAGGTAGTGGTCAATATCAAAATAAGAAAATTTTTATCAAAAAGTTAATAAGTAAAGGAAAAGAATATTCCCTTACTTTGCAAGGAGAATTAAGTAAGGAGAAAATTGTGGTGACAACCGAAATTACTAAATTTCCCTTATCCCTCCTTAATACTCTTTTTCCAAAAGAGATTAAAGGAATCGTGAGTGGTAAAGGAGAGGTGGTTTATGAGCCAAAAACTTTTTTAATAAAGGGTGATTGGCAGATAGCCGATTTTTCTTTTAAAGAATTAAATTTATCTTTTA
This sequence comes from uncultured bacterium, assembly GCA_938040315.1. Lineage (GTDB taxonomy): Bacteria > Hydrothermota > Tepidihabitantia > Tepidihabitantales > DTDR01 > DTDR01. The sequence goes on from CALHQW010000032.1 coordinate 19,605, forward strand.
AAGATTTTGAATTTTCCGGTGAGTTTTTCTTAAAAGAAAGAATAGATTTTAATGGTGAAATAAATTTGAAAGAATTAAAAACTCCTTACCTTTTTTTTGATACCTTAAAAATCAATTCTTTTCTTAAAGATTTCCAATTAATAGCGGTTTTTAATAATTCCTTTCTAAAAATTGGTGGTAATTTTCTTAGTGACCTCAAAGATAGTTTATTATTATCTTTAAAAGGAATAGAATTAGTTTTTAATGGCAATAGTTTTATAAGTAAAACACCAGTAATCATTGAGATAAAAGAGAATAGTTTTAAATTAGAAAATTTTAATTTAAGATATAAAGAAGGTGAAATAGTTTTTAATTTAGAAAAAGAAAGGGATATTTTAAAATTAGAAAGTGAAATAAAAACCTTTGCTTTAGAGGATTTCTTTTCTCTTTTTAAAAAAGAGAAGTATCTTTTTGGCAAAGTTAATAGTCAACTATTCTTAACCTATGATTTAAAAAATAAATATTTAAATAGTTTTCTTTTTGCTACCAAGATTTTTGATTTTCATTTTCAGGAATTATCTTTTGATTCTATTTTGGGCAAATTCTCTTTAGTTGGCGAAACAATTATTTTAAAAAATCTCTCCCTTTTTAAAGAAGGCAAGGATTCAAGAGTATCTGGTTTTTTAATTTTTGATTTTACAAAAAAGGAATTGGTTAGTCAAGACCTCACTTTAGAATTAGAAGATTTTCCTAGTGAAATTATCTTTTTTATTCCCGAGATTTTAATTTTAAAAGAAGGAAAAATTACTGGTAAAATAAATTTAACAGGCTCTTTAAGAAATCCCAGAATGAGAGGTAGAGTAAATTTAACCGGTGGCGAAATAATTTTGAAAATTCCCGAAAGTAAGATAAGCGATGTTTCCGCAACAATTATCTTTTCTGAGAAAGAGATTATTTTTGCAAAAATTTTGGGAAAGGTAAAGAATGGTGAGATTTTAAGCAATGGCTTTATTAGATTTGGTGAGTTTTTCCAAATTGATACCTTACATAAAGATATTAAATTTACTAATCTACCAATAACTTATCAAAAGGATTTCATTGGGGTAGTTAATGGAGATGTCCTTCTTTCATTGAATAAAAAAAATTATTTAAAGATTATTGGCGATGCCGAAATTAAAGAGGCTTTAATTACTATTCCTTTTGGAGAAAAAGGTGGAGAGAAAGGAAAAGAAGTGGATAGTTTATTGGAATTGGATTTAACTTTTCGAGGCGAAAGAAATATTTGGTTGAGAAATAGGAATGCTGATGTGGAATTAGGCGTTGATTTCAATCTGAAATTAAAAGAAGGAAAATTTATTTACAGTGGCAAGATTATTACTAAGCAAGGTTATCTTTATTATTTAGGAAGAAGTTTACAATTGAAAGAAGGCGAAATTGTTTTTGAAAATATCTCCCAATTTGATCCGAAGATTTCTTTAATTGGTTTTCTTTTAACAAAGCCAATAAGTTATCAAAATAAAAAGGAGCGTTTTAAAATTTTTTTAGAGATTAGTGGTTATCTTAGAAATCCCAATTTTAATCTCTTTAGTGAGCCACCCTATTTAAGTCAAGAAGAGATAATCAGTTATTTAGGTTTATCTTTCACACCCGAGGAATTAAAGAATTGGGAAGAGCGAGATATCTTTTTAGATATTTTACAAGATCGGATTCTCTCTTATTTTGAAAGAGAGACTTCCGAAAGATTAAGAAAATATATTGGTCTTGATTATTTTCGTTTAGAAAGTAGTTTTCGGGGTGAACCTTATTTAAGACTTTCGGTTGGTAAATATCTTGGTGAGAGATTATATTTTAGTTATACCCATAGTTTTATTGAGGAAAAGCAAGATGTTTTTCGGGCAGAATATTATCTAAATAAAAACCATCGGATAATTGGTGAGCGAAATGATTTAGGCAAGACCGTAATAAAATATCTTTTCTATTTCCGATTTTAAATGGTTTGTAAAATAGCAATTTTAGGACACTCATTAAAACCCTTAGATTATCTTTTGCCCGAGAGATTTTTGGATAATATTACATTGGGTTCCTTAGTTAAAATTCCTTTAAAAGAAAAGGAAAATTATGGCATTGTTATCAGTTTTAAAAGGGAAAGTAAAGAGAAAGAATTGAAAGAGATTAAAGAAGTGATTATTAAAGATTTTTTACCGCAAAGATTATTAAAATTAATAAAGATAACCAGTCATTATTATTTTTTAGAGATTAGTGATTTACTAAATTATCTTCTATCCAAAAATTTGGTTAAAAATTTAGTTAAAGAAAAAGAGGAGTTTCCCAAAGAAATAGAAAGGGAGAATAAAAAAATAATTCCCTATTTATTTTGGCAATATCCTGATTTTCCTTTATTTAAAAAGACCTTTGAAATTATTCTCAAACTTACAGAAAAAAATAGAAGCGTTCTTTTAATCTTTCCTACCTTTGAGATTTTAAATAATTATTATCAATTCTTTTTAGATAATTTTCCCAATAAAGAGATAACTATTTATCAATACCATTATCAAATTAAAAGAAAAGAAGAGATAAATATTTGGAAAGAGATAAGGAGGGGAAAGACTGCGATTTTATTTTCTATCAGACAAGGAATATTTTTACCTTTTTTAAATTTAGGAGCAATTTTCCTTTTCTTTGAAGATTTACCAATTTATAAAGAATGGGAGAGAAAGGTCCATTTTGATACAAGAAAGGTCTCTCTTTTTCGTTCTTATTTAGAAAATATTCCTCTCTTTATCTTTACTCCCAGTCCCAGTTTAGAGACCTTTTATCAGATTCTAAAAAAAAGAATAAAAGTAATAAAGAGAGAGAAAAATTTTTTAGCAACCAAAAAAATTATTCTTGTAAAGAAAAGGGAAGATAGGATTTTAACCGAAACCTTAAAAAAATTTCTTTTATATCAAAAAGAAGAAGAGAACTCCTTTCTATTAATACCCCAAAAGAGTTATAGCAAAATTGTTTATTGTGAAGATTGTGGTTATTTTCCTAAATGTCCTTCTTGTGAGGTTGCCCTTTCCTATTTTAAAAATCCGCCCCGATTTGAATGTCCCTATTGTCGCTATCAAATAATCTTTGATACCTGTCCCAATTGTGGAAGTGAAAATTTCTATTACAAATATTTTGGTAAAGAAAAGTTGATTGAAGAATTAACAGAAGAAGATTTTATTAATAAAAAAAATATAAAAATTGGTAGTTTTTTAGATAGTCTCTATCTCACTTCTTCTTTAGATTTCTCAGCGATTTTAGATTATGAAAGACTTTTTCCCTCTTCGGGATATTTAGGCGAAGAAAGGGTTTTACAAACAATTATTTATCTTTTAAATAAAATTAAGGAAAAGGGTTTTCTTCTTATTCAGAAAAGAAATGAAAAAGATGATGAGATTATAAAACTTCTTAAAAAAAGGGAATTAGAAAAAATTTACTTTTTAATCTTAAAGAAAAGAAAAGAGTTTTCCTATCCACCCTTTTCTAAATTATTGTTAATAAAAGTGATTGGTGAGAAAGAGAGGTTAGTAAAATCAATTTATAAAATAAAAGGAAATATTGAAGAACTTTTAAGTAAGAAGATAAAAGATTTTGATAAGATTAAGATTTTAGGTCCTTTAAAAAGGATAAAAAGGAAAAGAAAAAAAAGGGTATATCAATTTCTTTTAAAAATTCCTAAAGAGATAAAAATTCACAATTTTCTAAAATTAGAAGATTTCAAAAATATTCTTGTTAAAAATTTAGAGATTGAGATTGATTTTGAGCCGATAGATATTTAAATTAAGAACCCTTTGGTGGCTCTAATTTATCAGGGTCATCCCAATAATCGGCAATATCAATAGTAAAATAACCTTCAACTTCTAAATTTTTTTCACTAAGCAAATCTTTTCCTCTAAATTTTATTTTGGCAGCTAATACCCGATGTTCTTCTAATTCGCCTAAATACATTTCAATATAAGAAGCGGGCATTACTCTTATTTTTGCTTCTACACCTTTTTTACCTTTTGGATCACTTGGTATTAAAATATTACATTTTCCTTTTACCTTTTCACCTTTAAATTTTTCTTCGGAAGCCAAGCCTGGTGTGACATCTTCAAAAGTGATTTCATAATCGGTTAACAAAGCAGTATAACTTCCTGGCGCAGTTGGTAAGCCAATACCAAATTCTGTATAAACAAACTCAACAGAGGTATAATGATCCCATATTGCTTCATCATAATATTTTTCACCTTCTTCTTTATAGGAATAGACATCAAGCACATCAATACGTAATGGCGCATTATCATTAATACTTACTATCTTCAAAGCACCACTATGTTGGACATCACAGGCGATGAAAAGAAACAATAATAAAAATAAATAGAAATACTTCATTACTCCTCCTTTTAAAATCTTATCTTCATAATAAAAATAATAACAAAAAAAATTATTTATGTCAATAAGAGAAAAACTAAATAGGATACTATCTCCTATACAGCCCCTTTTTTATTTAAAAGAATATTCTCCCTGTTCTTAGAAAGGATTTCTAAAAAGATATTAGGGAGTATTACTTATTTAGAAGTTAATACCTCCTTTTTGGGTTCTTATCTTTCTTTCTTTATAGAATTTCATAAGAGGATATTAAAGAGGTCAATTCTTAGTTGCTCCATAACATCTTTATTTAGACCTTTTGCTTCCCATTTTGATTCAGTAATAGCGGCAAGTTTTAGCAACATAATACCGCCATATTTTTTAGTAAGTCGCCAGATTTCTCGGGCATAAGAGAAATAAAAAACATATTGGGTTGGTATGGTAT
>CALHQW010000033.1 GCA_938040315.1 uncultured bacterium
ATTCTAACTCCGAAATTACCTTTTATAATTTTGCCAATTATTTTTGCTCCTTTTATTTTTCCAATAACTGGGCTATTATATTCTACGATTAAAATTATTCCAATTCCCATGTTAAAGACTTTATACATCTCTTCTTCAGGAATCTTTCCGTATTTTTGGATAATTTTAAATATCTTAGGAACTTCCCAAGTCTTTTTGTAAATTACACAGGAAAAACCTTTTGGTAAAATCCTTTTTATATTTTCATAAAAACCACCACCAGTAATATGGGCAATTCCTTTTATTTCTTTTAGATAGGGAGAAATTTCATTTAGATAACTTTTATGGGGAATTAGTAATTCGTCACCAAGTTTTCTTTTTAAACCATCTATTTTGATATTAAATTTTTTAAATATTTTTCTAACTAAGGAATAGCCATTAGTATGAAGTCCGGAAGAAGGAAGTCCCAAAATTAGGTCACTTTCTTTTATATTTTTTCCGTCAATAATATCCTCTTTCTCACAGACACCAATAATAAAACCAACTAAATCATAAACTCCTTTGGGATAGAAATCGGGCATTTGGGCAAGTTCGCCACCCACTAATGCCAAATTATTATATTTACATGCCCTTCTTATTCCCTTGATTATCTCTTTAATAACCTTTTCTTCAATTTCACTAAAAGCAATATAATCTAAAAAAAATAATGGTTTAGCACCAATGGTTAAAATATCGTTGACGCAATGATTAACAATATCTTCGCCAATCCCCTGATGTTTATTCATTTGGCAGGCAACCAGAATTTTTGTGCCGACTCCATCAACACTGCCAACCAAAACTGGGTTTTTATAACCCTTTAGTTCAAAAAGGGAACCAAAAAGACCAATATCTGATAAGACAAAAGGAGTTTTAGTCTTTTTCGCTTCTTTTTTTATAAATTTTTTTATTAAGGATAATTTATCAATATCAACGCCGGCTTGTTTATATAACATTAGCGGTTATTCTATTAGTTATCCCTTTCAAAAATTTGATAAGTTTATTATAATCCCAGGTATTGATAACGTCATCTTTTTCTAACCATCCTCTTCTGGCGATACCCACACCAAAACGCATCCATTCTAAATCTTTTATTGCGTGGGCATCGGTATTGATAGCAATTTTTATTCCCATTGATTTGGCTTTTCTTAAATGTAATTCATCTAAATCAAGTCTATCCGGATAGGCATTCAGTTCTAAAATTTTATTATATTTTTGGGCATATTTTAAAACCTCTTCAATATCTACCTCATAGCCTTCTCTTTTAGAAATTAATCTTCCTTGGGGATGGGCGATAATATGGACATAGGGATTTTTGATTGCTTCAATTAATCTTTCGGTAACTTTCTTTTTAAACCCTTGGTGAACAGCCGCAACAACAATATCACATTCTTTTAAAATTTCATCCGAGAAATCTAAACCACCATCGGGAAGAATATCAACTTCAATTCCTTTTAAAATTTTAATATCTGGATATTTTTTAGATAATTTATCAATTTCTTCCCATTCTTTTTTCAATCTTTCTTCATCTAAGCCATGGGCATATTTAGCAAATTTTGAATGGTCAGTAATAGCAATATATTGATATCCCATTTTAAGGCAGGTTTTTACCATTGTTTCTAAATCATTTAAGCCATCAGAATAGGTTGTATGGATTTGGAAATCACCTTTTATATCTTTCAATTCAATTAATTTTGGTAATTCTTTTTTTTGGGCGGCTTCAATTTCGCCCCGGTCTTCTCTTAACTCGGGTGGTATCCAAACCAAACCGATTGCTCTATATACCTCTTCTTCGGTTCTACCGGCAATCATTTTATCACCTTTAAAAACTCCGTATTCAGAAATTTTTAATCCTTTATCTTTGGCAATACTTCTTAGTTTAATATTATGGGCTTTTGAGCCGGTGAAATACTGTAAGGCAGCTCCGTAAGATTCTTGGGGTACAATCCTAATATCTACTTGTCTTGCTTCTTTGCCTTCACCAATCATTACTGATGCCTTTGTTTCACCAGCAGCAAGAACTCTTGAGACCTTTGGATATTTTGTAAAGTATTCAATGATTTCTTCTCGGTCTTTATCTTCACAAGTAATAAGAATATCAATATCGCCAATTGTTTCTTTCCATCTTCTCAAAGAGCCTGATGGACAAACTTCTTTTACCTTTTTATTTTTCTTTAAATATTCACAAACCTCTTCAGCAATTTCTAAGGCGATATTAATCGGTATTCTTGCTTGGGACTGTTCGTAGAGTTCAATACCCTTTTTGATATTTTCAACTTTTTTCTCACCCATTCTAAATAATTTTGCAAGGGAGCCATCCTCAATCACCCTTTTTAAATCTTCCAAATTTTTCACACCCAGTTCCTTGTGGGCTAACGCCAATGTTTTTGGACCAAGATTTTGGATTGAGAGAAGTTCTAATAAACCTTCGGGAATTCCTTCTAAGGCTTCTTCATATTTTTTCATTTTTCCGGTTTCTAAGTATTCCTTAATCTTTTTTTCAATTCCTTCACCAATTCCGGGAATTGAGCGTAATTTTCCCTTTTTATAAAGTTCTTCAATATCTTCGGTTAATTCTTCTAATGCTCGGGCAGCTTTGCGGTAGGCGATAACTTTGAATTGTAATTCACCTTTATATTCTAAGGCATCAGCAATCGTGTCAAAAATTTTGGCTAACTCCTTATTTTTGTTCATAACATTCCCAATGATTATTAGGTAATTTAGTTATTTTATAATATTTCTGATTACAAAAGCATAAGAAAATAATTTTTCGCTCACGAGTTTTAAAATCTTCTCTAATCTCCTTATATAAAATTTTTTCAATTAGAAATTCTTTGCCATCAATTACAATTGCTCTTGGCCTTTCTTCACCTTTATAACCAGAATAAATTTTGACTTCCAGCATTAATTTTTTTATTTAATGATAAGGATTTTTCTGGCGTCCTTTCTATTCTTGGAGAGAATAAAATAAATCCCCGATTTTATTTTTTCTCTATTTAATTTTTTCCCTAAGGGATCAAAGATTGAATAATCTTTTTCTAAATAAATTAACTCTCTCTTGGAATAAATTGTTTTTCTCTCTTTACTAAAAATTGGGTTAACTTTATCTTCTTCAACGCCAATCGGTCTTTCTCGATAAGAATAAAATAGGGTTGTTTTGTTACCAAGAATAAAGAAAAAGGTTTGGAAATCAGGGACATAAATCATTGAACTTCCCTTTGTTTTATTTATTGGTAATGAGTCAATGAGATACCAACTATCTCCTTGGGTATATTGCCAGAATTGGGCAGTTCCACCTTTTAAACAATAAATTTTACCATCTTTATAAGTAATGGCGGTTCCATTGCCTGGTTTTTTCTTTTTACTGCTATTTGGTGGTGCTTGAGGAAGAGGAAGTAATTGGACAAAGGAGTCAGTAAAAATATTATATTTATAAAAATCACCGTATTTGCCTTTTAGAATATAAATATTATATCTACCATCAAAGGCTAAACAACTTCCTTCATCCATTGGCTTACCACTGGGATTTAGGGGAATACTATTTCTTTTTAGCCAAGTATCCCTTTCGATATAATAAGAATACAAGTTATTCGTTTTAGAACCATAAAGGAGGTAGATAAAACTGGAATCCAATTTTTTTACATAAACCATATCACAACCACTTTTTAATTTTGTCTCTTTTAAAGAAGGATATTTAAATCCATAGGGGACATCTTTTTTCCTTTCCCATTTTCTTTGCGAAATATCATATCGCCAGAATTCTAAAGTATTACCGCCTTTGATGAGATAGAGATAATTAGAATTATCACTTACTAAGGCACACCCTTTTTTAACTCTCTTTTTCTTTTCACCACCAGGAATGGTTTCTAACTTTTGCCACTTATCACTTAAAATATCATAAAGGATAAAATTATTGGTTTTACTACCAGTTATTGCGTAAATGTATCGAGGAGGTAAATAGGCCATATCACTGCCATCTTTAATTGGTTTTTCCGCAATCAAATCTTCTCTTTTTTTCCAGCCTGGTTCAGGAAGACTATAAGTAAAAATTGTATCATAATACACAACTGGTGGATTATGCTCATTGGTTATAAGCGAACAGATTACCGGATGGATGCCAGCCGGTAAGGTAATATTTTCCAAAATAACTGTATCATAGGTAGAATGATAAGCAGCCGGAGATAGATGGCTACTTTGTCGGAAAGTATTTTCACCAATTTTGATTGTTAAAAGATAATCTCGGGAAAATAAAGAATCATTCCGGGTGATAACTTTTAAATTAAAAGGCACCTCGGCAAAAATTGTTTCGGGAGTAATTTTTTCAATATAAAAATAATAAGGAGTGAAAGTATCAATAAGGTTGATAGTATCTTTAATTTTATTAGAAATTGTCCAAATATAAGGTCCAAAATAATTGGTATCCCAAATTGTTGTCAATGTTTTACATTTTAAAAAATCTCCTTCTCTTCGCCAAACCTTAATTATTAAAGTATCATAAGGCACAACTTGTAATGGTTTGAGGTTTAAAGCATAATAGTTCCAAAGATTGCCTTGTTGAGGAGTTAATTGGCAAGAATCAATAATAAATCTGTTATTCCTTTTTAAATAGGCTTTTATATAAGCAATTGGTGAGGATGGTTCATAAGGAAGAATATCAGAGATTACAAAAGTTACCGCATTTGGATAAATATCAAATATTAAATTTGATTCGTTTTTCCTAAAATTTTTAATCTGAAAACCTAAAGTTTCTTGAAAATGAGAAAGGATGCCAATTGTCTCACCTAAAGCATCAGCAAAAAATTGGTAACGGGCAAATCCATTACCCAATCTAAAAATTTCTGCATAAGTTGTATCCGGAGTATTTTGGGTATATACTTTAATTGTTTCAATTTCTACCTCTGGTTCAATACGGACAAAACCAATCATTAATTGAGAAAAGGCAAAAGAAAAAATACCAACTAAAATAATTAAAAATCTCATTAATTAATTATGAATATTTTAAAAGGAAAAATCAATATTAAATCTAGGTAATTTTGTATTGATAAACGCGGTATTTTTTATAAAGTTTAACTCCCCATTTTTCTATTGGTCTAATCATTTCCACATTATCTTCTAATATCCAGGAAACTTCACCCCATTCATAACCAAGTTTTTTGCCACCTAAAAAACTTTCGTAATAAAGTAAAGCATCAACTCCAGTTTTTCTAAATTTCTTTTTTACTCCTAATGCCCAAACTCGACCACTTTTAATCTTTCTTTGATAATATAAAAATTTAAAAATCCCAAAAGGAAAAAGTTTGCCTTTGAGATGAATTAAAACTTCATTATAATTAGGTAAAGCAATACTCATTCCGGCTGGTTCACCATCAATTTCCACAATAGGAATTATTTCACTTTTGGCAATTGGTTTCAATTTTTTCCCTAAATAATTGATTTCTTTGTCAGTGAGCGGAGTAAAATCCCAATTTTCTTGCCAGGCATCGTTATATATTTCTTTTATTTTCTTTAACTCCTCATCTAATTTTTTTAGATTAACCTTTCTTATTTGAAATCTTTCTTTCTTTTTTAATTTCTCAATTAGGTCGGCAATCTTTTGGGGCACAAACTGTTCTAAATTAATATAATAGGCATATAAATCTTTTGCCTTTTCCATTCCGTATCTTTCAACAAATTCTAAATAATAGGGAGGATTATAAGACATCTTAATAACTGGTGGAGAATCAAACCCTTCATAAAGAAAAGCACATTCATCGTTCAAAGCCGGGTTTGCTGGACCAACCATTAATTCCATCCCTTTTTTTCTTAACCATTCTTTTACAGTATCAAACAAAGCACAAGATACTTCAAAATTATTTATTACTTCAAAAAAACCAAAGAAACCAACATTTTTTTGGTGATGATTAATATAATTATAATCAATAATACCGGCAATTCTACCGACCACTTCATTTTTTAAATAGGCTAAAAAAAGTTCAATATCAGCATGTTGGAAATAGGGATTTTTATTTTTCGAAAGAGTTTCCTTAACATCACTAATCAATGGTGGAACAAAATTTTTATCGCCTTTATAAATTTTAAAAGGTAATTTTACAAATAAATCTAAATCTTTTTTATTTTTAACCTTTTCAATTTTTATCAAATCTCTCACAAATATTTTGCTAAATTTTTAAATACTCCTAAGGCAAAATCAATATCTTCTTCAGTATGAATTGCCATATAACTGGTTCTAATAAGTGAGCGATTTGGTGGAACTGCTGGTGGAATAACTGGATTGGCAAATATCTGATTTTCAAATAGTAGTCGCCAGAATTTTAATGTTTTTATATCTTCGCCAATAATTATAGGGATTATTGGTGTCACGCTTTCACCAGTATTATAACCAAGTTTTTTTAAGCCTTCCCGCATCTTTTCGGTAATCTTCCAAAGGTGTCTTCTTCTTTCTGGTTCAGTTTGGATGATTTCTAAAGCCTTTAAAGCCGCTGCTACGGATGCGGGTGGTAAAGCAGCGGAAAAGATAAGGGAGCGGGCATTGTGCCGAATATAACTGATTACCTTTTTTTCACCCACTACAAATCCACCAATGGTGGCGAAAGATTTGGAAAAGGTGCCCATTATTAGATCAACTTTATCTTCTAAACCAAAATGCTCCACAGTACCGCGACCGTTCTTACCCAGTACGCCAACTGCGTGGGCTTCATCAACTAAAATTCGGGCATTATATTTCTCGGCTAAATTAACAATTTCGGGCAGATTACAAAGATCTCCCTCCATACTGAAAACACCGTCAACCACAATAAGTTTTCCAGAATTTTTAGGAAGGGATTTTAAAATCCTTTCTAAACTGGTCATATTATTATGGGGAAATCTTTTCACATTACCAAAGGATAATTTACAGCCATCAATGATTGAAGCATGGTCCAGTTTATCAGTGATCACATAATCATTTTTACTAACTAAAGAAGAGATAATTCCTAAATTAGTTTGGTAGCCCGTAGAAAAAACAATACAATCATCCCTATTAAAAAATTTTGCTAACCTTTTTTCTATTTCTAAATGTAAATCTAAGGTGCCATTTAAAAATCTTGAGCCAGTGCAACCGGTTCCATATTTTTTTACTGCTTCAATGGCTGCTTCCTTTAATCTGGGATCATTAGTTAATCCTAAATAATTATTAGAGCCGAGCATTAAATATTTTTTGCCATTAATTACTACCCAATTACTCGTTTCCGATTCGATTGGTATAAAATAGGGATAATAACCTTTGGTTAATGCTTCTTCTACTCTTTTATAATAAATTTCACATTTATCAAATAAATCCATGATTAATAGGCTCGTGCATAATAAATCATTAATTTGGTTGTTTTACCACAAGCAATACATTTACCTTCTTTTTTTTCAAAAGGGATACAGCGGGGAGTAGTTTTTGTTTCGTTTTTGATTTTTTCTTCACACTCCCTTTTTCCGCACCAAAAGATTTTTGCCATTCCCTTTTTTTCCAATATCTCCTCTTTCATTTTCTCCAGTTCTTCATAAAAAAAGATTCTTTCTTTAAGAAAAATTTCGGCTTTTAAATAAAGATTTTTTTGGATTTTATCTAAAATAATATTCAAATTTTCTTTTAAATTATTCCATTTTATACTTTCTTTAATCTCATAATCTCGACTGACTAATCTTACTTCTTCCTTTTCCAATTCCTTTTTACCAATTTCTATTCGCAATGGTACACCCTTTAATTCCCATTCATTAAATTTCCAACCCGGAGTATACTCTTTTCGGTCATCAAAATAAATTCTAAATTCCTTTTTTAAATCTTCTTTTAAGAGATTGCCTTTTTCCAGAATTTTTTCATCTTCTTTACCATAAAGAATGGGAATAATCACAATTTGGATTGGTGCAATTCGGGGTGGTAAAATAAGACCATTATCATCGCCGTGTGTCATAATTAAAGCACCGATTAACCGAGTAGAAACTCCCCAAGAAGAACCCCAAGGATACTTTTCTTTATTATCCTTATCAAGAAATTTAATATTAAAAGCCTTAGAAAAGTTTTGTCCTAAATTATGAGTAGTTCCTGATTGCAAGGCTTGACCATCCGGCATTAAAGCCTCCAAGGTATAGGTTCTTAAAGCACCGGCAAATCTTTCGGAAGGAGGTTTAAGACCAGCAATTACTGGTAATGAGAGTTCTTCTTTTAAAAATTCAATATAAATATTCAAAATAAGTTTTGCCTCTTTTTCGGCTTCTTCAAAGGTTTGGTGTAAAGTGTGTCCTTCTTGCCAAAGAAATTCAGTAGTCCTTAAAAATAACCGAGTTGTTTTCTCCCAACGTACAATATTACACCACTGGTTTATTAGAATTGGTAAATCCCGATAAGATTTTACCCATTTAGCATACATACTACAGATGATTGCTTCCGAAGTTGGTCTTACTGCTAATTTTTCTGATAATTCCTCTTCGCCACCTTTCATTACCCAGGCAACTTGCGGAGCAAAACCTTTAACATGTTCACCTTCTTTTTTTAAAAAACTTTCTGGAATAAAAAGAGGGAAATAGGCATTCTGATGGCCCGTTTCTTTAAATTTCTTATCCAAAGATTTTTGGATATTCTCCCAAATACTATAACCGTAAGGTCTGATTACCATACAACCTTTTATTGGTGCGTAATCGGCTAATTCCGCCTTTAAAATCACTTGGGTATACCATTCAGAAAAGTTTTCACTTTTTTTAACCAATTCTTTCATATTTTTAAAAGATACGCAAAATTTTTAAATTGTCAACAAAAAGAAGAATTGAGAGAAAAAAGAGATAATAACTAAAATAATAAAATTTTCTTTTGATTACTAAATATTTTAAAAAGTAAAGGGCAAAAAGTCCAAAGAGAAAAGATGAGAGAAATCCTAAAAAATAGGGAAGAGTAAATAAAAGCGTAGTGTTTTTATAAAACTCTAAAAGATTGGCACCAACAATTGTTGGCAGTCCTAAAAGAAAGGAAAAATAAAATCCTTCCTCTTTTTTAATTCCTAAATATAAAGCACCGGCAATTGTTGAACCAGAACGAGAGATTCCTGGAAAAATTCCAAAGGTCTGAAAAATTCCGATAATCAATGATTGAAGATAATTAATTGAAGAAGATCTTTCTTTGACATATTTAGTAAAAAATATTAAAAGACTGCTGGTTAAAAAGAAAGAGGGAAGTAGATAAAAATTAGAAAAGGTTCTTTCAATAATATTTCGGAAAGGGATGGCAATGAGGATAATAGGAATTAAGGCAATAATAATTTTTAATAAAAGAAAATAGTTCTTATTTTTAATTTCCCTTTTAATTAAAGAAAAAAGAAAAAAAATTAAGGAGAAACTTGTTCCTAAATGGAGATAGAGGAGAAAAGGAATATCCGGGGTTAATTTCCAAATTCTTTGAAATATTAATAAATGTCCGGAACTGGAAATAGGAAGAAATTCGGTCAGCCCTTGGCAGGCGCCTAAAATAATTGCTTTCAAAAGGTTCATTTAAAAAAGTAAGTATAACCTAAATAAATTCTTGCGTCAAAAAGATTTAACCCTATTGGCAAACCAAAGATTAGATAAAAAATACCCTTTTGGGTAAAGAAATCAAATCCTAATCCGTAACTGGTTAAAGAAAATAATTTTTCCTCTCTTCCGTATCCATAATCAATAAAAAGATAAGGAAAGAAAGAGTTTTTATAAGAATATTTAAGGTGATTACGAAGCACTAATAAGAAAGGAGAGAAATATTTATTTTCGGGAAAACCCCGAATATTATTTTTTCCAGTGAGAGAGAATTTTTCGTAATCATAAATGGTGTCTTTTAAAAAAATATTGCCGACCAAAAATTCGGAATGGAAAAGGAAATTTTCTTTTAAAAAGGGAAAAAGAAATTCCAATTTTATTTCTGTTTTTAGTTTTAAATTAGTTTGTCGATTGGTAATTCTTCTTTCTCCGGTTAATCCTTTTAAGGAAAAATAAGTTCCTTTTTGATAATTATCAATTTTATTATTAAAAATTAATTCTTGCCCTATTAAAAAAGTTTGGGAAGAAGGGTAAACTAACAAACGGGAATTGTAAAATTCTTGTTGAAAAATAAAATTTAAAGTAAATTCATCAATTTTTGTTGGTAAATAGAAGTTGAAATTTAAATTAAAAGTTGAATAACTGGTATCAAAGTTTTTGAAGTAAGTAGCCAATAAGATTTTTTTAAATATAAAAAAATAAGGTTGTTGGTAAGAGAAAAAATAAAAATTTCTATTCTGTTCCTTTTCTATTTCCAAATTAAATTCTTCTAAATTGCTTAAAAAATTAAAGAGTTTTAAAGTTAAATTTAAGAATAAAGTTTTTTCATTAGGAAGATAAGAAAAGAGAAAGAAAAAATTATTTTTCTTTTGATAAGGAAAGTGGAAAGTTAAGGAATATTCTTTTCTTTCATCCAGAGTGAGAAAATAATTATCAATATTAAGAGCGAGATTTCTGGTAATATTTTTTTTCATTTTCTCAATCAAACTTTTCTGAAAATAAAAAGGTTTAGTAAATCTGGCTGCTCTTTTTAAAAGTTTTTCATTAACGATAATTTCGCCTTCAGAAGAAAGGTCATTAATCTTTACCATTTCACCCTCCTCAATAATTATTGTAAAATTTATCTTTTTTTCTTTTAACTCAAAATCTTTTAAATCAATTTTTACAAAAGGAAAACCAATTTCCCAAAAAAAATCGGCAATTTCTTTAATAATTCTATTAAGATTATTTTGGGAATAATCTTTTTCTTTAATCAATTTTTTTAAGGTATCGGGTTTGATAATTTTTGATTGAATATTAATTTCTCCAATTTGGTATCTTTCCTTCTCATCAATAAAATAAAATAAGGTGAAATTCTTTTTTTCTTTTTTCATTGCGATATTTACTTTCACATCAAAAAATCCCTCTTTTAAATAAAAGTCAACAATTTTCTTTCGAAGTTCAAAGATTTCTTCTTCTCTTATGGGTAAAGAAAAATTGATTTTTGGTTTCAGTTTTTTCTGGTTTTTAATTTCTACTTTAGTAATTTTTAATTCTTGAGAAAAAAGAGAAATAAAAAAGAGAAGAATTATTTTTGAAAGAGATAGGCTCGCCAATTTTCAGGAATTTCTGATAGGGAGTTTAATAAAAAAGTGAGATAACTTGGTGGTTTTGGTTTTTTTAATAATTTAAGATTTGTTTCACTTAATCTTTTATTTCCCTTTAAAGTATTACATTCAACGCAGGCACAAACCAAGTTTTCCCATTCATCTTTTCCACCGTAGGCTTTGGGAATTATATGGTCAGTTGTTAAAGGAACATTTTTCCTTCCACAATATTGGCAGGTATAATTATCTCTTTTTAAAATATTTTTCTTTGTTAAAGGGATTTCTCTTCTTTTTACTTTTACATAATAAGAAAGCCGAATAACACTCGGCATTATCAAACTGGTACTGGGAGTTCTAATTCTTTTTCCATTTTCCGCTTCAATTATTTCAGCCTTTTTTAAAAACAATAATTTTAAAGCCTTCTTTAATTTACAAATCGTTAACGGTTCATAATTGCCGTTTAAAAGTAAAATCTTTTTCTCAAACATTATTCCTCAATTTTAATCCCTTGAAACCAAAGTTCTTCTTTTATCTTATCCATTATTATTTTAATTCTTTTGATTTCGTTTCTTGTATATTCAAAATAAGGGCTATCTTCTTTCACTTTGTTATAATTATTAATTGCTTCTTTATATAAATAATAGGCATCTTTTAATTGTTTATTTTTTTGTGCTTCTTCACCTCTTCTTCTTTTGATATCACCAGCAATTACAAAGGCAATATCTAAATTTGGAGAGATGGTTAAAGCCTTTCTTAATTCCTCTTCGGCTTTTGAATAATTACCAATCTGTTGATAATAATCAGCAAGGTGAATATGGGGCATTGGATTATTAGGAGATAGTTCTAAGGCTTTATTAAACATTTGTAAAGCATTTTTATATTTCTTTTGTTTTAAATAGACATCACCGATTTTTAAAATTATTCCAATATTATTAGGATTTTTAGAAAGGACAAAATTATATTCATTTATTGCTTTATCATATTCATTCAATTCAAATAATATATCGCCATATCTTTCTCTTAAAGATAATTCTTCAGAATAACGGAAAAGGCATTTTTCAAACATACTTTTTGCCTCTTTAAATCTTTTCCTTTTTGTTAAAAATTCGCCATATTTATAAAAAACCTCTAATCTCTCAGGACAACGAGAAATTAAAGAAGAATACAAAGAATCAACTTTCTTATCTTGATTAGTTTTTATATAAATTTCTGCTAAACCTAACACTAATTCAATATTAGTTGTATCTAAGTTTATTCCTTTCATATATAAACTTTCGGCTTTACTTAAATTATTCAAAGAGAGATACAAATCTCCTAAGGCTTCATAGCCTTTACTATTTCTATTATCAATCTTTAATGCTTTTAAATAATACTCTTCTGCCTTAGTAGCATCCCTTAATTTCCGATAGGTATTACCAATCGCAATATAAACTTCGTAATAATTGGAATCATAACTTAAAGCGGTATTAAAATTTTCTAAAGCCTTTTCCCACTCACCTTGTTTATAATATTCGGCACCGATACTATAATACTTTTCGGCTTCCTTTTTTCTTTCTAAAAGTTCTTCTTCAGTATATTTTACAGTTGTTTTTGGTGCGCAACTAAAGATAAATAATAGAATAAAGAAAATATAAATAGTAAACTTTTTCATTTCGCTCCTTTTTAGTTTATTTTTATGGAGCCGACGGGATTCGAACCCGTGACCTTTTGACTGCCAGTCAAACGCGCTCCCACTGCGCCACGGCCCCATTATTTAAATAATTTAACTAAAAATTTTAAAAAGTCAATTTAAATTAGAGCAGTTTTTAAAATTTTCAAAATAACCTCATCGTAAGAAATTCCTAAATATTCTGCTTCTTTTGGTAAATCTGATAATTCGGTAAGTCCGGGTAAAGTATTAATTTCTAAAAAATAGGGTTTTTTATTATCTTTTACTATTAAATCAATTCTTGAATAGCCCTTGGCTTCAATAATTTTATGAGCCTTTAAAGATAATTCTTGAATTTTTAAAGTTGTTTTCTTATCCAATCTTGCCGGAATAATAAATTCGGTCTCGCCTTTCGTATATTTTGCTTTGTAAGAATAAAATCTTTCTTTTTTAGGAACCAGTTCTAAAATTGGCAATGGTTTATCATCAAGGATTCCGCAAGTAGCAATCATTCCTTCAATGTATTCTTCAAAAAATATATCAAAAAATTCCTTTCTCAAAATTTTTACTTTTCTAATCAAATCTTTTTTGTTCTCAACAATTTCTACTCCGACACTCGAACCTTCGTATCTTGGTTTAATTACAATTGGAAAACCTAATTCTTTTTCTGCTAAATTTATTTTCTCTAAAGAATTTTCATTTCTATTTAAGGTAACAAATTTTGGTGTAGGAATTTTTTGATATTGGAATAAAATTTTTGTTAAGATTTTATCCATTCCTAATGCCGAGGCCAAAACACCTGAGCCGGTATAAGGAATTCCGAGTAATTCTAAAAAACCTTGGATTGTGCCATCTTCGCCTGGTTTACCATGAAGAGCAATAAAGGCAATATCAATCTTCGCTTGTGTTATTTGTTTATAAAAATTTTTGTTTATATCAATGAGTTGGTAATTTAATCCAATTCTTTCTAATGCGCAAGCAACATTTTTTGCTGTTAGAAGCGAAATCTCCCTCTCCTTTGACCAGCCACCACAAATAATGCCAATCTTTTTATTCTTTAAATACTTGATTAATTTCTTATTGTTCAAAATGGATTATCGTGCAAGTAAGTGTCCTTTCTACACCGGAAATATTTTGAACTTTTTCAATTACTATTTTACCAATGGTATTGAAATCAGGTGCCTTAATGGTGGCAATAATATCAAAAGGTCCGGCAATCGCATCAACGTGAGTAATTTCTTTAATTTTTGATAATTCTTCATAAACATAACGAGCCTTACCGGCTTGGACATTAATTAAAATATATGCTTCTGCCATTTTTAACTCCTTTTTATTTTTTAAAAAATTAAGCCAGTAATATCTTCCTTACCAATTGCTACACAGGTTATTGTTTCATCAATTCCATCAATTGTTCTAATTTTTTCATCAACAATTACTGCAATTGTTTCAATTTCGGTTGCTTGAATAATAGCAATAATATCATAGGGGCCAAGAACCATTTCCGCATATTGAACATTAGGAATTTGGTTTAGTTTATTTATAACCTCTTTGGTTTTTCCTGGTAAACAATTAATCAAAACAAAAGCGGTTCTTTTCATTTCCTTCCTCCTTTTTAATAATTTTTACCAAATACCTGTTTTTAGATATTCGTCAATTGCTCGGGCAGCGACTTTTCCTGCTCCCATTGCTAAAATCACAGTTGCTGCACCAGTAGCAATATCACCGCCAGCAAAAACTCCCTTTTTTGTTGTCTTTCCAGTCTTTTCATCCACAATAATATTTCCGTGTTTACCAATTTCAATCCCTTTTGTTGTTTGAGGGATTAAAGGATTAGGACTTTGGCCAATAGCAACAACCACGGTATCTACCGGTATTTTGAAATTGGAATTGGGGACAGGTATTGGTCTTCTTCGACCGGTATGGTCAGGTTCGCCAAGTTCCATTTTGATACATTCCATTTCCTTTACTTTACCATTTTCATCTGCATAATATCTAACGGGTAGAGTTAGAAAATGGAAAATCACACCTTCTTCTTCGGCTCTTTCAATCTCTTCAATTCTTGCCGGCATTTCAGTTTTGCTTCGCCGGTAAATAATCATTGATTTTTCCGCACCTAATCTTAAAGCGGTTCTTGCTGCATCCATTGCGACATTACCACCACCAATTACTGCCACATTTTTACCTCTAACAATTGGTGTATCATATTCAGGAAATAAATAGGCTTTCATTAAATTAACTCTGATGAGATATTCATTTGCTGAATAAATACCAGTATAATTTTCACCAGGAATATTCATAAACCAAGGTAGGCCAGCACCGGTGCCAATAAAAACCGCATCAAATTCTTCTAATAATTCGTCAACCGTTTTTGTTTTACCAACAACGAAATTGCAGATAATTTTTACTCCTAAACTTTTTACATAATTTACTTCTCTTTCTACAATTCTTTTGGGAAGACGAAATTCTGGAATACCATAGACTAAAACACCACCAGGCTTATGAAGGGCTTCAAAGATGACAACTTCGTGTCCCCTTTTTGCCAATTCCGAAGCACAGGTTAAACCGGCTGGTCCACTACCAACAACTGCTACTTTTTTTCCGGTTCTCTTCTCAATATTAGGAATTTCCATTAATCCCTGTTCTGCTTCCCAGTCAGCAGCAAACCTTTCTAATCGACCAATTCCTACTGGTTCATATTTTTTTCCAACCACACATTCTTTTTCACATTGATCTTCTTGCGGACAAACCCGACCACAAATCGCTGGCAAACTATTTTTATCTTTCAAAATTCTGATTGCCTCTTTAAAATTGCCTTCTTTAATTTTGGCAATAAAACCAGGAATATCAATTTCTACTGGACAACCTTTCACACAAGGTGGTTTTTTACATTGGAGGCATCGTTGAGCCTCAGTCATTGCTTCTTCCGGTGTGTAGCCTAAGGGAACTTCGTTGAAATTTTTAATTCTTTCCTTTGGTGATTGTTCTTTCATCGGAGTTTTTTTAGGAATTATTGCCACTTTTCCTCCTTTATTGAATTATTGAATACCCATTTTCTCTTTAAATAAATTCAAAGAAATTCTTTCTTCTTCCAAATAGGTTCTCAATCGCATCATCAATAAATCATAATTTACCAAATGGCCATCAAATTCTGGTCCGTCAACACAGGCAAATTTCGTTTCGCCACCAATCTCAACTCGGCAAATACCACACATTCCAGTTCCATCAAGCATCATTGCGTTTAGTGAGACAATTGTTTTAATATTATAATTTTTTGTCAATTCAGAAACTGCCTTCATCATAATCACTGGTCCAACAGCAATCACCCGGTCAATTTTCTTTCCGTTATCTAATATCTTTTTTAAAGCATCGGTTACCAAACCTTTCATTCCGTAGGTTCCGTCATCAGTAGTAATATATAATTCGTCAGAAACGGCTTTCATTTCTTTTTCCATTATTACTAACTCTTTATTTCGGGCGCCGATAATTGAGATAACATAATTTCCGATTTCTTTTAATGCCCGAGCAACTGGATAGATTTCTGGCGTTCCGACACCACCACCAATACAACAGACAGTACCAAATTTTTCAATTTCTGATGGTCTTCCTAAAGGTCCTACCAAATCAAGAATCTCTTCGCCTTCTTTTAACATTCCTAAATGGATGGTTGATTTACCAACCTCTTGGAAGATAATTGTTAATGTGCCTTTTTCTCTATCAAAATCACCGATTGTTAAAGGGATTCTTTCGCCTTTTTCATCTACTCGGAGGATAATAAATTGTCCAGGTTGTGCTTTTTTAGCAATTTCCGGAGCGTCAACAATAATTTTTTTTATATTGGGGGCTAAAATCTCTTTTTTTAAGATTTTTGCCATCTTTTATACCCAACCCCGGAGTTTCATTGCCTCTACTACTCGCGAGACCGCTACTAGATAAGCGGCAATTCGCATATTAACCTTTTTATTCTCATACATTTCCACAACACTCCAGAAAGCCTTGGTCATTTTCTCATCAAGTCTTTTATGGATTTCCTCTAAAGACCAGTAAAAACCGGTAATATTTTGAACCCATTCAAAATAAGAGACAGTTACTCCACCAGCATTACATAAGAAATCAGGGATAACAAAAATTCCTTTGCTATGTAAAATCTCATCGGCTTCGGGTGTTGTTGGACCATTGGCTGCTTCGGCAATAATCTTTGCTTTAATTCTTGGTGCATTATCTTTGGTAATCACATTTTCTAAGGCGGCTGGCCAGAGTAAAGTAACATCCAATTCTAAAAGTTCTTCGTTAGTAATTTTATCTCCTTTTGGATAGTTGGCTACTGTTCCATTCTTCTTTTTAAACTCTAACAAATCATAAGGGTCAAGTCCGTTTTTGTTATAGATACCGCCTTGCGAGTCTGAGACTGCCACAATCTTTGTTCCTAAAATTTCTTTTGATAGAATGGCAGCAAAAGAACCAGCATTACCATAACCTTGAACAGCGGTTGGTGCATCTTTTAAATCAATTTTTAGATATTTGGCTGCTTCCCTTACCGTATAAATTCCGCCCCGGGCAGTTGCATCATTTCTTCCCAAAGAACCACCAATAGGAATTGGTTTACCAGTAATTACACCCGGAGAATAATAACCACGAAGTTTAGAGAATTCATCCATCATCCAAGCCATAATCTGTGGATCAGTATAAACATCTGGTGCTGGAATATCTTTTTCTGGGCCAATAAATTCACCAAGCGCCCTGATATAACCTCTTGCTAATTGCTCTTTCTCTCTTAAAGACATCTCTTTTGGATTACAAATAACACCACCTTTACCACCACCATAGGGAAGATCCAACAAAGAAGTCTTCCAAGTCATCCAGGCAGCCAAGGCTCTTACGGTATCAATTGTCTCTTCCGGATGGAAACGGATGCCACCTTTACAAGGTCCTTTCGCATCGTTATATTGGACACGAAAGCCCTTAAATATCTTCACTTCGCCATTATCCATTCTTACCGGAATTAAAACCGTCATTTCTCTCATTGGTTCTCTTAAAATTTGATGGGTTGCTTTGTCAAGTTTTAAAATTTCGGCTGCTTGATCAAGTTGTTTTTGGGCAATTTCAAAGGGATTTAATTTTTCTGCCATTATTCCTCCTTTTAAATTTTAAAATTTTTTTAACTTAAATTATACTATTTTAAAAATAAAAATCAAATAGATTAGTTTTGCTAAAACGATTAATTTTATTATAATAAATAATTAATTATGAAAAAGATTATAAAATATTTTAAAGAAGAGTTTGGGATAGATGAAGAGGTTTTTAAAGGTTATGAGTTTTATGAATATAAAAATAGCATTTATTTAATGACGAAAGAGGCAAAGGATTTTAGTTTAGAGGGGAAAATAATAAGGAAAGGGATAAGAATTGCCCGGTTAGTGAGGAATGGGATAAAGCCGACGATTGATGGTATTCAAATTTTTGGTCGCTATGCAAAGAAAAATATTATCTATTTAGAGGAAGAAGATTTAAAAAAAATTCTTTTAGGAAAAGATCTTCATTTAGAATTAGACATTCCTAATGGTTATAAGATATTATTTTATAAAAACTATCCGGTTGGAGTTGGTTATTTTCGTGATAAGAAGTTAAAAAACCAAATTCCTCGTTCAAGGAGGATTAATTTAATGATTTAATAATATAAAATCCCTTGACTTTTTATAATTTTTAACTATATTTATATATAAAATATAATTCTCAAAACATAATTCTCCATAAAAAATTAATTTCTTAAAAAATTTTTGAAAAAAGGGGTAGAGGGGGATGGTAGGGAGTAAAGCCTTTGGGATAGAGTTATAGATAGTTTTTGAACCTGAAAGAGAAAATGTTTCAAAACTTGAAAAACAGAGAGTTTTTAACTAATTTTTATGAAATTACTTTGAGATAGGGAAAACAGGTGTTTTAGAAATTTTTTAATTAAGTTCTTTTGAAGCAATTTAATAATCGGCGTAGGGATAATTTACAGTAATTTGACTTTTGGAATAGATTTTATTAAAATAAATAGACTCCCCGGTAGCTCAACAGGTAGAGCATCCGGCTGTTAACCGGAGGGTTGCAGGTTCGAGTCCTGCCCGGGGAGTTATTAGAAAAAATAATAAATGGAGTTTTTATCAGAAGAAATTAAATTTCCTGAGGTCTTAAGGAAAGTTTGTTTTTTATTTCTAAAAAGAGGCTTGTTCAAAAAAATTGTTTATTTATTGAAAAGGCGTGATATAATTTAAATTGTGAAATCTGCTTCGGAAAAAAACCAAAAGAAGACAGCCTTTTTATTCCCTACTTATAAAGGAATGAAAGAAATTACGCAAGATGAATATGTTCAATTTTTAAAAACTCATGATTTTGTTATAATTGAAAATGTTAAAGTTCCGCTTGTAAAAAATTATGTAATAAGTGAGTACGAGCCAAAAGAATTTAAATTAGAGACTACTACTGTTTGGTCGTTTCCGGAAAGAGGAGAATGGGCAACTCATAAAGGAAATTACCGAGCAAATTGGTCACC
>CALHQW010000034.1 GCA_938040315.1 uncultured bacterium
AATTTAATCTAATGAATATTATTAGAGAAATTTGCGACCAAGAAAGGATTTTTAAAATTTTAGAAGAGACAAAAAATTTTGATAAGAAACGGATTGAATCAATTTTAAATAAAGCGAAAGAGAAAAAGGGTCTTTCCTTAGAAGAAGTTGGTTATCTAATTAATCTTCAAGATAAAGAATTGATTAAGGAACTTTTTGATATTGCGGGAAAGATAAAAGAGGAAATTTATGGTGAGAGGTTGGTCTTTTTTGCTCCTTTATATATTTCTGATTATTGTGTGAATGATTGTGAATATTGTAATTTCCATATCAGAAATCCAATGAAAAGAAAAAAGTTGAGTTTAGAAGAGATAAAAGAAGAGACAAAAAGAATAATTGAAATGGGACACAAAAGAATTCTTTTAGAATGTGGTGAAGATCTAGTAAATAATCCAATTGATTATGTAATTTCGGCAATTGAGACAATCTATTCAGTAAAAACCGAAAAAGGTAATATTAGAAGGATTAATGTTAATATTTCAGCAACAAAAAAAGAAGACTATAAGAAGTTAAAAGAATCAAGGATTGGCACTTATCAATTATTTCAAGAGACCTATCATTACGAAACTTATAAGAAATTACATAAAGGACCAAAGAGTGATTATGAGAGACAAATTACTGCCCATCTTAGAGCATTTGAAAGTGGAATTGATGATTTAGGAATTGGTGTTCTTTTTGGACTTTATGATTGGCGATTTGAAGTTCTCTCTTTAGTTTCTCATGCTCAATTTATGGATAAACATCTTGGTGTTGGTCCTCACACAATTTCTGTTCCGAGGTTTAGAAATGCTCCAACCGTAACCTATCAGCCAGAATATCCAGTTTCCGATGAGGATTTCTTAAAGATTATTGCTATTTTAAGAGTAGCGGTTCCTTATACCGGAATGATTTTATCTACCAGAGAAAGACCAGAAGTAAGAAAACAGGCATTTAAATTAGGTATCTCCCAGACTTCTGCTGGCTCTAAAACTTCCCCCGGTGGTTATCAAAAATTTTCTAAGGAAGAAGCCCAGTTTGAAATCTATGATTTAAGAACCTTAGAAGAAGTTATCAGCGATATTTTAAAGGATAAATTAATTCCCAGTTTCTGTACCGCCTGTTATCGGATAGGAAGAACTGGTGAAAGTTTTATGGATCTCGCTAAACCAGGTGAAATTCAAAAATTTTGCCGTCCTAATGGAATACTAACCTTTGTTGAATATTTAGAAGATTTTGCCAAAACTAACGGTAAAAAAGAGATATATGAAAAAGGTTACGAAATAATAGAATATTATCTAAATCAAATTGATAATGAGAAGATAAAAAGGGAGACGATAAAAAGGATCGAGAGGATAAAAAAGGGTGAAAGGGATTTATATTTTTAAAAGATGTGTTACGCTATTCCCGGCAAAGTTATTGAGATAGAAAATAATATCTGCAAAATTGAATATTTCGGCATTGTGAAGAAGGTAAGGAATGATTTTTATGATTTAAATATTGGCGATTATGTTTATGCGCAGGGTGGCTTTGTTATTCAAAAAATTCCCAAAGAAGAAGCGATTGAGACCTTAAAGGTTTGGGAGGAATTTTTTTACAAGTTAAAAGAAACAGATTTAAGAATTACCTATCCCTCTAAGGATTTATACAAAATTGCTAATAGAATTCGTCAAGAATATCACGATAATTCCTGCTGTGTTCACGGAATAATTGAATTTTCCAATTATTGTCGTAATAACTGCCTTTATTGTGGTTTAAGAAGAGATAATAAAAAGTTAAAAAGATATCGAATGGAAGTTGATGAGATAATTGACTTGGCTTTTTATGCTATTAAAAAATTAAATTTTAAGGCATTAGTCTTCCAATCGGGCGAAGATTTATATTATGATGTTGACAAATTATCTTATATTGTGAAAAGAATAATGGAAGAAAGTCCTTGTCTTTTGATTCTTAGTATTGGTGAGAGAGAAATTGAACTTTTTAAAAAACTTTATGAATTTGGTGCTCGGGGTGTCCTTTTAAGGTTTGAGACAAGTAATAAGAAAGTTTATGAAAAAATGAGGCCTGGGCATAAGTTAGAAGATAGGGTTAATCTAATAAAAGAATTAAAGGATATAGGTTATTTAATAATGACTGGTTTTTTAATTGGTCTGCCCGGTGAGGAAGAGGGTGATATTTTAAATAATCTAACTTTAACTAATGAACTTAATGCCGAAATGTTTTCTTTTGGTCCTTTTATTCCCCACCCTGATACACCATTAGGAAATTTTTCACCGCCACCAATGGAAAAGATTTTGGATTCTATTGCTCAAGCAAGAATTCTTTATCCCAATAGCAAAATTTTAGTTACCACCGCAATGCAAACCTTAGATAAAAAAGATGGATTAAGAAAAGGGCTTTTAGCCGGTGCCAATTCTTTGATGATTAATCTAACACCTAAAGAATATGCTTATTTATATGAAATTTATCCTAATCGGGACGGTGTTGGTGAAGACATCGGAAAAAAGATAAAAGAAATAATTACTCTTCTTTATGAACTTGGTCGGGCACCTGCTGATATTGGTTTATAGAAACTAATAAAAAAATATTAACAAATTGACAAATAAATTTTATTAATTATTATTTCTTTTTATGTTAAAAGAACTTTTGAAACCGGAGATTGAAGAGGCGATAAGAAATAAAGATTGGCGGGTTCTAAAAGAATTGATTTCTTTTTGGTCATCACCGGATATTGCTGATCTTTTAGAAAGTTTGAATGATGAAGAAAGGCTAATTCTTTTTCGGCTTTTGCCAACTGAATTAGCCGCTGAAGTTTTTGTCGAATTAGAAAGGGATGTCCAAACTCACCTTGTTAAAAATCTTTCCAGTGAGAAAATGAAAGAAATTCTTTTAGAAGTTTCGCCCGATGACCGAACAGAGATATTTGAAGAGTTACCGGGTGAAGTGGTTTCTCAATTAATTAATCTTCTGCCACCAGAAGAAAGGAAAGAGGCATTAGAATTGCTTGGTTATCCAAAGGATTCAGTTGGTCGTTTGATGACGCCAGATTATGTAAAAATTAAAGAGCATTGGACAGTAAAATATGGTTTGGAGCATATTAGAAAATTTGGTAAGGATGCCGAGACCTTAAATATTTTGTATGTGGTTGATGATGAAGGTAGATTGATTGGTGAAGTTCCTTTGCGGCGATTAGTGGTCGCTGAGCCATTGCAAAGAATTTCGGAGATTATGGAGAAAGATTTTATTGCCATAAATGCTTATGAAGATCAGGAGAAGGCAGCCAAAATGATGCGCCGATATGATTTGATTGCCTTACCAGTTGTTGATAAAAGAAATATCCTGTTGGGAATTGTTACTGTTGACGACATTTTAGATGTTTACGAAGAGGAAACAACCGAAGATTTACACAAAAGGGCTGGTGTTATTCCTTTAAAATTCAGTTATACCGCTACCTCAATAATTTCCCTTTTTAAAAAAAGGATTGTTTGGCTTTCCCTTTTGGCAGTAGCCGGATTTTTATCAAGTTCTATTATCGCCTCTTTTGAAAGTCTTTTAAGTAAGGTTATTGCTTTAAGTTTTTTTATCCCGGTTTTGGTTGACACTGGAGGTAATACCAGTAGTCAGTCAGCCACTTTGATTATAAGGGCAATTGCTTTAGGAGAATTAGATTTTAAAAAATGGTGGGAAATTGTCCGCAAAGAAATTTTGGTGGGTATTCTTTTAGGCAGTGGTTTATTTTTTTTGTTATTTGGTTATAGTTTTTTATTACAAAAAGATACAAGAATAAGTCTGATTGTTGGCTTAGCAGTTTTGGCGATCTGTGTTTGGGCAAATTTGATTGGCACAATTTTGCCAATAATTTTAACTAAATTAAAATTAGATCCAGCGGTCATCAGTAGTCCAGTATTAACTACAATTTTAGACTTTACCGGTTTGGCAATCTATTTTGCGATTGCTTATTTTATTTTAAAATAAAGGATGTTTTTTATTTTAATCATTTTAAATTTGGAAATAGAAAATTTATTAAAAAGTTATCATTTAAATCCTAATAAAGTTAGTATTTGTATTTATGCTATAAATGAAAATAGGTTTATTTATACTCATAATGAAAAGAAAAGGTTTGTTCCTGCTTCTAATTTAAAACTTTTATTAAGTAGTTATTTATTAGAAAATTGGCATAATGATTTTGCTAAATATTTAAGAAAATTTATTAAAGACAAAAGATATTCTAAAAAGCGGATTTTATACGAACTGAATAGCAGAAGTAATAATAAATTAGCAAATTTACTTTTTCATCTCATTGGCAAATATTACAAGAGAAATCCGGAGAAACTTATTAAAGAATTTTTAAAAGAAAGAAAAGTGCCTATTGAAGGTTTAAAGATTGTTGATGGTAGTGGTTATTCGAAAAAGAATCTTTTGACTACTAATACTTTAATTAACCTTTTAATTTATTTTTATTTTTCTCCTTATCAGAAAGATTTTTTAAAAAGTTTGGCAGTTAGTGGGAAAAGGGGAACATTAAAAAGAAAGTTATTAAATTATCAAAATCAAATATTTGCTAAAACTGGTTATTTAAAAAATGTCCGTTCTTTGAGTGGTTATTATTTTAAGAAAAATAAAAAATATGTCTTTTCAATAATAATCAATGAAAAAATTGCTTCGCCAGATTACTGGCAATTTCTTAATAATTTTTTTGCCTTACTATAATTTTTCCTACCAAATCGTAGTCTTTTCTTTTTAAAATTTCACATTGACTAAATTCACCAATTTTTATATTTTGGTTATTTAAAATAATACAACCATCAATTTCTGGTGCTTGAAAATAAGCCCGACCTGAATTTTTCTTTTCTATTAAAATTTTAAATCTTTTATTTATTAAAGAATTAAGAAAGTTAAAAGTTATTTTTTGCTCTTCTTCCATAATTTTTTGATAACGTTCCTTTTTGATTTCTTCTTTTATTTGATTTTTTAATTTATTAGCAAGAGTATTTTTTTCTCGAGAATAAATAAAACAACCCAAATATTCAAATTTAAAATCTTTAATAAAAGATAGTAATTCCAAAAAATCCCTTTCTTCTTCGTAAGGAAAACCAACCATCACAGTGGTTCTTAATATTAAATTGGGAATTTTTCTTAATTTTTCTAAAAGTTTAATTAAATCTTTTTGATTATAGGTGCGATTCATCAGCCTTAAAATTTTATCAGATACATGTTGAATAGGTATATCAAGATATTTTACAATCTTTTCTTCATTTTTGATGATACTAATCAATTCATCATCATAGTGAGCAGGGTGGGTATAAAGAATTCTTAACCATTCTAAATTTCTAATTTTTACTAATTCTTTTAATAATTTTGCCAAAGAAGGTTGATTATAAATATCGGCACCATAAAAAGTAGTATCTTGAGCAATCAAAATGATTTCTTTTATTCCCAAATCAACCAATTCTTTTACCTCCCTTTTTATTTCTTCAATTTCTCTTGATTGATATTTACCTCGAATTTGAGGAATAAGACAATAGGAACAGCAATTATTACATCCATCGGCAATTTTCACGTAGGCATAGGGTTGAGTAATTACTCTGGGAAGTGTCTTAATCAAAATTTTTTTATTTGGCGATAAATAACCTTTTTCTTCCCTTTCTATTAAATAAGGAATTTTGTTTAATCCTGCAAGACCGATAAAGTGGTCAACCTCAGGATATTTTTTTAACAATTCTTCCTTTTCCCGTTCTACTAAGCAACCAAAAACAATTATCTTTTTAATAATCTTCTTCTTTTTTAAATCTGTTAACTTTTTAATCCATCTTTCGCATTCTTTAACTCCTTTTTTAATAAAAGCGCAGGTAGTTAAAAGGGCGACATCGCTTTCCCTTAGATTAGTAGTAATAGAATAACCCTTTTTGAGAAAAGAATAAATAATTTTTTCACTATCTACTTGATTTTTTGGACAGCCAAGAAAGATTAGAGAAAATTTTTTCAAGAGATTAAATACATTTTTGCCTGTGCATAGGCAATAAGAACTCTTTCCTCATCAAAGACCTCACTTTCGCCAATAATTAATTTATGATGGCTCTTACTAATCCGACCATAGGCAAAATATTTTTTATTTAAAACCATCGGTTTCTTATAACGAACCTGTAATTCGGCGGTGACTGCATTATAACCTTTTTTTCGACAAGCCCAGGCAATCATTTCATCAAGCAAAGTAGCCACAATTCCGCCATGGATAATATCTTGATAACCCTCATATTCTTTTTTAGGAATAAATTCCGTTTTTACACCATTTTCGGTTTCAATGATTTTCAATTGGAAACCAATAGGATTTTTATCACCGCAGGCAAAACAATAATTACTTGATTTGATAAGCATTATTTTTTAATAAACAAACTATCACTTAATGCCTTATTTAACTTTTGGGAGGAAAGATAGATTGCTAACTCTTTCTTTTTAAATTGGTATAAAATCTTATCAATCAAAAGCCCCTTTTTCATTACCCGTAAACTTAATTGATAATCTTTAAAGGAAAAATTTAATAAATAATATTTATTATTTTCTTTTATTTTAGGGATAAGGGTATCCTTAGTAAAAGTGAAAAAAATTAGAAAAGGATTAAATTCGTTAATAGATAATTTTTGATAAAGAGAATCCTTTTGGTAATAGAAATAGATACTTTCTTTATCAGCAATTACCAGCCAGTTTTCTGGTTCTTTTATTTCTAATCTTAAATAATGGGGTTTTTTGATATAAAAACTTCCACGAGATTCTATACAAATGCCGGTTTCCTCATCACATTCTCTTTGGAGAAAATTGCCGGAAATAGTTTTTAAGTTAAGATAGAAATTTTTAATTTTCTCCCAAAGAGTCTTTTCATTTTTTACTCCCGTGAATAAAAGGAAGATAAGAAAATATTTCATAACTTATTATAATAAATTAGTAATTAAAAGTCAAATTATTGACAAATAAATAAAATTTAGTTATTAATTATTTAATGAAAATTCTTTTCTTCACCTCCCAAACGGGTGGCGGACATATCACCGTTGCTCAAGCAATAGCCGAAGAGTTAAAAGAGAAATACAATATTGAAGCCTATCTTCCTGATTTCTTTTTGGAAGCCACAAAAAAACCTTTCGCTAATTTTCCTCAGAATTACTCAAAAATAACGAAAGATTTTCCTTTCTTTTGGGGTTTTTTATGGTATTTTACTTATCCTCAATGGTGGTATCATTCCCTTAATAAAATTGTTCAATTTTTTACGCCAACTTATTTAGAGGATTTTTTTAAGAAATACTCTGATATTTCCGCAATCCTTTCGGTTCATCCGCTTTTAAATCATTTTCCTTTTAAGTGTGCTCAGAAATTTTATCGGAATCTTAAATTTATTATTATTGGTATTGAATTTTTGAAATATCATACCAGTTGGTTTCAAAAGGATGCGGATTTGATTATTTATCCTTTTTCTTCTCCCTATTTTAAAAACTCTTATAAAATAGATAATTTACCGAAATATTTTGGTATTCCTTTAAGAAAGGAGTTTGATTTTAATTATGATAAAGAAGAATTGAGAAAAAAATACCAAATTGAGAAAGATAGGAAAGTGGTTTTGATTTTGGGTGGTAGCGAAGGTTGGGGGAAAATTGATAAGATTGTTAGAGAAATTTATTTTAAGAGGGATTATTATTTAATTTGTGTCTGTGGACGAAATTTAGAACTTTTTAACCGATTAAAAGAAAGTTTTGGTGATTCTTCAAAAATAAAAATCTTCTCTTATGTGGAAAAAATTGCTGAACTTTTGGCAATGAGTGATGTAGCAGTTTTAAAAGCCGGTGCTCTTTCTTTGGCAGAAGCGATTGCTAGTCAAGTGCCAATAATAATTTATCATTATCTTTATGGTCAAGAATGGGGTAATCTCCAATTTATTATCAAAAATCAATTAGGTTTTTATGCGCCAAATATTAAAGAGTTGATTTGCTATTTAGATAAGATTCTTTTAACCGAATTAGGTAATAAGATTAAAAAGAATTTAAGAAAGTTTAAAGATATCAACGGTCGGAAAAGAATTGTTAAATTCATTGTTGATTTTTTGAAAAGTTAAAAGGTAGAGATAGTTTTTATCAATTCTTCGGTTGTGTAAGGTTTTTTTAATAAAATTATAGTATGATTAATTAACGGTGGCAGTTCATTTATAAAAGAAGAATAAAATATCTTTGCTTCTGGCTCTAAATTAAATATTTTTTCAAACTCCTTTATATCTTCTTTTAAACTTTCTGGTTTGGAATCATAGAAAAAGCCGACAATAGATTCTTTCTTTTTTTTAAGTTGATGATAAATCTCTATCGCCTTTTCCCAATTTTCGGCATAATAGACATGATAATCAAAAAGACTTAGAATTTCCTTTATCGTTTCTATCAATCCTCCTTTGCCTACCAAAATAATTCCTTTCTTAAAAGATAAGGGTGTTTCTTTTAAAATGGGCAAGTAAATACGAAAACAGGTATATTTATTTGGCTCACTTTCTATTTCAATTATTCCCTTGTGATTTTTAATAATTTCGGAAACAATTTTTAAACCAATACCAGTTTGTCCCTTTGTTGAATAAAAGGGTTGAAAAATTTTATCTAATTCTTCTTTTTTAATTCCTTTGCCATTATCGGTAAAAGAAATTTTTACATATTTTTGGTTTTCTCTATTTACTAATTCGCCAGTGATTTCAATCTTTATCTTTTCCTCTTTTTTAGCCTCCCAAGAATTTTTTATCAAATTGGTAAAAAGAATTTCTAATTGCTTTTCATAACCATAAATTGTTAAATCCTTCGGAAGATTGATATTGGCAATTACCTCTTCTTTTTTTTCAAAAGAGTTTATCACTCTTTCAATAAGGGATGTTAAGGCAACAGATTTTTTAATAGGTTCCTCCCTTACTTTTAATAAAGAAGTAATAAGCGCTTTACTTTTGATAATAAACATCTCTTGTTCTTTTAAAAGTTCATAAATTTTTGAAAAGTTATTATCTTTTAAATAATTTTTAATAAGATAACATTCATTTAAAAGATTTCCTAAAATGTTGTTAAAATCGTGAACAAAATTGGTTTGGTAAATAAAAAGATTGATGAGTTTATTCTCTTCCAATCTTTTTTCTTTTTTCTCCTGGGTTATTTTTTTTAGAAATTCTTTATATTCTTTTTCCAAGGTAATATTTTTAATTACCCCTTGATATCCGATAATTTCGCCCTCCAAATTTCTTAGAACAGTTGTGAATAATAAACAACTTAAAACTTTTCCATCTTTAGTTTTCAGTTTTACTTCGTAATTTTCAACATACTCATTTTTTTCAATAATTTTTTTAAATTTTTCGCGGTCTTTGGGGTCCCAATATAATTGCAAAGCATTAATTTTTTTAAACTCTTCTTTTGTATAGCCAAAAAGAGTAGTCATTGCCTTATTTACTTTTATAAATTTACCATCTATCGTAGTTATATAAAGGGGCATTGGTAGATTTTCAAAAAGGTTATGATATTTTTGGTAATATTCTTTTATTATTTTATTTTTTTTAATTTCTTTAGTAATATCAATGGCAAATTCTATCCGAAGATATTTACCCTCTTTTAATTTTAAAAATTGGTCAATACATTTATAATAACGGTTATTTACTAAATTCTTATGTATCCAAATGTAAGGCTCCTTAGGATTTTTATAAAGATACTTATTGGAACAGAAAGAGCAAGGAGAAGAGAGATTTTGAAATACCTTATAACAAACGTTACTTTTCTCACCTTTTTTATCAAACAACTCCCTTAATTTTTTATTCATATAAATAATTTGATAAGTCTCTGGATCTACTATATATACCATCTCAGGAAAATTATCCAAGATTTCAAAAAAATTTTGTAAAGATAAACTCGATATTTCCTTTATCTCCAAAAACTACCTCCTTTCATTAAATAGATGCAAAAATCTTGCCAAATTTAATTTTGGAAATATTTTTAAGTGATATAATTTCAATAACTTATTTTTAATTTCAAAATTTTAATAATATTTTAAAAGGCGACAAAAAGAATTGTCGCATTTATTTTGACTTTAAAAGAAATTTTATATATAATATTAAACAATGATATTTTTCCTTATTTATTTTCTTTTCTTTCAGTCGGGTTTGGAAGTTAGTTATGATTATAATTATTTCTATAGTAATGACACTTTTTATTTAAATTTTGGATATAAAATTCCTTATAGTAATTTAATTTTCTTTTACCAAAAGGAGGGCATTTATTTTTCTCGATTTTTAATTAAATTGATATTTGGCGATATAATCTTAGAAAAAATTGATACGATTATTTTAAATAATTATGAAGAAACGGTAAGTAATAAAACAAAAACTGGTGAGATAAATTTGGCAATTTTTAATAAAGGGTTAAATAAGGAATTTAAAATTTTAATAAAAGATTTAAATTCAGAAAGAGAATATAGTAAAAAATTAGTTATTGATTTTAATAAGCCCAATCTTTTTATAAATTGCAATCAGAGAGAGAATGTTCGTTTATCTATCGGCGATTCTTTAATTTTTCAAATTTTTTCTTATAAATTAGAAGAGGAGATATATTATCAGATTATCAATCCAGAGGGAAGGGTTATTAGAAAGGATAGGTTATTAAATAATTTTTTAAAAATTCTTTTAGTTGATCTATCCCTTTTTTCCCAAAGTGGCAATTACCAGATTGAATTTTTTAATAAAAAAGTTAAAAAAAATTTTTCTTTTTATTTAGATCTACCCTTTTATCTTTCTGATAAAGATTATTTTAAAAAGGTTTCTTATCTTCTTTATGTTGCTACTCCCAATGAAATGAAAGAATTAAAAAAAGCAAAGCGCGAAGAAAGGGAAATTAAATGGCAGGAGTTTTGGAAAAAGAAGGATATTTCTGAGGAAGAATATTTTTCAAAAGTTGAATATTGTGAGAAAAATTTTGGTCGGGGTGATAAAGGAGTCTTTTCGGATCGAGCAAAAATTTATTTTCAATATGGCGAACCAGATTATATAGAAAATTTTCCTTATGAAATTGATAAAAAACCTTATATCAAATGGTATTATTATCGTTATAATAAAGAATTTACCTTTGTTGATTTGAAAGGTTTTGGTGAATATGTTTTGGTGAGTGAGAAATGATTACCTTATTAATATTTTTTAAAATTTTGGCTATTGACTACGGAATTTTTTGGGCAGAAGATACCCTTTCTTTTGTGGAATTCTATTATTCCTTGCCCCTTTCTTCTTTCCAACCAGAAAAAATTATTAATGATACCGCTTTCTTTTCTTACACGATAAACTTTTCAATTAAAGGAAAACTGACAAAAAAAGAAGGGATTGAAAGAAAAATATTTTTACCCAATTACTCTTTTTATAGAAAGTTAAATAAGGTATATATTGATGGTTTTGGGCTTTATTTACCTTTTGGTAATTATCTTTACCAAATTGAATTTATGGGAAAGCGATATTCCGATTCTTTAATAATAAACAATTTCCAAAATAGAACAAGCCTCTCTTCTTTTATCTATCTGAGTAGTTGCGGAAAAGACCAAAGAAGCGGTAATTTTTATCGAAATGGTTATTATTATACTCCTAACCCACAAAGAATTTATAACCTGGATGAAGATTTTACTGCCTATCTCTATTTTGAGTTATACAATCTAAAAAAGGAGACAATTTATGTGGGTTATCAAATTTTTAATGAAGAAGGGAAATTGGAAAAAGATTTTTCTCCAACGAAGATAGTAAAAAACACGGAAAATATGGCAAAAGCGATTGGTATTCCCTTAAAGGATTTAACTTTGGGCAAAAAGACTTTATCCCTTTTTTTGCTTGCTGAAAACCAAAAAATTTGGGAGGAGAAAAAAGATTTTTATTTAATAAGTGAAAAATTCACCACTTCTTTTTTGCAAGATTCTCTTTTTTTCTTAAAGGAATCCCTTTTCTATCTCTTGGAAAGAAATAAAAAGGAGAAAGAGAAATATAAAAAACTAAATCTTATTGGTAAAAAGAAATATTTGGATAATTATTTTCTTATTTCTAATTTAGATACTTTAAAGAAAAGAATTGAATTTGTTAATCTTAATTATTCCTATATGAAAAAAAGAGGAATTGAGACCGATCGGGGAAGAATTTATTTAAAGTACGGTGAACCAGAAAAAAAAGAGATAGAAAGTTTCGGTATTGATATCCGTCCTTATGAATACTGGTATTATTCCCAAACCAATTATTTCTATCTTTTTATGGATATCCATGGCGATGGTAATTACCTTTTACTTTATACTAATGATCCCAAAGAGAGCAATTATCCCAATTATGAGAAGTATTTAAATTATGAGATAATGGAGAAGTTAGGAATAAGAAGATGAGCCAAGTTCTTGTAGAAATTCATAAATTTTATGAAGTCCTTTGTAATCCCGTAGAAGAGATGGATATAAAAGAGGGTGATTTTGTTTTTTTAAAATTAAAGTTTGGTGAGGAGTTGGGAAGAATAAAAAATTTTGTAGAAGAGGAGGAAGAAATTAAGGGAGTAATTTTAAGAAAAGCAAACCAAAAAGACATTTTAAAATATTTCGAGATAAGAGATAAAGAAAAGGAATATTATAAAAAATTTGTCAATTTTATCTTTGATAAAGGAATTAATAATATTGTTCCCCTTGCCTGTCATTATTCTTTTGATGAAAAAAGATTGGTTTGTTATGCTATTAGTAATAAAAAGATTGATTTAACAAGTATTCAAAAAGAGTTTGGAAAATTGGTAGGTAAAAAAACCTTTTTTATTTTATTACCGCCAAGAGAAGCAATGGCAAAAATTGGTGGTTATGGTCCTTGTGGTCGGAAGTTATGTTGTGCCACTTTTTTAAAAGAGCCTCCTCATGTTCAATTAAGAATTGCCCGGCTTCAAGGTTTAGAAGAAAAAAGAGAAAAGATTACTGGTTTTTGTGGCCGCCTTTTATGCTGTTTAGAATTTGAAAAGGAGAGATATGAAAAACAATAATTTAAAAATAATTGCAAAAAAGGAGGGGATTAGTTTAAAAGAATTAAAAGAGAAAATAAAAAAGGGAGAGGTGGTAATCTTAAAAAATAGAAAACGAGAGATTATTGGGTGTGCGGTGGGTAAGGGTTTGACGACGAAGGTAAATGCTAATATTGGAACTTCGCCAGAAATTTGTGATATTGAAATGGAATTGAAAAAGTTAAAAGTGGCTGAAGAAGCCGGCGCCGATACAATAATGGATTTATCCACTGGTGGTGATTTAGATGAAATCAGAAAGAATTTAATTGCTGCTGCCAAGATTCCAATTGGTAGTGTGCCCATCTATCAATTGCCCTACGAGGCAAGAAAAAATAATAAATCTTTTGTGGAATTGAAAGAGGAGGATTTCTTAAAAGTTATTGAAAAACATTTTGTAGATGGTGTTGATTTTGCCACCATTCATTGTGGAATAAATAAAAAAATTCTAAAAGTTTTATATAATAAAAAAAGAATTTGTGGCGTTGTTTCTCGAGGTGGTTCATTGGTAATTGAATGGATGAAATATAATAATAAAGAAAATCCGTTATATGAATATTTTGATGATATTTTGGCAATGGCTAAGGAATATGATGTCTGTCTTTCTTTGGGTGATGGATTACGACCAGGTTCCATTTTGGATGCTACTGACGAACCGCAAATTTTTGAATTACTGGTATTAGGAGAATTACAAGAGAGAGCCAGAGAAAAAAAAGTAAAAGTGATGATTGAAGGACCTGGCCATATTCCTCTCAATCATATTTATCTCAATGTCCTTTTGGAAAAAATTATTTGTAATAATGCACCTTTTTATGTTCTTGGTCCTTTGGTGAGTGATATTGGACTTCCTTATGACCATTTTGTTGCGGGAATTGGCGGTGCCTTAGCTGCCTATTACGGTGCTGACTTTCTCTGTTATGTTACTCCTTCCGAACATTTAGGTTTACCAACGATTGAGGATGTAAAAGAGGGAGTAATTATTACTAAATTGGCTGCCCATATTGCTGATATTGCCAAAGGAATTAAAAAAGCAATAGAATTAGATAAGGAACTTTCTGTTGCTCGAGCAAAATTAGATTTTGAAAAGATGATTAGTTTAGCAATCAATCCTCAAAAGGCAAAGGAGATTTATGAGCGCTACGGAGTAAAAAAAGATTTTTGTACAATGTGTGGTGAATTTTGTGCTTTAAAGAAATCAAAAGAGATATTTAAAAAGGAGTAAAAATGAAAAAATATCTTCTTTTAACAGTTGGACCAGTTTATGTTCCTAAAAATTTATTAAAAAGAGCGAGTGATGATTTAATTTATCATCGAGAAGAGAAGTTTCACGATTTGTTATCCTCAGTAGTTTCTCAATTACAGAAAATATTATTTACCAAAAACAAAATTTTTATTTTCGCGTCTTCGGGAACAGGCGCAATGGAAGCCGCAGTTAGTAATCTTTCGCCTAAAATAGGAAAGGCATTGGTTGTTTCTTGCGGTCGGTTTGGTGAAAGGTGGCGAGAGATTTTACGATCCTTTGGCTATTATGTAGAAATCTTAAGAAGCGAACCTGGCAAACCGGTTAATTATGAGGAAGTAGAAAGAAAAATTAAACTGGATGATACCATAAAATATATTTTTACCACTTTAACCGATACCTCCACCGGCGTAAAACAGGATATAAAAAATTTTGGTCGGATTGCTCGGGAGAATAACTGTTTTTTAATTGTTGATGGAATTTGTGGCATTGGTGCTGATGAGTTTTATTTTGATGATTTTTATTGTGATATCCTTTGTGGTGCCAGTCAAAAAGCCCTGGGTGGTATTCCCGGCGTTTCTTTTCTTTGTGCCAACGAAAGAGTTTGGGAAATTATTAAAAAATCTAATACTCCCCGCTATTATTTTGACTTACTAAATTACGAAAAATTCTTAAATAAAAAAGAAACTCCCTTCACACCCGCCATCAATACCCTTTATGTTTTTGATAGTTGTTTAAAAAAAATAAATAAATTAGGAATAAAGAAATATTGGCAGAATCATGCTAATAGGGCCAATTTGGTAAGAAAGATTTTATTAAAAAATAATTTGGAATTATTTTCTCTTTCTCCTTCTAATGCTTTAACGATTATTAAAATGAAAGAAGGAATTAATAGCACCCAAATAATTAAAGAAATTAAAGAAAAAAAGGGAATTCTTTTTTCTAATGGTCAAGGAGATTTAAAAGGGAAAATTATTCGCTTTTCCCATATGGGATTTATTGATAGAAAAATTTTAAAAAGATCAGCACAGGTACTGATAAAGGAAATAAAAAAATATGAAAAGAAAATTTGAGAAGTTAAAAGAGTTATTAAGAAGTTATAAAAAAGTGATTATTGCCTTTTCGGGTGGTGTTGATTCTTCTCTATTACTCTTTTTAACTTTAAAGGTATTAAAAAAAAATAATTTTTTCCCAGTAATTTTTATTTCGCCAACCTATCCCTTAGACCATTTAAAAAGAGCAATAAATTTTTTAAATAATTTTGATATTAAAGGAATTTTTCTTTTTTCCGAAGAATTAAAAGATAAAAATTTTATAAGAAATCCGCCAGAAAGATGTTATTATTGTAAAAAAGAGGCATATAAAAAACTTCTTTTGTTAAAGGATTTTTTAAAGGTTAATAAAATTATCGAAGGCACAAACTATTCTGATTTAAAAGATTTTCGTCCCGGTATCAAGGCATTAAAGGAGTTAAATATTGAAAGCCCCTATTTAAAATTAAAAATAAGAAAAGAAGAGATAAGAAAAAGAGCAAAGAAATTGAAAATCCCTAATTATGATTTACCCAGTTCACCCTGCCTCTCTTCCCGCATTCCCTATTACCAACTAATTGATGAAGAAAAACTTTTAAAAGTTGAGAAAGGCGAAGAGATTTTAAGAAAATTGGGATTAAGAGATTTTCGTTTAAGAATGATTGATAAGAAGGCAAAGATTGAATTAAAAGAGGAGAGAGATTATTGGCAAATAATTAAGAATAGAAAAAGGATTACGAGTAATTTAAAGAAGATCGGTTTTTCCGAAGTTCTTTTAGATTTAACAGGTTATCAGCCAATGGGATTACAATGGATTATGAGAAACTACTAAAAGATGTTAGAAATAAAAAGATCTCCATAAAAAAGGCATTAAATATATTAAAAAATTTACCCTTTGTGAATAAAGGAATTGTTAAGATTGATACCCATCGCAATTTAAGAAAAGGTGTTTGCGAGATAGTTTTTGGTGAGAATAAATCAATAGAAGATTTAAAGAAGATTGTCAAAGAATATGAGAAACTTCAAGAGGATTGTATAATTACCCGTTTAGATAAAGAGAAGGCAGAGATTTTAAAGAAGGAGTTTAAAAAGGGTTTCTATTATGAAAAGGCAAGAATTTTCGCCTTATTATTTAAAAGAAGAAGAAAAAAAGGAAAGATATTAATTCTTACTGCCGGCACCGCTGATATTCCGGTGGCAGAAGAAGCGAAAGTGATTTGTGAAATTTTAGGAAATAAAGTTGACACAATCTATGATGTGGGTGTTGCTGGTATCCATCGGCTCTTCCATTATTATCACCGTTTAAGAAAAGCAAGGGTGATAATTGTTATTGCTGGTATGGAAGGTGCTTTGGCAAGTATTGTGGGTGGACTTACTGATAAGCCAGTGATCGCGGTGCCGACCTCTATTGGTTATGGTGCCAATTTTTCTGGTTTGGCACCTTTATTGACAATGTTAAATACCTGTGCGCCGGGTGTTTGTGTAGTAAATATTAATAATGGTTTTGGTGCTGGCTATTTAGCCCACCTAATTAACAATCTATGAAAATCTTATATTTTGACATTCTTACCGGCATAAGTGGTGATATGGTTCTTTCTTCCCTTTTAAATCTTTTAGAAGAAAAGGAAATAGAGGATTTTAGAAGGGAGTTCTCTCTTTTGAAATTACCAATAAAATTTAAAATAAAGAAAGTGAAAAAGAAAGAGATTTCTGCCTATCAGATAGAATTGATAAAAGAAGATAAAAAGAGTCTTTATCCGCGAGATTTTATAAAAATAATTGAAAATTCTTATCTAAAAGAAGATATAAAAAATCTTTCTTTAAAAATTTTAAATTCCTTAATCAAAGCAGAAAGTAAAATTCATAAAGAAAAAAGGCGCTATGTCCATTTCCACGAGATTGGTGATTATGATACCCTTTTAGATATTTGTGGTACTAGTATTTTAATTAATAAATTAAAACCAGAAAGGATATATGCCAGTCCGGTTGTTTTAGGAAAAAAGAAAGCCTTTGCTACCTTAGAGATTTTAAAGGGAATACCAGTTTATGAAATTGATTATGATTATGAATTGACAACGCCGACGGGTGCCGCAATTATTAAAAATCTTTGTAATAACTTTACTTCCTTACCTTTGATGAAAATTTCTAAAATTGGTTATGGTGCTGGTTATTTTGATTTGGAAATTCCCAATATTTTAAGGATTCTTTATGGTGAACTGATAGAAAAAGGAGATAAAATTCTCTTATTGGAAACCAATTTAGACCATTTACCGCCGTTTATCTTTGAGAATTTATTTAACCAATTATTTAAAAAAGGTGCCTTGGATGTTTTTATTACGCCGATTTTTATGAAAAAGATGCGTCCGGCTTATAAACTTTCCTGTTTAATAGAGGAGAAAGATAAAGAAGAGATTATGAAAATAATCTTTTCTGAAACTGAGACCTTAGGGATTAGGTATTATCCAGTTTTTCGTAATACTTTAAAAAGAACTCTTAAAGAGATAAAAACAAAATATGGAAAATTAAAAATAAAGGAAGCAGAGATTGATGGCAAAATAATTAAAAATTGGGAATATGAAGATATAAAAAAGATTGCTAAAAAAAGAAAACTTCCCTTAATCCAAATCTATAAGGAACTATCTCAATATCTTAAATAATGGATTTAGTTGATAAATTAGCCCTTGATTCAAAAAAGACAATATTCACCTTAGTTTATCCGGTAATCTTAGAAAATATCTTTCAGACAATTGTTCTCTTTTTCAACATGGTAATGTTAAGCCGTTTGGGAACAACTGATTTAGCAGGTGCTGGTCTTGCCAATACAATTATCTTTGCAATTATCAATATCTTCTTGGGCTTTCAGATCGGTGCTACTTCTTTAATTGCTCAGGCGGTTGGAAGCAAGGATTTTAAAAAAGCCAAAGAACTTTTAAATTTTGTTATTTTCTTTACCTTTATTTTTGGTTTTTTAATTACCCTTATTTTGTATCCTCTAAGAAGAGATTTAATGGTTTTAATGGGTGCTGAAAAAGAAGTAGCAATCAAAGGAAGTGAATACCTTAATTTTATTATCCTTTTCCTTTTATTTAGAATGATATTCTTAATCAACAACGGAATTTTGCGGGGCTATGGTGATACCAAAACACCAATGCTTATCTCATTAACCTTTCAAATATTAACAATTATTCTTAACTATTTTTTAATTTTTGGTATTTCCTTTTTTCCTTCCTTAGGAATTAAAGGTGCTGGTTTAGGAACCGGAATCGGTGGTTTGGTATCAGCAATTTTGTCATTAATAATAATAAAAATCAAAATTAAAGAGAAAGTAAAAAAGATATTAAATCTTTCTTATTTTAAAGATTTTATTAAAATAAGTTTACCAGCAGCGAACGAACAACTTTTATTAAATCTTGGTTTTCTAATCTTTATAAGAATTGTTGCCAGTTTAGGAACTATCTCTTTGGCTGCCCACCAGATTGCCGTGCGAATAGAATCTCTTTCTTTTATGCCGGGTAGTGCCTTTGGAATTGTTGCTACTACCTTAGTGGGTCAAGCCTTTGGTGCCCAAAGAGAAGATTTAATTAACCTGGCAATTAAAAAAACCGCCTCTTACTCATTATTAATAATGTCAACAATTGGAATTTTATTCTTCCTTTTTCCGCAATATTTAGTAGCAATTTTTAATCCCGAAGAGAAAGTAAGAGAATTTGCTATTAATTTAGTAAGAATTGGTGCCTTTGAACAGCCCCAATTAGCCTTATACTTTGTCTATGCCGGTAGTTTAAGAGGAATGGGCGATACTTTAAGTCCAATGATTGTTGCCTTACTTTCCACTTTTTTAATTCGGATTTGTTTAATCTATATTTTGGCAATTCCTTTAAAATTAGGAATTTACGGTGTCTGGTATGGCACGGTGATTGATTGGGCAATCAGGGCCTTTTTACTCTTTCTCTTTTTTAAAAGAAAAAATTTAAATAAACCTTTTAATTAAAAAATTTGTCTAATTATATGAATAAGAAAGAAGAAGAGTTTAACGAGATAGTAAAAATGTATTACCAAAAAGTTTACAATCTTTCTAAAAAAATTTTAAAAGATAATGATAAAGCCTTTGATGCTACTCAAGAAATCTTTATCAAAGTCTATAAAAATCTTAACAAGTTTCAAGGTCGTTCAGAAATCTTTACTTGGATATATCGGATTGCTATTAATCATTGTTTATACCTCTTAAAAAAAGAGAAAAATAAAGGGATAGAGGAAGAAATAGAATGGGAAAAAATTCCTTTCCCAAGGGATATTGAAAAAGAATATGAGAATAAAAGATTAAAAGAGTTAATTGAAAAATATCTTAATAAATTGGCACCTTTAGAGAAAATGGTTTTTTTACTTTATCATTCAGATGGTTTAAAAATCAGTGAAATTTGTGAGGTTCTGAAATTAAAAG
Organism: uncultured bacterium; assembly: GCA_938040315.1. Taxonomy (GTDB): domain Bacteria; phylum Hydrothermota; class Tepidihabitantia; order Tepidihabitantales; family DTDR01; genus DTDR01. Next base: position 19,762 of record CALHQW010000034.1, read on the forward strand.
AAGGAACAATAAAATCATCCCTTTTTAATGCCCACAAAAAATTAGCAAAATTTTTAGAGGGAAAAATATGATGTGTGAGCGAGAGAAAATTTTTAATTACCTTTCTGGTTTATTAACCGAGGAAGAAAAAAAGATAATTGAAGAACATTTAACTAATTGCTCCTTATGTCAAAAATATCAAAAGGAATTCCAATTGATAAAAGAAGAGATTATTAAAGAAGAAACTACTCCTTCCTTTTCCTTTTTTTATGAAAAACTACAAGAAAGAATAAAGAAGCGAAAAAAGAAAAATTTGGTTTTAGCACCAGTTTTAACAAGTTTTCTTATTTTAATATTTTTCCTTTCCCTTCTTTTATTTAAAGAAAGAAAAAGGGCAACAGAAGAATATATATTAGAAGAAGATTATGAAACAATAATTTACAATCTCTCTCCTCAGGAGGAGATAGAAATTTTAAAAGAATTAAGCAAAGAGATAAAAGAAGAAGATTTGATTTTATTAGAAGAAAAATTAGAAGAAGAGAAAAATTATTATGATTTAATATCTAACTTGGATAAAGAAGAATTGGAATATTTAATAAAAAATCTAAATAAAGGAGGTTAAAATGAAAATTAAAAAGATAAAGAAACTTTTTTTAATTCTTCCTTCATTAATTTTTGCCCTTTCTATTTATGCCCAACCTTGTCCTTGTGAGAATCCTAAACCCTTAGAGACTTTAGAAAATTTAAAGATGTGGCGAATGACCGAAGAACTAAATCTTACTGAAGAACAAGCAGGCAAAATCTTTCCCAAATTGAAAAAGATAAGAGAGTTAAAGGAGAAAAGAAGAGAAGAGAGATATAAAGAGATTGAAAAACTTTCCGAACTTCTTGCCAAAAAAGCAAAGGTTGACGAGATAAAAAAACAGGTTGACCTAATAAGAAATAATGATAAGCAACACCGAATGGAATGCGAAAAAATTGAGGACGAAATCTTTGCACTCTTAACACCAGAACAACAAGCAAAACATCTCCTTTTCCAAAGCGGTTTTGAATTTAAGATAAAAAAAATGCTTCGTAAATTTAGAGGCTGGAAAAGGGGTTTTTAAAACAATAAAAATTTTTTAATTACTTATCTTATTTTCTTAGTTTCCTATAAGGAAACTTTTTATTTTTCAGAAATTTTATCTAAATTATTGAAATTTAATTACTTAAATCATTTTATTCATATAAATAGGGGGGTATCTCCTATACCGCCTTGGGTATTGCTTTATTATTGAATTTATTGACTTTTAAGTAAATATTTTATAAAATAAAGAGGTGGAAAATAATAAAGGAGGATTGATGAAAAAAATCGTTATATTTTTAATTTTAATTATTTTCAATATTTCTTTTGCTTATTATGATATTCTTTATCCTAATACCTATCCGGGTTTAGATACCTTAAAATGGTGTAATATTGAGCCTTATAATATGGGTTACACTGGTAGTGGTAAATATTTTGGTTTTGGAGTGAAACTAACTCCCAATTATTATCCGGTGGTTATTAATGGTGTTTATCATCGGGTATTTAAACTTTATCATCCGGCGATGCATATTAGGATTGTTGATGATGATGGTAGTGGTGGAGCGCCGCAGACTACTCTCTTTTTCTTTGATACCTTAGCAACCAATTATACTAACTCTTTTATCTATCATCCAGTACCGCCCAATTGCACTATTTGGGATGGTAGTTTCTATCTTTTTATCTTAAATGGCTCTGATACTACTTATGGACTTAACTGGTTAAGGGATTCGTTTTTAAATGCTCCTTCCGGAGTTTATTGGCGTCATCAAGAGGGAGTTGGTTATTCTTTATTTTCGCCAACAAGTGATATGCAGATGTGTGCAATTGTTGAATATCACGATGTTTCTATTGATTCGATAGCCGGTTTACCTGATACTTGCTATCTTGACTCTATTTATCCGATAGATATCTGGGCAAAAGAGGAAGCAGGATTTTTTGAGAGAGAAGTTCCGATTGTTTTTAAATTAAATGAAATCCCAATTGAAACAACCTATTTGGTTTTACCACCCAATACCCGAGTAAGAACAAGAATCTTCTGGCGTGTAAATTTACCAACAGGAAATTATTTAGCAAAGATTTATACTTATTTAAGAAGCGATGCAAGAAAGTCAAACGATACAATAAGATTAAATATCATAATAACCAGAGGAGTTGGTATTAATGAAAGAGTAAAGGAGAAGAAAATTTTAAAGATTTATGATATCTTGGGAAAAAGAATAAATAATTCTCTCTCTTTAAAAAGAGGAATTTATTTTATTAAAGAAGAGAAGAAAATAAGGAAAAAAGTAATAATAAAATAAGTAAAAAATAAATAATTATTTATGGGCGACTAATTCGGCGAGATATTTTAATATTTCGGTATGTCTTTTATCCATCTCTTCAATAATTCTTTCTAATCTTAGATTTCCTTC
>CALHQW010000035.1 GCA_938040315.1 uncultured bacterium
CTCACATGACCATCAGGATTGACAACCGGCGAAATCCAAATCTCCCTACTATTCACAATCTGAGTAACTAATGGGTCAACTCCATAATTTAATACCAAATATCTCAAAATCCCAAACGCTACTTCGGAACCAATTTTCTCATCACCATGAGTATTGCCTTCAATTAAAATCTCTGGCTCATATTCTTCACTATTAGGATTATCGGTTATTCTCATCGCCACAATTGGTCTATTTTGAACCGAAAAACCAATTGTCTCTAATCTACATATATGAGAAAAATTTATTGCCAAAATATGTAAAGTATCTAAAAATTCTTGATAGGTATGATAACGGGCATCAGCAAAATTATCTTCATAATATCTTGTTACATTATAAATCAATATTTCATAATCATAACCCATTTCTTTTATATCCCTTTCCCTTCCTATCGGTACCTCAACTATTAAATTACCATCTTGGAAGCCATTGATAACAAAACCTTTCTTGTCAAAAAGAAGAATTTTTTCTTTCTCAACATTCTTTACTTTTATTAAATGATAATACTCCTTAGCATTTAAAACAAAAAAGAAAAATAAAATAATAAATATCTTCTTCATTTTAACCTCCTCTTTTTCTTCATTTGTTTATTATAAAACAAAATAAATAATTGTCAATTTATTATAACCTTTACTAATAAAAATTATATATAAAGGCATATCCAAGGTGGTATAGGAGATAGCCCCCTATCTATATGGGTGAAGATAGTTAAGTTCTTAAATTTCAATAACTTAAATAGAAATTTTGGAAAACAAAAAGTTTCCTTACAGGAAACTTGGAAAATGATTTAAATCATTAAAAATTAATAACTTATAAAAATGACTGAACTTCTGAGAAGAAATAAAAGTATCTTTATTTTATATTATCTTATCTTAACATATTTTTTAAGTCTTCCCTTTTTATAAAGAAAATAAATTCCCTTTTTTAATTGGGAAGAAGGAGTAAGTTGACCAAGAGAATTATAGCATTTATTATCTATTTTTTCAGAGATTATCAAATCAGAATCCCTTTCTTTAATGTCGGAAGAAATATAGGAATATTCATAAAGGTAATTATCGGAAGAACCAAGATAAAGGCGATTTATTCCATCATTTCTTCCATCACCGATAAAAATACTAACGTAACTACCGCTACCAGCACTATCAACCCAGCAAGAATCCCATTGGTTTCCATTATAAAAATATTCCATTGCTTTACCACCATAACAACCGACATAAATTCTATTTAAGCCATCATTTCGCGCATCACCAATAAATACTGTCGCTGGAAGAGCATTAATACCTTTTATCCGTTCTTTTATCCATCGGGTTCCATCCCAAGTAAATTCATATACTCCATAAGGTGAACTTCCCCATGCTGAATAAAGCCTTAGAACACTGTCGTTTCTTCCATAACCACAAGCAATTCCATAATAACCACGACTGGTTGAATCAACAAGTTCGCGGACCCATCTATTTCCATCCCAACTAAATTCGTAAATGTAAGCACCTAATCCAACACAATAAATCCGATTAATTCCATCCCTTCTTGCCGGAGCAATTATTATATCAACTCCATAACTATCCGCAGCCACTCCGCTTATCCATTGCGTACCTGTCCAATAACCTTCATAAATTCTTCTATTATTTCCATCATCACAATATATGCGGTTTATCCCGTCGTTTCTTGCCTTACCAATCGCTACTCCGTGAGCCGCCGGTGAAGAAGGAGAAAGGGGAGGAATTCTAATTGCTGTATCCTTTTGCCAACCATTACCTGTCCAGGTATACTCCCATACTCCTGATCTCTGCGGTGAAACAAGAACAAAGGTAGCATAAATTCTTGTCATACCATCATTTCTTCCATCACCAGCACACACACCCCAACCATTAGTTAGCCCCATATCAAAAATATTCCAATTGCCATTCCGATATGTCAATTCATAAAGTCTCCGCCAAGTAGCAACATAAATCCGATTGGTATCATCATTCCTTCCTTTCGCAATCACAATTCCAGAAACCCAATCATTAAAGGGTCCAATTCGTTCTTTTATCCAATCACTAAAAGTTAACTGAAAGAAAACCAAAATAATTAAAAAGAATATCCTTTTTCTCATTTTTTAACCTCCTTTTTATTTTATCAAAACCTTCTTTTGTTTATTCCCTTTCTTTAAAAAATAAACCCCTTTCTTTAAATTATCTGCACTTACTTTTCTTCCTAAAATATTATAAATCTCTAACTCCTTTTTGGAAGATTGTTTTCTATCGGAGTAGATAAATTCTTTCTCTTTAATTTCTGGCATCCGGCGATTTAAAAAGAGATAACAACCACCAAAAGCCAAATCTAAATCCAAAGAATAATAATAAGTAACAACAATCTGAGAAGATCGAGAAGGCGCTTCTTTTAAAGTAAACCAACCATTATAAAGATCAATCGCATAATTACTTGCTGGTATAGGTGTATTATTCACTCTTATTTCTAAAAGTCTTTGAACAGGTCTCTTTTTTAAATAAAAAAGTTTTCTTACACTATCACCAATAAAAGTATCACTCTTTAATATCAAACCATCATTATCAATATCAGCAACCGCAACTCCCCATTCACTTGACACACTGGAAGACCAGACAGGATTAGGGCTTAAAGAGCCATTAATATTTTCGTAAACCATTGCGCGACCCCGATTAGCATAACAAAAATCTAAATCTTCGTCACCATCCAAATCAGCCAAATAGGAACGAATACTCGCATTTTGGTCGTTAGAAAGCCAATTAGGAAAAGTATCTAATCTACCTTCGTTATTAAAAAATCCATAATTCCTTTTCCCTTCATTCATATAATTACTCACGAAAACATCTAACCAGCCATCCCTATTTACATCACCAATCGCAATTCCATCGGCTGTTTCATAATCAGTTTGGGGAAGAACCGAACGCCAACTTGCCCTTGTTTCTAAGCGTCCCTGATTATTTTTATAAATCCTAATTAAAGGGATTGCCCAATTTATATTACCAACAACCAAATCTAACCAACCATCATTATCAATATCAACAAAGGCACAAGATAAGTCTAGATTATAATCCACTGCTCGCCAAGAAGGGCTTCTTTCTAACTCACCTTCGTTATTAAAGAAGACACAAGGATAACCAAAAAGGTCAACTGCTGCTAAATCCAAATCGCCATCATTATCAACATCTCCCCAGGCGATACAAACTGCTCCATCATTTTCAGCAATCCATCTTGGCTCGGGATTTAAATTTCCATTTTCATTTTTATATAACTTTACCCGGCCACCAGCAAGCCGATAATTTCCAACTGCCAAATCTAAATAGCCATCATTATCAACATCGCCAAAAGCACAACTAATAGTAAAATCGGCATCGTTTGACTGCCAAGAAGGAAAAGAATCTAAACGACCACGAAGATTTTTAAATAAATAATTTACCTCTGATTCCCGAACAATTGCCAAATCTAAATAGTTATCATTATCAATATCGCCAAAAGCAATATCCCGGGGTGCCGAACAGAAATAATACCAAGAAGGATTAGGGTCTAAAGGAATAGAAAATAATAATGTAAAAAAGATTAATAAAAAGAAGATAAAAATTCTCATTTTTGCCTCCCTTGTAAAATTTAATAAAATATATAATAAGATTTTTAAAAAGTCAAGATTAATTAAAATATGATTCTTACAACTTGACGGAAAAATAATTTTTTGTTATTATTATATCTAATTTAAATCGGAGGAAAAAGATGTGGCAGTATGATATAAAGAAAATTAGGAATCTTGGTTTTTTTGGTCACGGCAGTTGTGGTAAGACTTCGATTTGTGATGTGATTATGTATTTGTTAAAGCAGAATACAAGAATTGGCAAGGTTGACGATGGAACTTCCCTTTTTGATTATGATGAAGAAGAGATTGTAAGAAAAATTAGTATCAATTTAGCGTTAGGTTATGGTCTATATAAAGAACATTTTTTTAATATTATTGATACTCCTGGCTATTTAGATTTTATTGGTGAAGTTTATGCTGGTGTGAAAGCGATTGATAATGGTATTATTGTGGTTGATAGTAGTTCGGGTATCGAAGTCGGCACCGAGATGGCTTATAAAATCCTTTCGGATAATAAAAAACCAATAATTTTCTTTATTAATAAATTAAAAAAGGAGCACACCGATTTTTATAAAACTTTGGATGAATTGAAAAAAAGTTTTTCTTCTAAAATTTTTCCACTCTTTTTACCAATTGGTAAAGAGTTAAATTTTTCGGGTATTTATGATTTATTAGAAAATAAAGTATTTTTATATGAAAATGGTGAAGTAAAAATTTCTGATAATATTCCTGAAGAGATAAATAAAGTAAAAGAGGAGTATTATGAAAAGATTATTGAAGCCTGCGCTGACATCGAAGAAGAGATAATGAACGATTATTTAGAAGGCAGAGAGATAAGTAAAGATAGGCTAAAAAAGGCTATAAAAAAAGGAATCTTAAATTGTGAACTTTCTCCGGTTTTATTAGGTGATGCTTTAAATAATATTGGTATTAATTTAATCTTAGATTTTGCTATTGATTATCTAATTTCACCGATTGACCATCAAAAGATTAAAGTTATTGATATTAATACTAACGAAGAAAAGGAATTTGCGATAAATGAAAAAGAGCCTTTGGCATTTGTCTTTAAAACTTTATCCGATCCTCATATTGGTGATTTAAATATTGTCCGAATATATTCGGGAACGATTGAGTCAGGAATCAGTTTGTTAAATACTTTCACCTTACGGGAAGAAAAAATTAATCAGATTTATTATTTAAAAGGCAAAGAGCGGCAGGAGACAAATAAGTTAAGGGCAGGAGAAATTGGTGCCTTAGTAAAATTAAAAGAGACAAAAACCAATCATACCTTAACCTCTCCTAATAATCAGATAAAAATACCACCGATTGAGTTTCCACCACCCTCTATTTCGGTAGCGGTAGTTCCTAAAACAAAAGGTGACGAAGAACGAATTTCTAACGGTCTTCATCGTTTATCCGATGAGGACCCAACTTTTACTTTCCATTATGACTATGAATTGAAACAACAATTGATCAATGGCTTGGGTGAATTACACTTGGATGTGATTATTAGTCGGTTAAAAAGAAGATTTAATGTGAATATTGATTTAGAAAAACCAAAAGTTCCTTATCGGGAGACAATCAGAAAACCAGCAACCGGAATGGGAAGATATGTAAAACAATCTGGTGGTCGTGGTCAATATGGAATTTGTTATATAAAAGTAGAACCCTTAGAAAGGGGCAAAGGCTATGAATTTGTTAATCAAATTTTTGGTGGCGCCATTCCCGCTTCTTATATTCCGGCAGTAGAAACCGGAATAAAAAAGGCATTAGAAAGTGGTGTTTTAGCAGGTTATAAAGTGGTGGATGTGAAAGTTACTTTATATGATGGTAAATATCATCCAGTAGACTCTTCTAATTTAGCATTTGAAATTGCTGGTTCCCTTGCTTTTAAAGATGCTCAAAAACAGGGTGATCCCTATTTATTAGAACCAATTTATAATGTTGAAGTTGTCTGCCCGGAGCCAGCAATGGGCGAAGTAATTGGTGACCTAAATGCCCGGAGGGGAAGAATATTAGGAATTGAAGCCGAAGGAAAGATGCAAAAAATTAAAGCCTTGGTTCCTTATGCCGAACTTTATAAATATTCCTCCACCCTTCGTTCAATAACCCAAGGAAGAGGATATTTTACAATGAAATTCTCTCATTACGAAGAAGTTCCAAAAGAATTGGCACTAAAAATTATTGAAGAATCAAAGAAGGAAATTAAAAAAGAATAATTATTTTCCAACCAAATCCATTATAAAACTAAATGTTTAAAAAAGAAGAGATTGAAGATTATTTTCGTTTGGCAATAAAATTGGCAGAAAAAGGAAGGGGCTATACTTTATCTAATCCATTAGTTGGTTGTGTTATTGTGAAAGATAAGAAGATTATTGCCACTGGTTATCATCAAAAATATGGCGGTGATCATGCGGAAGTAGTAGCAATAAAAAAGGTTAAAGATAAAAATCTTTTAAAAAACTCAATTCTTTTTGTTACTTTAGAACCCTGTTGCCACTATGGAAAGACACCACCTTGTACCGATATAATAATTGAAAATAAATTTAAAAAAGTTTATGTCGGAATTTATGACCCAAATCCTTTAGTTTATAAAAAGGGGGTAGCAACTTTAAGAAAAAAGGGAATTGAGGTTGAGGTCGGTTTTTTAGAAAAGGAAATAAAAAGACAGAATGAGGTATATTTTAAATATATCAAAGAAAAAAGACCTTTTGTTATTATAAAAGCAGCGACTACTTTGGATGGAAAGATCGCCACTTTAGATTATAAATCAAAATGGATAACCAATGAACAATTAAGAAAAGAAGGAAACAAGTTAAGATGTTATTGCGATGCTATTCTTTGCGGTATCAATACAATAATAAAAGATGATCCCTATTTAACCTGTCGCGTTTTAAAGAATAAAAAGATTAAAAAAATCATTATTGATCCAAATTTAAAAATTGATAAAAAGGCAAAGGTTTTTAAAGAAAATAGTGTAATTATTTTTTATCATAAGAAAGATAACAAAAAAATAAAAATCCTAAAAGATATGGGAGTGGAATTAATTAGATTAGATTTAAAAGATAATTTTTTTGATTGGAAAGAGATTTTAAAGGAACTTTACAAAAGAAATATTGCCTCTTTATTAATTGAGGGTGGCGCCAGAACAATCAGCAATGCTTTAAAGGCAAAAATAGTTGACAAGATTTATCTTTTTTATGCCCCAAAAATAATGGGCAAGGGATTATCTTTCTCCGAAGACCTTTCTTATAACTTAAAAAACCTTATCAAATTAAAAGAGTTTAAAATCCATCAATTTAAAGAAGGTTTTATTTTGGAAGGCTATCTTAAAAAATAATTTCTATTCATTTTGAAAAATTCCCATTTTTAAAGTAAAATAGTTTATGTTTAAAGGAATTATCGGTGATGTTGGTAGAGTATCTTCGCTGATTAATAAAGGTGAAAATAAAATAATTAGTATAAAATCAAAACTTGCCAAAGAATTGACTATTGGTTCTTCTATTGCGGTTAACGGTGTCTGCTTAACAGTGATCAAAAAAAATGATGAAAATTTTAGTTGTGAAATAATTAAAGAAACTTTAAAAAATACCAATTTGAAAGATCTAAAAATTGGTTCTTATTGTAATTTAGAATTGCCAATGAAAATATCCGAGAGAATTGATGGCCACATTATTTTAGGTCATATTGATGAAATAGGTAAAATTATAAGTTTCCTGAAAAAAGGAAATTATTATTCTTTAAAGATAAAAATCAAAAAAGAAAATAGAATTTATTTAGTAAAGAAAGGTTCAATTGCTGTTGATGGAATTAGTCTGACAATCCAAGATATCTTTTTAGATAGTTTTTTACTTTATCTCATTCCTTTCACTTACGAAAATACTAATTTAAAATATAAAAAAGTTAATGAGGAAGTAAATATTGAATATGATTATTTAGGAAAATATGTTCTTAATAAAAGAATTGAAACCTAAAGATTATATTAATGAAAAGGGAATAAGAATAAAAGAGATAATTTGTAAAAAGGCATTAACAAAATCAGGAATTTCGGGAATGAGTTTCTCACTAAACCCTTATATTGGCTGTGAACATTCTTGTATCTATTGTTATGCTACCTTTATTAGAAAATGGCGAGAACATAAAGAGGAATGGGGAAAAATCATTGAGGTAAAAATAAATATTTATGAGCAATTAAGAAGAGAGATAAAAAAAGAGAGAGGTATTGTTTGTATCGGTACCATTTGTGATCCTTATCAACCAATTGAGTTAAAATATTCTTTAACAAGAAAAACAATTGAGGTCTTAAAAGAATATGATAGCGAATTTGAAATTTTAACAAAGTCCCATTTAATTTTGAGAGACCTACCAATTTTAAAAGATTATCCAAAAACTTCTTGCGAAATAACTTTAACCACTTTAAATGAAAAGATAAGAAAGATCTTTGAACCAAAAGCGAGCCCAATAAAAGAAAGGATGAGGACAATTGAAATATTAATAAAAAATAATATTTCTCTTACCCTATTTTTTGGTCCTATTCTTCCTTATTTTTCGGATAAAGAAGAAGAGATAAGAAAAATTTTTGATTTTGGTAAAGAAGTTGGCGTAAAAGAGATATTATGTGATTCACTAAATTACTTTTCGCAAAAATTAAAAATTATCTTAAAAAATATTGCTTTTGATAAAAAGGCAGTAAATTACTATTTAACAATTAGCAAGGATTATCAAAGTTATCTTAATAATTTGAGAGAAAAAATTTTGAAAATTAGTAAAGATTATAAAATTCCTATAAGGGTCTTATTTTAAAATGCTTCTCATAATTTTTATTTTTAACCTAAATTTGGATAATAAAATAATTGAACAAATGGATAAATTATCTTCTAAGAACTTAGATTTAATTATGAAACCCTTAGAAGAATTAACCACTTTTCCAACTTACGCCACTATCTTTTATAGCCTTTCCCTTTTTGGTAAAGAGAAAGAAGAAAAATTAGTAAAATTAGCGATTGTTAGTTTTTTCAGTAGTAGTTTTTTAACCTGGGGGATTAAAGGAATAGTTAATCGCAAGAGACCAAATAAAGAATTTACTAATCGGTTTAATTCATCCTTTCCTTCTGGCCATATAAGTAATTATTATTCTGTCGCTCATCTTTTTGCTAAGGAATATCCAAAATATTCTATTTATCTTTATTCCTTTGGTCTTCTTCTTGGCTTTTCTCGCATTTATTTAAAAAAACATTATTTTACCGATGTAATTGGCGGAATAATTATTGGAATCACTATTAGCGAGTTTATTTATAAAAACAAAAAATATTTAAATTTGATTTTTTAAAACTTTGTTTTATTATTGAAAATATGGATTTAAAATTTTTAAGAGAAAATAAGGAAAAAGCAAAAGAGATAGTAAAAAGAAGGGGTGAGAATATTGATATTGAAAAGATTTTAATATTGGATGAAAAAAGAAGAAAGTTAATTAAAGAAAGAGATGAGTTAAGACGAAAAAGAAAAGAGATTTCTCAATCTTTTAATAAATATAAAAATATATTAAGCGAAAAAGAATTAAACAAAAAGCGAGAGGAAGCAAAGGAATTAAGTAAAAAGGTAAAAGAGATTGAAGATGAATTATCTTTGCTAGAAAAAGAGATTAAAAGTTTACTTTTATATTTACCAAATAAGATTCATCCTTCCGTTAAAGACGAGGAAATAATTATCAAAGAGGAAGGAGAAATTCCCAATTTTGATTTTAAACCTTTTCCCCATTGGGAGATTGGTGAAGCCTTAGGATTAATTGATTTAGAAAAATCAGCAAAACTTGCCGGTTCAAGGTTCATTTTATTTAAAGGAATTGGTGCCTTATTAGAAAGGGCATTAATTAACTTCTGTTTAGATTATCACCGTAAATATCACAATTATATTGAAATTTCTCCTCCCTATTTAAACCGAGAAGAATGTTTTTATGGTGCTGGTCAATTACCAAAATTGAAAGAGGAAATGTATTACATTCCTTCAGATGAATTATATCTTATTCCTACTGCCGAAGTGCCATTAGTAAACCTCCATGCTAATGAGATTTTAGAAGAAGAGGAATTGCCAAAATATTATATGGCTTATACTGCCTGTTTTAGAAGAGAAGCCGGCTCTTATGGTAAAGAGGTAAGGGGAATTATCCGCGTCCATCAGTTTGATAAAGTAGAATTAGTAAAATATACTCTCCCAGAGGATTCCTATTTTGAATTAGAAAAAATGGTGGAAGAAGTTTCTGCTATCTTAAAAGCCCTGAAATTACCTTATCGGATAAAACAACTCTCAGCAAGCGATATGGCTTTCCAATCAGCAAAAACTTATGATATTGATGTCTATGCCTGTGGAGTAAATGAATGGTTAGAAGTCTCCTCAATTTCTAATTGTGAAGATTTTCAGGCAAGAAGAAATAATACGAGGGTAAGAAGAAAAAATGGTGATTTAGAATATTGCCATATCTTAAACGGTAGCGGACTTGCCTTTCCAAGACTTTTTATCGCTATTATCGAAAATTACCAACAAAAAGATGGTAGTATTTTAATTCCCGAAGTTTTAAGACCTTACCTTCATAATTTAGAAAAAATTGAAAATAGATAATATAAAAAAAGAGATAAAAAGAATTTTCCATTATCTATATTTAAAAGATTTAATCACTTCCTTCGACGGTAATATCAGTTATAAAATAAATGGAAATAAAATTATTATTAACAAAACTAATATCTTCAAAGGCGAGATAAAAGAGAAAGATTTAATAATCATTGATTTAAGAAAAAAAATTCCGAAAGAAGCATCAAAAGAATTAAAACTCCATTTAAATTTATATGAAATAAATAAAGAGATAAAAGCAATCATCCATTCCCATCCAATTTATCCTTTACTAATTGATAAGGAAAAATTATCAAAAGAATTCTATATAGGCACAAGATTAAAAGAAGAAGATATTTCCTTTCTTCCTTACTATGAACCTGGCTCAGAAGAACTCGCTAAAAAAGTGAAGAATTTTGGCAAGAATAAAAAGGTTATCATATTAGAAAATCACGGAATAGTTACTTTGGGAAAAGACCTAAAGGAAGCACTCTTTTTAACAGAGAAAGTTAATTTTTGGGCAAAATACCAATTTTTAAAGAGATTTTTAAAATAAAATATCCCTTAAGCGGTATCCAAGGCAGTATAGGAGATAGCCCCCTATCTAGCAGGGTGAATTAAAGTAAATTATGAAATTCCAATAACTTAAATAAATTTTTGGTAAAATAAAAAGTTTCCTATAAGGAAATTTTAAAATTAAAATAAATTATTGGAATTTAAAGAGTTATAACATTGACAAATTATTTACTACTCATTTTTAGAATTAAAGATATAAGAGCGCCGGAGAAAAGGGGGACTGAAAGATTGTCGTCGATATTAAAGGGTAATATTTCAACAATCGCGCCAATAATTGCGCCAAGAAAGATTAAACCGATGGAAATATTTAAATGATTACTAAGAATATAACCAAAAATTAAAGAGCCTAAAAAATGGGCAAGGGTTCCTTCTAAGGTCTTATTAAAAAATCTTCTTTTGCCATAGGCAAGACCAAAGATTTTAGCAAAGAAATCACCAAAAACTAAAAAAGTAATCGCCAAAACTGCTACTTTTTGCTCAAATAATAGAAAACTTAAAAAAGAACCTAATAAAAAAATTGTCATTGAAGAAATTCTTTTTGTCTCTTTTTCTTTAAGAATAATAAAGATATCTTTTAAATCCTTAACAAAGAATCTGTCTACTTTATCGTGAAATATTCTAATTAAATCAAAGATAAAAAATAGTAAAAGAACCGCACCAATTAAAGTAAGTAAAGTAATTTTATTTAAAAAGAAACTTAATATTACAAAAGAAAAACCGGCAGGTCTAATAAAGGTCCGCCAAAAAGGGAAATTTGGTAATTTTTCTTTATTAATTTTTATTAAATCAAATCTGACAATATTGATAATACCAATAATCAAAAGATAGGTAATAATAATTAAAGTAGAAATTAATAACCAATTAAAAGGAACCCGCAAAATTAAAAGATAACTAAATAATGGCAAAATAGTTATTGATAAAACTTCTTGGGTTTTGGAAATATAAAAGATTAAGAGGATGGCAATCAAAAGGATTATTAAATCGGTTAACAAGAAAGAAGTTTTATTAACTATAAAGATTTTATAAAGATTAAAAAGCAAAATTCCGGTTAAAGTTGCTGCTCCTTGACCACCGCGAAAATTTAAATAAAAAGGAAAGATATGCCCTAAGGCAGTTGCAAAACCAGCCAGATAACTAATGGAAATTGGTGTATGAAAGATCTTTTGGGCAATTAAAATTGAGATAATTCCTTTTAAGGTATCATAAATGGCGGTTGGAATTGCCGGTAATATTCCTAATTCTCTTTTCACATTTGTTGTTCCGGCATTAAAAGTACCAACTTTTCTAATATCAATCCCTTTCAAAATTTTTCCAAAGATATAAGCGGGAAGAATTGAACCTAAAAGATAACCAATGAAAATTGCTAAGATATTATTAATCACAAAACATTATAGATTTTAATTTATAAAAGTCAAATAAAAATAAAAAAGGGCGGAGAGGAAATTTCTCTCCGCCCTATCCTTTTAAAGATTTTTATTTATTTAAGAAGGATAGTTTTTAAAACTTTCTGACTATCTTCGGTAATTATCTGATAGAAGTAAATTCCCTTTGGCACTTCCTTTCCTTCCTTATCCTTCTTATCCCAGATAATTGTATGAGAACCGGCTTTCAACTCCTTATCAATAAGTCTTCTGATATGGCGACCGGTTAAATCATAAATATCAATTTTTACTTTTTGGTTATTAGGTAAATAGAGATTTAATTTGGGTAAATCAATAACTGGCGAATTAAGATAAGTAAATTTCTTATCTTTTATCAGTTTATTAGCAAGAACTTCTTCTTTAACAGGTGTAATTGGTTGATAGGTATTAATTAATATTGCTTTTTGAGGTTGTAAAGTTCCGGCTGTTCGGTGATAGGTATTGTTGTAGACGAAGTTAATGCCAATCGTATTTGTGTGATCCTCAATGCCAACAGTATTTGATTGATAATAATTGGCGGTGAGATATTGGAATTTAATCATATTATCACCAGTTGGCGTCCGAACAGTCGTATCATAAATAATTATTTCAAACTTATCCCAAGAATTCCTTTGATCATAATAATGGACACTATCCCACTCTAAAATCATCCGATGATTTAAGGTATCATACAAAAACCAAATTCCATTACCATAAGGTGGATATAAATCATCCCAATTAACACAAATCATCGCACTCGGATTGGTTGATGTCGGATCAGGTAATGGTTGATTGGTATAAACTGTGGAAGTTGTTCTTATTGGACTTATCCAACCATTACTACATACTGATAAAGAATCGCTATACCTCACACCATAATAATAAATTGGAAAAGGTAAAGGAATTCTTATTGTTTGGTCATCACCAGTTATCGGCAATCTGACGCCCACGTCTCTTATTTCAACCCATTCAAAATCTGGACATTCAATATAGAAAGTATCAACATCATCATATGCCCAATATCTTATCGGCGAGGCATTATCGGGTATTGGATCAGTTATTCTTAATTCACCAATAATAATTGTTAAATAACGAGAGAAGATATAATTATCCGAATAAATTCTTAAACTACAAGGAATTGGTGTCTCCGGTGGAATATTTGACAAGGTTTGAACAATAAATTTATCCAGATTATTGAATTTAGTTGAATCTTTCAAGATTGTATCATAAGTACCAATTGAATCTAAAACAATCAGTCTTTCATCAAGAGATTTTAAAATTGCATAAACATTGTAGCCATGACCAAGTCCTTGGTTTTTAATTCCGATTGTCAAAGAAGCGATTTCATTTGGATCAAGTCGACCATTATTATTTCCACCTGGTGGCGAATCATAAATAATCACATTCTGACTAACTAAAATTGGCGTGCCCACATATAAAGTTAGTCTAGATTCCCATATCGAATCTAAAGTATCTTCAATTGAAAAAACTAATGGAATTGAATAACCATTAGGAAGATTTTCTAAAACCCGAATGTTAAATCCATCTTCACCAGTAAATACTGAATCTAAAGGTGGAATAGAAGAGAAATATTTAAAGGAATCAAGGATAACAATATTAGTATCTGGTTGTCTTAATCTTAAGTAAATTTTTACACCTTCAACTTCGTAATCGTTATAATTTTTAAACCAGGTAGGTATTTCAATTTCTTCACCAGGATTTAATATTCTATCACCATTTCCCATTGGTGGCTCATCAATCAAATAATGGGAAAGATAACGGACACCTGTTCTTGGTCTTATCTGAATACCACCAGTAATTACTACTGAATAAGGTTGAGGAATAGAAGTAACAACATTTTGTGCCATTATTTTTAAATTCCATCTTCCTAACTCTGGTTCATTAATTCTAAATACTTCTAATGGATTTATATTATCAAAAGGTTGGGGAGGATTGGGAATAGACTGACCATTTTGGTAAATATTTCCTTTATAAAAATTACCGGATGGTGAAGTTAATAAAACATCTAAATTGTTAATCAATGCTGGATTAGCACCCGGAGCAGCCGCGGTATCGGTCCAAACAACCGCTATTCTTAAAGGAATATTATCATTAACTTCAAATTCATATTCTACATATTCACCAGTTCTTAAACCAATTGTATCATCATATAAAAGAAGTTTTCTTCTATCAGGAGTAGGTTGGGAAAAATATAAAACTGAATCAAGATTTACCCTTCCCCAGCCAACATATTCCGAAGGGATAACATAATTTCCAATATTTGGATCACAAGAAACAATCAAACAGGCTTTTACTAAGGAAGCCGAAATATAAGGAAAAGAATCTTCGGGATTAGGCACACCAGAAGGATAAAAACCTTTTTTTAGATAACTTCTAATAAGTCCACAAGCACCATTTACTGCCGGTGCTGCCATACTTGTTCCGCTCATACTAACATAGTCATTCTGAGTGCCTCTTCGAGCAGAATAAATACTTTCACCAGGTACACAAACATCTGGTTTAATTCTTCCATCAGGTGCTGGTCCGCGAGAAGAATAACTTGATAAAACTGTTGAATTTAGACCATTTTGAAGGGAACCACAAGCAATTATTGACTTAGAATTTCCCGGCTCGGTTATCCGATACGGAGTACTTTGACCCTGATTACCACAAGATTTTATGATTATTACATCTTTATTTACCCAAGAAAATAAATCTACCGAGGCACTGGCATTTGTATATTGTCCCATTGTTCCTGTCCACCAAGAATTAGAAATAGTATATACTTTTAATTGAGGATTTGCTAACCAATTTGTCATTTTATTAAAGGGACCGGTTAAATCCCAACCAGTTGGCTGGGGAATTGGTGCTAATATCCCTATCCTTGCTCCTTTTGAATGACCATCATTAGGATTTGTTCCACCCATTAAAGAATCATTACCACCAATTGTGCCACCGACATGGGTTCCGTGTCCATTAGGATCAGAAGGGCTTAAATAGGTTTGCCAATTTTTAAAGAAAACTACTTTTCGGTGATTGGGATATTCACCAGTATCAGAAATAGGAACAGTTGGGTCAAAAAATGCCCAATGTAATATATCTAAACCAGTATCAGTATATCCCAAAATCTCATTCACTCCGTAAATTCCTTGGTCCCAAATTCTTCTATTCTCTTGTGCCCAGGTCTGGATTACCCATTGACAATTAGCATTCTCTAATTCCGGTGGATGCCATTCTTCAATAGAAAAGACATAAGGCAATTTTGCTAAAATTGGTATCTCTTCTTTCTTTGCCTCAACTTCAATTACTTTAAAATATTCTGACTCATCATAACGAATAATTTTAAATCCTTTCTCAATTAGGTCATTAACCGCAGAAATTAAATCTTCAGGATAGAATAAAGTTAATGTGAGTATTCCATAATCCCGATCTTTTAAGGTTGTTTGCGCAAATTTATAACCCGGCTGATAAATTCCTACCCAGCGAATATAAGGCAATCTCTCAACTTTCTCTTTTATTTTCTTATTCATTTTACCAATTAAAAGATAGCGAGAATGAAAACCTAATGTCAAAACTCCAAGATTTTTTATCTCCTCAACCATATAACGATAAACCGGACTTTTAAATTGAATAAGATAATAACCAAGCCCATCTTGCGGATAGTTATCAATTATTAAATCTTTTGGCAAAGGAGGTAAAGAATATAATGGGTCAAATTTTGGCAAGTCCCAAAAACCAATAAGAAAATCCTGAGAATTGCTAACTGGTGAATAAAAGCCAAAATTCTTTGGTGTTAATGGATTTTTAGATAAAATAATTAAAGGAATTAAAAGAATGATTATTTTCTTCATTTTTTCCTCCTTTAAACCTTATTTTATTTTTATTATTTTATAAAAGTTACTTTCTCTTTTTACAAAATAAATTCCTCTTTTTATCTTTGTAACTTTTTGTCCATTGGGTAAAAAATAGTTTTCTTTCCCAAATAAACCTTGTTTTTTCTTTTTCTCTTCCACTATTCCAACCGGATTTTTTACTCTTACATACATACTACAAACTGAGAAATTATCAGAAGCATCATAGGCATAAACTTTAATTAAATACCTACCATTAGGAAAATTCCTTGTCTGCCAACAATAATTGGCATCACTACTTTCTATTATACTATCACCATCAGTATTAGTAATAATAAAATAATAATCCCGATAATTATAATCACCTCTTGTGCGACAAATATTATCCTGTTTATAAACCACGCTAACTAATTGGTCATTAGGTAAACGACCAGTAAAAGAGAAAGATAAAGTCCTGTAGACTGTTTCATATTCACCAATAATCTCATATTCAATCTTTAATGGAATAAGTTTGTCCCAAACATTATTACCGGTAGAGACACTAAACTTATCATAAATTTTAGCAATTATATCAACATCACCATATAAACTATCAGGATTTAAATAATTAGAAGTATTATTTATAGAAAAGGCAAAATATTGATTTTGTCTTGCATACTCAAAAATTGGTGAAATTGTATCTAAATTTGGTCTTAATAAAATTAAAGGATTGAAAATAAATGCCCAATCGGCTCTTGGCCAAGTGAAGCCCTCATCTTTTATTTTGGCAAAATGAATATGGTCAAAACCACTTACCGGCCAAGGAACTAAATAACCAATAAGTTCGCCCCTCCTAACATAATCACCCACTTGTTTATGATAACGAGCAGAATCAATATGGGCATACAAAAAACCTTCGCAAGAATCGGGATATTCTAAGGAAGAATCAGCAATCGCCAGCCGCCAGTGATAGGTTGCTTGAATTGTTAACCAGGCTTTCACCCACCCTTCTTTAACCGCATAAACCGGAACTCCTTGACTATTTGGTGTTAATATGTCAATACCTGGATGGAAATAAGGTGAACCGCCATAGTTTTGATATTCTCCCCAATTATTTCCTAAAGGCTGCAAAGAATTGGTTGGCGGCAATGGCCAAGGAATAGTATCGGATATAAAATTCTCATATTTGCTTTTTCTTTCTTTCTTATCAAAATAATCTAAAAGATAAGTATTATTATAAGTCTTACCATAAATTTTCTCCTCTTTCCTTTCTATATCTAAAATAATCTCATCTCCTTTCTCATAATAGTTTAAAAATTTTTTTAATAGATTTCCATTAAAATCAAAAAGATAGGTTTCAAATAAAAACTCTTCACGCTTCTCACTTACTATCCCTATGAAACTATCAAGAAATTTGGCAAAAATTAAAGGTAAAGAAAAACTTCTTTCCCATAAAAGATTTTTATTCTCTAAATCAAATAATAAAAAAGAGTTTTTATTCATCAATCCTATATATTTTTCATCTTCCGAAAAAATAATCTTTCTTAATGCTTTTTCTTTTAAGTTAATTTTAAAGAAAAATAGAAAATTTTTATATACCCTTATTTCCTTATCATCATAAACCAAAAGATATTTACCTTCCTTAGAAACCTCTATCGCTCCCCTATCCTTTATTTTCTTTAACTCTTTCCCTTGATTATTAAAAATGGAAATATAACCTTCTCCTATTAAATAAAGATTATTATTTTTATCAGTCCGATAACCGTAAAAATCCTCTTCAATCTTTCTTATTAACTTTTCTCCTTCATAAAAATTAATTATTTTTATCTTCTCTTTACCTTCAAAGGTAATTAAATTGAAAAGATAAAATAAGATTAGCATTTAGTTTAGAACATATATTTTTTTATAGGTATTTTTAACTTTTAAGAAATAGATACCCTTATTTAAATTTTTTGCTTTAATTTTTCTGCCATCCCTTTGGTAGATTTCGTAATCTTTTTTCATAAGTTCTTCTTTCTTAACAAAAAGATTTAAGAGATTTATTTTTTTCAATTTCTGATGTTCTTCTTCATTTAAAGAAACAACCTGCGCTTGTTTTAAAAGCCAATTTTCCGGGTCAAAAATTAAAGAAATTGGTTGGGAAAAAAGATAAAAACTATAATTTTGGGGATTGGTATCATTTATTACGGTAATAACTGTCTCGCCTTCTACTAAATTGAACTTAAAACTGATCGGCATAACAAAAACTTCCGGCGCATTATTACCATTATTTTGGCTTACTGTCAAATTCACTTGATTTCCTTGAAAAGAAAAATAGATAATATATTTAGGATAACCTGCCTGATATATCCACTCTTCAAAAAATCTATCTAAATTAATTCCACTTACTTGTGATAATATTCTTTTTAAATCTTCAGTATTGGCATTTTTATAGGCAAAACTATCTTTATAAACCCTTAACCCTCTAAAAAATATTCCCCTCTCACTGAAACTCGTATCATTCATCAAATATCTTAACATATGTAAAATCCAACTTGCCTTACAATAGGTATGACCATAATCAAAGAGATGTTCTAATGGTGGGTTATATAAGGGTCGCCGATAAGAGGCATCTTCCGTGAAATAATATTGGGCTCTTTGGTTCATCAAATTTTTAAAATAATCTCTACCATTTCTAAATCCCAAATATAAAGCATCGGAATAAGTGGCAAATCCTTCATTAAGCCAAATATCAGCAAAGGTAAAACAGGTAACCATATCACCCCACCATTGATGAGCAAGTTCATGGGCAATACCACCTTCACTTCCCTGCGTTACCCATTGACGATGAATTGTTGTTATTGTTTGGTGTTCCATTCCACCCCACATAAAGGGATAAACTGCATCCATTCCATATTTCTCAAAAGGAAATCTTCCATACATATTGGTATCAGAAAAGAATTGTATCATTAAAGGAACATTATTAAAGGAATTAATTGCCCTTAAAGAATCTTCTGGCCAAATAAAATATTTTATCTCAAAAGAATCCTCGGGCGAATTATAATACCAATGAGAAAAGGTTGCATATCTTGAGCAGGCAAAATGGATGAGATAAGTAGCAATTGGATAGGAATGGGACCAGAAATAAATTTTTAAACCTTGATTCTCTTTGATACTATCTAAAATTCCATTAGCACAAGCAAAATAACTATCCGGACAGATTATTTCAAAGAAAACACCTTTTTCTGCCTTTTCCCAAGGTTCATCAAAACAGGCAAACCAATATTTGGAGTCATAAGGTTCGGTGCAGGTATAGGCAATATTATGCAAAGTATTGCCACTTCTCCGATAAAAATAAAACCCCAAATTTGGTGCATTACTTTCTCGGTGATAATATATCTCCAAATCAATTGATTCATTCGGCATCAAATTTCTATCAAGTTGAATTTTTAGATAGTTATTTTCGTAAGTAAAATTTTGTGCCCGATTTTCTAATTTTACTGAATCACAAATAAGATTAACAAAATGAAAACTTAAAGTATCCGTTAATATATTTGATTTTAAACTAATAATTTCTTTACAAGAGAAATAACCATTATCCATTGGTAAAAAAATTCGAAAATTATACTTTCTTACATCATAATAATAAGCACTATCCCGAGGTTTTAAGATATTTGCCCGCAAAAATTTGCCATCAAAAAACTGATTAAAAAGAAAGGAGAAAAATATAAAAGACATTAAAATATTTTAACACAAATATTTTTAAAAATCAATTTGATAATTTTAGTTTGACATTTTAAAAATTTTTGCTATATTATTTTATAAACTGCGGGGTGGAGCAGCCTGGTAGCTCGTGAGGCTCATAACCTCAAGGTCGTGGGTTCAAATCCCACCCCCGCTATTTTTTTTATGTATCCCCTTTTAATCCAATTGCCAATTGGTAGAGGACATCCCAATTATCTAAATCTATTAAAAAAAGAGTTAAATCTCCCCTATTTTTATTTAGAAATCCCTTTAAATATTAGTATTATAAAGTTATTAAATTTTTTATATAAAAACTCCTCAAAAAATTTATTTACCTTATCTATTTATAACCAATTAAGAAAAAAAGGAAAAATCCCAAATTTTCTTATTGAAAAATTAAAAAGAGAGATTAAAAATTTTTTACCAAAAGAAAAATATCTGATTATTGTCTCCCACCCAATTTTGGCAAAGATATTAGAAGGGGAAAAGATTTATTATCTCCATTGTGAGAATGCCTTTCCGAAAGAGGCAATCTGTAATGCCGAAAAAATATTTGTTCCGTTAGAGATTACCAAAGAAAAGGCAATATCTTATGGAATAGAAAAAGAAAAGATTATTGTCACCAATTTATTCGTAGAAGAGGAATTAGCAAATTTAAAAGAACTGGGTTATAAAGAAAGATTAAAAAGAATTAAAAAGAGAGAGAAATTAAGTTGCGCCATTTTCCTTTCCGGTGCCTATCCTAAGGTTCATATAAAAGAGATTTTAAAATATATAAAATATCTAATTTTTAATAATCTAAAAGTATTTCTTTTTAGTGGTATAGATTATTCTTATTATCTCTATTTTCAGAGAAAACTATTTATTGAAGGTGTTTATGTAATAAGATGCCGAAGTTGGGAAGAAGAGATTAGAAAATTTAAAGAAATTTTTTTAGATATTGACTTTTTTATTGCTGCTTCTCATGAAAGAACAAATTGGGCATTAGGACTCTCTTTACCAATGTTTGTTTTAACCCCTTTTATTGGTTCTTATGCTTATGAAAATTATGAAATTGCTAAAAATTATGGTGTTGCCCGATTATTAAAAGAAATCAAAAATTTAAATAAAAATTATTTATATGAAAAATTATTCCAAATGAATAAAAGTTGCTATAATAAATTTTTAACTAATGGAGCAAAAATTGCTTCTGAAATTATTGAAAGAGATTTATCTAATTTTAATTATCTTTAAATTCTTTTTGTTCTCTTTTAAATTAATTATATAAATGCCCTTTGGCAACCCTTTCATATCTAAGATAACCTCTTTTCCTATCGGTCTCACACTCTTTACTTTTGAGCCAGATAAATTATAAATTGAAATCTCTTTCTCCTTTTCTAAGTTTAGTTTTATAAAAGAGGCAATAATTGTTGGATAAGAAATTTTTTCTTTTTGATTTCTTATATCTTGGCATATACTAACAACTTGCGGCCAAATATTAGTAAACCTTATTGCCCTTTCTTCAATTATTCCTTCCTGAGGATAATTAATTCCAATGGTATTTGTGTGATCTTCAATTCCAATGGTACTGGAGATAAAGCCATTTCTTGTTTTATATTGAAAAACTATTTTATTATGCCCCTCTGGACCAGCAACGGTGGTATCATAAATAATTATCTGAAACTTATCCCAAGAGGTCCTCGGATTATAATAATGGACACTATCCCATTCCAAAATCATCCGATGATTTAAGGTATCATACAAAAACCAAATTCCATTACCAGAAGGTGGATATAAATCATCCCAATTAACACAAATCATTCCATTTGGATTGGTTGGTGTTGGATCCGGTAATGGTTGATTATTGTAAGCAGTGGAAGTTGTATATTGCGGTGTTATCCAACCATTGGAACAGATTGATAAGGAATCATTATAGATAACTCCGTAATATTTAAAACTAAAAGGCCATTTTATCCTGATTGTCTGGTCATCGCCAGTGATTGGCAATCTCACACCGATATCTCTTATCTCAATCCATTCATACCTTGGACATTCAACATAAGTAGAACAAGAATTATCATAAGCCCAATAGATATATTGATTATCTGGTATTGGACAAGTTGCTGTGCCGCCACCGGTTTGAATAGTAAAAGTTACGGAATCTAAATAATTATTAGCAATCATAATTAAGTTAAATCTTGTCTGCCATCTTGGTGGTGTATTTGGTGAGATAAATATCCGCGGGTCTAATGGACCAACTTCTGAATCCGGTAAAATATTGCCAAAATAGGTAATTGAATCAATAATAGTAATAAAGGTATCCCTTGTCCTTAAAATTGTGTAGACTGATTCTGCAGTCTCATTTCCCATATTTCTTATTTTGAATAAAAGTGATACCATCTCATTCGGTTCAACTCTACCATTACCATTACCATTTGGTGGTGTATCAATTACTCCAAAAAGAGAAGGTATTAGCAATGGACCAGAAAAGGTATGGGCAACAATTGCATCTAAATCAAAACCAGCGGTTGGTGAAGAACTACCATCACCATCATCAACAATTTTTATATATCTTGCCCAAGTTAAACCACTACTACTTAAATCAAAACCAGCGGTTCCGGTATCGGCTCTACAGAAATAGAAAGGACCGTTCCAATTTTGGGAAACATAAACAAAATAACCTTCTTCATCATTATCATTTTCATAAACAAAAAAGTCAATTCCTGGCCGGTTAAAAATCGGTTTTAACATATCAATAACAATCCAGCCATTAACACCCAATGATATTCTTCGGTCATCAGGATATCCTAATGCCAAATTAGAAAAAGTTGGAATAACATTATTATCTTGATGCCTTAACATTGTTGTCATAAATCCAAAATATCTTTGGTTAGTATCTGGCAATAATTTGATCTCTAAGAAATTTGCAGTATCTTGTGGTGAGCTAACATTTTCAATAACTTTTGTTTGATAGCCAGGTGCCATTATTTTTAAATTATATGTTCCTGGTAATAATGGTCTCATAAAATAGCCATCAACCGAATCAGAATATACCGGCCAGAAATTGTCAACTTGAATTAATGCCTTTATTGGTTGATTAGTAATAGAATCTTTTATTACGCCTTCAATTCCAATTTTTATCTTTCTTATTAAATTCATCATTGCCTGAATTTCTCTTTGGGTTATTGGTTCAATTGAATCAGCCGGTGGTGTTTTTATATTACAGATTTCTGTAGACCAAGAGATAGCACCATAAACACCATAAGCATAATCTTTTGAACAACCATGAATTTCATACATTCCATGATAACCTTGAGCATAAGGATAGCGAGTAAAACTAGCATATTCTCTTGCAAAAGTTCTAATTATTAAGGCACTATCTAAGGGCGGAAAAGGCGAATAACTCCAAGGACAAGAAATAAATAATGTTCCAGCATGATAAGAGGTCCAATGGGAAAAATGGCATCTTGCTGACAAGTTTCTAAATGCCCTCGTCTCGGGTTGGGAAAAGGCATCCGGACTTCCCCATCCAGTATCCCAGGCATATCCATAATCTCTATTTAAATCAACACCATTAGCATTATAACGACTTCCGCTCACATGACCATCAGGATTGACAACCGGCGAAATCCAAATCTCCCTACTATTCACAATCTGAGTAACTAATGGGTCAACTCCATAATTTAATACCAAATATCTCAAAATCCCAAACGCTACTTCGGAACCAATTTTCTCA
>CALHQW010000036.1 GCA_938040315.1 uncultured bacterium
TTATATCTTCTTCTATATATATGACGGAAAAGAGGGGGTTCAGGTTACCACTTTTTTTATAATTGACAGAAAAAAATTTTTTTATATAGTATTTGGAAAGTTAAAAGGAGGAAAGATGAAAAGTGCATTAGATTGGTTTAATGAGGGAGAGAAATTTTTAAAAGATGGCAAATATGAAGAGGCGCTAAGATGCTTTGATGAGGCCTTAAAAATAAATCCAGAATATGATAAGGCTTGGCATAACAAAGGATTCGCTTTAAGAAAACTTGGCAGATATGAGGAGGCAATAAAATGTTTTGATGAGGCCTTAAAAATAAATCCAGAATATACTGACGCTTGGAATAACAAAGGACTCGCCTTAGGAAAACTTGGCAGATATGAAGAGGCAATAGAATGCTTTGATGAGGCTTTAAAAATAAAACCAAAAGATGCTGACGCTTGGAATAACAAAGGAGTCACCTTAGATAAACTTGGCAGATATGAAGAGGCAATAGAATGTTATGATGAGGAATTAAAAATAAACCCAAAATATGATAAGGCTTGGAATAACAAAGGAGTCGCTTTAGGCAAACTTGGCAGATATGAAGAAGAAATAAAATGTTATGATGAGGCATTAAAAATAAACCCAAAAGATAAGGATGCTTGGTATAACAAAGGAATCGCCTTAGGAGAACTTAGCAGATATGAAGATGCAATAAAATGTTTTGATTCCGCTTTAAAAATAAACCCAGAATTGGCTGAGGCTTGGAATAACAAAGGAAACGCCTTATTTAAACTTGGCAGATATGAGGAGGCACTAAAATGTTATGATTCCGCTTTAAAAATAAACCCAGAATATGCTGACGCTTGGACTGGTAAAGGAGTCCTCTTATTTATACTTGGCAGATATAAAGAGGCATTAAATTGCGCAGAAGAGGCACTAAAAATAAATCCAAATCTCTCTTTGGCATCTGAATTAAAAAAGTTATGCCTTAAAGAATTAGGAAAATAAAACTTGTTAAGGTTATACCTTGTTTTCTCCCTTTAATTTCTTTTATATATATGACGGAAAAGTACCCCTTTAGGTTACCACTTTTTTTTAATTGACAAAAAAAATTTTTTGTATAGTATTTGGAAAGTTAAAAGGAGGAAAAATGAAAACTTATTTAGATTGGTTTAATGAAGGAATGAATTTTTTTCGGAATGGCAGATATGAAGAGGCGATAAGGTGCTTTGATGAGGTATTAAAAATATATCCAGAATTGCCTACACTTTTGCATAACAAAGGCGCTGCCTTAGCAAAACTTGGCAGATATGAAGAGGCAATAAAATGTTTTGATAAGGCATTAAAAATAAATCCAGAATTGATCCAGACTTGGTATGGCAAAGGTGTTGCCTTATATAATTTAAAGAGATACGACGAGGCATTAAATTGTGCCGAAGAAGCAGTAAAAATAGACCCAAATTTCTCTCCTGCACAAGAGTTAAAAAATTGGTGCCTTAAAAAATTAGAAAGATAATCCCTCTTTTATATATATTGAAAGATGAAAAATTTTTAGGTTGGGTTAAAGACAATTGCTTATAATCACTTAAGATATGAAATTACCAAGAATTAAATAAAAAAAATGCTTGACTTTTACCAATTTTTTGATATAATTCATAAAAATGCTCTTTGGAAAATACGGCTCGGTGCTTGTTCTTGGGTTGGAGTTAGAAAAATAAAGATTTAGAGAATGACCCAAGAACCTGAGAAAAATAGCAAGGAATTTATTATCGGAGAAGGGGCACCGCGGGATTTAAAAGGAAGGTGGTTTAAAAGGTCCTTTGGCTACCTTTCTTGCCACCTAAGATGGTTAAGAGCCAAATTAAACAATACAATTAAAGGAAGGTGAACAATGGCGACTTGTCCGACGTGTCACGGAAAAGGAGTAATTACCTGCACAGCATGTAAAGGAAGTGGTTTCACTGGATATATCGTACCATCCAAGTGCACCAGATGCGGTGGCTCAGGACTAATGAAATGCCCAAACTGCGGTGGCACAGGTAAAGTTTAAAGCAAACTTAACTGAGCCTGAAATTTGAAAAGGAGGAAGCAATGGGAAAGGGAACAATGTGCCCATTTTCGTGGGTATCTAAAACCAAATACGAAATAATTCCAGAGAAAAAAGGATGTTTAGGTATTGGTGCAACCCCGGAACAAAGAATACCTTACGAGGTTTGGGAACCTGCAGATTGCGTCCGAGAAAAGTGTAAATTATGGGACATAGAAAGAAACGACTGCTCTTTAGCAAAATAGCAAACGAAAATTGATTAAATGAAATTACTCACAATTATTATTATAAAACTATACCAGCGATGTTTTTCAAAATATATTTCACGTGGACAATGTCGTTTTACACCCTCATGTTCGGAGTTTGCCATATTAGCGTTAATGAAATATAGCTTTCCAACTGCTATTAGATTAATAATAATGCGACTCCTTAAGTGTCGGTATCCTTATAAGGGAGTACATCTGCCATAAGAATAAGTTTATGAAAAGGGTCAATAAAAATGACTAAAATTAAGTAATATTCGATTATGTTTTTTTAAATACAAATAACTGCGCCGGTTAGCTGTTTTGGGAAAAAAGAGAAAATTGTTTGGAAACCAAGTCTTGTATGCTACATCTTGTTAATTATGGGACTTTGAGCAAAACGAATGCATTTGATTAGTTGTAATATAAGACAAAAATAAAAGCCGGCATAAATTAAAAAAAACAAAGAAAAAATCTCCTATAAGGAAACAAAATGAAAAAGTGAAGAAGCATTAGCCACGGAAAATATAAATGAATGGTTTCTTTTTTCTTCCTTTCTATTTATTAATTAAAAGTTAAGAAAAAGATTATCAAGTTGGGTATGGATTACTCAGAATTAAATCTTTTCAAAAAACACCGATTATCACTTTTTTAATTATTGAAATTTCGGAAATTTTTTATTTTTATATTATATGTAAAATATGTAAAAATGGGGGTAATATGGAAGAAGACTATATTTTTAAGTCGTATTCAATGCAAGGACTGATGGCTTACACTGTTGGCGAATACGAAGAGGCGGTAAAGTGTTTTGATATAGCATTAAAAATAAATCCAAGAGATGCTAATACTTGGTTTTACAAAGGTCTTACCTTAGGAAAACTTGGCCGGAATGAAGAAGCAATAAAATGTTTTGAGGAGACGTTAAAAATAAACCCAGAATATGCTGATGCATGGTATAACAAAGGTGTTGCCTTAGGAGCAATTGGTCGGAATGAAGAAGCAATAAAGTGTTATGATGAAGCATTAAGAATAAATCCAAAAGATACTGAGGCGTGGTATAACAAAGGTGTTGCCTTAGGAGAACTTGGCAGATACGAAGAGGCAATAAGGTGTTTTGATGAGGCTCTAAAGATAAACCCAAAATTGGCTGATGCTTGGAACAATAAAGGTGCTGCTTTATATTATTTAGGAAAGTATGAAGAAGCGATAAATTGTTGTGACGAAGTATTAAGAATAAATCCCAATTATGAGAAAGCGTCCCAGTTAAAATATATCTGCCTTAAAAAATTAGGAAAAATCTAAACTGCTCAAGTCCTAACCTTGTTTTATTGAAATTAAAAAAATTTTCTCTATATAATTAGTTAAAAAGGAGGAAAAATGACGATATTTATTATTATAATGATTATAATATTACTTATTTATATAGTAAATCAAATATCTCGTGAAAAAGCTAAGGAATGGTATAACAAAGGGATTGCCTTATTAGAAGCTGGTCGGATTGAAGAGGCAATAAAATGTTTTGACTCCGCTTTAGACATAGACCCAGGTTATGCTGAAGCTTGGGTGGGCAAAGGTCTTGTCTTAGTGATACTTGGCAGATATGAAGAGGCATTAAATTGCGCAGAAGAGGCACTAAAAATAAATCCAAATCTCTCTTTGGCATCCGGATTAAAAAAGATATGCCTTGAAAAATTATTAGGAAAATAAAAAATTTAAGTTGCTGAAGGTTTAACCTTCCGCTTTTGATAAGGAACATACCTTTTTTAATAAGTCTGATGATAGTTTTTCTATTGACGTTAAGGAAGAAGATGGTTTGGTTTGTTTTTAGGATGCCCAAGTTTTTTATTTTCTTTTTCTCTTCTTCTGTTAGGTAAAATTTCATATTTTACTCCTTTATATATATGACGGAAAAGAAGGGGTTCAGGTTACCACTTTTTTTTATGTTGACAGAAAAAATTTTTTGTATAGTATTTGAAAGGTTAAAAGGAGGAAAAATGAAAACTGCGTTAAATTGGTTTACATCGGAATTAAAAAAGATGTGCCTTGAAAAATTAGGAAAATAAAAATCTTAAAACTGCCGAAGGGTTCTAATCTTCTTTTAACCTTGACTATTTTAAAAATTTTTGATAAAATAAGTTATCGGATATGCCGGCGAATCTGCCACCGCAATACTTTGAGGTAGAAGAGAAATATCGCCAAGCAAAAACAATTGAAGAAAAATTGTATTACTTAAAAGAGATGTTAGCAGTTGTTCCCAAGCATAAAGGAACAGAAAAATTACAAAAAGAGATTAAAACAAAAATTTCTAAATTAAGAAAAGAACTTTCTAAAAAGCCAAAAATAAGTCGGCAAGTTTGGTATCATTTTGAAAAGCAAGGAGCCGGTCAAATTGCTGTCTTTGGTAGCCCTAATTCCGGCAAATCTTCTTTGGTTAAACTTTTAACTAATGCCAATACCGAAATTGCTGATTATCCCTTTACCACCAAAATTCCAATTACCGGAATGATGAGATATGAGAATATCCAAATCCAATTAATTGATTGCCCACCCTTAAAAGAAGGATTATCTCCTTGGTATTTTCATCTATTAAGATCCGCCGATGCCCTTTTATATCTCTTTGATTTAAGTCAAGATTCTTTATTAGATGAAACAGAAGAGAATTTCAAAATCTTAGAAGAAGGAAGGATAAATATCTTCAAGAAAGATGAACCAAATTATAAAAAGACAATTTTCTGTGGCAATAAACTTGATTGGGAGAATAGTGAACTACGCTTTTCTCTCTTTTTAGAATTTATAAAAAATTATTTACCAATGGATGATTTAAAAATAGTATCTATCTCAGTTAAAGAAAAGAGAAATATAGAAGATTTAAAAAGGGTTTTATTTGAAAGTTTAGAGATTATTAGGGTTTATACCAAACCACCAGGTAAAGAGCCGGAATTAGAAGAGCCGATTATCTTAAAGAAGAATTCAAATGTTTTGGATGCGGCGAAAGCCCTTCACAAAGATTTTGCCAGAAACCTTAAATATGCCCGGCTGTGGGATAATAAAAACTTCTTTGGTCAAAGAGTAGAAAAGAACCATATCTTAAAAGATGGCGATATTATTGAATTTCATATTTAAATTAATATAGATTGACTTAAAAATAAATTTTATTATTCTTTTTTAATGATTTTTTTATTTATTACCTTTCTTTTTTCTCAAACTCTTGATTCCCTTTCCTTAAATTATCTAAAAGAAGGTCTAAAAATCTTAGGAGTAAATGAAAAGGAATTGGGTTATGAAAAGAGATGGGCAACCGATACTATTTATCGCCTTTTTATTATTGACTCCCTTTTTGAAAAACCCTTAACGACACCAAAATATTTAGATAAGACAGTTCTATTTTTGAAGAATAATAAAGATTCCCTTTTAAAGATTTATCTTTTTCTATTAAACCAATTAAAGAGAAAGGATTTTCCAGATTTTTCGGAAAGAAAAGAGATAGCGAAAATAAAAAAAGAGATCGAAGAAAAAAGAAAGAAAATAAAAGATATATCTATTTCTAATGAGAAGTTTTATTATTTAATCTCTTCTTTTCTCATTGGTGATAATTATTACCAAAGGGCTTTTCGGAAGTTAAATAAAGAAGAGATTTATATTTTACTTGGTGAAATTCCCCATTTATTTAGTGATGAAGAATCAAGGGAAGATGATTATTTAAGAGGAGTTATCTTAAAAGAGTATAATCTTCCTTATGATACAACAAAAGAGATAGCGTTAGAGAGTTTATTTGCTATTTTAAGAAAGGTTGAGGTAATAGATATTTATCGGGCTAATTTATCTTATCTTCTTGGTATTGAGGAATTTTTAAAAGGGATAAAGAATTTTTCTTTTGAGAAAGATTTTGAGGAGTTAGAGATTGAGGGAATTTCAATTGCTCTTGCTGGTAAAGGTAATAATTTTTATAATAAAGATTATCGGATAATAATTGATTTAGAAGGTAATGATTACTATTCTTTAAATAATCGGGGAATAGTTTTAGAGAATTTTTCTTCTTTAATTATTGATTTAGGAGGAGAGGATTGTTATCAGAATGGAAATAGAGTTTTTAGTTTTGCCAGTGGGATTTTGGGAAGTGGTTTTCTTTTTGATTTAGCGGGTAATGATTTTTATTCTGGTGGTGATTTTTCTTTATCTTCGGGAGTTTTAGGTTTAGGAGTTTTGTGGGATTTAGAAGGAGATGATATTTATCAAGGAAAGACCTTTTCTTTGGGTTCAGGATTTTATGGTTTAGGAATACTTTTTGATTTAAAAGGGAATGATAATTATAAAATAGATAATTTTGGTCAAGGTTTTGGTTCTACCTTTGGTTATGGATTACTTTTTGATTTAGAAGGTAATGATATTTATTATGCTGGTGGTAAATATCTTCATATTCCCCTTTTGCCCAATGATTATCGTTCTTTTTCTCAGGGTTTTGCTATTGGATTTCGACCCGAGGTGAGTGGTGGAATTGGCTTTCTTTGTGATATAAAAGGTAATGATTTTTATAATGGCGATGTTTTTACTCAGGGATGTGGTTATTGGTATTCCTTAGGAATGTTATATGATGGAGAAGGAAATGATAAATATTACGCCACTGAATATGCCCAAGGAGCAGGAATCCATTTAGCGATCGGTATTTTAGTAGATTCTTGTGGTGATGATTTATATTATTCCCGTTTCGGACCATCCCAAGGTGAAGGTCATGATTTAGCAATTGGCATATTAATTGATAATGATGGTGATGATTTTTATTATGCAAGTGGTGGTCAAGGTATTGGTTTAACAAACTCTTTTGGACTACTTTTAGATAAAAATGGTGATGATATTTACTTTAATAAAGAAGAAAAATTTGGTCAAGGTTTTGCTAATCAGGCAAGGGGTTTTGGTGGAATTGGTCTATTTATTGATTTAAGAGGTAATGATTTATATGGAAAGAGAGGAATGGGTGAAGATGGCACTATTTGGATGAGTGGAACATATGCCTACGGAATAGATGAATTAAAAGAGAAAGAGAAAAAAGTTGAGGAAGAAGATACAACTAAAAAAGATTGGGAGAAGATGGATATTGAGGAGTTATTTAAATATGCTTCTAAATGGGAGGTGGGAAGCGCAAAAAATATTGTGAGATCTGCCCGGAAAGAATTGATTAAAAGAAAAGAGGAGGCAATAGAATATATTGTAAAGAAAAAACTTTCCACTAAGAATGGTTTGGAATTACGGGCAATTGAAGAGGTTGCTTGCTCCCTTCCTTCACTTATCAAAACTTATTTAATGGATAGTATCAATAGTGAAAATCTTCAGACGCGGGCAAATGTGATTTATCTTATTGGAAAGATAAAGGCAAAAGAGGCGATACCCTCTTTAATCAAAGCCTTAAAAGATAAAAGAAATAAACCAAGATGGATTTTGAATACTTTTGCCGAAATTGGTGATACTTCGGTATTTTTTGAGATTATTAACTATCTAAATTCCGATGATGAGCCAACGAGGATATATGCCTGTTATGCCTTAGGTAAATTGAAAGATAAAAGGGGAACAAAATATTTAATAGAGAAGTTAAAAGATAATATTTTTACCGTGCGCCAAAGTGCCGAAATTGCTTTGGGAGAAATTGGCACATCCGTTTTAGAAGAACTTTTAAATAATCTATCAAAGACAAAAGATGAGAATTTCCAAATTAATATTTTAAGGGTGATAAATCGGATTATTCCTCAATTAGATACTATAAAGAATCTAAAAGAAAGGGTAGAAGTAAAAAATATTTTGATTTCCTATTTAGATAAAGAAAATTTATCTTTGAAAAGTTTAGCAATTGATGGTCTTTCTTTGTTTAATGAAAAAGAGATTAAAGAGATATTAAAGAGAAGGATACCTTTTGAAAGTAATCCTTTGATTTTAAGAAAATTAAAGGAAGCGACAAAGGAATTATGAAATTTGTTTATTCTGATAAATACGAGGTTGATATTGGTATTCATGTTTTTCCGACAGTTAAATATCGTTTGATAAGAGAGAGATTACTTAATGAAAATTTAGCAAAAGAAGAGGATTTTATTGAACCACCAAAGCCGGATTTAGAGGATATTCGTTTGGTGCATACTGCTGAATATCTTGATGACCTTTTAAATCTTAGATGGACGAGTCGGACAATAAGGAGTGAATTACCTTTAAATTGGGAAATTGTTGAGGCTTATCTTTTGGCTGCTTCGGGAACAATTTTAACTTTAAAAATTGCTCTTCAAGATAGAATTGGTTTTCATATTGGTGGTGGTTTTCATCATGCCTTTCCCGAACATGCCGAAGGTTTTTGCTATATTAACGATATTGCGGTTGGTATAAGAAAACTTCAAAAAGAGGGGTTGATTAATAAAGCAGCCGTGATTGATTGTGATTTACATCAAGGAAATGGAACAGCAAAAATTTTCCAAAAGGATGAAAGGGTATTTACCTTTTCTATCCATCAAGAAAACTTATATCCCATTAAAGAGGAGAGTGATTGGGATATTGGTCTTTTAGATTTTACTGGTGATGAGGTTTATTTAAACCATTTAAGGGAGGCAGTTCCGAAGATTATTAAGGAACATCAGCCGGAATTGATTGTCTATGTTGCTGGTGCTGATCCTTATAAAGATGACCAATTGGGATTATTAAGATTAACAAAAGAGGGTTTAATAGAAAGGGATAAGATTGTGATAAAAAATGCCTTAGATAATAATATTCCAATAGGCGTTGTTTTAGGTGGTGGATATGCTTTAGACTTAATGGATACCGTAGAAATCCATTTTAATACTGCCAAAGTCTGTTTAGAACTTCTCCAAGAAAAAGTTGAAAAAGTTAATGAATGAAAAAAATTTGCGTTCTCTCTTGGCAGAAGGATAGTCAATATGCCTATTCTTTGGCTTCTTCCCTTGCTGGTGATTTAATAAAAATACCGGTAAGAAATAGATTTGATTATTTTTTAAACTTTCTAAAAACCTTAATAATTATTAATAAGAAAAAATATAATTTTTTTATTTTAGAAATTCCGCCTATCTATCTCAGTTATTTAATCTTATTTTATAAAAAAAGGGTAATCGTTGTTTCCCATTCTAACATTTTTCTTTTAGACAATTGGTGGCATCAATTACAGAAAAGTATTTTGAAATATTTTTTAAAGAAGAGTAAAGGGTTGATTATTCATAATGAGAAACTTTTGGAATTAATAAAAAGATATCCAATAAGAAAATTAGTAATTGAGCCACCACCCCGGAAGTTAGAAATTAATAAATCTTACCAAAAAGATAATTCCCTAAAGGTTTTGGTTGCTTTATCTTTTAGTCCGGATGAGCCAATTAAAGAATTAATAGTTAGTTTTAAAGAGTTGAATGGGATAAATTTTTATTTAACGGGTGATTATTCTAAATTTCCTGATTACCAAAAGGTGAGAGATATTAAAAATATTATTTTTACTGGATATTTAAAAAGAGAGGATTATGAAGAATTATTATCCTCAGTAGATTTGGTGATCGGTTTGACTACTCGTGATTATACTATTTTGCAAAGCGGTTATGATGCGATAGGTGCCGAAAAGCCTTTTTTAACTTCTGATAAAGAGGTTTTAAGAAAATATTTTTTTAAAGGTACTATTTTTGTAAAGAATGAGAAAGAGGATATTAAGAGAGGAATAAGGGAGGTTCTTAAAAATTACCAAATTTTGAAAGAAGAGATAAAAGAATTAAAAAAAATAAAGATAAAGAAATGGGAGGAGAATATAAAAATTTTAAGAAAGATGATTGATGATTGTTAAAAATTTTCTTTTCTTAGGTTTTGGCGAGATATTAGGAAGACTTTTTTCTTTTTTAAGTATTCTTTATTTAACAAGAAAAATAAGTTTGATAAATTTTGGCGAGATAAATTTTTCCCTTAGTTATATTAATTATTTTTCTCTTTTAACCAATTTGGGATTATTGATTTACGGAATTAGAAGAGTTGCTTACGGATTAACTCCGAAAGAGACTGTTGATAAAATTTTTTCTTTTCGCTTGTTATTAGGAATTTTAGCCACTTTCTTAGCGATTTTCTTTATTAACTTTTTAAAAGAAGATATTATTCTAAAAAAATTGGTTTTTATCTATTCCTTTTTTATTCTTTTTGATGCGATTAATTTGGAATGGTTTTTCTTAGGGAAAGAAGAGATAAAATTTTGTGCCCTAAATCGTTTTTTAGTTAATTTTCTTTATTTTCTATTACTTTTAATATTTTTAAGAAGTGATAAAGAGATTTTATTTATTCCCCTTTCCTTTATTTTGGGGAATTTAATTGGTACCTTGATATTGATATATTTCTATTATAAAAAATTTAATAGAATTAGTTTTTTACTAAATATTAAAGAGGCACTTTTTTTATTAAAAGAGACTTTGCCATTAGGAGGAGCCCAGATTTTGATCCAAGTTTATACCCTTTCCAGTATAATTTTTTTGGGATTTTTTAAGATGAAAAAGGAGTTAGGTTATTACAGTAGTGGTTTTCGGTTGCTTTTGGTATTAATGATTTTTGATCGGATATTTAATCAGATCATTCTACCCTTTTTGACAAGAAAATTTCAAGAGAAAAATTTTTGGGTATTAAAAAATCTTATAAGATTAGTTTTAATTTTCCTATTACCGATTACTTTTTTTCTTTTCCTAGTAAGTGATAAATTATTTCTCTTTCTTTTTCCTTCTGAATATTTAGAAGGCAAGAGAGTTTTTCAAATTCTTTTGGGCTTTTTTATTTTTACTCTTCTCAATTCAATTTTCTCATTAAGTTTGATTGCTTTAAAAAAAGATGAAAAATATTTTAAAAATATTCTAATTGGCACACTCTTTAACCTCCTGATGGTGATCTTTTTGACAAAAACCTTTTTCCATTTAGGCGCCTCTCTTTCCCTTTTATTAACGGAGTTATTAATCTTTCTATTAAACTTTCAAACTTTAAGAAAATTTTATCAGATTAATATTTTAGCCTGCTTACCTTGGCCATTACTCTTTACTTTTTTAGTTATTTTCCCGATCTTCTTATTAAGAAATCTTCATTTATTTATTCTGATCTTTATATTTGGGATACTTTATTTTAGTATAATTTTGATATTTAAAAAAGAGATAAAAAAAGAATACTATTTTTTGAAATGATAAATAAAGAGATTGAGATTTTGGTGAATGAAAAAGATTTAGGTTTTTTGGAAGTGTTAAAAATGGAAAAGCCTTATGGTCTAAAGATTGTAAAAGAAGATTTGAAAAGCAATATTGAAGTTTATTACCAAAAAAGAAAGGTTGGTGAGATTTTTGATATTACTAAATTGAAAAACCATTTAAAAGAAATAAAAATAAGAAAGAAATATTTAAAATATTTTCTTCCGGAAGAGAAGCCAATATATTGGGGAATTGAAATTATTGACCTTTTTGATAACCTTCTCTTTTTAAATAAAGAAAAGAAGATTGTTTATTTTTTAGAGGATAATAAAATTTATCTTCCCTTTTCTTTAAAAGAATTGTTAGAAAATAGTGAAAGAAAAGCAAAATATTTTTATTTTTCCCTTTTAAGATTTCCTTATGAATTTGTGAACAAAGTGAGTAAGGGTGCTTTAAGAAGATTGGTTATTAATTTATTAATTTATCTTTTCCAAAAAGATAAAATTCCTTATTATTCAGTGCCTTATTTTCCTGATAATTGTTCAACGGTATTTCTTTTTAGAGTTGACGGCGATTTTGCTAAAAGAAAAGAATTAGAAAGGGTCTTTGATTTTTTAAGTAAAGAAAATATCCGATTTACCTTTTTTGTTGATGTGAAAGCAAGTGAAGAATTTTTAGATTTTTTTAAAGAAAAAAATAAAGAAGGGTTTGATATTCAACTCCATTCTTATTATCATTATCTCGACAAAGAGAAGAATAGAAACTTAATCAATTTATCAATCGGCAAAGAGAAATTAAAAGAGGTGGGTATAGAAGTTAAAGGTTTTGCCGCACCTTTTGGATTATGGAATTATTCTTTAAATGAAGTTTTGGAAGAACTTAATTTCTTTTACTCTTCAGAATTTAGTTTTGATTATGATGATTTACCTATTTTACCAATTATCAAAAATAGGTTTTCTAAGGTTTATCAAATTCCTTCCCATCCAATTTCTATTGGAAGTTTAAAAGTTTTGAATTTATCTTCAAAAGAGATGGTAAAATATTATCAGGAATATATATTAAAGACCTACAAAAAGGGTTATCCAATTGTTTTATATGACCATCCGCAAGGCATTTTAAAATTTTTAGCGGTTTTTAAGGAAATTTTTGATTTTATTAAAAATTTCTCTAATATAAGGATGATGAATTTTTCCCAATTTTTTGAATGGTGGCAGAAAAGAGCAGAGATAGAAAATTATAAAGAAAAGAAATTAGATTTTCCCAAAATAGAAAATAAAATAGAATACATTAGAAAAAAAGAGGTTTATTTAAGGATAAAAAGTTTGCTCTTAAATTTTCATCGTTTACGGAAAATAAAATGAGAATTCTTTTTGTTACCTTTCCTGGTTTTCACCTTTTTGAAGGAGGGATAAAGACGCAGGTGATAAGTTTAAAAAAAGAACTGGAAAAAAAGGGGTTAGAAGTAAAGATTTTTTGTGAAGATTTTTTAAGGAAAGAAGATTTTGAAAATTATGAGATTATCCATTTTTTTGGCTCGGGAATAAAAACCTTTCATCTTTTTCAAATAATAACCAATTTTAATAAAAAAATTATTTTAACCCCGGTATTTTATTCAAAACATTCTCCGATTATTAATAAAATAGGAGTTAGTTTATTTAACCTTCTTTATAAATATTTTGGTTTTTATAATGAGCATTTGATTTTGAAGGAGATGGTAAAAAACTCTAATTTGATAATCTGTAATACCTTTGCGGAAAAGGATTTAATAAAAAAAATGTTTAATTTAAAAGAAGAGAAATTGGCAGTTCTGCCTAATGGAGTAGATATTGATTTTTATTATGCCTCTCCGGATTTGTGTTATGAAAAATTGGGGATAAAAGATTTTATTTTATATGTTGGTCATATTGGTTATGAAAGAAAAAATTTATTAAAATGTTTAGAAATATTGAGCAAAATTGAATTTCCTACTTTATTAATTGGCAAAATTATCAAAAATAAATATAGTGAGAAATGTTTATCATTGATAAGAAAAACTAAAAATATTCATTTAATAGATGAAATACCCCATAACTCAGAATTGTTAAAATCTATTTACTCGGCTTGTGATCTTTTTTTATTACCTTCTTATTATGAAACACCCGGCTTATCAGCCTTAGAGGCCGGCTTAGCCGGTGCCAAAATCTTAATTACCCAATATGGCGGTACAAAAGAGTATTTTAAAGAATACGCTATTTATCTTGATCCCTATTCTAAAAAAGATATTGAAAAAAAATTAATGATTGCTTTAAAAAAGAAAAAAGATAATATTTTGAAAGAACATATAAAAAATAATTATACTTGGGATAAGATTGCTTTAAAACTTTTAAAGATTTATGAAGATTTTCTGAAATTTAATGGGTAATCTCCCGAAGAATTATTAAAATTCCCAAAAGAATAAAAATACCGCCACTAATAAATCTTAGTAATCTTAAAGGAATTAATCGGAAAAGGTTAGCACCAATTAATACTGCCAAAAGAGTGCTTGTGCCTAATGCCAAGATTGCTCCTAAAAAAACCCAAAAAGGAGATTTTAAAGAAGTAGCAAAATTGAGGATAGATATTTGGGTTTTATCACCCAATTCCATCATAAAGATTGTTAAAAAGACTAAAAAGAAAGTTTTTATATTCATACTTCATTATAGAAAATTATCTTTTTAAATCAATAAAAAATTGATTTTTAAGGTATTTATTTTATAATTTACTATGCTTGATGAGATAAAAATAACAGAGGCAATTATTAATAGTTATTTGAAAGATTTCAATCAATATTTAGAATCAGATGTTATCATTTGTGGTGCTGGTCCTGCTGGTTTAACTGCTGGCTATTATTTAGCAAAAACTGGCGCTAAAGTAGTTATTTTAGAAAAGAACCTCCGACCGGGTGGTGGTTTAACTGGTGGCGGAATGATGTTTAATAAGATTGTAGTTGATAAAGAAGGAAAGAATATTTTGGAAGAATTCGGTATTAGTTATGAGAAATACGAAGAGAATTATTATGTTGCCTGTGCTTTAGAAACTTTGGGAGCGTTGGTCTATCAAACTGTTAAAAAGGGAGCAAAAATTTTTAATCTAATTACTGTTGAAGATTTATTATTTCATAATGAAAAGGTTTCGGGCGTAGTGATCAATTGGACAGCAGTAAGTTTAGCAAATTTACATATCGACCCAATGACACTGCGAAGTAAATTTATAGTTGATGCTACCGGTCATAATTGCGAACTGGTAAGAATTTTGGAGAAAAAAATGGGTAATGTTCTTTTTACACCAACTGGTAAAATTTTGGGCGAAAAATTGATGAATGCGGAAAAGGGTGAGAAATTTACTATTGAAAACACTAAGGAAGTTTATTTTAATCTCTTTGTCTGCGGAATGGCAGTAAATGCGGTATTTGGCGGTCCACGGATGGGACCGGTTTTTAGCAGTATGCTTCTTTCCGGGAAAAAAGTTGCGGAGATAATAAAAGAAAGATTAGGATGAATGAGAAAGAAAAAAAGGTCCTAATCTTTCTGAGTACCTTTTTTATATTAGGTAGTTTCTTATTTTTTCTTGATAGA
This sequence comes from uncultured bacterium, assembly GCA_938040315.1. Taxonomy (GTDB): domain Bacteria; phylum Hydrothermota; class Tepidihabitantia; order Tepidihabitantales; family DTDR01; genus DTDR01. Next base: position 15,039 of record CALHQW010000036.1, read on the forward strand.
AAAAAGGCAACTTTTAAAGAAGAAATTGAAGAAAGCGTAAAATTAAATTTAGTGAAAAAAATAAATATTAATGAAGCAACAAAAGAAGAATTAATAAGTTTACCAGGAATTGGCGAGAAAATTGCTCAAAGGATAATTGAATACCGAGAAAAGAAAGGTAGATTCAAAAATAAATCAGAACTTTTAAAAATAAAAGGTATCGGTAAAAAGCGACTATCAAAAATTGAAAATTTGATAGAGATTAAGTAAGATTTCGGTTATATCTTTGTTTAAAACTATTGTAAAATTCTTCAAATTGGTCGTTTAAAATTGTTTCTCTTATTTTTTTAATTAGATGGATAAAGAAATAGATATTATGGTAAGTTAATAATCGGGGACCGAGAATTTCTTCGCTAATAAAAAGATGTCGGAGATAGGCACGGGTAAAATTTTGGCAGGTATAACATTCACAGTTTGGATCTAAAGGCGAATAATCCTTTTCAAATTTGGCATTTTTGATAATTATTCTTCCCTCCGAAGTAAAAGCGGTTCCGGTTCTGCCATTTCTTGTTGGTAAAACACAATCAAAGAGGTCAATCCCTAATTTTACACATTCTAAGATATCTTCGGGATAACCACAGCCCATCACATATCTCACTTCTTCTTGGGGAATTAAATCTGCGCAAGCGGCAACTATTTCATAAGATAATTTTGGAGTTTCGCCCAAAAATAAACCACCAATAGCATAACCATCAAAACCAATATCAAGAAGGGCTTTTGTTGCCTCTCTTCTTAAATCTAAATAAGTGGCTCCTTGAATAATACCAAAGAGATTAAATTCTCTACTTTTTATTTCTTTTGATTTCTTTGCCCATTCAATTGTTTTAGTTAAGGCTTTTTTTGCTTCCTCATATTCTACTGGATAAGGAAGGCAAATATCTAAACACATTCCAATATCACTCTTTATTTTTTCTTGATAGATAACAACATTTTCGGGTGTGAAAAAATGGGTTGAGCCATCAATATGGGATTTAAATTGGACACCTTCTTCTTTTATATTTACTAATGGTGAAAGGGAAGCAATTTGGAAACCGCCAGAATCGGTTAATACCGGTCTAAAAAAAGATATGAATTTACTTATACCACCTCCTTCTTCAATCACTTTAATACCGGGACGAAGATAAAGGTGATAGAGATTAGCGGTAATCATTTGGACGCCAATTTCTAATAGTTCCTTTGGACTCATTGTTTTTACTGTTCCTTGAGTGCCAACAGGCATAAAAACGGGTGTTTCTATTTCGCCCTTTGGAAGAATAATTCTTCCTGCTCGTGCCTGGGAATTTTTACTTACCTTCTCAATTATAAACTTCAACTTGCTTCAAAAACCGAGAAACTACCTAAATTTAGTCGTAAGGGCTTATTTTTGACAACGGAATTTTCTCCCAAAATCGTGCCTTCTAATAAAGAGTTTTCAATGTAGGATCCTTGATTGATAATTGAATCTTTGATTATTGAATTTCTGATCTCTACTTCGGAAGAAATAGAAACAAAGGGTCCAACAATTGAATTCTCAATAATTGCCGTGTCATGAATGTAAACCGGTGGAATTATTAAAATTCCTTCTCTTTCTTTAAAATAGTTAGTAGTTTGTAATAAATAACGATTAGTTTGAATTAGGGCCTCGGGTGTTCCACAATCTAACCAATATTCTACTGGATAGGCTTTGAAATTAATATTTTCTTCAATCATTATTTCTAAGGCATCCGAGAGTTGGTATTCACCCTTGGTTTTGATGTTTTCTTTAATAATCTTTTCTAAGGCATCAAAAAGGGCAGAAGAATTATAGATATAGTAAATACCCACAATTGCCAAATTGCTTTTTGGTTCAGCAGGTTTTTCCACAATTTTGGTAATATTCCCATTTTTTATCTCAACGATGCCAAATCTTTTTGGATCATCAACTTTCTTAACACCAATCCAATTCTCTTCACCTAATAAATTAGTCAAGGGTATATCAATAATGGTATCACCAAGAATAATCAGGCAGGGCTCCTCTTTAAAATAGGGTTTTGCTTTATAAATCGCATCGCCTAAACCCTTGGGCTCCTCTTGAATAACAAATTGAAATTTTAAAGAAAAGTTTTCCTTCAGATATTTTTCGATTTGATTGCCGGAAGGAGCAATTATCATTATTACTTCTTCCGGTGCCAATTCTTTCACCCTCTCCATTATATGACCAATAATCGGTTTGCCAGCAACCGAAAGGAGCGGTTTCGGAGTAGTGTGGGTATGGGGTTTTAATCTTCTTCCTTCACCGGCTGCCGGAATAACTACTTTTACTCTGCTTTTCATACTTAACTCCTTTTAAAATTTATTTAAATATTTCTTTAACTCCTCAATCAATTCAATCTTTAAAGGATCAATCTTTCTCTTTAATGCCCAATGATAACTTATAAAGTCGCCAAGCATAATTAAAGCAAAAATATTTAAAAAGTTATTTTTACTAAAAGGGGTTATTAATAAATTGAAGATTTTTTTATCTTTCAGTAGTTTTAAAAGAAAATTTATTCTTAAAAGATTTCTTTTATGAGATAGGGGATTTTGTAAAATAAAAATAAAGAGATTATTTTTAAAATCTTCTAAAAAAGGTAAGGCATTGATCTCATTATGATTTTGTTCCGGCAGATAACTATAAAAGGCTAAAATTTTAGTATTTTCATTAAATTGGTTTTTCCAACGATAGGCAATTGGTAAATAAGAATAAGAATCAACAATGATATAAGGAATTTTATTTTCGCAAGATTTAATAATTCTTTTTGCCTTTTCATTTAATTTCTTTCTTATTTTTTTTAAATATAAAATTGTTTTTTTAATAGGAGTTTCACAATTGGGAATAATTTTTAAATAACTCAAAGTTAATAAAATGGGGATTGTTAAATAAGCCAAAGCCTGACGGGGTGGATAATTTTTGGGTAAAAGAAATAGTAAATCATTATTTTTCTCTGATAGAGTTTTTAATTTACCACCCGAGGTGATAACAATTAAAGGTAAATTCTTTTTTTTTAGAGAATAGTAAGTATAGATAGTCTCCTCGGTTTCGCCCGAATAACTAACAACAAAAGAGAGAGAATTTTTATTACAAAAAGATGGCATTTGATAATCTTTTATGCCAATTAAGGGATATTTCAAAAAAGGAAAAGATAGACTAAAAACAATATCACCAGCGATACCGCTACCACCCATCCCAGTTATAACAATTTGACTAATATTGCTTATTCTCTTAAAAAAATCTCTTTTTTCTCTTAGCGATTTTAAAGAAATCTCTAAGGATTCTTTTAATTGTTCAGGAAAATGGTAGATTAAATCAAACATAGGAGTATTTTTCTAAAAAAATCCCTTCTTTTTTGACTCTTTTTTTAAGATATCTAATTACTTCATTAACGGTTGAGAAATTTACTACCTTCTCAGCAATCTCTTTACAAAAATCAATATCTAAAAAAGAGATTAGTTCTTTCGCATAAGGAATAAATTGGGGTGCCATTGATAGTTCATCAATTCCCATACCAAGAAGGATAATTATTCCGAAAGGTTCGCTTGCCAATTCGCCACACAAGCCTACCCAAATACCATTCTTATGACCATTTTTTATTGTCTCTTTTATCAATCTTAAAACTGCTGGATGATAATGGCTAAAAAGATAACTAATCTTTTCATTTCCTCGATCACAAGCCAAGGTATATTGGGTTAAATCATTAGAACCAATAGAAAAGAAATTACAAAGTTTGCCAAAAACATCAGAAAGTAAAACAGCCGAAGGTGTCTCAATCATCACTCCTAATTCAATATTCTCATCAAAATCAATATTCTCTTTTTTCAGTTCTTCTTTTAATTCATTTAAAAGTTGTTTCGTTTTGATAATTTCATCAATATTTGTTACCATTGGTAGCATTATCTTAATATTTTTTGTTTGGGAAGCCCGAAGGATTGCCCTTAATTGGGTTTTGAAAAAATTTAAATTACTTAAACAGAATCTTATTCCCCGCCAACCTAAAAAGGGATTGCTCTCAAAATAACCAGGAATTATCTTATCACCACCTAAATCAAAGGTTCTAATAATAACAAAATAGGGTTTCATCTTTTCCGCCACCTCTTTATAAAGTTGGTATTGTTCTTCTTCACTTGGTAAATCTTTCTTTGATAAGAAAAGGTATTCGGTTCTAAAAAGACCAATTCCCTTTGCACCATTCTCTTTGGCAATTACTGCTTCATAAATAAATTCAATATTGGCTGAGATATCAATATATTTTCCATCTTTTGTTTTTGCCTCCTTTTCTTTTTGGGCAATTATCATTTTTTTTCTTTTTGTTATCTCCTCTTTCTCCTTCTCATAGAATTTTAATCGCTTTTCTGTCGGATTAAGAATTACCATTCCTCGGTTACCATCAATAATTGCCTTTTTCACATTGTTACTAAAATGTAATAGATTTTCTACGCCAACAACTGTTGGAATTTCTTTTGCCTTTGCCATTATGGAAATATGGGAAGTTTTGCCACCCATTTCTAAAGCAATTCCTAAGATATAGTTTTTATCTAAAATTGCCATATTCATTGGTGATAAAGACTTTCCAAAAATGAGACATTTCTCAGTTGGTTGAAAAAGGGAAAATCTTTTCTCATAATTGGTTAATTTCTCAATCACATATAAACAGACATCAAAGATTTCCAAACTCTTATCAATAAAGACCGAATGCCCTTTACTTGCTAAATTTTGGTAATACCTTTTAATAATCTCTGAATAGGCATATTCCGCAGGTACCTTTTCTTTTTTAATAAAATCTCTTGTCTCTTCGATGATAGTTTCATCAGTAAGAAAGGCAATTTGGATTTTAATAAATTCGGCAATATCCTTGCCCATCTCATCCCTTACTTTCTGATAAATCTTTTCAAAATCTTCTTTACTTAAAAAAATCGCCTCTTCAAATCTTTCTAATTCTTTTTCAATTTCATCACTTAAAATCTCTTTTCTTTCAATAACTGGTAATTCGGGATAATAGATTTTTATCTCACCATAACCAAAATCCCCATTTACCGGAATACCCCTTAATATTCTTTCTTTCATTTATTAGATAAGAAATTTTTTAAGGCATTCATTGCTTCTTGTTCGTCAACCCCATCAGTTTCTAATATTAGTTCGCTTCCCCTTTCGGCTGCCAAAGTTAATAAAGAGAGGATACTTTTACCATTTACCCAAATACCATCTTTACAGACCCTAACCTTTGATTTAAATCTCTCGGCAATCTTTACAAATTCTGCTGCTGGTCTTGCGTGTAAACCAATTTCAATCTCCACCTTTACCTTTTCTCTAAGCATCTTATTCATTAATAATTATAATTATCAATATCTAATATGCAAGATGTAAAATCTTTTCTATCAATTCTTTAATACTTTTCACCTTGATAATTGGTAGTTCTTTATTCCAAGTCTTTAAGCCAAATACTTTTTTGTTATATTTTAAAGCAAAACTAATTTCTGATAATGTTCCGTATCCCTTACCAATCGCAACAATTACATCACTTGTTAAAACAATTATTAAATTTCTTGCTTCTTTTAAACCAGTAGCAATGGGAATCTCAATATAGGGATTGGCAAGGGATTTATCCTCATCGGGTAAAATACCAATTGTTAAACTGCCTTCTTCTTTTGCACCTTTGGCAACCGCTTCCATCACACCTTTTAAGCCGCCACAGACCAAGATCCATTTTCTTTTACCAATCTCCCGTCCAACTTTATAGGCAAGTTCATAAATTTCTTTACTGGGATTACTTGGTCCGATAACACCAACAAATAATCTATTTCTTAACTCCACAATGAGACAAATTGCCAGTTTTTGGCACTAAAATATCCTTTATCAGTCAGTTTCAATTCCGGAATAACTGGCAAGGCAAGAAAAGATAGGGTAATAAAAGGATTTTCTAATTGGCAACCTAATTTTTTGGCGAGATTAAGAAGGAAATTTAAATTATTAACCACTTCGGTTGCTTTCAAATTAGCCATTAAACCGGCAATTTTTAAAGGCAAAAATCCTAAAATTTCTTTTTTATTAGTAATACATAAACCACCTTGTTCTTCAATAATTTTATTAATCGCTGAAACAATGCTCTCATCATCTACTCCGCAGGCAATTAAGTGATGAGAATCATGGCAAACCGAAGAGGCAATTGCTCCCTCTTTTAAATTAAAACCATTAACAAAACCAATACCTATCTGTGCCTCTTTTTTATGCCGATTAATAACCACCAGTTTTAATATATCCCTTTCTTTATCACTCACTACCCAATCCTTCTCCAATTTTGGATAAGTTAAAAGTTCCTCGGTAATAATCTGATTAGGAATAATCTTAATAACCCTTAATAACCGACTTTTATTTCCCAAGACTTTCAAAACTTCTTCTTTTATTCTTTTTACTTTAATAGTGTGATAGACTTTCTTAGATAGAAAGGATTTGTAACTTTCTTTTTTGATATCTAAAACCTTGCCATTCTCAACGACTACTTTACCCTCTTTGATAAGATAGATAGTTTTAAAATCCTTTAAATTATTAACTAAATTGATATCTGCCTTATATCCGGGTGCAACTAATCCCAGTCTTTTAAAACCAAAGAAATTTGCAGGATTTAAACTAACCATCCTCACAGCAAAATGGGCAGGAATATTATTACTAACCGCTTTTTTTAATATCCGATTTAAATGTCCAAAATTAATAAGTTCTTCTGGATGGATATCATCAGAAACGAATATTAATCTATCAATAGCACCTTCTTTTATTATCTCTTTCAAATCTAAAAAATTCTTTGCTGCGCTACCTTCTCTGATCATTAGATACATTCCTTTTTTCAATTTTTCGCTTGCCTCTTTTAAATTGGTTATCTCATGGTCAGAATAGATTCCTGAGGAGAGATAGGCATTTAAATCTTTTCCCAAAAGTAAAGGTGAATGACCATCAATAACTTTATTAACCTTTTGGGTATAATAAATCTTATTAATTAAATCTTTCTCCAAAGAAAGAACACCAGGAAAGTTCATCACTTCACCTAAACCAATTATTCTTTTATTTTTAAGAAGATAAGAGAAATTAGAGAAAGTGATTTTAAAAGGCAGGTCTTCAAAAGGAGTTGCTGGAACACAAGAAGGAAAATAGAAATAAAAACTAACTAATAAATGCTCACTTGCCTTTAAAAAATATTTTATCCCATCAATTCCTAAGACATTAGTAATCTCATGGGGATCACAGATACAAGTAGTTGTTCCCGAAAGCAAGGCATAATAACTAAACTCCTCTAAGGAGAGTAAAGAACTTTCAATATGAATATGACTCTCAATAAATCCGGGCAGAGCATATAAATTTTTGGCATCAATTACTCTTTCACCTTCATTATACTCTCTACCAATACCAGCAATATATTCATTATCAATCAAAATATTAGTCTCTTCAATTTCGCCATTAAAGAGATTTAAAAAGAGGCAATTTTTAATAAGTAAACTTCCTTTCTTTTCACCCTTCGCAACTTTTATTAATGAGATAAGATTATTTTTTTCCATTTAACTTTTTTCCAATTCAATATAACCAATATAAGGAAGATAACGAAACTTCTCATCATAATCAATTCCGTAACCGACAACAAACTTATTAGGAATAGTAAAGCCGAGATAATCAATTGGTATTTCAATTTTATGTCTCTCTTTTTTATCAAGTAAGGCACAGATTTTTATTGATTTTGGTTTTTTTAATGAGAGATGGTCAATAAGATACTTCAAAGTTAAACCAGTATCAACGATATCTTCTACTAACAAGATATCTTTATCTTTAATATCTATTGAGATATCAGATAAAATTTTTACTATCCCAGAACTTTCCGTTCCTTTTCCGTAACTACTCACTTTAATAAAATCACACAAGCAGGGAATAGTTAAATTTCTTATTAAATCAGACAAGAAGACGAAGGCACCTTTTAGAATACCGATTAAAATTAATTCCTTATCAGAATAATCGCTACTTATTTTTTCTGCTAATTCTTTTACTTTATTTTTGATATCCTCTTCATCAATTAGTTTAAAGAGTTTAATATTCATTTTTGAAATTGTATTAAAAAAATCGGGGCGACTGGATTTGAACCAGCGACCTCTTGGTCCCGAACCAAGCGCGCTAAACCGCTGCGCTACGCCCCGCTATTTTTTATTTTAATCAAAAGATAAGGAATTGTCAATAGAAGAGTAAAATTTCTTAAATTTTTCTTGACCTTTTTAAAAAATTGACTATATTTATTTATATAAAAAAACGAAATGGGTTTATTTACTATTAATTTAATTTACCAAATTGAGATATTATCAGAAGGATTATTAGTAACATTTTCATCCAACATAAATAAATTAAGAAAAAAACTTTAAAAACAAAAAGAGGAAGGCTCGTTGGGTAGGGGAGTGGGGGATGGTACCCTGTAGGGAGAGGTAAAAAGAAAAATAAAGAGATAAAGAAAAATTTTATTAATAAAAGACCTTTTAATTTCATAAAAATTAGTAAGACCTACTTTTTAAATAAGACTTTTTCTCTTTTTAAAAATGAGCCAAAATATCAAAATATTATTGAACGATTAGCAACCTTCCCGTTTTTTTGTTTTCCTTATGAAAAATATAAGAATACTGATAAGCGTCAGCGATTTTTAAAATTACTAAAAGCAGTTGAACCTCTAAATATAAGTAGTTTTTAATTATCTTGACTTTATATTAGAATATAAATATAATTTACGATGGAAATGCCTAAAAAGCAAATTGAAAAAGTTTCTATTAGAAATTTTAAATCAATAAAGCAATGTGAATTTAATGCTAAAAGAATAAATTTATTTATTGGAAAGCCAAACACCGGAAAATCAAATCTTTTAGAAGCATTAGGAATATTTTCTTTACCATTTATTTATGAAATAAAATCTTTTTTTAGAGTAGAAAACCTGATGAATTTATTTTATGATAACCAGATATCAGAGAAAATTGAAGTTAAGGTTGATGAATTTATCTGGGTCGGAAGTAGTAAGGATGATAGAGTTGAAATTAGTTTTTTCTTTCCTGGTTTTCCTGCGTCGGCGAGAGAACAACCTCTTATCGTAGAGATGGGTATTAATGGTGGAATTATCCGTTTATCATCTCCTTTGCCAACAAAGTCTCCCTTTAAATTTTATCGATTTAAATCTTTAACTACTTTTCCTCGAAAGGAGTTTGATTCTCTTTTGCCGCCAAGTGGTGAAAATTTGTTAGCAATTTTATCATCTAATAATGAAATTTATCAACTGATTAGTGATTTATTAGAAGAATATGGTCTTGAGTTAGTTTTGGAAGAAAGTGAATCAAAAATAAAGATTATTAAAAGATCTCCATCTTCAAAGAGAGCAATTTTACATCCATTTTCTTTGCTTTCAGATACTTTACAAAGGGTTATATTTTTTCTTACTGCTATTGAAAGTAATAAAAACTCGGTTTTAATTTTTGAGGAGCCGGAAGCGCATGCTTTTCCTTATTATACCAAAATATTAGCAGAAGATATAGCCTTAGATAATAATAATCAATATTTTATTTCTACTCATAATCCTTATTTATTGCTTTCTATTTTAGAAAAAGCGCCAAAAGATGATACAGCAATTTTTATAACTTATTTAGATGAATACCAAACAAAATTAAAAGAATTAAATGAGAAAGAAAAAGAAGAGATATTAAATCAAACAAAAGATATTTTCTTTAATATTGAAAATTTTATAGAAAAATAATGGGTTATATTTATGTAGAATGTAAAGCAGATAAAGCATTAATTCATCATTTATCAGTAAGTAGTAAGATTATACATTCAGGAAATAGAGGAGAGATTTGTAAAGTATTAGAAAAAACAGAAAATAGTATAGGCATTATGGATGAAGATCCAAATAGTCCGCAACCTCACTATTTTAAGAAATTAAAGCATATTCAATCAAAAGAAGGATTAAAATTATATAAAGATAAAGAAAGAGATAATAAAGTTATATTAATTTGTCCGCGTTTAGAAGAATGGGTTTTAGAAATAGTTAAGGAAGAAAAAATCAACATTAATGATTTTGATCTTCCAACGGATCCAAATCAATTTCATAAGAGAGTAAATGTAAACATTTCCAAATTTCAACAACTGGTAAACACGTTAAAAAAAGAAAATAGAAAATTGCAAATACTTATAAATTTTATAAAAGACTAAAAGAAAAAAACTAAATAATTAAAAGAGGAGATTTAATTTTAATATTGAAATGATAAAAAAGGCTAATAGAATTAAAAAATGGATATTTAAGAAGGAGGTTAATATGGATAACATTTTTAACATAAAAACCTTTGCTAAGAAATTCAAAGAAACTGTTAAATGGATGTTGGAGAATAATTATGCTGAAAAAATTAAAAATGACCTACAAAATTTTAAAGAAAATAAAACACATCTTCAAAACAATGAGGATTCTTTTAGGGCATTGGGTATGATAATTAAATTAATAATAACTAACAGCGAACGTTTTAGGTTACCCCAAAATTTTGATAATCTATGGAGGAGTTTTGAGGAGAAGTATGGTAGAGAAAATTTTAGAGATAGAATAGAAGAAGCAAAAAAAGAATTAATTGATAGGTTGGCGAATGAAATAGTTGTGAGAGAGATAATAAAGAGAAAGATAGATGAACTTTTTAACTATCTTAGAAATCAAACAGTGCAAAAGTTTACAGAGGAGCTTTATCAAATGGCGCAAGAAGGAGGCACTGTGGTATTGGGTGAAAAAGGAAGGGACCTTTATCTGCGAGATTTTGGGTATTGGGATAGGATACCAATAGATAGGCACCAAATGAGATTTATTATTAGAAGCGGAATATATCATGCTTGTAGTAGTGAAAGAAGCGATCCATTAAAAAAAAGGGATCTTCAGGATGCTTTAAAGAAATTTTGTAGTGACTATTTAAAGGATTACACAGTGGAAGAGATAGAATTAGGCAGTGCTCCTGGCATTGTAGATATTTTTATTTGGTCCTTTTGTGCAAAAAATAGATATAATATATGTAAGGATACTCCACAATGTAAAGAGTGTCCTCTTAAAGATGTGTGTTTATATGCTCTTATACACCAACAAAAAAGTTAAGAACGGAATTTAAACTAAGGAGGTCTAAAATAATAGAATTACTAAAAAAAGTTAATGCTCCTACCAGACGCAAGCAGATTATTGAACTTTTAAAGAATTCTAATTGGAAAAAAATTGTTGACGATGGGTTTCTTTTGATTTATTATAATCAATATGATGAGAAATATAAACATACAATTTTGATATCTTGTCATATTGATAGTGTTTTTAAAGATACGGATTATTTTCTTGATTTTCCAAATTCTGAGATTATCAAAGGAACCCTTGATAATAGTGCATCAATTGCTATTTTATTAAGCGCAATGTTAGATAATCAATTGCCTGCAAATATTTATGTAACATTTACCGAGGACGAGGAACAGAATATGAGAGGAGCCCATAACACTATTGATTATTTTAAAAGGAATTTAAAGGAGGTATGGAATAAATTATCGCTAGTTATTGTTATGGATGTTTCCAATAAAAATTGGGAAAAGGATGTGTCAATTGAAAATTTTTTTATTAAGAGAAATGTAAAAAATAGTGGAATTTTAACTTTTAAAAACACAGAATCCTTTATTAAGTATATAACTAAAATATTAAAGAAAAATAAAATTTCCTATGGTATTGTTAGAGAAGAAAATGCCGAAGAAGATGAATCGTGGACATATGAAGAATATAATTTAAATGTTTTCTCTCTTTGTCTTCCAGTGTGGGTAGATTGTGAAGAAGATGATAATTGTAATAAAAGGCTTTGTTATAATAAAACTCTTCTTGAACATTGTATAAAAGGAGTTATAACAACGCAACAGAAAATGAGAAAAACAAAGGATGCTTTAATTGCTATTTGTAATTACTTTATAACCTTTTAACCCAATTTTTTCCTTGCTATTTTCCCAAAAGTGCTATATTATATTATTACTTAGGATAAATAAAAAAAATTTTAGTTCTGTTTCTCTTCAGAATAAACAAGATAATGATTTTTAAAGATGACAAAGGAAAGGGAGGGTTAGCAGGGGATGATACCTGTATGGCTCCCAAGGGTGAAAAACAATCAGCGACAACTCCTTTTTATAGATAAGCAATCTTTTACTTTTTGACTTCGCCATTTTCTTACTTTTTCAATAAGTCTTGTTCCTTTTAATAATAAAAAGGCGAAGAACTCCCTTTGTCTTAAGGCTCTTAACCCCCAGTTTTCTAAGAAAATTGTACTAAATTTAAGAACTTAATCAGTTTAAATTTCTCATAAAAATCACTTGACTTTTAAATAAAATATAATATAATATTATGAAAAAGGATAATTTGATGAAAATTAAATCAAGGTATTTTAAAAAGTGTATTTCTAAAACTTCAAAAAGAGATTTATTAATTTGGTAAGAATAAAATCAAGCAAAAAGAATTGATGCCAAAGGAGAGTATAAAATATGAGTTTAAATGAAATTTTAAAAAGAAAAGTAAAAAATTGGCGAGAAAGTGGTTACCAATCTGATTATTCGGTAATTAGAGAGATTTTTGAATATAATTTTTTAGATGCAGAAAATCAGAATTTAAGATATTTAAGAAAAGCCCAGTTTGAAGCATTAGAAACTTACTGGTATTTAAGATTAATAGAAAATACTCCTCATATTTTTGATTTATATAAAAAGTATTTTCAAGGTAGAGAACTATTGAATGTTTTAAATATAAGGCTTACACAAGAAGATTTGGAAGAAATTGCCTTTTCAAATGGTGGGGGTATAGAAGCCGTTTTTAAGAAAATAAAAGAAGATAATGATTTTGTCAGAAGATATCATTTAGAGGGTTTAAGGGAATCATTATTTTTACCTTATCCCAGTTATATTTTAGCCTTAGCAATGGGTGCGGGAAAAACAGTTTTAATCGGTTCTATTATTGCCACTGAATTTGCAATGGCGCTTGAATATCCAGATGGTCCATTTGTGAAAAATGCTTTAGTTTTTGCTCCCGGCAAAACAATTTTAGGCGCCTTAAAAGAAATTTCCGATATTCCTTATGAAAAAATTTTGCCTCCAAGGTTATATAAACGATTTATTAGTACTGTAAAAATTACTTATACCCGAGATGGAGAAAAAGATATCCCTATAATTAAAGGTAGTAGTTTTAATGTAATAGTTACTAATACAGAAAAAATTAGAAT
>CALHQW010000037.1 GCA_938040315.1 uncultured bacterium
TATTAAAATTAAAACTTGCTTTTTTAAATTTATTTTCCTATAATTTATTTATGGTGGAAAAATTGAATCTAATCTCTAAATATACCAAGTTTTTTGGAAGATTAATTGGTAATTACGAAAAAATTAAATTAAAAAAAGAAGACCTCTCTTTATTAGAAAAAAACCTTAAAAAGATTAAAGAACTTTGTGAGAAAATTGAATTTAATGATTTAAAAAATCTTGTTTTTGAATGGATAAAAAAAGAGGAAGAATGGTTAAAAAATACTATTTTAGAAAAGCAGGAAATATTTGGTAGAGAATTAAAAGAAGAGTTAGAGAAAAATAATTTATCTTTTAGCGGAATTTTTCCCACACTTAAAATCGGAATCTTTACTTTGGAGATAAATTTTGATTTAAATAATTGCCAACTTTTTTACGGACCAAAGATTGAGAAGTTAAAAACAAAAATTCCTTTACATCCCCAAACAATTGTAAAAACTTTAAAAGAGTATTTAAGTTATCTGGATTATCCTTTTAATCCTAATGAATATTTCAAAAAACTTCTTTTAAGTTATGAGCGTTCCTTATTCTTTCAAAAACTAAATTTTGGTGAAAAGATATTTTTAATTGATTTACTTTCTGAACTCATTTTTCTATTACAAAAGAAAGATTTTTATTTAGACCCAAAAAAAGATAATTTTAAAGAATATTCCAGAATAAATTTCAGTTATGATTTATACCGATTAAAAACCTCTTTAGGCAACCAATTAGAAAATTATTCTTTTAAACTCTGGATTGCTCCTTTTGATGCCACCTTGGATAAAAGGAAATCAATTTGGATACCAAATAATGAAATGGGTGAAGGAACCTATTTTTCCTATATTTCTTTTGAGAAAATATGATAAAAAAGGAATTGGCAAAAGCAATCGTCCATAAACTTGGTTCTTATGGCACACCACCAGAATTTGGCTTAGAATATTACACTGTTGGATTGGAAAAATATCTATCAGTTATTGAAGAGGAATATTTTAAAGATTATTTAAAATTAAAACTATCTTCTTTTAAATTGATTGTTGGCAATTATGGTGGTGGCAAGACCCATTTTTTATATTGTCTTAGAAAAAAGGCAATGGAGAATAATTATCTTACAAGTTATGTCTCCCTCTCGCCGGTTGAATGTCCCTTTGATAAGTTGGAACTTGTCTATAAAGTAATTGCCTTAAATTTAATGGCACCAAAAATTTCTGAAGATGTTAGTTTTGACACTTTTTATTATGAAAGGGGAATTGATAATATTATCAAACTTTGGTATCAAAAAATAAAAGAGCAGGTTTCTAAGAAAGAAGATTTTTATAGTTATTTGGAAGGATTGAGTGGTATTGAATCAATCTCTTATTTAAATGCTTTAAGGGGAAGTTTTGAAGCCTTAATAAGAGAGGATTATGAAAGTTTTGAAAATTTAATCCAATATCTTAAAGGTGAAGAGATTACGAAGGATATTCGGGGAAGATATCGGATTTCCGAAAGATTGGATAAAAGCACTGCTTTTCGTTTTATCCGTTCTTTAGCCCAATGGGGACATTTAATTGGTTATAATGGACTTATTCTATTTTTTGATGAAGCCGAAAGGGGATTGAGTATTTCCAGTTCCCGAGATAAAAGAAGGGCATTAGACAATTTAAGGCAGATTATTGATGAGTGTGGCAATGCCCGACTACCTGGTGTGATGTTTTTCTATGCGGTTACTGATGAAAATCTAATCTTAGAAGGAAGTGGCGGTGTTTACGAGGCATTAAAACAGCGATTGAGAAGCACCTTCACCGCTACAAATCCAACCGGTGTGAAAATCAATTTAGAAGCGATTGAGAAAAAGCCCGAAGAGTTTTTATACGAACTTGGTTTAAAACTTGCCCGTTTATTTGAGATTGCTTACGATGCCTCTTTCAATGAAAAGATATTAAAAGCAACCATTGATGTCTTATCCGAAGCCTGCTTAACAACTTTTGCTTTAGATATCAGTTTCCGGAGACTCTTTGTTTTAGGAATTATTGAAGCCTTTTTTAGATTAAAAGCGAAAGATTTTAAAGCCGGTCTTAGTAAAAAAGAGGCCGAAGAGATTTTGAAAACCTCTTTAAAGAAGATTGAAGAAGAAAAGGAAAAAGAGATTGAGAGTGAGGAGTTTTGATGGAAATAACTAAAAGGGTAATTGTTTCCCATCCAGTTTTTGGTGAAGGTGAGGTTATCTCCTCTCGTTTAAATGGTCAAGAACTTTTTGTCCATTTTAATTCTGGCCTAAGACTTTGGGTCTTAAAGAAAAGACTTCTTTTTATTTCGGAAATTGATCTCTTAGAAAAGAAATTTGATAAGATAAAAGCGAAAAGAATCTGCGAGGCCTTAAGGATGGGAATTGTTCCCCGACAGGATTGCGAAGATTTTACCTTTGGTCGAGAAGAAGAGATAGATACTCTTAAAAAGATTATAAAAAAATTAAAAGAGGGAAAAGGTGATACCTGCTTAATTGAAGGTGAATACGGAACTGGCAAGACCCATCTTTTAGAATATTTATATCATTATGCCTTAAAAGAAGGTGTCTGTGTCTCAAAGATTACTTTAACGCCGGATGAGGTCTCACCCCACAGACCAAAAAGATTCTGGAAAGAGTTTGTTTTTAATTTGAGATTTTTAAAAAATAATCAGGAATATGGCTTTCGCGATTTATTAAGGGAAGCCACTAATTTAAATCTTTATGATAATATCTTTTTCTCAAAACTTTTGCCCAAATTAAAAAGTATTGATGAGGGAAGTGCCAAAAGCGAAGTTTTGTGGCAATGGTTGGAAGGCGAAAGCACGAAAGAATATGCTGTCTATCTTACTAACAAATTTCGGATAAAGGGTGGAATAAGAATTCCGGCTTTATACGATTTTTCTACTGCCAGTGATTTCTATTGTTATCTTATCTCTTCCCTTTCCTATATTGCTCGCCAATTAAATCTTTATGGAATTTTATTAATAATTGATGAAGCAGAAACGGTTGCCCATCTATGGCATTTCCAAGATTTTCTAAAAGGATTAAATTTTTTAAATGGGCTTGTTAGGGTATGTTATAATGACTCAGAATTGAAAAAGATTGATAACCAAATGATTCACAACAAAATGAAACCAACCCCTTATATTTATAAAGATGCCTATCTAAGTATGGTAATGGCAACAACTCCTTTAACTTATAACTATGAATATTTAAGATTAACCACTTTATTTAAAAACAGAATAACTTTAAAGAATTTAAAAGTAAAAGATCTTTATGAGTGTTTTTATACCCTTTATAATATTTACCAAACTTGCTATCCCAATTTCTCTCTACAAGAAAAAGAAACGAAAAGAATTTTACAAGAAGGGATTGAAAGAAGTTTAGGAATTAGAGATTTTTTAAAATTTATTATTGAAGTTTTTGATATTTATCGGCACACCAATTCCTTAGTATTTATTAATAAATAAATGGGAAGTGTCAAAGATTTATTAATTATAAAAGAACCAAAAGAAAAAGAAGCAGGAATTGGTCGTTTTATTTTTTCTGATAGATATTCAGTTTTTGACTGGGGAGAGATGCCTGATAAGATTGAAAAGAAGGGAGCAGCAATCTGTCTTGTGGCGGCCTATTTTTTTGAAAAATTAGAAGAATTGGGAATTAAAACCCATTATTTAGGAGTTTTAGAAGATAATAAGATTAAAAGATTAGAAGAACTCAAAAAGCCAACTAATATAATGGAGATAAAACTTTTAAGGGTATTAAAACCAGAAATCAAAAATGGTAATTATGATTATTCAATCTATAAAAAAGAAAAGGCAAATTTCTTAATACCCTTAGAAATTATTTACCGTAATTCTTTACCTGAAGGTTCATCAGTTTTTAAAAGATTAAAAGAGGGTAGTTTGAAATTAAATGAATTAGGATTAAAAGAGATACCAAAACCCGGACAAATTTTAGAGAATCCAATAATTGATTTTTCAACAAAATTAGAAGAGATTGATAGATATTTAAATTTAAAAGAGGCAAAGGAATTAGTAAATTTAAGAGAAGAAGAATTAGCAGAGATAAAAGAAAAGACCTTACTTTTAAATAGATTGATAAGTGAAAAAGTAGCAAAGATTGGTCTTTTTAATGAGGATGGCAAATTTGAATTTGGTTTTGATGAAGAGAGGAAAATAATTGTTGTTGATGTGATTGGCACTTTGGATGAATGTCGTTTCAGTTATAAAAATATTCCGGTAAGTAAAGAGATTGCTCGGATTTATTACCGAAAAACTGAATGGTTTAAGGAGATAGAAAAGGCAAAGAAAAAAGACCAAATAAAATGGAAAGAGTTAGTAAAAATAAATCCACCAAGCCTTCCTTTTGATTTGAAAAGATTAATAGAAGATATTTACCAAGCCTACGCGAATGAAATTACTGGAAAAAAATGGTTTGATACGCCACCTTTAGAAAAAATTTTGGAAGATATTAGGAATTTTTAAAGAAAAGGAGGAATCATGAAGAAATACTTTATAATTTATTTTCTTTTAGCAATAATTTTTATTTTTTTAGGATGTCAAAGAGAAAAACCGCCTAATGTTCCTACACTTAGTGGGCCAGACACAGGCAAAACTAATATACCGGTAAATATCACAGTCCAAACAACCGACCCCAATAAAGACGATATCGCCTATTTGTTTAATTGGGGTGATGGAACAAGAGATAGTTGGACAACTTATTATGCCTCGGGACAAAGTATTTCCCAAAGTCATATCTATTTAAAACCCGGCAATTATGATATTGTAGCAAAAGCAAAGGATATAAAAGGCAAAGAATCACATTGGTCAAATCCTCACAAAATTTCAATTTCATCCCAAGTACCTTATCCACCCTCTACTCCAACAGGTCCAACAAATGGAATTATAAATACTTCCTATAACTTTTCCACTTCCGCTATTGATCCCGATGGAGACAGCATTGCTTACCAATTTGATTGGGGTGATGGTAGTGCTCTTATATGGACTCAATATTATCCAAGTGGTCAAGTAGTTTCACAATCACACATTTATACTTCACCAGGCACTTTTAATATAAAAGTAAAAGCAAAGGATAAATTTGGTACTGAATCTGAATGGTCTCCACCCCTTGTAATAATAATTAGAGTTAACCAAAATCCTAACACACCTTCAACTCCCAGTGGACCCACTTCTGGTTATATAAATATTCCTTACATCTTTTCTTCATCCGCCAGTGATCCAGATGGAGATAGTATTGCTATCCGCTTTGATTGGGGCGACGGAGTAACTTCTGATTGGAGTAGGTATCTACCCTCTGGCTCATCTATCTCGATGAGTCACTCTTATTCTCGTCCCGGAACTTTCTATATTAAAGCACAAGCAAAAGATATCCACAACGATACAAGCGCTTGGTCTTCGTCAGTCACTATTGATATTGAAGAAGAAGTAATAATAATGTCTGAAAACTTTGAAGGCGCTTTCCCAGGTTCAACTTGGACTCTTTATGGAACTCCAACTTGGGGCAAAACATCTTACCGCAGTTATCAAGGTTATTATAGTGGTTGGTGCGCTGGCTCATCAAGAAATCCATCACAAGGTTATGCTTCCAATATGAATGCCTGGATGGTTTATGGTCCCTTTTCCTTGGCGGATGCATATGATGCCTATGTATCATTTTATCGGTGGGCTAACACTGAAGCAGGTTACGATTCTTTATGGGCAGGAGCTTCTGTTGACGGAATTTGGTTTTATCGGAGTTATTGGTGTACAGGTAATTTTTCCCAATGGGAAGAAAGAATATTGGACTTAACCGATGTTCCAGGATTAGGAAATCTCTGCGGACGTTCTCAAGTATGGATTGCTTTTCGCTTTGTAAGCGATGGAAGTATTCAATATGAAGGCGCTTATTTAGATAGTATTGTCCTTATAAAGTATATTGGTCCAAAGACTTCTGTTAAACCTCGTATTGTATTGCAGGATAGCCGAGAAACTTCTGGACAAATTATGCCGCAAAAATTAAAAATACCAAAAGATTAAATTAAAAGGTCTAAAAAATATCTTTAACTTTTAGCCTGTTTTTAAAATAGAAGCATTTTATCAGGGATTACATATCTTACAAGGTTTGTAGCCCCTTTTCAATGCCTCTTCTCTTGATTTAAAATAAACTTTATTGGCAGGATTTATTCTTCTTGCCCATTGACAATAGGGTAAATGGAATTTTAAGGTCTTAGAATTACCAATAAAAATTACTTCCTCTTTTAATTTTTCTTCTTTTAACTCTTCCTCTAACATTTTTTCACTTAATTTTTTCCCTAAGGAAGAAGTAGGCATTTCTGATTTCTGAATTCCATCAATTTTATTTTTCAAACTTTCAATCTCTCTTTTTAAAGATACATTTTGAAGATAGATGATAATTAAGAGAATTGTTAATACCGACAACAATAACTTAGAAAAATTATTCATCAATAATCCTTTATCTTCTCCCAAATCTTTGATTTCCTTTGGTATTCAGGGTATTTAGAATAGATCTCTTTTAGCAATTTCAGTAAATTATATTTCTGATATTTGGTTTTTAGTTTAGTTATTTCTTTTAATAAATTCTTATCAATCTTGTTAACAATATTGATTATTCTTTGGGCTTCTTTTAAACCCCTTTCACTTAATCGGTATTCACAAATTATTTCTTCATCAAAATATCTAATTATCTCCTTCTCAATTTCCGAAATCTTTACTTTTGGGTGGAAAATCTTTTCTACCAATCCCTTTTTTATCAAATCTTCCAAATCTTTATAAACCCTTTTGTCAAAAGGACCTAAAGAATAGGGAAGAAAGCGGTAATAATTTTTAAAATATTTATCAATATTCAACTCCTTCTTTAATAAAAAGAGATATTTCATCAATCGGGTAATACCAAAAATCTTGTTAAAAACTGCCAAAAGTAAGATAATAAAATCTGCTGAACCTCTTATCTCCTCCTTCTCTTTTATTTTCGCTTTTATCTTCTCTAATATCTCTCTCTTCTCCTTCTCGCTTAAAATTTTCATCTCGCCCACTTCTTTTAAAAGTCTCTCAGTCTTTTTTTGAATAATAACATCTTCCTTTATTATCTCTGGTAGATAATTAATCTTCTCTTCTTCCATATCCATAATAGTAAGGAGATAATCAATCTTACAATCATCTAATTTATTAAAAATCTTCCTTATTTTTCTTTTCTCTTTCTTTAAAAAGAAGATAAGAAGATATTCCCTTGGTTTTAGATATTCTTTTAAATTATCTAAATCTGCCATTAAAGTAAAATTTTGTCCATCAAAAAGATAGGTAGCAAATTTTAATCTCTTAAAAATCTGAAGGAGATAAAGATTTTCATAAGAAGAAGCAAGATAAAAGAGGTTTTTTTTCTTATCCAAGAAGTTTTTTGCCTTCTTTAGAAAATCAAAATCACCTTTTATTAAATAAACTTCTGGCACCTTTACCTCCTTTTTAAATATCTCTCTTTTATTGATTTGGGAATTCTTTCATAAATAATCTTTCTGATTTTAAAAATACTTTTCTTTATTGCTCCTTCGGAAGTATTTTTTATTTGAGAAATCTCTTTTAAAGAATAACCTTTAATAAAATATAACTCAAAAATTTCATAAAGGTTTTCATTTAAAAATTTCTTGCTAATTTCCATTATCTTTTCATAATCACTTTTCTTAATAAGAAGTTCTTGGGGATTTAATGAAGAAACTGAAAGATCTTTTGGCAGGGGAGAAAATTTTTCTTCTTTTCGGAAGTAGTTAATCATAATATTGTGAGCGGTTGTGAGGAGCCAACCTTCAATTTTACTATCCTTAATCACATTCTGCCATTCTTTAAACTTCTCAAGAGTTTCGGCAACGATATCCTCTGCCAAATTTATATCTTTCACCTTCTTTAATATCTTACTAAAAAGGGCATCATAATATTCTTTAAAAATCTCCTCAAAACTCTCCTTTTTATTAATATCTTCCTTCATCCACCTTAAATAATAAGATTAAAAAATCAATTGTCAAAGATTATTATCTTTCACTTTAACTTTTGGGTCCGTTTAGCAAAATTCCCTTTAAAAGGATATTAAATTATGAAAGACTGGTAAAAAACAGATGATACTATTGGTTAGAGAATTAAAAAAGTAAATCCACAAATTCTACAAGAAAAATCACGAGGAGATATCAAAACATAAAAATTTAATCTTAAGAGTTATATTGGAATTGTCAATAATTACAATTTCTAAATTTGCATCTCTTGATATTAACTCGACAATTAATATAATATATAAACAATAGATTTAGAAAATAGAAAAGGAGGTGAAAGATGAAATATAATTGTTGTGACTATAAATTGAGTCCCTCGGATTTTACATTTTTATATGAAGAATGTAAAAGATGTTACTACTTAAAGGTAAAACTAAATATCTCCCAACCATCCATCCCTTTACCTTCTATTTTTAGTAAAATGACGGGTCTTTTGAAAGATTATTATAATAGAAAGCGAACAGAAGAGATATTTTCAGAATTAGGGTTTAAAGAGGGGGTTGTGGAATATGCTGAAAGATATGTTGAATCAAAACCTATACCTCTACAAATATCTGGTCGTGATGTTACCTGTTGTATCTATGGAAAATTTGATATTCTTATTAAATTTGACAATGGAGAGTATGGTCTTATAGATTTCAAAATTGGTAATCCTAATGAGGAACATCGTAAACTTTATAGCCGTCAATTACATGCCTATCTCTATGCTTTAGAGCACCCTACTTTAGAAACTATAGAACGTTTGAAACTATCGCCTCCTATCTCCGTTACAAAGTTGGGGTTATTATATTTCTATCCCTCAGAAGTTAGCCAATTAAAAAATAAGGGATACTTCTCTTTTAATGCAAAAATTGAGTGGGTCGAAATCCCAAAGGATGAAGAAAGGTTTTTAAATTTTATTAAAGAAGTGGTAGAACTGCTTGAATCTTCAGAACCTCCGAACCTTTCTTTAACCTGTAAGTGGTGTGAATACCTTCGGAAATTAAACGATGAGGAATATATCGATATAAAAAAAAGAGATGACTACTACTCTATATAAAATTCCTAAGAAATTTCTAAAATCTTGAATGAAAAAGTAAAAGTGGAGGTTATTTTGTTGATGATATTCTAATTTGTTTATTTACTGCCCTATTACTGCTATGAAGGATGTGGATTATAAAGAAGATAATAAAACTTTCCAAAAACATCTACTAAAAGAGATATTAGGATTGGAATTGGAAAAATTGGAATGGCAGTGGTATGGTTCGTGATAATTAGCAAGAAATTTGAAAAACTATCTGAAAAGATAAGAGAAAAATTGCTTTTAATACTCCTTAAAAAAGAAATCGCAAAAAATATCGCTGCTTCTATAGTGTAAATAAAAAAGGATCGCCACTTCAAAAAATCTTAAAAAATAAATAAGAAAAAAGGATAAATAAAAATAACCGATGATATAAAGAATGGTAAGGATATCGGTTATAGGGTTATCCCTTTACTCTTAAAAACCTTTGATAGATAATAACTTTTTGATATATACTCCCTCTCCCTATACCTCAAAATAATTATAACCTAACTTTTAATCTATACCTCTTTATAATTAAATACCCCCAATGAATATAATCGCCAAAATCCTTTAAATAATGAGTATCAGAACCTATCAAAAATCTCTTTATCCCAACTTTCTTACAAAGTCTTATTATCTCTTCCGATGGATAACTCTCTTTAAAAAACTGACGAAAACCAGAAGTGTTTATCTCTAAGGAAATATTATTCTCTTTCATCAGTTTTAAGATATCTTTTAAATATCTTAAACCCAAAACCTTTATCTCCATCCCAAATATTTTATAACCAAATTTTTTATAAATATCTATATGAGCAATATGAGTAAATATCCTACTCTCAATCGCCTTCTTTAATAAATAAAAATACCTCTCTAAATATTCGCCTGCATTACTAAACGCCTTTATTAACCTCTCATTCTCTTTTGCCTCAGTAATGGAAATTGAATCTAACGAATGAATCGCTCCTAAAATATAATCAAAAGGATATCTCTTTACTATCTCCCTTATCTCTTCCTCCTCTTCTTCATAATAACCAACCTCAATACCTGCCTTTATTTTTATCTCTTTATATTTCTTTTTCATCTTCTCAACCTCAGAAAAATAATGAGAAAGCCAATCAGAACGCATATCAACAATCCGATTACCTAACTTAATAAAATCATCACTCTCTTTTCTCTTCTTTGATATCTCTAAATGGGGAGTAAAACCAATCTCTTGGTAATTTAATTTTATCGCCATCTTTATATAATCCTCTAAACTTCCCTCGGCATCCAAGGAATAACCGGGATGAAGATGATAATCTCTCATATCTTTATTGATAAATAAGTTATATAACCTATCTTCTTATCCAAAGAAAACTTTAATTTTAATAAAAAGTTTAAAAAATTGCAATTTATCTGGAAGACCAATCTTTGTTTTATATTTTCTTTTAAACTATGCTCTTCTAATATCTCTTCCTCAAAGTTATATACTTTGAAATCTCTGTTAAAATAATTAAAATAATAGGCAAGGATAATTTCCCAGTTTCTTATCTTTCCCTTTATTTTTGGTGAAATCAAATATTTTCTTTTTATCTCTTTCCCTTCATAGTAATTATCAGAAAGAATTAAACAAAAAGAGAGATTTTTAAAATCTTTACTTATTAAAAAGGAATTTGACCACCTTCTTATTCTCGTTAATTTTAAATAACGCGTTAGTTTAAACTGCCAATCAAAGTTTTTCTCTTCTCTCTTTAAAATAAAAGAAAGATTATGAGGAAAGGAATCATATTGATAATTAAAGAAACTTAAATATTTAACTTGGAAAATAAAATAATCTAAATTAATTTTTATATTGGTATCAAAATAAGGAAAATCCCTTTTTTGATAATAGGTATAATTAGAGAGTTCTTTATTTAGATAGGTAAAATGAAAGTGGTAAGTAAAAAATTTCCAAAGATAAAATATTGAAAAGGCAATGCCGTATTCCTTTCTATTACTAAAAGCAATCTCGGAGGAGAAACAACTATTTATAAAATATTTTTTAATAAAATAACTTATCCCAAATTTCTCTTTTAAAAAATAGAAGATATTTATCCTATTCTTTAAAAGAATGGCAAATACCTTATTAGTTGTCAATAAAGAGAAATTTTGGTAATTTAAAAATAAACCAGTAAAACTTTTATTTTTATTATAAATTGTTGCCGGCTTAACCTCTTTTCTGTAAAGGTTTTTATATTCCTCAATTGGCAAATAATTCGGATGGGAAAAGATTAAAGAGAGAAAAGAAGAAAAGGTAAAATTACCTAAATAAAAATTGAAATCTTTAAAATTAAATTTTAAATAACGAAGGAAAATACTATCCCTTCCTTCCCAATGATATTCAAAAAAGGAGAAGTATTTAAATTTCTGCCTTAAATTATTATCTTTGAAATATAACAAATAATATCCTCTCGGTCTTTTTTCTTCCCCAATTTTTATAAAGGGGCTTATCTTTTTATCAATTTCTGCAATACTATCCTTTTCTATAATATTTTTAATTGTTGTCTCATCTAAATAAGGAACTATTTCCATATCCTTTATTTTACTTATTGGATTTTCCTTTAAAAATAATATCTCTTCTTGAAGATAATTATAACTCTCTTCTATTTGATTTGATAATAATAATAAAAAAAAGAGAATTACCACTGAAAATAAAGACCAAAAAGATGAGTATCCTTTAGGCGATAATGAAATTTGAGAAAATAAAAGATACCAAAATTTTCTTTTAATAATAAATCAAATTTTAAATTAGTAGTGAAGGGAAGGAAATTAAATTCTTCGCCAAAAGATAGATTTTTGCTAAATTTAAAATCAAAGCCAATATTAACTTTATTATTTTCTTTTTCCTTAAAATAATAAAGAGGAATAAGTAAATTTTTGATAAATTTTAAATCTATGCCCAAGATTATTTTTTCGCTTATCTCTTCATTCCAAATTTTTGGTTTATTGATATTGAAAATAGCAAAAGCGAAAGATAATTTCTGCCAATCATAATAAAGACCTAAATGATATGTAAAAAAGAAATCTCCCTTATTACCAATTTTAAAATAACAGAAATTTGGCAGGAAACCATAAGAAAAATCTTTGATTTTATTGGTATAAAGAAGAGCGAAGCGATTTTCATTATAATTAGAATAATAAAGATTTTGAATTAAAAATCCGAAATTCCTAAATTTTGCTTGAAAGTTAAAATAGTTTAAAGTAGTTAATTTATAAGGGTTGGTATAAGAGAAAAAGAAGATATTTTTCTTTTCTTCATTAAGATAACTAGGATTAAGATAAAAAGATTTATTTAGGGATTTATTAATAAGCGAGGTGTTTAGTTCTTCAATTTCAAATAAGAGAGTATTAAATAAGGTGATAAAGAAAACGACCACAATTGGGACAAGTCTTTATCTCATTCTTACAGCGGGCAATTATTTCGGAAGGCAGTTTAATATAACAACCACTACAAAAACCTTTGATTACCTGAACAACCACTTTGTTTCCGTAATGTTTTTTTATTCGGTCATATTCTTTTAAAAGATTTTCATCGATTTTTTTACGTAGTTTTTCCCGCTCCTTTTCAATCATCTTCACAAACTCAATACTTACTGGTTCGGTAAGGAAACCAAGTTTTTGATATTCCTTTTTTTCAAAATCTTTTAAAATAGAATCAAACTCTTCTAATTCCCTTAAAAGTTCAATCTGTTTTTTCATTTTATCTTCTCTTCAATCTCTTTAATCATTTTAATAAACTCTTCGGGCGTGTTGGGGACATTCAATTTTCGCTTTTTGGTTAGTTGTTGACAGATAGCTGCAACCCTGCCCAAAGTTAAAAGATATTGATTGCCCACATCATGGGGTGGCGCAACAATTAAAAATAAAAGATGGACTGGTTTTTTATCAATCGCATCAAAATCCACTCCCTCTTTTGAATAACCAACCGCAATCTCTAATTTATCAACCAATAAGGAACGGCAATGGGGAATGGCAATCCCTTTGCCAATTCCCGTCGAACCAAGTTCCTCCCTTTTTAAAAGAGTCTCTACTAATTTTTCATCATCTTCACCTTTAATCATTCTTACCAATTCCTTTAAAACACCCGTTTTCTTTTTATTTTTGATTTGTAAGTTTATGCGGTCAGGCCTTAATAAAGGATAAAATAACATTTTACCTCCTTCACATTTTTTCTAATGGGGTAATACCCAAAATTTCTAAAATTTTTTTTATTATCTTTCGACAACAAAAGACTAAAAAAACTCTTGCCTTCATCAATTCTAAATCTTCTAAAATTACCCTTTCTTTTTCATAAAAATAATGAAATTTTTCTGCCAGTTCTAAAAGATAGTAAACCAAAATATGGGGAGCAAACTCTTTCACGGCTTGAATAATAATATCCTTAAATTTAAGTATTGTCAACATTAAAGAGCGTTCTTCTTTTGTTTTCAAATATTCTAAATTGACATCCTCTAAAAGTTTATCTAAATCATATCCCTTTTCTTTACCATATCTTTCAATACTGCAAATTCGGGCATAAGAATACTGAACATAAAAATAGGGATTCTCCTTGGTTGCCTTTTTAATTAATTCAATATCAAAAGTTAAATGTTGAGAAGGTTTTCTTAAAAGCAAGAAAAATTTCAAAGGATCAGAGCCAACCTCTTCTAATACCTCCTCTAAGGTAATGAACTCACCACCCCTTTTTGACATCTTTACTTTTTCTCCTTCCCTTTCTAAGGATACCTGTTGGGCAAGGATTACTAAAAAATTATTGGTATCAAAACCTAAACTTTTCATTCCGGCAACCATCCGCGGAATATAACCGTGATGGTCTGGTCCCCAAATATTAATAATTATTTCAAAACCCCTTTTTATTTTATCATAATGATAGGCTAAATCGTTTAAAAAATAAGTAGGTCTTTTATCTTTGGTAATCAATACTCTATCCTCCCTATCACCAAAGAGAGAACTTTTAAAAAATAAGGCACCCTCTTTCTCATAAACCAAATTTCCCTTTTCGAGAATTTCTAAAATCTTTTTTTGATATTGGATTATTGAAGACTCATAAATAAAGTTATCAAAATTTATTCCAAATTTATTTAAAACCTCTTTTTGCCAAGATATTATCCTTTCCAAAAGAAAGGACCGCCATTTATCTTCTGGTAGATTTTTTTCTAAAATTTCTTGGGCAATCCCTATTAAATATTCACCAGGATAACCCCCTTTGGGAAATTCACTTTTTATTCCTTTCAATTCCTTTATCCGATAAATAAGACTTTTTTCTAATAAATCAACCTGGGTGCCACAATCATTGATATAATATTCAGTAAAGACATCGTAATTCACAAATCTCAAAAGGTTGGCTAAGGCATTACCATAGGCACCGGCTCTTGCCTGAACAACCGAAAGGGGACCTGTTGGATTAGCCGAGATATATTCCAAATTCACTTTTCTTTTTTTGCCAATATCAAAAAAGAAATAATCTTTTTCTAATACTTTTTTTAATTCCTTTCTTAAAAAATCAAAAGAAAAGGTGAAGTTTAAAAAGCCATTGCCACCAATTTCGATCTTTTCATAATCAGAATCATCTTTTATCTTCTCTAAGACCTCTTTACCAATCTCTTGCGGATTTTTCTTCAATTTTCTACTTAATAGAAAAAGCACATTAGAAGCATAATCACCAAATTTCTCTTCCTTAATAAATTCAATTTCATGACTTTCGGGAATTTCAATTTGAGCATTTCTTAAAGTTTCAACAATCTTTTCACTCAGCATATCTCTTTTGGGGCGCATCTCCCCATAATCTCTCTAATCCATAAAATTCCCTTATTTCTTTCAAAAATATATGGACAACCACATCAATATAATCTATCAAAATCCATTGGGCTGGATTATAACCTTCAATATGATGGGGTAAAATTCCCAAATCTTGTTTTATTCTTAATTCAATATCATCACATAGCGCCTGGGCATGAGGAATAGAATTAGCAGTCGCAATTAAAAAATAGTCAGCAATTGGTGAAAGTTTTCTTAAATCTAAAAGTAGGATATTACTGGCTTTTTTATCAATCAAAATCTTAATAATATGCTCAATTATCTCCATTTTTTATTATCTCAAAATAATCTTTGCCTAAAATTATTGACACTGATAAATTTAAAGTGGAATCTCCAAAGAAATATATCTGCGGATAGTCTTTATTAAAAAAAGGTAATCCCTTTACTTGCCAAAAAAGAAATCTTTTTGGTTTTTTATTATATCTTAAATATTTTTGGATTATTTTCCCGTTTTTTAAATTTTTATCAATATGTTCAACCACAATTGTCTTTTCAAAAGTATCCTTTATCTCAATTACATATGATACCAAAAAATTATATTTTTGTAAATATTTATTAAAAAGAACTGATGCCAATTTGTCACCACTACCATTAATAATTGCAATTGATAACTTAGAGGAATCTTCTATTGGTAAATCCCTTTTAAAGTTTCTTTTAAACAAAAAGAAGAGAAGAATAGTTAAACCGATAATAACTAAAAAGATAAATTTTTTCATCTGGAAAGAGAAAGGTATTCCTGATAGGTATTAATTCCTTTTATTTCTTTATAAGAAGTTCTTATTCCAATTACTTTTATCTTTCTTTTAATTGCTAATTCTATTAAATCGGTTAAATAATATTCCTTTGCTAAACTATTCTCTTTGATTTCTGAAAACAAATTTTTAATTACTGCTAAATCAAAAAGATAACAACCACTATTAACTTCCTTTATTTTTTTAATTTCGGGTGAGGCATTCTTTTCCTCAACAATTGCTAAAATTTCTTTCTTTTTATTTCGTAAAATTCTTCCGTAACCAGTTGGGTTTTTTAAAAGAGCGGTTAAAAGAATAATCCCCGGCTTTTCTTCTTCATATAACTTAATCATTTTTTCTACGCTTGTTTTTTTAATTAAAGGAGTATCACCACAAAGGACAATTACTTTATCTTCTTCCTTTAAATAGGGCAAGGCTTTTAAAAAAGCATCGGCGGTTCCCTTTGGTTCTTCCTGACAGGTGATAATAATCTTCTTGTTAGAAAAGAAATCTTGGTACCGTTCTTTTACCTCCCTTATTCCTTCATCATTTAAAACCACAATAATTTTTTCTATTTTTTTTATTTTTAATAATTTTTTTAAGAGATAGATAATTATCGGTGTGTTTTTATAAGGCAAAAAAACCTTAGAATAGGGTATACCAATTCTTCTACTTCGACCAGCAGCAAGAAGAACGATTTGATAATTGTTTATTGACAATTATTTACTATCTGATTTTTATCATCTAAGAAAATTTTTTTGGGAGTATAAGTAATTGCCTGAGAAGATTCCATCAAGCAAGTAGAGATAATAATCAGTTTATCACCAATCTCTCCCCAACGGGCAGCTCCACCATTCAATTCACACACTCCGCTTTTCTTTTTTCCTTTCATTACATAAGTCTCAAAACGAGCACCGTTATTTATATTAATCACCATTACCATTTCTCCTTCAATAATATCAGCTTTTTTTAATATTTCCTCATCAATGGTAATACTTCCTTCGTATTCCAGATTTTTGTTAGTTACCCTAATTCCGTGAATTTTACTTTTAACAATCTTTCTTAACATTTTTATTTGGCCGCACTCTTAGTAAACTGAATAATCGCCATCTGAGCATTATCACCAACTCTTCTATTGGTTCTTATAATTTGGGTATAACCACCGTTAGTATCACCAAATTCTTTGGCAACTTCAAAAAGTTTTTTTACCAATTTTCGGTCAGTAAGAAAAGCAAAAGCCCGTCGCCGATTAGCCACCGTATCCTTTTTGGCAAGATCAATCAAATGTTCTATAAAAGGGCGCATTGCCTTTGCTTTTACTAAGGTGGTCTCAATTTTTCCGTATTTCAATAAAGAACGACAGAGATTTTTAATTAATGCCCTTCGGTGGTCAACATCCCTTTGCAGTTTTTTAACTTTCCGTTTGTGTCTCATCTTCTCTTTTTATATCTTTCAAAAGCTCCTCTACCGCCATTCCTAAACTTAATCCCCATTTCTCTAAAGCATTCTTTACTTCCTCTAAGGATTTTTTGCCAAAATTTTCGATGTTTAACAAATCCTTTTCCGTCAATCGCACCAAATCACCAATCGTTTTTACATTCACTTTACCACCCTCTTTATATCGACCATTCTTCAGACAGTTAATTGCTCGGTTCGAAAGTTCCAAATCTTCCACATCCCGCAACAAAATTTCTCTTAATCTTTCTTTCTCCTGATCGGGTCGTTCTTCAGGCAAAAATTCCAAAGTTGTTCCTTTGGGAATTAACCGCTCAAAACTATTTTTTAAAATATTTGCCGCTTGAATTAATGCCTCATGAGGTGTCACCGTGCCATCGGTCCAAATTTCTAAAATTATTCGCTCCAAATCAGTTCTTTCTAAATACTGCATTGTCTCAACTTGATAATTTACCTTTTTTACTGGCGAGAAAAAGGCGTCAATAAAAATAGTACCAATTGGCACTTCTTCACTTAATTTTCGCAATTTTTCCGCCGGCATATACCCGCGACCATTTTCCACTTTCATTTCCATTTTTAACTTCTTATCCGCCGTTAAGGTAAGAATTAATTGTTCGGGATTAGCAATAACCACTTCTGGTGGAATCTGTAAATCCTTGGCCTTGTATTCTCCTTCTTTCTCGGTATAAAGATAACAAGTTTTCGGAACTTCGGAATTTAAACGAAGTCTTATTTTTTTTAAATTTAAAATAATCTGGGGAACATCCTCTAAAACATCGGGAATGGTAGAAAACTCATGCAGCACCCCTTCAATTTTGACTTGCGTAATCGCTGCTCCCTGTACCGAAGATAAAAGACTTCTCCTTAAAGCAGTACCAATTGTGTGTCCCCAACCTCTTTCCAAAGGTTCAATAAAAAATTTGGTATAAAAATCGGTCTGAGTTTCTTTTTCAATTTCAACTTTTTCTAAAATAACAAAATGTTTTAAATGATAGGTTTTTTCAATCATTTTTTTACCTCATAAAAATTAATTATCTTGAATAAAATTCAATAATATCTTTTACCGAAACAGGTATGGCATTTAAATCTTCTTCACTCGGCATACTTATCACTTTACCTTTCAAATTCTCTTTTTCCAAAACAAGCCAACTAACTCCGGTACTTTCTTTTTCTAAAATTTCTTCTTTAATTTTAGGAATCAATTTTTCCGTACCAATCGTAATTTCATCACCCACTTTTACTTGATAAGAAGGGATATTAATTTTTTTATTATTTACTCTGATATGTCCGTGAGAAATTAATTGTCTTGCTTGGGAACGGGAAGAAGCAAAACCTAAACGATAAACCACATTGTCTAAACGCATCTCTAAAAGGGTAAGGAGAGCATCTCCCGGATTGGGCTTCTTCTGGGCTTTTTCATAATATCTTTCAAATTGGTTTTCTAAAATACCATACATAAATTTTGCCTTCTGTTTTTCTTTTAATTGAAGAGCATAAACTGACATTCTTGATTGTTGCACCTGAGGCTTTTCTCCTCTTTTTTGTAAAATGCATTTATCGCTATAACATTTTTCACCCTTTAAAAAAAGTTTCTCGCCAATACGACGACAAATTTTACACCTCGGTCCTCTAAATCTCGCCATAATTATACCCTTCTTTTCTTTGGTGGTCGACACCCATTATGAGGAATAGGTGTAACATCTTGGATACTCAAGATTGTTAATCCGGCATTTTGTAATGCCCTAATGGCGGCTTCCCTTCCGGGACCAGGTCCTTTTATTTTAATCTCTACTTTTCTTACACCCATTGCGTAAGCCTCTTTTCCTGCCATTTCTGCTGCCTGTTGAGCAGCATAGGGAGTTCCTTTTTTTGTTCCTTTAAATCCTGCTCTTCCCGCAGATGACCAACATACCACATTCCCCTGTTTATCAGTAATTGTAACAATTGTGTTATTAAAAGTACATTGAATATGGGCAATCATAATTGGATCAACTTTTCTTTTTGATTTTGCCTTTGCCATAATTTTAACCTTTCTTCTTTAAAACTCCTGATGTTTTCCTTGGTCCCTTTCTTGTTCGCGCATTTGTTCTTGTTCTTTGACCCCTAACCGGTAATCCTTTCTGATGTCTTATTCCTCGATAACAACCAATTTCAATTAATCTCTTAATATTGGCTCCTACTTCCGCTCTTAAGGCACCTTCCACTTTATAATTTCCCTCAATCTCTTTTCTTAAAGCGGTAAATTCTTCATCCGTTAACTCTTTTACCCTTTTATCACCAGAAATACCCAACTTTTCTAAAATCTTTTTAGCAGTAGATAACCCAATCCCATAAATCAAAGGCAGAGCATAAAGTATCTTCTTATTATCTGGTAAATCGACACCTACTAATCTTGCCATAATTTATCATTATAACAAAAAAATAGTAAAAATCAAGAGAAATAATTTAAAATAAAACTGGTAATTTCTCCTCTTTAATATTTACCATTTTACAGAATTCAATAACTTCTTTTTCTATTTCCTTTTTACCAAGAACAATTTTTTTTACTTCTTTTTCTAAATTAGGAGCAAAGAGATAGTAATAATCTTTGTTGCTACCATAAAGCACACCGCAAGCAAAATAATCACCCTCTTTATCAACCAAACCACAAGAAACATTTAATTGCGTCATCTCGCCTTCCCAAATATCCCATCTTTTATCAATCAAATATCGCTTACCATTTTTAAAATATCGTAACCAAGATTCAACACGAAATTTTTTTCTTTTATTAGGTGATTTACTTTTTATCCCTTTTGGTGCGGAAATTGTGAAAATTTTTCCACCGCCTTCCATTTCCTTTTCCGAGAGATATTCTTCATTATTTTGATTAGTGGGAATATCGGTGGGTTTGAGAAGAATTACGACATATTTAGGTGAAATCACTTCCATTTCTAAAGAAAGAAGTAAACTCATAAAATTTTTGTCGCGGAGATAAGAGATAGATTCAATAATAAATAGGTCTAAATCCAATTTTTTACTCATCAATTTTTTAAAACCGAATAAAATATTTTTTTGGGCAAAGGGATGGGAAGGTGAAATTGCTCCTACAAAATAGACTTCTTTGGGTGCTATCTCATAAAGTCCTTCGACTTCTTTTTCTAATATTCCAATTCCCATTGTGGTTGGTGGCCCAATATTTGACTGACCAATATCCATATCCAAGACACCGGTCTTTAACTTTGCCTTATAACCTTGATTGGCTAAATAGGTAGTAAAAAAAGTTTTGCCTACATTACCCCGACCCAATATCAACACTTTTCCGGGAGAAGTTATAATCTCTTCACACACCTTCTGCCAACTTTTTGGGATTTCCATAGAGTAGTTTTTAAATTATAATTAAAAAGTATTAAAAATCAAGAAAGCAAAACCCCTTCGCTCTTTCTAAAAATTTTGAAATGTCAATATTAAAATTTTGGGTAACCAAAGGGGTAATTTTTCCGTCTATATATATAGAAGATGATAAAAGAGATATTTCAAAAAATTGCCTTTTTAAATAATTTATCTATTAAAAGGGACCAAAGGAATCTTAACAATGATTCTTTAAAATCAATATTAAAAGATTATCAACTGATAAAAACTTTTGAGGCGCAAGGAAGAAAGACTTCTTTAGGTATTGGGATAGAGAACTCCAAAGAGGAGGTAAGAAAGAATAAATAAATAACCTATTTAAATATCTTCTTAAAACCTTTTTAAATAAAAAGGAGGAATATTTTTTCAATTAAAAAGGGGACTGTATAGGAGATAGTATAATGGTTTAATAAGAACTTTATTTAAATTGATAAAAAGAGATTTATAAGATATAATATATTTATGGTTATATTACTTTTTATTAGTTTTTTTATTAATTTTAATGGTGCTCGGTATTTAATTATTGCTCCTGATGAATATAAACCAATATTAGAAGAGTTATGTAATTGGAAAAATGAAAAGGGAATAAAATCTTATATTGCCACTCTTTCCCAAACCGGTCGGACTATTGATAGTATTAAAAATTATATTGTTAATGCTTATAATAATTGGCCTATAAAACCAGAATTTATCTTACTTGCTGGTGCTCCCAATTTTATTCCCAGTTATAATTCAAGAATTGATGATTATTACGGAGACCTTACTGGTAATTATTTAATTGAAATTCCAGTAGGACGCTTACCTTTTAGAAATTTTACTCAGTGTTCAACAATGATAAGAAAAATTTTGGCTTATGAGAAAGGCGAACTCTTTACCCAAGATACGAGTTTTGTTTTAAAACTAACAACAATTGTAAGAGAAGATAATCCTCCTGATCCTTATTACCAGGCGGACGCTCGATATATAAGAAATCTTGCCTTAGAAAATGGTTTTATTCTTACGGAAAGCCTTTTAAATCTCTCAGGACATAATGCTAATAATGTTATCAATAGTATGAATAATGGGCGAGCCTTTTTAGTCTATCGGGGACAAGGTGTAGGCAATTGGTGGTCACCTTTTAATATTAATGTTTCCTTAGCAAATAATTTAAATAAATTACCAATTGTTATTTCGGCCACTTGTCAAACGATGGCTTTAGGAGTTAATGAAAGCATGTTAGGTGAGGCTTTTATGAGATTTGGAAAGCCTTGCTCTTTAAAAGGAGCGATTGCCTTTTTCGGTACCACTACTTCCGGCAGCGGTATTTCTCAGCAACGGGGGGTTTATTCCCGAGCATTTTTTGATGCAATTTTTAATAATAAAATTTATAAATTGGGTTTAATTCATAAAAGGGCAAAATATGTGTTAGATTCAATTTTTCATAATCAAACCCGTTATCAAGAATGGAATTTTTATGGCTGTCCCGAAATGCCTATTTGGACACAAAAACCAAAAAAGTTAATAATTGAGTGCGATACCATTGTCAATTTAGAACCCCAAGAATATTTAATAAGAATTAAAGATTCAATAACCCAAATACCAATTCCTAATGTCTTTGTCTGTTTAACAATGGATTCGACTATTTATCTTTTTGATTCTACGGACAATGCTGGCTATGTGTATTTTAATTTCTCTCCTTCTCATATCGGTAATTTTAAAATTGTTGCCCATTATTATAACTATTTACCAAAAATTAAAATGGGCAGAGTAATTCCGGGAAATATCCCTTATTTACAATATCAAAATATTACAATTAATGATTATCCCCATGGTAATGGCGATAATCAAATAAATCCGGGTGAAGAAATCTGGGGCTATCTTAAAATCAAAAATATTGGTCAATCTCCTGCTTATAATGTAAAAGGTATTTTAAGGAGTAATGTTGTTAATATTTTAGATTCATTATTAAATTTTCATAATATCCTGCCGAATGATAGTTCTTCTTCTTATTATCGGTTTTATACTCCTCAAACCTGTACTGCCTATCAACAAATTCCCTTTAATTTAATTTTGAAAGATACCTTTAATAATGAATGGCATCTTAATTTTTCCCTAACAATATTTGCGGGCAAAATTAAAATAATCTCTTTCTTTATCAATGATTCACCACCTTTCGGCAATAACAATCACCAATTAGGAAGAAATGAGGGAATAAAATTAATTCCCAAAATTACAAATGTGGGCAATAGTTTTTTAAAAAATATTGGACTGAAAATTTTAACCATTGGTATTACCCAAAATTATATTAACCTTATTGATTCTTTAACCCATCTATCTTTTATAAATTCTAATGAGACAATCTTTAATTCCGAAAGATACTTTACTTTAACCAGTTCTTCTAATTTATTAGCAAATTATCCCTTTCCTTTTAAAATTTATATTCGTGGTTTTGGCGAAACCTATCAGATTTTTGATAGTTTTAGTTTCCATTTAGTATCAGAAAATTTAGGTAATATTGAACCGGTTGGTCCGGATAATTATGGTTATTATGCCTACGATGAAATTGATACTTTAACTGGTCAAGCGCCTATTTATGAGTGGCGTGAAATTTCCCAAATTGGTCGGTTAATACCAGAAATATCTAATCATGATGCGAGTGTTATAACTCTACCTTTACCTTTTCGTTTTAAATATTATGGAGTTTTTTATGATTCTATCTCAATCTCTTCTAATGGTTTTTTGGCAATGGGAAGAACTGATTATCGTTTTGGCAATAATGGACCAATTCCTGATACGAGTGGACCACCGGCAATGCTTGCTCCTTTCTGGGATGATTTAAATACTGATGAAAGCCAAAATAATGGTTACGGAGATATTTATGAATATTATGACGAAGAAAACCATCTTTATATTGTTGAATTTTACCAAGTTGCTCACCACCGCAGACCCAATGTAAGAGAAACCTTCCAAGTTATTTTATATGACCCAAACTATTATCCAACACCAACGGGTGATGGTGAAATCCTTTTCCAATACTATCTTGTTGCCGATCCCACAAGTTTCACCTTAGGAATTGAAAATCCCTTAGAAAATGATGGTCTTCAATGTCTTTATAATAGTAATTATCATCCTCACACCGCTTTGCTTACTTCTCGCCGGGCAATTAAATTCACTACCAAAAGACCAATAACTCAAAAACCTTATCTAACAATTATCAATATTTTTGCTTCTGATTCTTTAGGAAATAATAATGGAATTTTAGAACCTAACGAAAGGATTTTATTAACCTTTCAAATCAAAAATTTGGGCGAAACAACCGCCTTTAATACTTTGGGAATTCTTAGAAGTGTAGATAACAATGTTAATCTCATTGATTCTTTTAAAAATTTTGGTAACGTACCGGTCAACAATGTGGTTGCCAATTCTTTGCCTTTTATCTTTGATATCGTTTCCGAACCAAATGATTCCATTTTAGACTTTTCTCTTTCTTTAAATTGTGATAATTATTCAATTAATATTCCCTTTTATCTGCCAATTGGTTATCAGAGTAAAATAAAAGAAAAATTTTCAATAATAATTAGAAAAGCCTTCCCATTAAAACTTAATGAGAAGAATTCTTTAATTTTAAATCCTTTGGGTCAAAAAGTAAAAAAAGAGAAATTAAAAAAAGGGATATATTATCTTTTAATTAAAGAAGATAAAAGATGGTTAAAAAGAAAATTTATCTACTTACCTTAATTTTTTTATTATTCTTTCCAAATTTTAATGCTCAATCTTCTTTCTTTCCTTATAACTATGCGGAGATAGTTAACAAGTTATATTATCTTCAATCCCAATATGAAGAAACTGCCAAAACTTTATCTAAATTTAAATTTCCCGACCGCTACCATACCTATGGCGAAATGGTAAATGAATTACATTATCTTCATGTTCAATATCCAGAAATTACTAAAATCTATACTATTGGTTATACTCAAAGATTCAATTTACCTATTTTGGCAATAAGAATAACTTCTAATCCTGATATTGAAGAACAGGATAAACCAGCCCTTCTTTTTGATGGCATACATCATGCCTCGGAAATTCTTGGCTGCGAAATGTGCCTTTATCTTGCTAATAAACTTTGCCAAAATTATTTCACTGATTCATTAATAAAAGTTTTTGTTGATAATTTAGATATCTGGATTGTGCCGATGGTTAATCCTGATGGCCATTACATTATTGAATTGGGCTTAGATTCTATTTGGCGAAAAAATTTACGGGATAATAATAATAACGGTAGGATCGATTTAGATTATGATGGTGTTGATTTGAATAGAAATTATGATTTTCTATTTGAACAAGGTGGTTCCGGCGAACCAAGGAATCGTTATTACCGTGGACCTTATCCTTTTTCGGAACCAGAAGTTCGGGCAATAAGAGATTTAGCACTAAAAAAGAAATTTATTTTAAATGTTTCTTTCCATTCGGATAAAAATCCCCATATGGGTGAAAGGGTTTATTATCCTTGGCGCTGGGGAAATAGTTTTTCTCCTGACCATCAACATATTAAAGCAATTTGTGATTCCTTTGCTTTAAATATTATAAATGATGAAAATAATGGAACTTATTTAAGTATTTACGGAAACGCCCAGGAAGGTGGTTTAGAAAGAAACTATTTATATTATGCCTTAGGAACCTTTGCTTTTACCTGTGAAATGTGGCGAGGCTATTATCCACCGGAAGAAAGGGTTGATACCATCTGCGAAAAAGCATTTAATGGTGTCAAGTATTTACTAAAAAGGATTTTACAATCCCATTTAGCAATAAGGGTATTAGACTTAAATACCAGTAAGCCTTTAAAAGCGGAAGTAAGGGTTTTAGAAGCCTATGCACCACCGGAAACAATTTTACCAAGATATACCGACCCAATCTTTGGCAGAGCAAGAAGGATATTAAAACCAGGAGTTTATACTATTGAAATTCTTAAAGAAGGTTATTATCCAAAAAGATTCAGTATTGAAGTTCCAGCCTTTAGCATTAAAGATACTACGATTTATTTAGAAAGGATGCCTGGCTGGATTAAAAAAAGGGATATCCCTTCTTTTAGAAAAGTAAGGAGTGGTGGTTCTTTATGTGCCTTAGAAGAAAAAATTTATGCATTGGTTGGCAATAACACAAATGATTTGTTCTGTTATGATATAAATTCTGATAGTTGGCAGAAGATTGGTGAGGTGCCAGAAGGGTTTATGAAAAAGAGAATTAAAAAAGGAGCATCAATTGGCACTGATGGCAGATATCTTTATATTGTGAAAGGAAATAATACCAAAGAATTTTTCCGCTACGATTTAGTAAATAACTGTTGGAAGGAATACGAGATTAATTTTTCTAAAGGAATAAAAGGAAGTTCAATTACTTTTGATGGCGATTCTTTTATTTACATTATTTCTGGTTCTAATAATAATGAATGGAGAAAATTTAATATTTATACTGAAAAATTTGAGATTCCTAATCCACCAACCCTTCCTGGTGAAAAATGGCGGACAGGTTCCTGGATTGTGTATGCTGATAAGGCAATTTATGCTTTAAGAGTAGGCGGTAAAACTAATGAATTTTACAAAATAGTAAATGGTGAAGTAATAAGAAAAGAAGATATGCCATTAATTGGTTCAACTGGAAAACCAAAAAAGGCAAAAGAAGGAAGTGCTGGTGCTTATGATTATAATAATAAATTAATTTATGCCTTAAAAGGTAATAATACCTTAGAATTCTTTTCTTATAACCCTGCTAATGAGCAATGGAAAATATTAGAAGATGTGGGTTTTCCTTTTGGAATACCAAAAAAGAAAATAAGTAGTGGCGGCGCTTTAACTTACTCAAATTTTGCCCAAGGTCTTTTTGCCTTTATCGGCAATAATACTAATGAGTTTTGGTTTTATCTTCCTCATCTAACATACCCTTTTGAAAGTCAAAATTTAATAATAAAGAAAGAAGATAAAAAAATTCTCTCTTTAAAAGAAAAGGAAATAAAAAGAATTGATTTAATTGGTAGAAAAATTAACTATAAAAATTTAAAACCAGGAATTTATTTCTTTTTAGGTAAGAAAAAAGTAATAATAAAAAATTCTAAAGAAAAATAATTTCTTATGACTTTTCTTATTCTTTTTTTATCTATTTCACAAATTTTTTATTGTGATAGTGATACCGATTGCTTTTATATACCAAAAAATAAACCTAAAAAGAAACTACCTGCTTTGCTTATTTTAAGTTGCACTGGAGCAAAAAAGGAAGATGTCGATTCCTTAATATTTATTGCTGAGAGCCTTGGCTTTATTTTATTTTCCTGCCATAAGAGTAGAAATCACCGAGATTTCTTATTGAATGACAAAGATATTTTAAAAACTTATCAAAAATTAGTAAAAAAATATTCCGTTGATACTTCCAAGATTTTTATTTACGGCTTTTCGGGAATGGGTGCCCAGGCATTAATTTCTACTTTCCTCCATCCCGAAATTTTTAAAGGTGCTATTTCAGTTTGTGCACCTTCCATGCCGCTCTTTTTTATTAAACCTGATAAACTCAAAAAGCATATTTTCTATCTCATAACTCGAAAAAGGGATTGGAATTTATACCATAACATAAATCTTCACCAATATTTTAAAAATAATAAAATAAAAGATACCTTGGTTATCACCGAAGGAGAACATCAGATCGGCGATAAATTTGAATTATATAAAGCAATATCTTGGCTAAAAAATAATTTTTAATACCAAAAGAAAATAAGCCATTTCTTGTTGTAAGTCATTGATTTTTAAAAATTTTTTATTATAAATTAAAATATGGGATTTATGATCTTTTTAATAAGTATTGTCTGGTTTCTTTTAATGTATCGCTTTTATGGTGGATTTTTGGCAAAAAAGGTTTTCAAACTTGACGATAATAATCCGACACCTGCTCATACTTTACAGGATAATACTGATTATGTACCGAGTCATCGGTGGGTTGTTTGGGGACATAATTTCACTTCCATTGCTGGTTTAGGACCGATTGTTGGACCAGCGATTGGAATAATTTGGGGTTGGGTTCCCGCACTTCTTTGGATAGTTTTGGGTGCAGCTTTTTTAGGCGGTCTCCATGATTTTGCTTCTCTTGTTCTTTCTTTAAGAAATAAAGGACTTTCTATTGGCGAAATAACTACCAAAATTATTGGCAAAAGAGCAAAATATCTTTTTATGTTGATAATCTTCTTTGAATTATGGGTGGTTATCGCAATATTCGCGATGATAATGGGAATTCTATTTGAAATGTATCCCAGTTCAGTTTTTCCCATTTGGATGGAAATTCCAATCGCTCTTGCTCTTTCTTATATGGTCTTCAAAAAAGGAAAAAGTTTAGAACTTTGGTCATGGATAGCCCTTCTTTTAATGTATGTCACCGTAGCAATTGGAGTTTTGATTCCTTTAAAAATTCCAAGTAATCAAGCGATTGTTATTTGGATTATAATTTTAATGATTTATTGTTATATTGCTTCTACTTTACCAGTAGAAACTTTACTTCAACCCAGGGATTATATAAATTCTCACGAATTAATAGTGGCTGGCTTATTAATTTTTGCTGGTGCGGTTGCTGCTTTTTTTGCTGATCCCGGACATCTTGATTTTGTTGCACCGGCTTTTAATATTTCAATAAAAGATGCGCCACCAATCTGGCCTTTTCTATTTGTTACTATTGCTTGTGGTGCTATTTCTGGTTTCCATTCCCTTGTCGTTTCTGGAACCGCATCTAAACAGATAGATAAAGAAAGCGATGCAAGATTGGTTGGGTATGGTGGAATGATTGCCGAAGGAATTCTTGCTTCCTTAGTCATTTTAGCAGTAGCAGCTGGTTTTGGAGCAATGGGAAAGGGTTTAAATATCGGAATAAGTGAATGGGCTAACCATTATAAAGATTGGTCATCGGCTAGTGGTTTAGCAGCAAACATTAAAGCCTTTGTTGTTGGTGCTGCCAATATGATGAGTTACATCTTTGGAAAAAGTAAGTATATGATGGAATTGATGATGACAATAATGGGAGTCTTTATTGTCTCTTTTGCGGGCACAACAATTGACACTGCAACAAGAATCCAAAGATATATTATTCAAGAATTTGGACATAGTACTGGTTTAAATTTTCTAATCAATAAAAATATTGCCACATTGATTGCGGTTGGCTCTGCCTTTGGTTTGGCAATGATGAAACCGGGTGGAAAAGGTGCTTTAATCCTTTGGCCCCTCTTTGGTACTATCAATCAATTGCTTGCTGGATTAGCACTGGTTGTGGCAACTTTATATTTAGTATATAGAAAAACAAAACCCATGGTAGCAGCAATTCCAACAATTTTCTTAATCCTAATGACTGGTTGGGCAATGATAAAAAATATCCAAAATTATTTTCGAACAAATAATTGGCTACTTTTCATTATTGGTTTAATTGTTTTTGGCTTAATGGTCTGGTTAGTTATTGAAGGAATAACCTGTTTATTAAAAAGAAAAATATGAGGTTAATTATTTTAGGAATTACCGGTTTAGTTGGTAGAAAGATCTGTCAGATTATTGAAGAAAGAAAATTAGAATTTCCGGAAATACTGGGCTTTGCCTCTCAAGAAAGTGCTGGTGAAAAATTGTTGGTGAATAATAAAGAGATTGAAGTTAAAGAATTGAAAGAAGTTTTTAATTATCTTGATGAAAATACTTATATTCTCTCTTCTTTAGAAGAGCGAATTACCCAAGAGATTATTCCTCAATTAAGAGAAAAAGCGATTGTAATTGATAATTCTAGTGTTTTTAGGTTATACGAAGATGTGCCGTTGTGCGTTCCGGAAATTAATAAAGATATTTTAAAAGACCATAAAAATTTAATTGCTAATCCTAACTGCACAACAATCCAATTAGTATTAGTTTTACATCCTTTAAGAAGATTAAGTGAATTTAAAAA
The DNA here is from genome assembly GCA_938040315.1 of uncultured bacterium. Taxonomy (GTDB): domain Bacteria; phylum Hydrothermota; class Tepidihabitantia; order Tepidihabitantales; family DTDR01; genus DTDR01. Next base: position 29,442 of record CALHQW010000037.1, read on the forward strand.
AATAGTTCTCACCAGTTTACAATCAGTTTCTGGTGCTGGTGAAAATGCTTTAGAAGAATATTATTATGAAACAGAATTTTTGGCGATTGGCGACGAAATTCAACGAGCAAGTGATTCACCTTTCCCTTTTATCATTGTTGATAATATAATACCTTTTATTGGCGAAATAAATGAAGAGGGGTATTGTAAAGAGGAGTTAAAAATTATTAATGAATCAAGGAAGATTCTTTCTTATCCTAATTTAGATATAACTGCTACCACAATTAGAGTCCCGATTAGTAACTGCCATTCAATTTCGTTATATATTGAATTTGAAAAAGAGCTAGAAAGAGAGCAAATAATTGAAGAACTGAAAAAAGAGAATTATTTAAAAGTATTGGAGGAAGGTATTCCAATGCCAATAATTGCGAAAGAGAGCGATTTGGTTTATGTTGGCAGAATAAGAAAGGTTAGTAATAACCAATATTGGTTTTTCATCGTTGCTGATAATCTAAGAAGGGGCGCCGCAACTAATGCGGTTTTGATTTTAGAAGAACTTTTAAAGATATGAGAATTTTACTAATGTCCCGTTGGAATGCTACCTGTGGTATCAGTATGCATGCCGAACTTATCGGCAGAGAATGGGCAAAGAAATATGAATTAAAAGTATTGGCACCCTATTTAGAAACTGCTATTGATTGGTATCATGTAGTTATTGAAAATCCTGATGAAAATTATGTTATTCGTGGTTATGAACAACCAAAAGAAAAATGGGGTGAAGGAAAGATTGACGATATAATTTTTGAAGATTTTGATATAATTGTCTTTGAAGGAGGCTCCCATTTATTACCAATAAAAACTTTATTAAAAATATTTCCCCAATTAAAAGGGAAAAAAATATATGTTTGCCACGATGCTCATTTAAGATGGTTTTCTGAGGTTTTTTTTAAACTGAATTTTGATGCAATTGTCGTTTTTGATTATCGTTATAAAGAGATGCTTCTATCAAAATATCCTGAAGAAAAGATTTTTATCATTCCTTATCCTTGTTACCCAATTGTTAAAGGAGATAAATATAAATTACGAGAAGAACTAAATATTGAAAAAAATAAAATAATTTTCTTCACCTTTGGAAGACAACCATTGAATGAGTATGAAGATTATTTTTGGTTAGTTGAAAGAGTAAAAGAAAAATATAATATTAAATATTTAATTTTGAGATCTTCTAAAGATAGGAATGAAGAATTTCCTAAAATGGATGTATTAGAAATAAGAAGAGGAGTACCTCCTAATGAAGTAATCTTTAAATATTTAATTGCTGCTGATATTCATCTTATTCCCAAAAGAAAAGACCAAAAAGATATTGTTGTTTCCAGTACTGTGCTACAAACTTTAGGTACTCTAACACCGATTGTCTTTCCTGATACTCGTTATGTAGAACTTATGAATAAAGAAATAGTAAAGTATAAAGATAAAGCAGATTTGGAAGAAAAGGTTATTAAACTAATTGAAGACGAAAATTTTCGGAAAGAAATAATTTTTGCTCAAGAAAAATATGTAAAAGAAAATTCTGCAGAAATTATTGCTGATAAGTTTATTGAATTGTTTAAAAAATTGTAAGTTTTATTATTCCACTTTTTCCAAAATTAAAAGACTTCTTACTAACCGAAGATGTTCATAGCGAAATTTTACCACTTCCTTTGGTTGATAACCGGCTTTTTTAATAAGTCTTTCACTCTCTTTTAATTCTCGCTCAATCACTCGTGTTTTTTTATAGAGAATAAGCATTTCTGGCTTTAAAGTATCTAAACTAATAAGCCATTTTAAAGTTTTTTTTAAAGAAGCAACTAAACGGGAAATAATAATATCAAACTTTATATTCTTTATCTCTTCAAATCTTTTATTAAGAACAATACAATCTTTTAAATCTAAATCTAAAATTACTTTTTCTAAAAATACCGCTTTTTTATGCTTAGATTCAATTAGATAGACCTTTAAATCTGGCCGAAAAATTTTGATGATAACACCCGGAAAACCTGCTCCGCTTCCTAAATCAGCAACAACCCTATTTTCTGGCAAAAGTTTAACAACAACTGCTGAATCTACGAAATGGTATTTAATCAATTTTTCATTATCTTTTAAAGAATATAAATTTAGTCTCTGTCTTTCGGTTATAAGTAATTTGTGGTATTTTACTAATTTATCAAGTTTCTCGTCATCTAAAGAGATATCAAAAGAATTGAGAATTTTATCAAAGGCACTCCAGGTTATATCTGCCATTCTTAAGGACGGACAGTTGTTACATAGCGGGCCTTACCATTTCTATATTGCATAACCACCGCATCTTTTATTGGGTTACCATTTTCATCAAAAATGATTTTACCAGAAACAGTATTAAATTCTTTTATCTCATTTAAGGCTTCTCTTATCTTTTCTGATTCAAAAGAATTGGCTTTTTGAATTGCTGTTAAAAGAAGAATTGTTGCATCATAAGAAAGGGTTGCTAAGGCATCGGGGATTTTCCCAAATTTTTCTTGATATTTTTTAACCCACTCTTGAACTTCTTTTCGGGGGTCTTCAGGTGAATAGTGATTAGTAAAATAACCTCCTTCGATTGCCTCGCCAGCAATTTTTGGAAGTTCGGGCGAGTCCCACCCATCACCACCCATTAGAGTAGAAGTTATCCCCAATTGCCTTGCCTGTTTAGCAATTAAACCAACTTTTGTATAATAATCAGGTAAAAAAAGAATATCTGGATTTAACTTTTTTAATTTTGTTAATAAGGCGGAAAAATCAACATCATCTTTTTGATAAGATTCAAAGAGGACTACTTTTCCACCACCTTCTTCAAAGGATTTCTTAAAAAATTCAGCAAGTCCTTTTACATAGTCATTACCCACATCATAAAGAACTGCTGCGGTTTTTGCTTTGAGATGATTTAAAGCAAAGTTTGCTGCTACTTTTCCTTGGAAAGGATCAATAAAACAGGCACGGAAGACATACCTTTTTCTTGTTCCATCTTCTCTTACTGTAACCTTAGGATTGGTAGAAGTGGGCGTAATCATTACTATTTTGCTTTGCTCACAAATTTCGGAAACTGGGATTGATGCTTTAGAAGCCACCGAACCAATTATTGCATTTATTTTATCTTGATTAATCAACTTATATGCCGCGTTAGCAGCCTCAGTTGGATCGTTTTTATCGTCACATATTACATATTCAATTTTCTTTCCTAAAACACCGCCTCTTTGATTAGCCTCTTCAATTGCTAACAAAAAAGCATTCTTTACCGATTCACCAAAAGTCTTCACATCACCTGTCAAAGGAGCAATTAATCCGATTTTCAATTTCTTTTCACTAGTTTGACAAAAGAGAAAGAAAATTATTATAAAGATTAAAAAGTATTTTAAAATACTTCTCATTTTTCCTCCTTATTTAGATAGAAATTATAAAAGGAATTTCTAAAAAGTCAACCTTTTATTTTTTTCTTTATTATGTTTAAAATGTAAATATTTATACAAAATGCAAAATTTTTCTCATTCTTTTTAAAAATTAATAATGGTTTAACAAGAATATATTTCTTTACCTTGGGTATCAATATTTCTTTTCCTGTAATTGACCATTAATATGACAAAAAGAAAATAATTTAGTTTGAAAATGGTATATTTTTTGATATAATACAATATTAAATGATTTTTGTTATTTCTTTTTTGCTTATCTTTCTTTTTTATCTTGTTTGGGAATATAAATTTCATAGAAGGAATCTTAAAAAAGTAAAAATTAGAATTTTAGTTAACGGCACAAGAGGAAAATCTTCTACTTGCCGACTAATTGCCGGTGGTCTTTTAGGAAATAATAAAAAAGTTGCCTGTAAAACAACGGGCACAAAACCAAGATTAATAATTAATAATAAAGAATTTCCAATTATCCGGTTAGGTCGAGCAAACATAATTGAGGAGAAGAAAATTTTTAAAAAGTTGAGTAAAGAAGAACTAGAATTTAGTATTACTGAATGTATGGCATTGGTTCCAGAGTATCAAACAATTTATAATGAAAAACTTACCCAACCTCATATTACTGTGATTACTAATGTGAGAAATGACCATTTAGATGTTATGGGACCAACCTTAAAGGATGTAGCGATAAATTTAGCAAGGACAATACCCAAAAAAGGTGTATTATTTATCTTCGAAGATGAAAACTATTTAGATATATTTGAAAAGAAAGCGAAAGAAAGAAATTGCCAAATAGTATATGTGAAAAAAGAGAGCGTAAATGATGAGATGATGAAAGGTTTTTCTTATATAGAACATAAAGAAAATGTTGCCTTAGCATTAGCGGTCTGTGAATATCTTGGTTGTAATAAAGAAAAAGCCCTTTTGGGTATGAAAAAAATTAATCCTGACCCAGGAGTTTTAAGAATCTTTGAAATAAAAATTAATGATAATCAAGCATATTTTATTAATACGATGGCAGCAAATGATCCGGATTCAATTCTTTATCTTTGGGAAAAATTTAATATTTTAAATTATGACTACAAAATTGTTTTGATGAATTGTCGTGCTGACCGAGTAGAAAGGTCTGAACAATTAGGAGATTTAATAAATGAAAAATTTCTCGCTGATTATTATATAGCAACTGGTTTCTTAACTAAACCCTTTATTAATAAATTGAAAAGAAAGAACATCTTTGATTTAGAAAAGAAAGAACCAAAAGAAGTTTTTTCCAGAGTCTCGGAGATTATAAAAAGTAAAGAAAAAAATAAAAAATGGCTGATTTTTGCTACCGGAAATATTGTTGGCTACGGAGAAGACTTGGTTAAGGAATTCCAAAAACATGGTAAAGAGGTAGATTACAATTTATGGTAATAATTGAAGGAATTGGTTTAGGAATGTTTTTAAGTTTTTTTATGACCGAAACAATTGGTCTTGCTGCCGGCGGAATTGTTGTTCCCGGTTATTTAGCTTTGAATCTCCATCATCCCTTTAAAATTATTTTAACATTCTTTATTGCCTTAGCAGTGTATTTAATTAATCTTATTCTTTCTAAATATGTCATCCTTTACGGAAGAAGATTACTTTTAATCTCAGTAATCTTAGGTTATCTTTTTGGTTATTTTTTTAAACTATTTCCACCAATAACTTATCATCAACAGATATTAAATTGGGAAGTTATTGGCTACGTTATTCCCGGTCTTTTAGCCTATTGGTCACAAAGGCAAGGAATTATTGAAACTTTTTCTACGGCAATTATTGGTAGTGTGATCACCCGCTTAATTTTAATATTAATTAATAATGGGAAATTTTTTATTTTCAAATGAGAAAAAGAATTGGTAAAGTAGGAAGAGAAGTCCTTATTCTTTATGCTCTTTTATCAATCATTTTTTTTCTTGTTCTTACCTTTACTGTTAAAGAAGAAAAAAGTAAATATTATACCGAAAAAATAGAAGCAGTAAAGAAAGCAAAGGAAGCTATGGAAATAATAAAAAATTCACGACTAAATTACGGAATTCCCATTGATATAATTAATGACCCAAAAGAAACCGGTTTAATTTTTCATCCCTATTCAGTTTTAACTTATGAAAGAACAAATTTATCTTTATCCCAGGCATCCCTCTCGCCCAATTTTGCTGCTTTTTTTATTGAGATTTTAAAAGATAAAAGATTAAAAGAAAATGATACAATTATCCTTTTATTAGATGGCAGTTTTCCCGCTTTAAACCTTTCTCTTCTTTCCGCTTTAGAAATTCTCAAAATTAAACCAATTATCTTATTACAAGTTGCCTCTATCTCTTACGGTGCTAACGACCCAAATTTTACTTTTTTGGAAATTCTTAAAATTTTAAAAGATAATAAAATATTTGATTTCAATTGTGAATATGCCTCTTTAGGTGGAAAGAATGATTTAGGTGAAGGATTGTCGCAAGAAGCAAGGGAATTTATTAAAGAAAAAATTAATTATTATAATATAAAATTAATCATTGCGGAAAATGAATCTCTGCAAATTTTATTAAAAAAAGATTTATTAAAAAACTATAATTATAAGGGAATTATTGCTATCTCTTATGATTTATCTTTTAAAGAAACAGATAAAAGAATATTTTTTTATCACTTTAATAATCCCATTAATTTAAAAGAAGAATACGAAATCAAAGATGAATTATTTAAAGGCAGATTATTTCTAGAAAAAAGATATTCCCTTTTTTATACGGCCCTTTTTTTAATTATCTTACTTGTTTTATTATATCTCATAATCAAATATGATTTAGAATATTATTTAATTAAAAGAAAAGAAAAAATTTATGAGGAGGGAGTATGAAAAAATTTCTAATAATTTTTCTTTTCTTTTTTATCTTTGCTGAAACTTTAGAAATTAAAAAAACACCAACAATTAAAATCCGGGTTCTAAAACCGATTGAAGAAGAATATTATCTTTTAACGAAAGATACCCCAATCAAAATCAAAGTAAAAGGACCAAGAATTTTAAAAATTTATACCCGACTTTTATTTTTACCATTAAACCATCCCCAATTCCAAACTACCGGAAGTTATAAAATTCTTTTAAAAACTGATGATAAAGAATATATTTATCATTTTACAACAGAAATTTCTAAACATGCGTATGATAAAAGAAAAAGGTATTACGGAAAATGGCGTTCGATCAATTTTGAAGTTCCTTCTGGAATCCACGAATATCAATTATTTCTTTTTGATGCTAAAAAGGAAACAGTAGCAGTAATGTTGGAAGTAAAAAAACCGAGCGAATTTAAAGAAATAAAAGTTATCTCCCAAATTGATACTACACCCATAAAAATAAAACTTACCGGTCCTAATCAATTTCAAATCCGATTTTTAACAAAAGAGAAAATCGGAATAAACTATCAAATAATAAAAAATGGCGAAATTATTTTAAAGGATACTTTAAAAAAGGTTCTTTTAAATATTAATGAAAAAGAAGCAGAAATCTTAATTGATGTGAAACCTTCCGAAAAAATAAGTAAAATTAGAATTTATGAAAAAAGAAAGTTTTAAATTTTTGATTATTTTTCTATTAATTAATTCACTTTTTGCTAATACTTTTGAATTTCAACAAGCCTTTATTTATGATGATAATATCTTCAAATTTTCTAAAAAGGATTTAGATTTATTTAGCAAAGGTAAAAAAGATAAAGATTATAAGACCACCGATGATTTAATCACTTCTTTAGTTTTAAAATTAAATTTTTATCTTCAAAATTTTTTACTATCTCTCCAGACCGAAAATAACAGTTTCCTACAAAATCCCAAGAAAAGTTATTTAAAATATCAAATATCAACAAAATTTTCTAAATTAAATTTTGGCTATATCTTTTTACCCAATTATTATCTCCGTAACTTTTATCAAAAATCTTGTTTCTATACTCAACATTCTATCTTTTTAAAAATTAATTCCTCAAACTTTGGTGTCAAAATAAAAGACGAAATTAAATTATATAATGAAGATTTTAAATATTATAACTCTAACTCCTTTTCAACAACCTTAGAATATCAAAAAGATATTAAAATCAGATATCAAATAATTGACAATTTAACTTTAACCAAAAATTGGGCAATTAACAAATTAAAAGAGCAAGAGCCCGATATCTCTTATTTTCAAATGGGCAACGAACTAAAACTAAAAAGACGAGGAGAACTTATTGATCTAATATTAACTTTAGAAATTGAAAGAAGAAACTATTTAACTGAAATTGATTTAACTCACAAAGATCGGATTGATCACCTTTATTGTATCTCTTTTCAAATACCGATAAAATTTAAAAGAACTTTATCAATTATTTTAGGTTATCGCTTTGAAAAAAGAGTCTGTCAAATCCCTTATCAAGAAGAATTTGAAGATATAAAAAGTTATCAAAAAAATGTCTTCTCTTTAAAATTAGTGAAAGGAGGTATTTTATGAAGAGAATTTATTTTCTTTTTCTTATTTTTCTTTTTTGTCATTATCCTTTAAAAGAAAAGGCGCCACCAAAAATTTTTAAACCTTCTTTTGACGAGATTTTTTCACCCTTTTCCCAAATTATTTTTGAATGGGAAAAAATTGATAATATAATCTATTATCATTTTATTTTAGATGATACAAATACCTTCAAAACACCAATAATTGATACAATAATTTCTGAAAATTTTTTAATTTTAAAAGAATTAAAAGAAGGAAATTACTATTTTAAAATTAGATACTTAGATAAGGATTCAATTTATTCTACCTGGAGTGAAAGTAGGAGATTTAAAATTAGATTTTTGAATTTCCTCAAATCTTTTAAAACTGAAGGATATCCAAACGATGTCCTTTTTTATAATAATTATCTTTTCGTTGCTAGTGGCCAAGTAGGTTTGGAAATTTTTGATGAAAAGGGAAAGAGAAAATCTTTTTCTGATAGAAGAAATATTCTTTATGGTCTTGCTTGTGATACTTTCAAAAATCTTCTTTATTTAGCCTATGGTGAAAAAGAATTAAGTATTTTAAATTTAAATCTATTACCCGACACAATTTATGAAATAAATTCTTTATCTTGGCCCATTGCCAATGCTTATGATTTAAGTATTTTAAACGAAAGTCTTGTTGTAATTGCTGCTGATAAACAATTTTTAGTAGTAAATGTGAAAGATACCTCTTTTTTATATTTAACAAACCAAATCTATTTTCCTTCTTCTTTAAGGGGTTCTTATACTTTTAACAATTTTGTTTTTCTTGCTTGCGAACAAGAAGGAGTGTTTATTTATCACCTGAGGGATACTCTTATTTTCTTATCAAATATTGATACACCAAACAATGCTCGTGATTTGGTTAGTAATGATACACTACTATTTGTTGCCGATGGTAGAGGGATTAGTATTATTAATATAAAAAATCCTTATAAACCAGTTTTTAAAAAAGAGATAGAAATAGCGGGTTATTGTAAAAAATTGTTTCTAAGGGATTCTTTATTGTTTGCTGCTTGTGGTTCCGGTGGTTTAAAGGTTTATAAAATTGTTAATGAACCAGATTATTTAAAAATATTATCGGAAATAAAATTTAGTGATTGTCGAACAGTATTTATAGATAAGAATTATCAAATTTATGTGGGTACACGAGACGAAGGTATCTTAATCTATCAAATAAATTTTTAACTTAGGGTTCAAAAAGGGCACCAGCAAAAAGGATTAGATTACTTCCTTTCTCAGTAATTAAAAAGAAGAAGGGTCTATTACATATCATTTTAAATTTTTCTCTTACTGCTGTTAAGGCAACTTCTACCGAAGTTACCGCGGCTGCTTCAGTTCCCTCTTCTGATACTTCCAGATAACTTTTATGTTTCACTTCGGAAATAAATAGATTATCAGGCTTTACCTCAACCATCTTAGAAAGATCGGCTTCATTAGGATTAAAGGCAATACTTAAATTAAGTTCCTTCAAAAGTTCCTTTAAATTTTTTTCATATTCAATTTTAAATTTTGGTAAGATTATCTCACCTTCTTTTTTAGAAAGAGAATTTAAATAATTTTTTAACTCTTGGTAATCTAAATCATTGATAAATTGAATAAGAGAATAATCCTCTTTCGGTAAAAAGACATAAAAACCAAATTTTTCAGAAATATAGGGAAGATAAATTACTTGTAACTTTTCATTTTCATAATATAAAAAATCACCGTCCTTTTTCATATATAAAGTTTTCTTTTTCTTTCCATCAATTAAATAAAAATCGCCTTCAAAATTATTTTTTCTATCAAATTTCTCTTTCCACAACCCTTTAAAATAAATCGCATTTATTAAATAAAGAACCACCATCGGATTTATGGAATCAATTATTTTCTCTATCTTCCCTTCTGTTTTTTCTTTAACCCAATTATTAATTATTTTTATCGTTTTTGGATTATTAAAATCTAAATCTTTTATTTCGGCATTATAATAATTTTTATTTATCTCTAAAAATCGCTTTTTAAATTTAATTCTTTTTTTACCAAATAAACCATTAGCAATTTTTAATTGAATACCCTTTTCTTTTTTTAAGTTTTTTAAAACTTCTTTATTAATTTTATTAATACTCTCTAATTTTAAATTTTCCAAGAATAGAGATCTCTTAAAGGCTTCGGCTGTTTTTCCATCAGCACCATTATAAGTCATTAATAAGGCTTCAAAAATACTAAAGGGAGAGATAAAAGTATTAATTTGTTTTTCTTTTATTAAAGATTGAAAGATTTTAAAACCAAATTGATTATTAGCGTCAAAAAATATAAATAAAATATTAAAAATTAT
>CALHQW010000038.1 GCA_938040315.1 uncultured bacterium
AATTCTTTGTAAAGAACTTCTTCTTTCTCTTTTCTTAATTTTCTTTCAATCTTATCTTTTACTTCGTTAAATGGACGGTAATAGGCTTTTTTATGATCTTCCTTTTTTATAATTACAAAAGTGGTATCATTAAGTTTTATCGGATTACTCACTTCACCTTTCTTTGCTTTAAAGGCAAAAGAAATTATTTCTTTTGGCTTATGTTTATCATCTTTAGAAAAATATCCCAAATCACCACCAAAATACTTTGTTTGCGAAACAGAATACTCTTTTACCAAAGAATCGAAAGGTATCTTCTCTTTTAATAGTTTTATCTTCACTTTTTCTGCCAATTCTTTTGAACGGACGACAATCTCCCTCGCCTTAACTTGTTCCGGAACGAAGAAATCCTTTAAATTAACTTTATAATCTTTTTTTATCTCCTCTTCTTTTATCACTACTTTGTTAGAAACTTCTTCTTGCTTTAACTGGTTAATTAAAAAACTTTTGAGACGCTCTTGAAGTGGTCCAAATACACTATTTCTTAGATAACATTTTGTTGATTCCGCTTCTTTTAATATCAAATATTCTTGGACAATATTTTCCGCCAGTTTCTTTTTTCCTTCTACTGTTTCAAATTGCGGACGAACAAAAGCCGGTAGTCGGGATATCCTTTCTTCTAATTGAGAGATTTTAATCGACATATTATAAAATTTACCAATTTCTTCTTTACCCTCTTTTATTGCTTGCGTATCAATTATCACTGAGGCACTTGCCATCAAATTTTTCGTCTTCTCTTCAAAATATTTGTTAATCTTCTCATTTTTTACCCGCATTTCAATATCACCTTGCACATCTTTAAATTTTTTAACTTCCTTTGGCTTTTTATCCTCACATTTTAAAAGGATATATCCATCTTTTGTTTTTATTGGTTTAGATATCTCACCAATCTTTAATTTGAAGGCAACCTTCTCAATTTCTGATGAATAGGTTCCTTTCTTAAAATATCCTAAATCACCTTCTTTATTTGGTGAAAGATTAATAGTTGTATCCCTTGCTACCGTATCAAAAGAAAGTTCATTTTTAAGAAATTTTTCTCTTAAATCTAAAGCGGTCTTTAAATCTTTTACCAATATTTCTCTTGCCTTTACTTGTTCTTCTTTTACGTAAATTCCTTTATTTTTCTTATAATAATCTTTTTTTTCTTTTTTAGAAACTTTTACCTTATTAACAACTTCGTCATTATACCACTGTTGGTAAAGAAGCATCCTTCGGTGTTCTTCATATTGGTCTTTTATTAAGGGAAATAGATTTCTTCTTTTTGCTTCGCAATATAATAATCTTTCATCAATCATTTCGTTTAGAAGTTTTAATTTTTCTTCAAATTTCTCATAGGCTTGGGGGTTGCGGGAAATTCTTTCATCAAATTCAATCTGGCTAATTGGCCAACTATCAACATAGGCAACCCTTTCAATATAATTCTTTTTAAAACATCGCTCAATCGCATCCAAGGCATCTTCGGCATATTTTGATTTATGATAGTTCACCGCAACTATTTCATAAAGTTGGGCTGCCTCTAAATAATTCTCTTGTAATTCCTTAATAAGTCCTAAACGATAATAAACTTCTGGCAAAAATTTTGTTTTCTTATAATTTTGAATAATTTCGTTATAAATCTCTTCCGCCTTTTTGTAATCCTTTAACTTATCAAAATAAATATCACCTTTTTCAATTAATAAAATAATTTTTCTCTCCTTATTTTTCTCTAATGTCAATAGAGAATCTAAATAACTTATTCCTTTTTCCCATTGATTAGTAAGATAATAATTATTATACAAAGATGTTAAAAAATTTTCTTGAGCAAAAATTAATAAAATAGTTGTAATTACAAAACTGGATAATATTTTTCCTTTCATCTTTCCTCCTTTTTAAATTTTAAATTAAAAAAATTATAAATATCTACTTTAAAAAGTCAAGTTAATAGGGTCTTAAAAATCTGCATAGTGATTGCTGAGACCAAAGGAATAAGAACATTATCATTCACTTCTAAGGGCAAAATTTCGATAAGGGTTGCAATACCAGCACCAATAAGTCCAATTTTAAAAGGCAAGTGGACATTTGGCAAAATAGAAAGGAGATAACTTACCAAGACACAAGAAAGGAAACAGGCCGTCATTCCTTCTAAGGTTTTTCTTAACGTAAAAATCTTTGTTCTTCCGTGGGTTAAACCAATAAGGGCAGCCATTGTATCACCAACTGCTAAAAAGGCAATCGATGCCATAAATATTCCTCTATCCTCAAAAATAAGAATATTAACCAAAGAGGCAAGCATAAGATAACTGCCTCCGGTTAAAGAGGTAAATTCTTTCTTTCTTAATAAAGAACCAAAGAGGATTATAAAAATACTTTTTATCGGATTGATATGAAGTCTTAAAAAATCAACAACAAGAAAGATTAAAGCAGTTAAAAACATTAAAAGGATACTCAATTTTCTTGGCAGAAAATAATAAAGGATAGGAATTAAAAGGGCTACTAAATGGATAATCTTTCTTCCGTATTCGGGACTTAAAATTTTACTCCTCCACTTATCTTTAAAGTTGAGGCTGGCAAATCGCTATCAAGATATTTCTTTGTCTCATAACCATAATCCAAATAGACTGAACGATAATTTATTCCAAAACCAAAAGAAAAACAATGGTGATAGAAACCACCTCGTAAGAAAATTAACTCTTTTATTTTATATTCTAATCCGAAACTATTATTATCAGGAAGTTTATTTAAACTGGGCTCACTTTCATAGGCAATAGTGAAATTATTAAAATTCTTGCTAATACCAATTGCCAAATTTGGCTTTATTCTTTCAATCTTCTTATCTGACCAGATAATTGGTGAACTGGTAATATTTCTTATCCTTAAACCTAATATCAAACCTTCTTGAGGAATTAAAGAAAAACCGACGTCAATACCACCACCAAATCCATTATGAGGAAAAACATTCCGATAAATAAATTTTAGATTAAAACCAAATAAAAGGAAATCCTTTAAAAAAAAGGCAAAATTGAAATAGGGGACAAGGTCATAAGCAAATACATTCTTAATAAAAATGGGTTTATTAGTGCTTTCATTTGGTGGCAAATTTGGGTCAGGCAAAGAACAATAAGGAATATCAGGAATCAGATTAGCGTATAAAGAGAAGCCAAAAGTATATCTATCTTTTGGAAGGATAAAAGAAAAATATTCATTTCTAAATTCGCCACCATAATTTTCTGAGTGATAGAAATAAAACTCTCTTTTGGTATGCAAAAGAGAGAGTGAGGGATTATAATAAAAAGAAGAGCCATCCTTTTTCAAACCAACCATTGCCTGTCCAAAACCAACACCACAAGCCGAAGTTCCCAACTCTTCAAACTCACCCACATATTCTTGAGAGAAAATATAGAAGAAAAGTAACAAAACTAAATACCTAACCATTAAATAATTTTATTAAACAAAAATATAAAATCAACTTTAATAAAAAAAATTTCTCTTGACTTTTTAAAAAATTTTTCTATATTATTCTTATAAAGAATGATTTAATTGCCTTTCAATTAATTCCCAATGCCAAAATAAAATTGTTAAAAAATAAAGAAAAGGGGAGGGGTGTAGGGAGCGATACCCTGTATGGCTATTAACTGCGAGAAATAAAAAGCAACAAATCTTTTTTATAAAGAAGCAATCTTCCTATTTTTTTAAAATACCCTCGTCTTACTTTTTTAATAAGTTTTTGTCGCTTTTAATAAATAAACCTCAAAAGTCTATTATTTATAAAATTTTACCCTTCTCTATTCTTCTTCCTCGAAATTTAAATCTTTCTAAATAATATAATCATATATCTTATAAACCTGAAAATCCTCTTTCTGGAGCAGAAATTGATAAAGGTTAAACTTACTAATAATTTGCTTTTAGTCTTCTTATACCTCTTTTGTAGATATTTTATTCCTTTTTTAGATTTTGATTTTAATAATTGTTTAAATTATTGACACAATATGAAATTATGTTAAAATAAAAAATGTGGATATTTTTAAAAAGGAGGAAAAATGAAAAGAAAAAAAACATTATTGACTTTTATAATTATTGGTATGTTATTAATTTTTACACAATTACAAGGAGAGATAATTCAACTTAAAGATGGAACAAAAATCAAAGGAAAGATCATTAAACAAGATGATTTAGAGGTGAGAGTTCAAGATGAAAAAGGAATTATCCAAATAATTCCGAGAGAAAAGATTGAGAATATTTTACCGGAGATTCCTTTAACTCCTTCTT
>CALHQW010000039.1 GCA_938040315.1 uncultured bacterium
AAGTGGCGAAATCTTTATTGATGATTTGCCTTATTCCAAAATACCAAAATCTTTGATTAGAAAGTTAATCAGTTATGTTCCCCAAGAGATTATTCTTTTCCCTGGTTCAATATTAGATAATTTAAGACTTTTTAACGAAGAAATAAGCGAAGAGAAGGTTATTTCCGCAACGAAGAGGGTAAAGATTTATGAACGAATAGAAGAATTTCCCGAAGGTTTTAATACCAATATTTTAGAAAGGGGAATAAATTTATCATTAGGGGAAAGGCAGTTATTATCTTTTGCGCGGGCAATGGTCTTCGAGCCCGAAATAATTATTTTAGACGAAGCAACCTCTTCGGTTGACCCTTATACCGAACTTCTAATCCAGGAAGGACTTTTTGAATTGTGGAAAGGAAGGACCGCAATTGTTATCGCCCATCGTTTAGCAACAGTAAAACAGGTTGATAGAATAATTGTTATCCATAAAGGAAAAATTGTTGAAGAAGGAAATCACGAAGAATTATTAAAAAAAGAAGGTTATTATTACAAACTTTATCAACTCCAATATGTTTGATAAATTATTAAAACCAGTATTGCCAAAGAAAGTAAAAGAGTTTTGGAGAAAGAATTTTTTGCTTTTTATCTTTCTTTTAATTATCACTCTTTTGGCAACTTCTTTCTCTTTAAGTTTTCCCATTCTCTTGCGTTATATTATTGACGGTATTCAGAAGAAGTTAGAAACTAAATTGATTTTAAGATATCTAATTTTACTATTCAGTTTTGGTCTTTTTCGTTCAATCTTAACTTCTATTTTACCATTTTTAAGAGGAAAGATAAATGAGAAATTTGGTTATCAGATAAGAAATTGGCTATACGGAAGTCTATTAAAAAAGGGGCAATCTTTCTTAAACAAATTTCCTTCTGGTGATATAATTGAAAGGTTTTCTGAAGATTTACAAGACTATCAATGGTTTAGTTGTTCGGGAATCTTTCGTCCCTTTGAAGGAATTTTTACAATTACCATTGCTTTAATTATTCTATTAAAGATGAATACCCTCTTAACAATAATTGCTTTAATTCCGATATTTCTTGCCTTTTTTGTTTGGTATAAACTTGGTCCAATTTTTAGTAAGGTCTATTTTTCCTGGCGGGAAAAGATTTCTTTAACCTATAATTTCTTCCAATCGGTCTTTTTTGGTATAAGAATTGTCAAAAGTTATTTAATGGCTGAAAGATTGACAGAAAAATTATCCGAACTTCTCAAAACAAGGATTAAAGAAGCGGTAAGGGTTAGTAAATTAGAAGCCCAATTACAAATTTTCTATTTGGCAATTGCCGAAAGTTCAATTTTGATTATCTTTTTAGTTGGTGGTTATTTAGTAATGAAAGAGAGATTAACGATTGGTCAGTTTGTTGCTTTCAATACTTATATTCTCATGCTTTTGACACCAATGTTTGATATCTCCAATTTCTTTATTGCCGGAAAAAGGGCGGTTACCAATGAAGAACGAATTTTAAATTTAGAAAGTTTTCCATTAGATATTGAAGATAAAAAAGAAGCAAAAGCGATAAAAGATTTCTCCGAGATTATCTTAGAAAATGTTAGTTTTGCTTATAATAGTGAGAAGGTATTAGAGAATATAAATTTAATTATTAAAAAGGGCGAGAAGATTGGTATCGCTGGCACTGTTGGTAGTGGTAAGACAACTTTTATAAAAATCTTATTAAAACTTTTAAAACCAAAAGAGGGCAGGATTTATTTAAAAGAAAATAATAAAATTTACGATTATGAGGATTTAAAAAGTGAGGGGATAAGAGAACTTTTTTCTTATGTGCCTCAAGATTCTTTTATCTTTTCGGATACCATTTATAACAATCTCCTTTTAGGAAAAGAAGTAAAAGAAGCAGATTTAGATTATTTTATAAAACTGGTCAGTTTTGAGAGGGAATTGAGTGAGATGAAAAATGGAATAGAAGAGGTGGTTGGTGAAAGGGGAACAGGTTTATCCGGTGGTCAAAAACAGAAGTTATCCCTCTTGCGAGCATTGATTGAAAAAAGACCAATTTTAATTTTGGATGATGCCACTTCCAATTTAGATAGCGAAACGGAGTTGAAAATTATTAATGAAATTATTAATCAATTTAAGGATTTAACAATTATTATTATCTCCCACCGTTTATCTACTTTATCTAACTGTGAAAAGATCTATGTTTTTGATAACGGCAAAATTGTTGAAGAAGGTAGACATGAAGAATTACTTTTAAAAGAAGGAACCTATTATCAACTTTATAGAAAACAATTATTGAAAGAAGAGATTAGTAAGATTTAATTTGATTTTTCAAAAAAGTTTATTATTCTTATAATTTATGAAAAAATTATCAGTTAATTTAGATCATATAGCAACTTTGAGAGAAGCAAGAAAAGAGAATTTTCCTGATCCGGTGCAGGCAGCAATTCTTTGTGAGATTGGTGGTGCGGATGGTATTACGGTTCATTTAAGACAGGATAGAAGACATATCAAAGAAAGAGATTTAGAACTATTAAGAAGAACAATAAAAACCGAACTGAACTTAGAAATGGCGCCAACTAAAGAGATGCTTAATATTGCCTTAACTTATAAACCTGATTGGGTTACTTTGGTTCCGGAATCGCCAGAGGAGGTAACAACTCAGGGTGGATTAGATTTATTAAAAACCTATTCAGTTGTTAAAGAGGTGATTGATAGATTAAAAGATGGCGGAATAAAAGTAAGTCTCTTTATTGAGGCAGATAAAACTCAGATTGAAAAGGCAAAAGAGTTAAAGGCGATGGCAATTGAGATAAACACTGATTTGTATACCAAAGATATTAAAAATCGGGATAAATATTTAAAAGAGATAAAAGAAGCCAGCGAATATGCATCCTCTCTTTCTCTTTTAGTGCGTGCTGGTCACGGATTAAATTATCACAATATTATTCCCCTTTTAAAGATAAAAGAGATTGAGGAATTTGCCATTGGTTTTTCCATTATTGCTCGGGCGGTTTATGTCGGTTTAAAAGAAGCAGTTTATGAAATGAAAAGATTAATAATTGAGGGAGAAAAATGAAAAATATAAGATGGAAAATATTTTTTGTTGTTATTTTATTTCTTTTAGCAATTTATTCTTTATATCCTACTTACCGATTTTATTTTGTTATTCCTAAGGAATTAGAAAAACTAAATTCTCAATTAAAAACTGCCAAGACCTATTCCGAATCAACAGCAATCCAAAATCAACTTATTGAATTAAAAAAAGAACAGATAAAGATTCATAAAAGGTCTCTTCATTTAGGATTAGATTTGGTTGGTGGAATGCATCTTCTTTTAGAAGTTGATAAAAGCAAGTTATCACCAGCGGAAGTAAGCGAAGCGGTTGACCGGGCATTAGAGGTGATTCGTAATCGGATAGATCAATTCGGTGTTTTTGAACCAATTATTCAAAAAACAAGTGAAGGAAGGATTCTCATCCAACTTCCAGGAGTTGATAGAGAAAGGGCAAAATCTTTGATTGGTCAAACTGCCCAATTAGAATTTAGTTTGGTTGCTGAGCCAAATGTTGCTTTAGATTTATTTAAAAAGATTGATGAGCATTATAAAAATCTTAATCCTTTTGATACCTTAACAAAATTTTCTGATAAGATTTTTGAAATTGAACCGAGCGATTTTGGTTGTGAAGAAGAAGATTTGCCATTGGTAGAAAATATTGTTAAATCCCTTGATACAACGATTCTTGGTGATTGGCAAATCCTTTTTGGACCTTTAGAACCTTATCAAGGAAAAATGATAAGAAGGGTGTATGTGGTAAAAAGGGAGCCTGAACTAACTGGCGCCGCAGTGGCAAGCACTGAAATTCATCCTTATAGTGGTCCCGAAGTTGGTTTAGCAAACACCTGGGTTGTTGGTTTAAAATTAAAAAAACAGGATGCCAAGAAATTTGCTTCGGTTACAGGCAGAAATGTCGGAAAGAGATTAGCAATCATTCTTGATAAAACAGTAAGAAGTGCACCAGTCATAAGAGAAAGGATACCATCGGGCGAGGCAATGATTACTACTGGTGAGATAAATCCGGATAAGGCAAAGGAGATAGCAATTGTTATTAAATCTGGTGCCCTACCAGCACCGGTAATTATCAGTGAAGAAAGATCTGTTGGACCAACTTTGGGACAAGATGCAATTAATAAAGGGATAAAAGTAATTATCCTTTCTGCTATAATTGTCTTTATTTTTATGATAATTTATTATAATCTTTCAGGATTAATTGCGGATATTGCGTTGTTTTTAAATATCTTTTTCTTATTAGCCCTGTTAGCCAGTTTACGAGCAACCTTAACTTTACCAGGAATCGCTGGTATTGCTTTAACGATTGGAATGAGTGTCGATGCCAGTATTCTTATTTTTGAAAGAATAAGGGAAGAAATGAGAGGAGGCAAAACTCCTTTGACTGCTGTTGATACTGGTTTTAAGCGGGCAACTGTTACTATCATTGACGCTAATTTAACAACAATTATCACCGGAATTGTTTTATATTGGTTGGGAACCGGTCCAATTCGTGGTTTTGCCACAACCTTAATTATTGGTCTTTTAGTTAATCTCTTTACTGCCATATTTGTTTCTCGGATATTCTTTGAACTTTTATTAAATCAATTTCAATTTAAGAGGTTGCCAATATGATTCAACTATTTAAAAAAACTAATATCAATTTTTTAAATAAAAGAAAATTTTTTTATTTTCTTTCTTTAGCGGGAATAATTATTTCTCTTCTTTCTTTAATTATTATTGGGCCTAAATATGGCGTAGATTTTACTGGTGGTTCTTTATATACTATCCGTTTTGCTAAACCAGTAAATATTGAAGATATCAGAAATACTTTAAAAGAACTTAATATTCATAATCCTACTATTCAACGCTCCTTAGAAGGCTATGAGTATTTAGTTAAAATTGATTTAAAAGAACTTCCTTATGGTGGTGGTTTTTCAACCCAATTCATTTCCCAATTGAGTAAAAAATTTCCTGATATCAACCCCGAAATCTTAAAAGAAGAGGTTGTTGGACCAAGAGTGAGTAAAGAATTACAAAGAATAACCTTGATTGCTTTAATTATTGGTATCTTTGGAATTCTTATTTATGTCTCTTTTCGTTTTAATTTTAGATTTGGCACTGCTGCTGTGTTGGCTTTGGTTCATGATGCTCTTATTGCTATTGGCTTTACAATTTTAACAAAAACAACAATTAACATTCCAATAGTTGCTGCCTTATTAACAATTATTGGTTATTCAGTTAATGACTCAATAGTTGTTTCTGACCGAGTGAGAGAAAATTTAAAAAAGATGAGAAAAGAAGGTTTTGAAAATATTGCTAATTTAAGTATTAATGAAACCCTTTCCCGAACAGTCCTAACTGCCTTAACAACCCTTTTTGTCTGTCTTCTTATTTGGTTTTTAGGAACTGCTGATATTAAAGATTTCGGTAAAATTTTATCAATTGGCGTAATTACTGGAACCTATTCTTCCATCTTTATTGTTACTGCTTTAGTAGTTGATTGGGAAAAGCGATATCCTTCACGAAGATAAAATTGGATTTTATTAAAAAAATGTTTGTCTCCACCTTTTTCCTTGGTTTTCTTCCCGGTGCACCAGCCACTTATTCTTCTTTTTTTGCCTTAATCTTTCCTCTTCTTATAAAAAATCATTATTTTTACCTTTTCTTTATTATTATTTATTTTTTTCTAAGTTTTTTAACTATAAATCAATTAGAAAAAATTTGGGGAAAGGATAACCGAAGAATAACCGCTGATGAAGTATTAGGAATATTAATTACTTTCCTTTTTCTGCCGATAAATTTAAAAATCCTTATTTTGGGGTTTCTTTTATTTCGTTTTTACGATATTTTTAAACCTCCTTTTATAAAAAAAGTAGAAAAAATTACTGGTGCCTTAGGAGTAATTTTAGATGATCTTTTAGCAGGAGCTTTAGCAAATATTACTTTAAGAGTTATTTTACTTTTATGGCACTAGTCCGAATAATTATTACTGGTTCAGAAATTCTTTCGGGAAAAGTTATTGAAAAAAATTCTTATCAAATTTTGAAAGGTCTAACAAAAATCGGTTTTCAGATTGAAAAAATCTCAGTAATTCATGATGACAGCCAAATGTTAAAAAAAGAATTAGAGGATGCCCTTTCACAGGTTGATGTAATAATAATTAGTGGTGGTTTAGGACCTACTAAAGATGATATTACTAAAGATACAATAAGCAAATATTTTTCTTTAAGAACCTATATTGACGAAACAATTCTAAATAAAATTGAAGAGTATTATAAAAATCTAAAAAAACCGGTGCCGGAATTTGCTATCAAACAGGCATTATTACCTAAAAAGGCAATTATTTTAGAGAATCCGATTGGTTTCGCTCCCGGTTTAATTATTAAAAAAGGTAGAAAAATAATAATTTTACTTCCCGGAGTTTTTGAAGAGTTAAAGACAATTTTAGAAAATAGTGTCATTCCTTTTTTGGAGGATAATTTTAATTTAAAACCAAAAATTTATAAAACTATTAGAACAGTGGGAATTAGTGAATCAGAAATAATGGCTAAAATTGAAGATATCTGTCGGAAAAAATTTAAAAATATTCAAATTTCCTATTTACCCTCTTGTCTGGGTGTTGATATTGAAATTAGTAGCGAAGATAAGAAAGATGTGAACTTTTGTGAAAAGGAGATCAGTTCCCGTTTAAAAGAGTATATTTATGGTTATGAAAATATAAGTTTAGAAGAAAAAGTTGGCGAACTTTTGCGTAAAAAGAGTTTAACTTTGGCAACTGCTGAATCTTGTACTGGTGGACTTTTGGGAAATAAAATTACTAATATTCCCGGAAGTTCTGATTATTATCTTGGCGGCGTGATTGCTTATAGTAACGAAATAAAAAAATTGATCTGTAAAGTAAAAGAAGAGACTTTAAAGCAATATGGCGCAGTTAGTAAGGAAACTGCAATAGAAATGGCAAAAGGTATAAGAAATTATTATCAGGCTGATATCGGCCTATCAACAACTGGTGTTGCTGGTCCAACAAGTAGCGAAAGAAAACCAATTGGTCTTGTTTATATTGGTATTGCCTCTCAGAAAAAAGCAGTTGTTGAGGAATATCATTTTTTAGGAAATAGAGAAATGATTAAGGAGCAGGCTGCTCAAATGGCTTTGAATCTAGTAAGAAAAGTTTTAGAAGGTGAATAAGATTCGTTCTTTCATTGCCTTAGAAATTCCCGAAGAGATTAAAAAGGAGATAACTCAATATATTGAAAATTTTAAAAAAGAGAACTTGCCAGTAAAATGGGTAGAAAAAGAAAATCTTCATATTACTTTAGTTTTTTTGGGAGAAAGGGATTTAAATTTTCTAAATAAAGTGAAAGAGATTCTAAAAAATCTTAGCAGTAATTTTAAGCCTTTTTATATAAATTTAGAAAACTTCGGTTTTTTCCCAAATGCTAAAAAACCAAGGGTTTTTTGGATTGGCATAAAGAAAAATAAAGAGATAATAGTTCAAATGGTAGAAAAATTAAATGACCAACTTAAAAAAATTGGCTTTAAACCAGAAGAAAGGGAATTTTCTCCTCATTTAACAATTGGCAGATTTAAAACAATTTTTAATAGTGAAAAGTATCTTTTATTAAAATATGAAAGTAAAGATTTTTTAATTGATAAAATTATTTTATTTAAAAGTAATTTAACTCCTCAAGGACCAATTTATGAAGTTATCGAAGATTACAAATTATTTGGTGTTTGATCCGATATAGGGGAGAGGAAAATAACTTTTTATTTTTCTTTAAATAAATTATTAAGGTATTCAACTATTTCAGAAATTTTTGTACCCGGATCAAAAAGTTTACCCACACCTAATTGGTATAATTTCTCTTTATCTTCATCAGGAATAATTCCGCCACCAAATAGGTGGATATTGGTAGCGCCTTTTTCTTTTAATAATCTTAAAACTTCGGGAAATATTGTCATATGGGCACCGGAAAGGATACTCAGACCAATTACATCCACATCTTCTTGGATAGCGGTATTCACAATCATTTCTGGCGTTTGATGTAAGCCGGTATAAATGACTTCAAAACCGGCATCTCTTAAACCCCGTGCTACGACTTTCGCTCCTCGGTCATGACCATCCAAACCTGGTTTAGCGATTAAGATTTTAATCTTCTTTTTTTCCATTTCTACCTCCTTTTAGAAAAAGGCTTCTTCTCTATATTCGCCAAAAACTTCTTTTAAGGCACCGATAATTTCACCCAAAGTACAATAAGCACGAGCACATTCCAAAATTGGGTACATAATATTTTCCCTACTTTTTGCCGCCATTTTTAATTCTTTCAATCTTCTTTCACAAACAATATTATCCCGTTCTTTTCGTAAATTTTGTAGTCTTTCTACTTGTCTTTTTTCTACTTCGGGATCAATTTTCAATAAAGGAATCTCAATTTTTTCATTTTCTAAAACAAATTCATTCACTCCAACAATAATTCTCTTTTTCTCTTCTAACTCCTTTTGATAACGATAAGCCGCTTCGGCAATTTCTCTTTGCGGAAAACCGGCTTTAATGGCTGCCACCATACCACCCATTTTTTCTATCTTTTCAAAATAACGATATGCCTCTTCCTCTAATTTGCTTGTTAAATATTCCACATAATAAGAGCCACCTAACGGATCAATAACATTAGTTACACCAATTTCATAAGCAAGAATCTGTTGGGTTCTTAAAGCAATTAATACTGCCTTTTCGGTTGGTAATGCCCAGGCTTCATCCATTGAATTGGTATGAAGACTTTGTGTTCCACCAAGCACCGCCGCTAATGCTTCGTAAGCAGTTCTGACAATATTATTCTCTGGTTGCTGAGCGGTCAAAGAACAACCAGCCGTTTGAGTATGGAAGCGCAATAGGAGGGATTCTTTTTTCTTAGCACCATATCTATTTTTCATTTCTCTTGCCCATATTCTTCTTGCTGCTCTAAATTTAGCAATTTCTTCAAAGAAATCTAAATGGGAATTGAAAAAAAAGGAAAGTCGTGGTGCAAAGGTATCTACATCTAAACCTCTCTTTATCCCTTCTTCCACATAAGTAAAACCATCCATTAAAGTAAAGGCGAGTTCCTGAACCGCCGTTGAGCCAGCCTCTCTAATATGATAACCACTGATTGAAATAGTATTCCATTTTGGTACTTCCTTAGAAGCAAATTCCATAATGTCAACAATAATTCTTAAAGAAGGTTCTGGTGGAAAAATATAGGATTTTTGAGCAATGTATTCTTTTAGAATATCATTTTGAATAGTTCCCCGTAATTTATGAAAAGGGACTCCTTGTTTTTCACCAGTAATTAAATAAAATGCCCAAATAACCGCTGCCGGACCATTAATTGTCATAGAAGTAGATACTTCATCTAAAGGAATGCCATCAAAAAGAATTTCCATGTCTCTTAATGAAGAGATTGCTACACCACAAACACCAACCTCACCTTTTGCCATTGGATCATCAGAATCCTTTCCTAATAATGTAGGATAATCAAAGGCTACTGATAAACCAGTTTCTCCGTGAGATAATAAGAATTTAAATCTTTTATTAGTATCCTCGGCTGTGCCAAACCCAGAAAATTGCCGCATTGTCCAAAATCTTCCACGGTACATTGTCTCTCTTATTCCTCTGGTAAAGGGATATTCGCCCGGTAAACCTAAATCTCTTAAATAATCAAAATCTTTAATATCTAAGGGTGTATAAACTATCTTTAAAGGAATATCAGAAAGGGTTTTAAACAAAGGTAAGGTACATTGAGGTAAATCTTTAACCCTCTTTTCCCATTCTTCATAAGTTTTTTCTAACTCTTCCCATTCTTTATTGGTCATATTTTACCTCCCTTATTAACTTTTTTATTCCCTCCTCGATCGTGAGTTTCTTTTCCAAAACTTCTTTTGAAACCTCTGCAAACGATTTTCTAACTTTTTCATTTTGCCAGAGAATTTTTAAAATTTCCTTTTCAAAATTGTTAACTAATTCCCGAATTATTGCCTTTTCTCTTTTTTCTTCTAAAAGATTGTTTTCAACTAAATAATTATAATGATTAACAATCTCTTTTTCAAGTTCCTCAATGCCATAATTATTGACGGCTTGGGTTAAAATTATTGGCGGTTTCCATTTACTATTTTGATAAGATATTTCAATTAAATTCTTTAATTCATAAAATAAGATATCAGCACCAATTCTATCTGATTTGTTAATTACAAAAATATCGCCAATTTCTGTTAAACCGGCTTTTAAAATTTGAATTCCATCTCCTGATTCGGGAACAAAAACAACAACCGTAGTATCAACCAAATTACTAATTTCTACTTCCACTTGCCCAACACCAATTGTCTCAATAATAATAATTTCCTTTCCGAAAGCGTCTAATATATCAGCGACCTCCTTTGTCTTGTAGGCTAAGCCATTTAAACTTCCTCGGGTTGCCATACTTCTGATAAAAACTCCTTTTTCTAAAAAAAGTTCGTTCATTCTTATCCGGTCACCTAATAAGGCACCATAAGAAAAAGGTGAAGAAGGGTCACAAGCAATTATTCCAATCTCCTTATACCTATTTAATAATCTCTTTGTTAATTTCGCAATCAATGTGCTTTTGCCACTTCCCTGGGGACCGGTAATTCCTATCCGGTAAGCCTTGCCGATTTTTTTATTTATATATCTTAAAATCTCTTCGCTTTCTTTATATTCCTCTTCTACCATAGTAATAATTTTAGCCAATATCCTTTCATCTTTCTCTTCAAATTTTTTTAAATATTCTTTAATAGTCAATTCCTTTCCTGCCAAAAAAACCTTTTTGAAAAGGATGTTTTACTTCTTTTATCTCTGATACTAAATCGGCGTATTCATATAATTCCTTTGGACAGTACCGACCGGTTAAAACTATTTCCGTTTCTTTAGGACTATTTTTAAGTAATTCAATTACCTCTTCCAAAGGTATTAATCCATAATCAATTGCTATGTTGATTTCGTCCAAAATAACCAGAAAATAATTTTTGCTCATTATTTTTTCTTTAGCAAATAAAAAACCCTCTCTCGTAATTTTTATTTCCTTTTCTTTTAAATCCCCTTTTTTTACAAAGGTTTTTAAACCAAATTGATATACTTCAAAATTGGGAATATTTTTTAATGCCTTAATTTCGCCATAAATATCTTCACCTTTCATAAATTGAACCATTAAAACTTTATAACCATGACCAATTGCTCTAATTCCTAAACCGATCGCTGCGGTCGTTTTACCCTTGCCATTGCCCGTATAGATCTGAATCATTCAATTTCTTTTTGAATTATTTCTTTTATTTTTATTAAATAATTGTAAATTTCTTTAATTAACCCATATAAATTCTTATCTTCTTTTACATTCTTTTTTTCATAAGTTTTAATAAACTCTTCAAAGGTTGTAATTAAATATTCGAAATTAACATCTTCTCCAATGATTATTTTTTTGAGTAATTCTTTTATCTCATTTTTTAATTCTTTGTATTCTCGCTTTTCAATTAATATCTCTAATTTTCCTTGAGATGTTTGGATGGGACAGGTTCTTTTTACTTTAATACCACCTTTACCTTCTTTTAAAAGTTTAATACTCATAACTTTTTGGAAAAGGTTTTGTTTTAAAGTATCCCATTTGCTGATAGAAACGGGTTTGACATTTTCGTATTCAAAATAGGTCTCATCAATTGCTAAAAGGCAGGGAGTATGAATATTTTTTACCTCAATTATTACTGTTTTAGTTTCGCCAACTTTTCCTTTTAGAGTATTTGGTTTAAAATTGATAACACAAGGATAAATTAAACAAGATATTAAAATAAATAGAAATTTTTTCATAGAAAATTATAGAAAAAATAATGTGATTTTTCAATATAAATTTGACAATTTTATCTTTCTTTTATAGTCTTTTAAAATCTTTTTGTGATCAAAGGCGAGATTTTTGGGAAGTTTATTTATATCAAATAAGTGATAGTTTTTCGCATCACTACTAACTTTTATCTTACCTATTCCCAAAGCGGTATACACAATAGAAATACAATGACCTCTGGGATCTCTTTTTGGGTCAGAATAGACACCAAAGAGTTTTAAATTTTTCAATCTTAATCCAACCTCTTCTTTTACTTCTCTTCTAATTGCCTTCTCGGTTGTCTCACCATATTCAACAAATCCACCAACCAATGCCCAACCATAAGGATAATTTTTTCTCTCAATAAGAAGGATTTTTCCTTTGTAATTTATAATACAATCAACTGCTAAAAAAGGCTGTTTTCTTTTCATTTTAATGAATTTATAAAATCTATTAAAGCATCTTTATAACTTCTTATTTTGTGATTAAAAATCAATTCGTATTTAGTATTGTTTAAGGCAGAAAATTTTGGCCTTTTTGCTTTCCAACCACTTTCTTTTTGAGTTATTGGAATAATTTCACAATTTAGGTTGGCAACTTTAACTATCTCCTTTGCTAAATCATAACGAGAAGAATAATCAGAATTAACAATATGATAAATTCCGTATTCCTCACTTTTTAAAAGATTTTCCACTGGTAAAAGTAAATCTTTTACATAAGTTGGCGAAGAGATTACATCGCTGGGAACTTTTATCTCCTTTTCTTTTTTTCCTTTTTCATATATTCTTAAAACAAAGTTCTCTCGCTTTTTTCCAAATAACAAAGAAGTTCTTACAATAAAATATTTTTTCAATGTTTCAACTATCTTTTTCTCAGCAAGATATTTTGTCATTCCATAATAATTTATCGGATTAGGCAAATCATTTTCATAATAAGGTGTATCTTTATTGCCATCAAAAACATAATCGGTGCTAAAATAGATTAGTTTGCAATTAATCTCTTTTGCTCCTAAGGTAATTGCCCAACTTCCTTGGGTATTTATTAAAAAAGCCTTTCCCTTATTCTCTTCGCATTCATCAACATTAGTAAAGGCAGCCAAATGGATAATTACTTCTGGTCTAATTTTTTTTATATTTTTAATAGTGTTATTGATATCGGTAATATCTTGATTTTTGGAGTTCCATTCAATTATTTCGTACCTTTTTTCTTTCAAATAAGAAGAAAGTTCGCTACCTAAAAGACCAGTTGCACCAGTAATAATTATTTTCATTTTAAATATTCCTTATGTGCAAAGATTGAAAAGATACCCCCCGTATGAAGGAATAGAGGATTTTTAAATCCCATCTTTTTGCTCTCTTTGAGCATTCCGTAAAAGGCCTTTCCCGTATAAGTTAAGTCTAAAATTATCCCTCTCTTTGCCCATTCTTTAATAAGTTTTATCTCTTCTTTATAAGGAATTCCATAACCTTTGCCAATATAACTGTCAATTAAATGAAAATCTTTTTCATCAATTTGGCAATCTAATTTTTTAAGTATCTCGCTTATTTTTATTTTAAAATAATCAATTGTCTCATCAACCAAAATGCCATAAATGGGAATATCTAAATTACTTATAAGTTTTCCATAAAGAAGTCCTGCATAAGTACCGCCACTGCCGACTGCACAGAAAATTCCATCTATTTTATTTTCTTTTAAATAATCAACCATTTCTAAAAAGCAATCCCGATAACCCAAAATTCCAATCTCATTAGAACCACCGGTAGGAATATAATAAGGATTAAATCCCTTTTTTATCAGTTTTTTTATTAATCCTTCAACATAATTTTCTTTCTCTTTATATTCTTTTTCATTTAAGAAATGGATTTCCGCACCAAAAAGATAATCTAACAAGAGATTTCCTTCTTTTTCTATCTTTTTTCTTTTTAAACAATTTAAAACCAGAATACTTTTTAGTCCCAAACGACTACAGAAATAGGCAGTGATCCGACAATGATTGGAATTTAGATAA
This sequence comes from uncultured bacterium, assembly GCA_938040315.1. GTDB lineage: Bacteria > Hydrothermota > Tepidihabitantia > Tepidihabitantales > DTDR01 > DTDR01. The sequence goes on from CALHQW010000039.1 coordinate 13,908, forward strand.
CCAGCAGTAATAATTACATCAGATTTTTTATTCAAGGCATCGGCTAAAAGATATTCTAATTTTCTTGCCTTATTACCGCTATCAACAAGTCCGTTTAAATCATCCCGTTTAATATGAAGAGTAAAATTATCAAATTCATATTTTTCAATTGGTGTGGGTTTATTAGTTAAATTAAGGGGTTTTAACAATTTATTTTTCCCAAGTATCTATTTGTGCCTTTTGTAAAATTCCTGAATAATCAATATAAACGGTCTTTAATTCTGAGAATATATCATAAACTGTCCAACCACCTTCCCGATGGCCATTACCAGTCTCTTTTATACCACCAAAAGGTAAATGGCATTCAGCACCAATCGTTGGAGCATTTACATAGGTAATTCCCGCCTCAATCATTTCGATTGCCTTTGATGCCTTTCTAATATCATTAGTATAGATAGAAGAAGAAAGACCATATTTGCTATTATTTAAAATTCTAATCGCCTCTTCAAAATCTTTTGCTTTAATTACTGCCAAAACCGGACCAAAAATCTCTTCTTGGAAAATTCTCATATCTTCTTTTACATCAACAAAGATTGTTGGCTCATAGAAAAATCCCTTTTTACATTCTCCCTCTTCATAATACTTGCCGCCACAAAGTAGTTTTGCTCCTTCTTTTATTCCAATTTTTACATATTCATCCACTTTTTTCCTTTGGTTTTCATTAATAAGCGGACCCATTTCAGTATCTTCTTTTAAACCATTACCAATTTTTAATTTCTTTGTCCTTGCAAGTAATCTCTCAATAAATCTCTCATAAATTTCTTCCTCCAAAATTAAACGGGAAGTGGCGGTACATCTTTGTCCGGTAGTTCCAAAGGCACCCCATAAAACACCTTCCAAAGCCAAATCTAAATCAGCATCCTTTAAAACGATCTGGGCATTCTTACCACCAAGTTCCAAGGAGCATTTTTTTAGCATCTTACCGCATATCTCACCAATTCTTTTACCTATCTCACTGGAACCAGTAAAAGAAACTCCTCTTATGTCAGGGTGATTTAAAATTGCTTCGCCCACTTCGCTTCCGCTACCAAATACTAAATTGACCACACCATCAGGTACACCCGCTTCCGCAAGAATTTCAACCAATTTGGCAGCACATGCTGGAGTGTCAGTTGCTGGCTTAAATACCACAGTATTACCACATAGTAAAGCAGGAAAAATCTTCCAGGAGGGAATAGCGATGGGAAAATTCCAAGGAGTGATAATTCCCCAGACACCGATTGGTTCTCTTCTAACAAATGCCATTTTATTGGGCAATTCACTAGGAGTGGTGTAAGAAAACAATCTTCTACCTTCTCCAAAGGCATAAAAGGCAGTATCAATCCCTTCTTGCACATCGCCCCTTGCTTCTTTTAAAATCTTGCCCATCTCTTGTGTCATCAATCTTGCCAATTCTTCTTTTCTTTCGAGCATTATTTCACCTGCTTTTCTTAAAATCTCGCCTCTTTTTGGTGCTGGTATTTTTTTCCAATGTTCATATGCCTTTTTTGCTGAGGCAACCGCTTTTTCAACATCTTCATAATTAGATTTGGGAAAAATACCAATAACTTCATCATAATTTGCTGGATTTCTATCTTCATAAGTTCTGCCAGTAACTGATGGCACCCATTTGCCATCAATAAAATTTTTATACTCCTTCATCTTCTCCTCCTTTTATAAAATAATTTTTTGTTTTTATTCTTTCTTTCTCCAATTTTTCAATCTCTTCTTTTTTTATCTTTGTTGGATAAATACCAGTAAAACAGGCAGTGCAGAAATTATTTCTCTTTTCACCACCAACTGCTTTTATCAATCCTTCAATTGTTTGATAGATAAGTTTATCAGCACCAATAATTTCTTGAATTTTTTTGATACTATATTTTTTAGCAATAAATTCTCCTCTCGTCATCATGTCTATTCCATAAACACAAGGAAATCTTAAAGGTGGACAAGTAATTGCTAAATAAACCTCTTTTGCCTTTGCCTTTTTTAATAAAGCAACAATCTCCCTGGAAGTAGTTCCGCGAACAATGGAATCATCCACTACTAATATCTTTTTATTTTCTATTTCACTTTTTATTGGATTAAGTTTTTGTCTTACTTTTATTTCTCTTTCCCTTTGGGTAGGCATAATAAAAGTTCTTGGGATATAGCGGTTTTTAATTAAGCCCTCTTTACAATCAACTTTTAAAATTTTACTGACACTAAAAGCGGCAGCCCTGGCAGTATCCGGTACCGGAATTATCACATCGGGCTTTATATCTTCTTTTAGGCACTCTTTACCCAATTCTTCGCCCAATCTTAATCTTGCTTCGTAAACACCAATTCCATCAATAACTGAATCAGGTCGCGCAAAATAGACATATTCAAAAATGCAAGGATAAGTATGTTTTTGTTTTCTTAATCTTTTGGAATATACTTTTTTGTCTTTATCAATAAAAATCAACTCTCCAGGATAGACATCACGGACAAATCGGTAATCCAGCATATCAAAGGCAACGCTTTCCGAGGCAAAGGCATAATTATCATTTTTTTTGCCAAAACCCAAAGGTTTTATTCCGTAAGGATCCCGAAAAGCAAAAATTCCATAATCAGCAATAATTCCTACTACCGAATAACTGCCTTTAACCCATTTAAAAACCTCTCTGGTAGCACTAACAAGGCTGGAAAATAAATTTTTCTTATTGAGATATTTTTCTAAGGCAACGCCAAAAATGTTTAAAATAACTTCCACATCAGAATAAGAAGTAAGTTTTCTATAAAATTTCTTTTCCAAAATTTCTCTTAATTGGTAATAATTTGTCACATTACCATTATGCGCCATTGCGATACCGAAAGGATAATTAATATAAAAAGGCTGGGCATCTTCAATACTACCAAAACCAATTGTTGGATACCGAACATGACCGATTCCCATTTTACCTTTTAGCCGAATAATATTTTTTTCTTTAAAGACATTATTAACTAATCCCATTCCCTTTTTTAAATGGAACATTTCATCGTAGGTGATGATACCGGCTGAATCTTGACCACGATGTTGAAGGGCGATTAATCCTTCATAAATCTCATAAACAACATCATCATTGCCATAGATACCAATAACTCCGCACATTTTAATTATTGAGAAAAAATTTCTCTTCCTTTTTGGAAGGCTTTTTTATTTATCTCTAAATATTCTTTTTTAATATTTCTTTCCATTACTTTAAAATAATCTTCAATTTTGAAATCTAAAAAATTGGAAAGGAATCCAAGAAGAATAATATTGCTCACCCGGATATCACCCAATTCGCTTGCCATCTTTTGGCAAGGTAGATAATAAAGATTTTTTACTTTTTCTTTTAAATTTTTATCAATGATATTAAAATCAAATTCAGTTTCACCAACTAAAATTGGTAACGGTGGAAGATAAAAATCATCAGTAATTAAAATTCCATCTTCTCTTAAATAATCCAAATATCTTAATGCTTCAAGTTTTTCCATACTAACAAGAAAATGGGCTTCTTTTAAAGGAATTAAAGGTGAATAAACATTCTCACCAAATCTTAAATGGCTTACCACACTTCCGCCTCTTTGTGCCATTCCTTTCACTTCACTTTTTTTGACAGAAAGACCATTTTCCATTGCCACTTCTCCTAAAATATCAGAAAAAAGTAAAACACCTTGACCACCAATACCACAGATAAGAATATTAGTTGTTTTCATTTTATTGCTCCTTTTGGACAGACTTCAATACACATTCCGCAACCAATACAGAAATTTTTATCAATCTTTGCCTTATTATCATAATAAGAGATTGCTGGACAACCTAATCTAAGACACAATTTACAACCAGTGCATAATTCAATATCTACTTCTTTTGGTTTCTCTCTTTTCTTTAAGAAAATACAGGGTTCTCGCATCACAACTACTGCCTGTTTTTTTTCTTTTAAAAGTTTATCAATAATTTTTTTATTCTCTTTTATTTTGTAAGGATTTAATACATAAACATCCTCAATGCCGCAGGCACGCACAATATCTTCAGGCAAAATTCTTTTTGTTTTTTCTTTCATTAATGTTTTTCCAGTTCCAGGATGATCTTGATGGCCAGTCATACCGGTTGTTTGATTATCTAAAATAAAAAGAATAATATCTGATTTATTATAAACCATGTTTAAAACTCCGGGAATTCCCATATGGAAAAATGTTGAGTCACCGATAATAGCAATTATTGGTCTTTGGTCATTAATCTTTTTGTTTACTTTTTCAATTCCACAAGCCAAGGTAATAGAGGCACCCATACAGACACAACTATCCATTGCATAATGAGGTGCCAACGCCCCCAAAGTATAACAGCCAATATCACCACTAATTACATAATCTTTTTTTTGTAATAAATAGAATGTTCCGATATGAGGGCAACCAGGACATAAAGCCGGCGGTCTTTTTGGCAAATTATCACTTTTTATTTCAACGGCCGCTTCTTTTTTAATAAAAACTTTTAACTTATCAGGATTTAACTCATCTGTTTTTGGTAAATAATCTTTTCCTTTAACTTTAAATCCTAAACTTTTTACCATTAATTCAATAAAGGGATCAACCTCTTCAACAACAATTATCTCTTTATAATTCTTACAGATTTCTTTCACTAACTTATCAGGAAAGGGATAAACCATTGTTAATTTCAAAAAGGAGGCATCGCTAAAAATCTCTTTGGCATATTGATAGGCAACACCATCAGCAATTACTAATAAATCATCCCTTCCCTTTTCAAATCGGTTATAAGGAAAATTATTACTATATTCTTTTAATTTCTCAATCTTTTCTTCTAATAAAATATGTCTTTTTTTAGCAAACTGGGGCAAAAGATTAGTTTTACTTACCTCTTTTTTATATCCTTTAATCTCTTTTTCCTTTCTTTCGCCAAGGGTTACTACTGATTTACAATGGGAAACTCTGGTTGTCATTCTCAATATTACAGGAATATCAAACTCTTCACTAATTTCAAAGCCCCTTATTACCAAGTCTTTTGCTTCTTGCGAATCACTGGGAGATAATACCGGAATTTTGGCAAAGAGTCCATAAAATCGGTTATCCTGTTCATTTTGGGAAGAGTGCATCCCTGGGTCATCACAACTAACAATAATAAACCCACCCTTTACACCGATATAAGCAGAGGAGAAAAGGGGATCACTGGCAACATTTAGACCAACATGTTTCATTGCACAAAGAGAACGAGCACCGGCAAGCGAGGCACCTAAGGCAACTTCTAAGGCAACCTTCTCATTTACTGACCATTCACAATAGATTTCTTTATATTTAGAGATTTCTTCTAAAATTTCAGTGGAAGGGGTTCCGGGATAGGCGCAGGCAACTTGACAGCCAGCCTCATAAGCACCTCTTGCAACCGCCTCATTGCCACTTAATAAAGCCTTATTCATAAAAAAAAATTATAATAAACTTATTATAAAAAGTCAAAAATTAATGGGAAAATTTATTTAGAGGAAGTCTAATTACTGTTTACATTTATTAAT
>CALHQW010000040.1 GCA_938040315.1 uncultured bacterium
AAGTGGGGGCGAATGGGTTTCGACGGAGTGGATTGAGTGGCTTAGGAGCATGGCGGTTTTCCTCTATTTTACCGAAAAAAATAGAGGAAAAAACAACTGCCAACACTGGTAGTTATGCCCTCGCTGCTTAATTGAAAAGCAGCAACTCTGCTTAGGTTCGCATCCAACCTAAGCAGAGGTAAAAAAGGATGCTTAAAACCTTTCTTTTGTTGCCGAGGAAAGGTTGGATAATAAAGGCAACTAGCAAGGTTCCGCCTGTCGGTTGGCAAAGAACCTTGCGAAAAAGATAAACCGACTAACCATGTAGAGCCTAAGCCAGAAACACTCCGGACGCGGGTTCAATTCCCGCCGCCTCCATTATTTTTCAGAATTCGGATTTTAGGTGATTGTTGTCTCGCCTTCGCGTGCGAGCCAATGAGAAAATTTATTATTTGACTTTTTTTAGAAATTTCATATAATAATTATAGTATGAAAATTTTGTTAGTGTATATTGATAGTAAAATTTTTACTACAATGTCAAAAAATCTTTCAATAATTGCCAAAAATATAAGGAAATTTAGAGAAAAGAAGGGTATTTCTCAAGACAAGTTATCAAAACTTGCGGGTGTTACTTTACATACCATTACAAAAATTGAATCAGTGGCTACACCAGCTCCTAGAATTGAAACCGTCAAAAAATTGCCGATGCTTTAGGCGTTGGTATTGATGATTTAATAAGGTAAAACTATGCAAAACTTATTAGACAGTTTAAAAAACTTACTTCAAAAAGATGAACGCCTTGTAAGCGAGGGCGAACTTTTAAAAAATAAAGTTATAGAACTGGCGATAAAACTTGATAAAAATTTGATAAAGCTTCTTTTATCAGATGAAAAGATGAAAGAAGTGTTTTTTGTGGATATAGATGGCATTTTAGTTTTTGATAAAGATAAATTTATTAAATTTGTTTCCAATAAGCAATTCTTACCTGATAGCTACACAGCATTTAAGAATAAAATTGGCTTGACAGAAGGCGATGAATTTATTAGTGAGAAAAAAGAAGTTGTTTTGTCTTGGCCCTATAAAGATTGTGTTTTGGAAGGTGGAATGACAAAAGAGGACCAAAAGCGAGATGAAATTTTTTGGAATGAAATATTAGCACCAGATGAAGTAACTCGTCTTTTAGAACCAAAAGTTTTTACCAATGCAAAAAGAATTGATAAAGATGGAGAGCATAAATTTGATGGTTTTAAAATTGACGAAAAGGGAGACATTAAAGATAACTTAATAATCAAAGGCAACAATCTTTTAGTTCTTCACTCTCTTAAAAAAAGATTTGCCGGGAAAGTGAAGTTGATTTATATTGATCCGCCGTATAATCGCGAAAAAGATATTTTTTATAACGATAGTTTTAAGCATTCGACTTGGCTAACTTTTATGAAAAATCGTCTTGAGATAGCTAGAACTTTATTAAGAGAAGATGGGGCAATAATTGTTAGTTGCGATGATACTGAGCAAGCTTATTTGAAAGTATTAATGGATGAAGTCTTTAAGAAACGAGAAAATTTTCTGGTTGGTGGTGTCGTAAATAGACCCAGCGAAATCGCATCGGACTTTACAATTTCTAAACACGAATATTTCCTTATTTATTGCAAGGATATAAATAAATTTTCATTAGGAGGGAAAGAAAAATTTACTATTTCACGAGGCACGGTGGGCACTGAGGATCAAACTATGCCTGTAATAACTTTTCCTGCTGGTTTAAAGTGTAAAGGAGTTAAGGATGGCATTTATAATGAAACGAGAAAAATAAAAGGTAGCAACGAAAATATTGAAAATTTAGATCCAATTATAGTTAAAAATGGTTGCTTATATAAACCGGTAAGATTGAAAGCTCGGTGGAGGAGTTCTAGAGATATGAAAAAATTTTTTGAGAATAATTGCAAACCAACGCCAGCTAAAATTCAAGGCGTTATAGAAGAGATTTATTTGGACGGGGATAGATTTATGCCAATGATTAAAAAAAGAATTATAGAAAAGATTCCATCTTTAATATTGGATAACAGAAGAGGAAGCAGAGATTTAGAAGAACTGGGATTGGAAAAGCGATTCAAATATCCGAAATATGTCCAATATATAAAGAGACTTATTTCTTATTTTACTCATGAGAATGATATTATTTTAGATTTTTTTGCTGGCTCTGGAACTACTGGCCATGCCACCTTGGAACTTAATAAAGAAGATGGTGGAAATAGAAAATTTATTTTAGTAGAACAGCTTGATGAGCATATAGCAGTTTGTAAAGAAAGAATACAAAAAGTTCTACAAAAAGAAAACATTAAAGACGATTTTGTCTATTTAGAACTTATGAAATGGAATGAAAATTTTGTTGATGAAATAAAGAAAGCAAAGAGAAAAGAGGAATTAAAAAAATTATGGGAAAGAATGAAAGAAAAAGCATTTTTAAGTTATAAAGTTGATATTAAAACAATTGATGAACACGCAAAAGATTTTGATGAATTATCCATTGAGGACCAAAAAAGATTCTTGTATGAGTGTTTAGATAAAAACCATCTCTATGTCAATTACAGCGAAATTGATGACGAGGAGTATGGGGTGAGTGATGAGGATAAGAGGTTAAATAGGGAATTTTACAATTATAAAGTTTAATAAAATGGCAAATTTTCAAGATTTTTCTTTAATTAAAACCGAAGTTGAGTTTATTAAAAAAAGACACAGTTTAGATTCTATTTCAAAAGCTTTTATTTTTACAGTATTAGAAAAATTTTATCCTGAGATCGAGATTGACGAAAATATCACTGATGGTGGTAGAGACTATTCAATAGATGCATATTATATTGATGAGGAGAAGGAAGAAATAAATATTTTCCAATTTAAATATACTGAAAGATTTGAAACTGCTAAAAATAAAGATGGATTTAACGCTAAAGAAATTAGTAATCTTATTTACAACCTTGAAAAAATATGGAATAAGGATAAAGAATTATTAAAAAAATCAAACCCAAAAACCGCTGAAGCAATTAAAAATATTTGGCATGCTTTTTCTAAGGGATATACTAGGACCAATATTTTTCTCATTTCTAACCACTATAACTCTATTAGAGAGAGCGATAAAGTTAACGATATAAAAAAAGATTTGAACCAAAAATTTAGAGCTTCTCTTATGGTTTTTTCTTTAGATGATTTAGCGAAATTATTAATTCAAAAAGAATTTGAACCCGTAAATATAGAATTACAAATTAAAGGGAGAAATTATTTTGACGATACTACGGGTGAAATACGTGCTTTAATTGGAGAAATAAACGCACTTAATTTGGTAGAGGCTCTTTTAGATAAGAATACTGAATCATTAAGAGAAGAAGTTTTTAATGAAAATATCAGAGTATATTTACGACAATCAACTAAAATTAATAAACTAATTTATTCTTCTATAGAAAAAACAGAAGAAAACCCTAATTTCTTTTTTTATAATAATGGAATTACCGCGATATGTGATTCTTATGAACATCCTAATACAGATAGTCCTATAGTGAAACTTAAAAATTTTCAAATAGTAAATGGTGGACAGACTGTTCATTCATTTTATGAGGCTTACAAGAAAGGATTAATAGAAAATTTAAAAAATATTTATATTTTAATAAGAATTTATGAAGTTAAAAAAAGAGAAATGGGGCAGATTATAGCAAGATTTACTAACACCCAAAACCCAGTAAAAAGTAGAGATATAATGTCAAATGACTATATTCAGATTAAACTTCAACGAGAATTAAGAAACAAAGGGTGGTTTTATGAAAGGAAAAAATATGAATATAGAGATAGAAAAATTAAAGATAGTAAAAAAATTGATGCAGAAAAAGCTGGTCAAACCATCCTGGCTTTTTATTTAGAAAAGCCCGGTAGTGCTAAGAATAAAAAACAAGAAATTTTTGGTGACTTTTATAGCGAAATTTTTAATGAAAACAAGCTCAATGCTGAATATGTATTATTGCCGTATTATTTATACAAAAAAATAGAAAATGATATTAAACAATTTACTAAAAAAATTAAAAAATTAAAAGAAAAGAACAAGTTAAATGAACTAGAGAAAGTTTTAAAACAAAATGAATTTTTACTTTATGCTCATTATTATTTATTATTAGGGCTTAAATTATTTGCAGAAAAAAATGGAATACCTTTGGTATATAACAAAAAGGCTGAGATTTTTAAAAATTACTCTAAGGTAAAAAAAATTCTACAAGACATAGTAGAAGAAAAAAGAAATAATGACCCAAAATTTTCTTTATCATATTTATTTAAAGGAGATGATTTAGTAAAAGAGTTAAAAGAAAAAATTTTTAAATGAAATGCTTTATGAAACTTTTAATTCATTAAAAGAAGCACACGGAGAAGACTATTTTACATCACGAGTTGACCCAGAAATAGTTCAAAATCTTAATCCAAAATTTGAACTGCGGGAATATCAGAAAGAAGCTTTGGGTAGGTTTGATTTTTATTTTACTAAATATCAAAAACGAAAATTTCCAACACATCTTCTTTTTCATATGGCAACCGGAAGCGGAAAAACACTGATAATGGCAGCAAACATTTTGTATTTATATAAACTTGGTTATCGCAACTTTATCTTTTTTGTAAATAGTGTAAATATCATTGAAAAAACAAGGGATAACTTTTTAAATCCTTTGTCCGAAAAATATCTGTTTGCTCCAAAAATTAAATTTAGAGATAAAGAAGTTTTTATTAAAGAAGTTCAAAATTTTGAAGTAGTAAATACTGATAATATAAATATTATTTTCACTACTATTCAAGCACTCCATATTAGAATGACTCAACCAAGAGAAAATGTTTTGACAGAAGAAGATTTCGAAGGAAAAGATATTGTTTTAATTTCTGATGAAGCACATCATTTACAGACAATTACAAAAAACAACAAAGCCGAATGTGAACTTGAGGAAAGTTGGGAACATACAGTATTAAAAAGAATTTTTGAAAAGAACCCCAAAAATATTTTATTAGAATTTACAGCAACTATTGATTTAGGCAATGAAAATATAAGAAGAAAATATGAAGATAAAATTATTTTCCAATATGATTTAAAGCAGTTCCGCTTAGATAAATACTCAAAAGAGATAGAGGTATTGCAAACGGATTTAGAGCCAATTGATAGAGCTTTACAGGCGGTAATTTTAAGTCAATATCGCAGAAAAATTGCTGAAAAAAACAGATTACATTTAAAGCCGGTAATACTTTTTAAATCCAAAAGCATAAAAGAATCAAAAGAAAATTACCATAGTTTTTTGACAAAGATAAGAAATTTAAAGTCCAGCGATTTAGAGGAAATTTACTCTCGCTGTAAGGGTAAGGGAACAGTTTTAGAAAAAGCGTTTAATTATTTTCAAAAGGAGAATATAACTTTTGAGAATTTAATTAAAGAACTACAAGAAGATTTTTCTGAAGAAAAGGTGATGCTTTTAGATTCTGAAAATATTGATGAGGAAAAGCAATTAAAACTTAATTCTTTAGAGAGCAAGAATAACGAAATTAGAGCAATTTTTGCGGTAAATATGCTTAACGAAGGCTGGGATGTGCTTAATTTGTTTGATATTGTTAGGTTATACGATACTCGCGACGGAAAATGGGTGCGCGGAAAGTATAAACCAGGCAATACAACAATTGGAGAATGTCAACTTATTGGAAGAGGAGCAAGATATTGGCCATTCCAATTTAATGATTTGCAAGATAAATATAAAAGAAAATTTGATGATGATATTGAAAATGAATTGAGAATTATAGAAACATTATACTATCATAGTGCGTATAATCCTAAATATATTGAAGAGATAAAAAGTGCTCTTACGGAAATGGGAATTATGCCCGAAAAACATGTTCAGGTAGATCTATTTATTAAGGACTCTTTTAAAAAAACCGATTTTTGGAAAAATGGAGTTGTTTTTATAAATGATAGGATGCCGAACCAAAGGACAAGAATTTTTAGTTTAGATGACGCAAAGATTGAGCGAAATTATTCGTATAAATTGAAAACTGGAGAGATTAGAGAAGAAGCTATTTTAGCTGGAGAAAAAACAAAGCCGGCAGAGATTGTGGCGTCCAGTAAAATAAAGTATAAACTTTCTGATTTTGGAGTAAATATAGTTAGGACCGCGTTAGATAAACTTGAGTTTTATAAGTTTGAGACATTAAAAAAGTATTTCCCTCATATAAAATCAGTGAGAGAGTTTATTACATCTAATAATTATTTAGGTGGGGTTGAGGTAGAAGTTTCTGGGCCAAAAGATAAACTGAATAAATTAACGCCGACTGAAAAATTAGAGATAGCCTTATTTGTGGTTAGAAATATAGCGGAAAAAGTAAGAGTTAATACTTCAGAATTTGTAGGAACTACTTTATTTAAAGCCAAGTTGTTGCAGCAGGTTTTTAAAGACAAGAAAATAAAAATAGATATTGATGAAATTGAAAAGAAAAAATTGAAGGATATTAATTTAGCTGAAAAAGATTGGTATGCTTATAATGAATTCTATGGCACAGAAGAAGAACAAAATTTCATAAAATTTATTGATAACTTTATAGAAAAATTGAGACAAAAATATTCAGATATAGCGATACTTCGCAATGAAAAATTTTTTCAAATATTTGATTTTGACGAAGGAAGACCGTTTGAGCCCGATTTTGTAATGATTTTAAAGAAAAAAAACAAAACCATTACCATTTATCAGATTTTCATTGAACCTAAAGGAGATCAATTTAAAGATAGTAAGGGTAGGTTTGAAAATTCCAAAGAAGCATGGAAGCAAAAATTTTTGCTTGAATTAGAAGCCAAGGCAAAGACAAATTTGAAATTGGAAAACAAAGATTTTAAATTAATAGGTTTGCCTTTTTATAATAAGAAATTGGAGAAAGAATTTGAAGAAGTTTTAAAAGGTAAAACGCTTTCTCATAAATTATGGAGACTTTTTGATCTTACTTTTTTAGCCCGTTGGTTTCTGAAAAATTTTTGGCGAAGCCAAAGAAGAGGTGGGCAAAAAGAAAAGGGGGGTTGAGCATCATCTCCACCAATGAATTTTTACCCGCCCGTTTTGGGTGGTGGGTGTGCGTTCGCCTTCGGCGACGCACAAGTCAGAATCAGCATCAGGATTTTGTTCAAAAAAGGTTCGGATTTTATCCAAAAGGTACCATTATTTTTTAACTTACACAATCACCACTGGGACAAGGACCAGAATAATTTTCGGGAATAGTTAAAAAATCTCTTTTTTCTGGTTGAGCAATATATAATACTTGTTCTTTTTTACTTCCATATCTAAAAATAGTAATCCCTTTACATTTTAATTGCCAGGCAGTTAAAAAAACTTCTCGCACATCTTCTAAACTAGCGTAATTTGGTAGATTAACTGTTTTAGAAACAGCATTGTCAATATATTTTTGGAAAGCGGCTTGGATTTTAACTTGAAAGATTGGCGAGATATCCATCGCCGTTACAAAAATTCTTCTTATATCTTCGGGAATATTTTTAAAATCCTTTATTGAACCAACCTGGGAAACCTCTTTTATAAGTTCATTAGAATAAAGATTTCTTTCTTTTAAAATCTTTTCAAAATCCTCTTGAATTTCAAACAATCTCATGCCACCCATCACCTGTCTTATATAAGACAAAGCAAATATCGGTTCAATACCACTGGAACAACCAGCAATGATACTTAATGTACCAGTGGGCGCAATTGTTGTTACCGTAGCGTTTCTTAATGCTTTAAATTTATTAGAGTAAATACTTTTTTCAAAATTAGGAAAAGAACCTCTTTTCTCACCTAATTCAGAAGATTTCTTTCTTGCTTCTTCAGTTAAAAATTTAGCAATCCTTTCTGCCCAAATCAAAGCCTCTTCACTATCATAAGGGATTTTTAATTTTATTAGCATATCAGCAAAACCCATTATTCCTAAACCAATTTTTCTATTTCCTTTTGTCATTATTTCAATCTCCTTTATTGGATACCTATTGATATCAATCACATTATCAAGAAAATGAACTGCCAGATGAATTAATCTTCTAAACTCCTCCCAATCAAAATAACTCTCACCATTTTGATATTTTACTAATTTTGCCAAATTAATAGAACCAAGATTGCAAGATTCATAAGGTAAAAGGGGTTGTTCACCACAAGGATTAGTGGCTTCAATTTTGCCTAATTGGGGAGTGGGATTATGGCGATTAATTTCGTCAATAAAAATTAATCCCGGATCACCCGTTGACCAAGCCTGGGTAACAATTAAATCAAAGACATTCCTTGCTTTTAAACGACCAACCGATTGATTATTCCTTGGATTTATTAATTCATACTCTTCATTTTTTAATACCTTCTCCATAAAATCATCAGTGACTGCTACGGAAATATTAAAGTTGGTTAAAACACCTTCTTTTGACTTGGCAGTAATAAATTCTAAAATATCAGGATGATTATAGTTTAATATCCCCATATTGGCACCTCTTCGTTTACCACCTTGTTTGACTACTTCGGTTGCCGCATCATAAACTTTCATAAAAGATACTGGACCACTGGCAATCCCTTTTGTTGTCTTTACAATATCTCCTTTTGGTCTAATTTTAGAAAAGGAAAAACCAGTACCACCACCTGATTGATGGATTAGTGCCATATTTTTTAATGTCTCAAAGATACTTAACATTGAATCCTCTATCGGTAAGACAAAACAGGCAGAAAGTTGACCCAATTCTGTTCCGGCATTCATTAAGGTTGGTGAGTTGGGCAAAAATTTTAATTCTACCATACTTTGGAAAAATTCATCAATCGTTTTCTTTTCATCTTCTTTATATAACCGATCAACTTCACCCACTGCCTTGGCTACTCGATAAAACATCTCTTTTGGGGTTTCCACTATTTCGCCTTCTTCATTTTTCAAAAGATAACGATTGCGTAAAACGGTTATCGCATTCAATTTCAATTTTATATCATCTTTTACACCTAAAATTGTTTTTATCTCTCTAACCTTACTTCTCTCTTGACGGTAAAGAATATAAGCCTTGGCAGTTTCGGCAAACCCTTCTTCAATTAATACTTTTTCTACCCGGTCTTGAATATCCTCTACTTGGGGCAATCCTTTTTCAAAATCTCTTTCTAAAAGAGTTAAAACTTTTTCCGCCAATTTTCTTGCCAAATTTTCTTGATAAGTGTTGGTTGCTCTTAAGGCTTTCTCAATTGCCTTTTCAATCTTTTCTAATTCAAAAGGAACAATCCTACCATCCCTTTTAATTACTTCTTTAATTTTTGCCATCTTATTCTCCTCCTTTTTATTTAGTATTATACAATATAGTTAGAAAAATTTCAAATCAACTAATCTTTTCTCTCAGGATAAGTTCAATAAATTTTCTAACAATTATCTCTTTTGGCTCTTTTCTTATTATCTTTCCTTTTATAAAAATTATTCCGCTCTTTTTACCAAAGGCGATTCCGTAATCCGCATGACTTGCCTCACCCGGTCCATTAACTTCACAACCCATAATGGCAATTTTTATTTTCTTTTTAATATTTAATTTAAAAATTTCTTTCTTTACTTCTTTAACAATATTTTCTAAATCAACTTCACAACGACCACAAGTTGGACAGGAAATAATCACTGGCAGATCGTTTCGTAAATTTAATGCACTTAAAATCTCAAAACCAGCAACCACCTCTAAAAGGCTATCACCCGTTAAAGATACCCTAATAGTATCACCAATCCCTTTATATAACAAAACTCCCATCGCTACTCCGCTTCTTATTCCTCCCTCAAAAGGTAAACCCGTTTCGGTTAAACCTAAGTGGATTGGATATTGGTAATTTTTATCAATCTCTTCATATATATTTATTAAACTCAATGGCTCACTAATCTTTGCTGAAATCACTAAGTCATAAAAATTTTCACTCTCAAAGAAATCAATTGTTCTTTTTAATCTATCTAAAATTATTCTTTCAATATCTTTTTCTCTTTCTCTAATTCCACCAGCATTTAAACCAATTCTTATCGGAATATTAAAATCTTTTGCCATTTTAATTATTTCTCTCCATTCCTTTTCTTTAGTAATATTAAAAGGGTTAATTCTTATCTTATCAGCGCCAACTTTTATCGCCTTGAGGGCTAATCGGTAATCAAAATGGATATCAGCAACTATTGGCATTTTTATTATTTTTGCTTCTTTTATCTTTTTTAGATTTTCTATTGCCTTATCAGTCTTAATTGCTATCCGACAGATTTCACAACCTCCTTTTTCTAATCTTTTCAACTCCCTAACTAAATTTAAATAATCTTCGGTTTTATTTTTGGTCATTGATTGGACTAAGATTTTCTCTTTACCACCAATCTTTAAATCACCAATTTTTACAATCCTTTTATTCCTCATTCAATCTCTAAAGAAATATCAATTGCTTTTGGTGAATGGGTCAATTTACCAATGGAAATATAATCTATACCAGTTTTTGCTATCTCTGCTATATTATCTAAACTAACTCCACCAGAAACCTCAATCTTTACGCCTTTTTTTCTTTTCTTTACTGCTTCTTTAATTTCGGGAATTGAAAAATTATCAAGCATTATCCATTTGACACCTAAATTTTGAGCAATCTCAAACTCTTTTAAGTTTTCTACCTCGCAGATAAAGGGAACTTTTTTCTTACACCTTTTAATCTCTAAAATTGCTTTCGCTAAGGAGCCAGCAACTCTTTTATGATTATCTTTAATCATTATTCCATCAAAAAGGGAGAAACGATGGTTGTAACCACCGCCAATTTTTACTGCATATTTTTCTAAACTTCTTAATAGGGGTGTTGTCTTTCTCGTATCAAGAATTTTGACATTATATTTTTTAACTTTATTAACAAATTTATTTGTCAAGGTAGCAATTCCTGATAATCTTTGCAAAAAATTTAAAGCCACCCGCTCACAAACTAAAATTGCTTTTGCCTTACCAACAATTTCACAAAGGATATCTCCTTTTTTAAAAGAATCACCATCTTTTAAAGAAAAAGGGAATCTTACTTTTTTATCATAAGTTAAAAATATTTTTTTAAATAGAGAAATTCCGCAAAGAATCCCATCTTCTTTAGCAATCACCTTTGCCTTCACAATTTTATTTTTATCTTTTAAATAAAAAGTGGTTAAATCTTTTTTACCAATATCCTCTTTTAATGCTTCTTTAATTATTTTCTTTAAATCCATATAAAAAAGAAAAAGGGGAGGGATGATAATTTCCCTCCCCATCCTTTTATTTTAAAATTCCTTATCGTAAACTTCCCGTATTCCAATTATTTCTTCGCCATCTGGGCCAAGGTGAATTTGTTAAAGGAGTTCCGGTTGCTCGACCAGCAACCACATAAACTCCATCCGAAGCACCAACATAAATATTACCATCCGGTCCAATAATTGGTGAGACTAATTCACTTGGTTCTTCTAATTTTTTAGAAGTAGTTAATAAAACTTCTGTAACATCGCAATACCATCTAACTTTTCCAGAAGTTTCTAAGCAATAAAGATTTTCATCATCATTGTCATAAATATAAAAGATATTATCTTGGGCAAAGAAGGGAGCACTTTTGAAACTCGCACCGCTAATAGTAACTGGATAATTTGATTTTATTTTTCCATCGTTTAAAGAAAGGGCATAAATCTTTCCGCCATCGGTTCCAAAATAGAGATAATTATCCGGACCAATTGCTAATTGACTAACTTCCGTTTCAACAGTATCTATCCATCTTAAATTTCCATCAGGAGTTAAAGAAATCACCACATTTTTATTTGCTACATAAATATTTCTGTTATTATCAAGAATTGGTGAATTATCTTCAAAAGGATTATTACTACCAAAATCATAAAGAACGGTGATATCGCCATTGAGATTAACTTTTCTCAATTTACCATCATCAGCACCAAAGATAATCTCATTATTACCATTTTCTACTGGAGCCGAATTAATCTCAGCACCAATGAATACTTTCCGATGAACTGATTGATTAGGAACATTTAAAATTACTAAAGTATCTTTACAACCAAAAGCGGCATAATTACCAAAGAGACAAATTGCGGTAGTAATCTCAACGGTATCATTTCGTGTTGGATAATTCCAATAAGGATTAAGATCATATTTATTTAAAATCCTTAAATGAGTGCCCACATCATTATTTTCCACCGCATAAACATAACTATTATCACAGGAAACAGTGCTCTGGAACCAGGCATCTTCATTTGCTCCCACTAAATTATTTACTTTTTTCTTTACATCTAAACTTGGGATTTTGAAGAAGTATAAATATCCATAATCAGAACAGCCCACTCCAATACATTTTTCCTGAGTAGCCATAATATCGATTTCCGCAGGTGAAGAAAGGAATCCATCCTCTTCAGTAGTTTTATATTTTCTAATTACATACCCCTCGTCTAAAACAGTAATTGTCAATGCCTGGGAAGTATCAGAAATACCACCTTTTTTATCCTTAGCAATTGCTTTTATCTCATAGGTTTTTGCTTCTTTAAATCGATAAGTATCAATTACACTACTACCGGAAGGAACAAAACTGCTCCATTTTGATTTTTTCCCTTTTTCCCAAATAAACTGGACACATATTGAATCACCGTCTGGATCAGAGGCGGTAGCAGTAAAATATAATAGAGCATTTTTTGCTGCTGAGGTAAATTCACAATAAAGATTATCGATCGTAGGTTTTTCATTAGGTAAAATTTCTAAAGATTTTGGCTCTGACCAATTCTTTTGTAAATTTCCTTTTACATCCTTGGCAGTTGCTTTTATTTGAAAAGTTCCCACATTTATATACCGATGGGCAACTACTGCTGTCTCACCACTCGCAAAACTCCCTTCAGTGGTATCAATCGTACCATCTCCCCAATCTATCACATAAAAAATATCATCTTTATTTGGATCAGTGGTGGATAAAGAAATTTCTACTACGGCATAACGGTAGGCATTATTCGGAACACTTAAATACTCTATTTTTCGTGGTGGCATATTTTTACAACCCATTCCGAAAAAGAAAATTAGAAAAAGAATACTTAAATATAAAAAATATTTCTTTCTGTTCATTCCTTCCTCCTTTTTATTTAATTACAATTGGTCCATTAAAAGACCCTTTTTCCGGAATACGACGGATGCCACCTCTTCCATCTTCACAATAAAAATAATAAGAATAGAATTTACTTTCATTTAATCTCTTTTTTAATTCATAAATACCATAATATTTTTTACCTTTAACTAATTTCATATCATAAGGAATATTATCAATTACTACCTGAATAATTGCTGGTGGGTCGTAATCTTCATCTTTATAAAAAACCGAAAAGGTGAAAGAAGTATTAGGAGAGCCTAACTCTGGTTTAACTTTCCAATCGGTTAAAATTGGTGCTTTATTTTCTTTCTCATATACTATTGGACCAGTTAAATATCCTTCTTCTGGTAAAGAAACTTTTTCACCTTGATTATCAATTGCTAAGAAATAATATCCATGTTTCATTGGTTCCAATTTTAATTTTGCGATATAAGTGCCATTAGAAGGTTTGCCTTTATAAAGTTCCATTGGTCTTGCTCGGCCATCAATAATTAACATTACTGCCTGTGGTGGTTTACAATCAGGATCATAATAATCTACCCGAAAAACGAAAATCTTACCTTCCTCTCCTTCCTCAAAATAGACACCGCCTTTTTCTAATCTCGGTTTTCTATTTATTTTATGAATACCAACAAAAGGACCGGACTTCTCGCCGTAACGAGGAAATCTATCAGATTTTCCTTTACCATCTTCACAATAAAAATAGTATTTATGTTCGCCGGGCGGTAAAGTCAGTTTTTGACTATAATACCAACCAGAAGAAGGGCTTCCTTTTTTCAATTTTAAATGATAAGGAACTCCATCAACATAAACAAAAATTTTTGACGGCTTATCACCATCCGCATCATAATAATAGACTTTCGCTATAAAGGCTTTTTTTATTGTTCCTTCGTAAGGAATAATCTCACCATTAGATAAAAAAGGTTTAGAATTTTCTTGAGAATAGATAAATAATAAAAACAAAAGAAATAGAAAAATTATTTTCTTAATCATCAATTCCTCCTTTTAAATTTTTGAAAAAACATTTATATATTATTATACAATATCTTTTATTAAATGTCAATAAAAAGCAGATAATAATCTTAATGGTAAATTACAACCTTTCCAGATATAGGGAAACTCGGTAGATAAATAGATTTTATCAATTATTGTCTTCCCAAAAATTTCTTTTAAATTTTTTATAAGTTCTTGATAAAGATAAAGGCGAATTGGTCTTGAATAACGATATTTCTTATCGGGCGATAAAACCATTTCAAAGAAAACTAATTTACTTCTCTTTTCTTTTAGGTATTTATACTGTTTTTTAGTCAATCTTAAAGTACCCAAACTTATTGAATGAAGGAGGGAAATATCCAAAAAGGAACGGAGTTTTAAAAAAATTTCTTTGTAAAGAGAGATAAGATTTTTTAAAGAGTTAACTACCTCTTCGTAGGTAATTCCGAAAACGGGATAAATAATAATCGGCTCAAAACGTAAACCAATAAGATAAGAAAGTTCTTGGGCTTTTTTAATACCCGCTATTCGCTTTTCTAAATTGGCAGTGCCTTTTTCAAAATTAGAAATTATCTCTTCGGGCAAGAGACTTACTCCATAAATATAAAAAAGATTTTTTCTTTTGTTTAAAGGAGAAATTTTTAAGATATTATCAGTCTTTGTTCTTAATTCTAAAAAAACCCTTCTATCATATCTCTCAGCAAAAAAGGAAATCAACTCACTTATTTGATTGATAACCTCAATATGCTTTTCGCTTAAAAAGGCATCGGTTGTCTCTCCTAAGTTAAAATAGAAATTTTTAGTCTCTTCTTTTAAAAATAACTCTTTTAATTCTTTTTCCAAAACTTCTATATTTTCATAAATTATTGGTTTCTTTGGTGCTTTGGCAAACTTTAAATAACAATACTCACACAAAAAAGAACAAGAACTGGCATAAGAGATAACATATTCTCCTAAATCAACTACTCCCTTTCCGTAATCATATCTTTTAATAAATACAATTTTCCTTTTCATTTATAATTGATTGATTATATCTCTTATCTCATCTTTAAAAGGAAACTCTTCTTCATCAAATTCTAAATTAAAAGGAATTTTATAGTTTTTTAAAATTGGTAGTTTTTTACTTAAAATTGGATACCGCAAAGAAAAAATATAGGTAAAAAAAATCTTTCCCTTCTCGTATCTATTATTATCTAATTTTTTTATCTCTGTTAATTTACTTTCTATTAAATTCTCTATCTCCGGATAAAAAATTTTAAGAATTTCGATTGTCTCTTTAATAAATCTTTTTTGGGAAAAGGTAAGATGGAGTTCTTCCATTATTTTAATTATAGAAATTAAAAAAAGAAAATCAATCGGAGACGGTTTTATTTGATAAGAATAATCTTTTTTATTTTCTCTTTTTTGATAAAATATATTCCCTTTCTTATTCTATTCTTTTTTATTTCTCTTCCTAAACAATCATAAATTTTTATATCCTTATCATAAATTTTCTCTAATTGATAAACTTTAAGGATGGTGGGTAAAATAATTGAGGAAAAATTGGTTAAATCTTTTGTGTTAATTGCTGAAAAGGGAGCCATTCCTAAACTAAAATAGATTCCGCTTTCGTAATTATTCCCTAAAATCTTTAAAATAAAATCTAAAATCGTATCGTTAGGCTGAGAGTTAACAACAAAGAAATAAGGATTTTCGTTATTATCTCTTCTTTCACTGGGCAAAAGATTTCCAATATTAAAAATTGATTCGCTAATTACACAATCATTGTCTCTCGTTTTTAAAATTGCCCTTAAATTGTTTCCGGTTTGAGACCCAGAATTTCTTAAAGTTATTGATAATAATATCGGCTCACCAACTTCAATAATTCCGTTATTATTTCCTAAAGAATCATTGATATAAAGATTTTCTAAGGTAATAAAAGGTAAGGAATTTCCTATTGGTGGTTTAGTAGTTATTTTTATTGCCCGACCAGAAACAATTGGTGCGGAAGTTGGATGATAATTACCGTTGAAAAGATAAGTCAAACCTATTTCACCAAGAGCATTTTGAATACCAACGGTATTACTTAAAGCATTTGATACTGTATTATATTGAAATACAATTTCGCCATCACCGGTTGGTGTTGGATAATAATTGGGATCATAAAAAATTACTTCAAATATCTCTCTTTGAGAGGTATTACTCACATGATAAAGATTGTAAAACTCAATTATAAAAATATGATTATTGTTATCATAATATTGGTAAACCACTGGATCATTTTGCATTCTCCTTACCGTGCTTAAATCGTCCCAAAAAGGAGCAATAAGATTTGTGGGAATTTGGGTGTTAGGTAAATAAAGGTTTTCGCCTGAACGATAACTTGTCCTTCCCATTGCCAAAAAGCCATTAGAAGAAACCGAAAGGGAATCATAAAAGTTGCCATAAAACTTAAATCTAAAAGGTAAAGGAATTGTTACTGTTGTATCATTCGCCTCAGAAACACCTGGTATTTGTGTTCCCACTGCTCTTATATCAATCCAGTTATAAGTTGGTGCGTTACCTGAGGAAACATCAGTATTATCATAAAGATAATAACCATATAAATCAGGACCGGTTGGTAAAGTAGTACTTGGCTCACCACAACTTATTGAAAGAGAAAAAGAATCTAAAACTTCATAAGTATAATCATAGCCTTTTACGTATAATTTTAAATGAATCTCTCTTCCGGGAAAAACTAAGGGCGAAAGATAGAAACTAATCGGATCAGAATTATTGCTCTTTGTTTGATTTACTAAAATTTCACCAAAACTTCCTAAGGAATCGCTTATTCTTAAAACTGTGTCCTCGGCCTTTAATTGGCAATAAACCCTTCGCAAATCTGCGTTTCCTTCGTTTTTTAAGGTAATTAAAAAGTAAGAAGCCTCTCCCGGATCTAATCTTTGATTATTATTACCGTAAGGTAAGGTATCTTTTATTAGATAAGAAAGAAAACTAATCTTTCCTTTATAGAGAAGGGAATTAAATTGAATTTGCCAAGTATTATTATTTTGGTCTGATAAAAATAAAGAAAAGGAGAGATTTGATGTTTGACAATTTCTTTGGATATATAATTTAAAATTATTTTCATTAAATCTCCGTTCATTTGGTGGTATCGTGCCATAAGAAGAAAGGGAATCTAAAATTATTATTTCGGAAGAATTGGCTCTTAATTTACCCATTACTCTTTCAGCATTACTATTGCCAATATTTTTTATTCCAACCCTAAATAATAATGTCTCACCGGGATTTATCTTATTATCACCATTTCCTAATGGTGGAAAATCATAGATTTCTAAGGTATCAAAGGTTAAATAAGCACCACTACCAGGAATCACTTCGCAGATACCTTCATAAGGCAAGGAATTTTTATAACTTACAGTAACATCAATTATTCCGGTTGTTTGGGGATTGATATTAAAACTTATTTGACCTTCATTATTGGTATAGCCATAGTTATAAATCTCAAAGGGAAGACTATCACCTTTTTTAA
Organism: uncultured bacterium; assembly: GCA_938040315.1. GTDB lineage: Bacteria > Hydrothermota > Tepidihabitantia > Tepidihabitantales > DTDR01 > DTDR01. The sequence continues at coordinate 17,617 of CALHQW010000040.1, forward strand.
TACAGACCAAAGCATTACTTACTGGATTACCATCTTGAAAGACGGATACAACAAAACTTTGACTACCAGGAACAATATAATTGGGATGAGAAACATTAAGAATTTTTGGAGTTTTTGTATAAATATTAAGTTCGGGATCACCAAAAAGATTAAAACCGACACCATCAGGAAAATTCCAAAGATACATACTATCTTTTGCCTTCAAGCAACATTTTCCTAAAATATTATTTTGGTTAATAAATAACTCTTTAATAAATGCCCTTAAACCACAACTTCTTACCCGGGCAACATTCACATCTGAATGGGTATTACCAAAAAAGGCAACCGCCCCTTTTGGTGCGTTATAATTTCCTGCCCATAACCATCTTTGACCAACATAAGTAGTCTCACTCAAACTTGGACTTAAACTCATTGTCTGACAGGTCATTGATAAAATAATTGGCAATTTTAAATTATTATTTGTTAAATAAGGATTTACATTAAAAGGAGTATACCAATTACCAACACCACTTCCCCGATAGATAACAAAATTTCTTCCATCATTTACTCTATTAATAACATCAGTAGCATTATTTCCTCTTAATCTTGATAAAGAATCATAATAGTATAAATCATTTCTCCAATAAGAGGCAAAAAGTCTAATATCGTTCCAATAAATAGTGTCATCGGAATCGTTTCCTTCATTTACAATTCCACAACCCTTTCTTAACCATAAAGTATCAATCAAATAGGTAAGACATTTCTCATAACTTAGTGTCTTTTTTACCATCAATGAACATTCTTTTATATTTCTTGCTGGAAAACGACCATAAGGAATATCTGCCTTATTATCACCATTCATATCAAAAAACCAGTTATCGGTATAAATCCGATAAGTATTATCATAATAACTTGTTAATAAATTTGGATATCCAACTAATAAAACATATTCTGGTCTTATTGGCCAATTATTATAGGCATTAATAATATAATTTTTAATCAGGGTGGCATTATTACCACCAATCTCTGATAGTTTAACAATTTTAGCAAGCATTCCCTTTTTTGTCTTCCAATCGGCAAGTTCCTTTATTACTGGATAAAAATTATCATAGGTAATAATTAAATATCTGGCACCTTCCTGAGCAAGAATAATTGTAAAAAATAAAAATAATAATATCTTTCTCATTTTACCTCCTTTATTTGTGTAATTTTTTTCTCAGCGGGAAATAAATTTAACAATCTTTTTATCTTGCAAATAGAAATATACTCCTTTTTTGATAAAATTAATCTTTTGACCCAAGGGATTATAAAGAGATTTATTTTTTGGTAAGTATTTGATATCAAAAGATTTATTTTCTTTAATAGAAACATTAGAATAATACCAATTTCTACCACCATTAGTAGTATATAATACAAATCTTGTACCAACTGCACAGCCATGTAAAGAATCGGAAAAAGCGATATCAAATAGGGTTGAGCAAGGTGGTGTTTGGGCAAGTTGCCAATTAATACCATCATTACTATAAACAATTGTGCCAAACATACCGCAGGCAAAAATTTTGTTATCAATTACTGTTATTGCTCTTAAATAATTTCCTGGCACATTAAGATATTGCCAGTTTGTGCCACCATCATTAGTATAAAGAACGATTGGGGAAAAATTTGTATCACAACCACCAACAACATAACCCCGCATTTCATCAAAGAAGTATAAATCAAAGAAGTCATAAATAGTATCTCTTAAAAGGAGTTGCCAATTATAACCACCATCTGTTGTCTTGGCGATATATCCTTGACCTTTTAAAAAACTATCGCCTTCCGGATATCTACCAGCACAAAGATAGCCAAGTGTCTCATTGACAAAATGAACACCATAAAAATCTACTTCCCTTGCGGGAAAAGGTGGATTTGGTAGGATTATCTGCTGCCATTCTTCACCACCATTAGTTGTTAATAGAATAATCGCTTCGCCACAGGCAACCCAACCATAATTCTCATTCAAGAAGAAGATTCTGGTGGCAAATTTTGAACCACCAAAATTCTGGGGAATCCAATTCTCGCCGCCATCAGAAGAATGCCAGATATAACCCGCCTCACCACAAAGATAAAGATTTAAAGAATCTAAGGCAAAAATATCAAAAAGAAAACGATAGGTAAAATTCTGCGGTTCTAAAAAACTCCTGCCATAATTTAAGGATTTATAAATGTAAGCACTCTCTTTCTCACACATCCAAACATAAGGAGTTCCTTTGGCAGAAGCAACACCATGATAAACTGGATAATTAATTAAACTAAATAGAATTATTAAAACCATCTATCCTCCTTTTTCAATTAAATTATTTTATTAAAACAATCTTTTTCTTTAATATAAAATCTCTCTCTTTTATTATTAGATAATAAATTCCTTTTTTAGTTTTTTCAATTAATACTTTTCTGCCAGTTAAATCATATAAGAAAACTTTATTATCCTTAGAGAGCAAACTTAAAGTCTTTAAAAATCCCTTTTTATCCATTATCGGTCTAAAAGAGGTGATTAAAAATTTTTCTTTTTCTTTAATAATCGTATAAGTATCTGGTGGATTGGGAGTAAATTTTATTGCCTTGTTATTTCTTATACTGCCAAAAGTGATATTATAATCACTACCAAATTTTACTTGCAGACCGCTTTGATAACCATAATAATTCTTTTCTCTTATTCCAATTGTTGAATAGTTATGGAAAGTATCGTCATCACAAATATCTAAATATTGAAAAAGAATTATTCCATCACCGGTTCTTGTTGGATAATTATTTACATCATAAAGGATAACTTGGAATGTCTGTTCTTCACCAATCTGGGGCGAGATAAATCCGTGAATATGTTTTATTCTTGACCACTGGACAATAAAGCGATGATTTAAAGTATCATAGTAATAATAAACACCAGAAGCACCTAAGGTATCAGGATGGAAATCATCCCAGAAAACTAAAAGACTTTTCTCATAGACAAAGGGATGATAAATTGACCAGTTATAAAACTCTTTAAATCTTACCGAATCAAAAATCAAAACGCCATTATCAGAAATGGTGATCTTTCTTATCTCATCGCCACAAAATCGGAAAGAAAAGGAATTTGGTAAAGAGATAACTTGAAAATCATCATTCCTTAAATCAATTTTTCTACCCCGACCACCAAAATTAGGATCAATCTCTATAAAAGAAAAAACCGGTCGCTCATTATAAAGATAATCAATATCTTCATAGGCATAATAATTATAAAAACTGGGACCAGAAAAGACAAAGGAATCAATCATACCAGTATTAAAACTGAATTTCAAGGAACATAAAAAATTATTCTCTTTATAGAGATATAACATAAAAACAAGCCTTCTATTCCTTGCTACATCAGAGAAAGTCTTTAAACGATAAGGAATTTGGTTTTCTTTTTCCTCAAAAATATTAAAATCACCGTATTGACTAATTGAATCTAAAATAAGACCAGCATTACTTTTTATTGCTAATTTTCCAATAATATTACTAACCGAAGAATTTCCGATATTTTTTATCTTAATATATAAAAGCCCTTCTTCGTTTGGCTCAGGAATATTATTATTATCATCAACAAAACGATAACCAATATAAGAAAAATTTGGATAGTTTAATTTTATGTTAAATAATGAATAAAAATTGGAATCAGAAGAATTTATTCTTATTAAAATTGGCAAACTCTCTTTTTCAGGAATATTATCTAATCTTAATATAAAAGGACCACCTGCTTTTATCTCTGTCCTTCTGATTCTTCCGTAATTCTTTATTGAATCATAAATTGTTAAAAAGGGAGATAAAGAATAAATGTAAACATTCACATTCTCCTCATCTTGATTACCATAATTTTTGATATTAATATAAAGGGAGCAGAGGTTATTTAAATAATTATTAGAAATCTGATAAGAGTAAAAAGCAAGGTTTCTTTCATTTCTTATTATTGGTAAATTTAGAAAATAGGGAAAAGTGGAAGGAGCGGTTATTGTAAGTTTTAAATTACCTTCATTAGTAGCATTGATTGGCAAATAGAAATAGCCACTATCATCAGTTTTAACAACCATTGGCAAGGAATCTAAAAGCAAAGATATCCGCGCATTTTTTATTTTTCTATTATTTCTATCTTTTACAATTCCTTTTAAATAATTATTACCAATTCTTAAAGCGCTAATATTTAAGAAAACTCTTAAAGACTCAGGTACTTTTCTAAATAGTCTTAAACTAGGGTCACCTAAAATATTATAAGTCTCAAAATGGATTCTTTTTTCTTGGCTATCTTTTGGATTATTAAAAGAATTGAGGAATAAAATTTTTCCTTTTAAAATTACTTCACCAGCCCTTTTTTCTTCTTCTTTATCATCAAAGAGATAACTAAATATTGAGGCATCTAAGCAGTTATTAAATCTTGTTGATGTTCCGGCATAGGAAGGACCAAAGAATAATACTCCGCCGGTGAGATTATTAGGAGAGCCAACCCTTAAAAATACTTCTCCTAAACAGGGATTGGCATTAAAATTTCCAGTGGCACAATAGAAAGAGAAGATTATTGGTAATTTATTTGTGTTATTTAGATTATAGACATCTTCGCGGTAAAATCTGGGATAATGCCAGCCTTCATAATTTCCCCAACCCCTTGCATTGATATACAAAACTCCCCTTTCAATACTACTTTTTATTGAATCGGTTGTTGGATAAGGTGGCAAATCGTGAAAGACGGTATCAACTTCCGAGAAGTTATTATTTAATAATAAATTTCGCCACCATCTTTTAGTTTCAATGGCGCTTACTGCTCTGGTACCACTACCGCCAACATAACTTGTTGCGACTGCCAAACCCCTTTTATAATAATTGGTATCCCTTTGCATTCCCTTTTCATAATAGAGAATTTTGGATACCATAATTGCCAATTCCGAAGCATTTGAAGCCGGTAATCTGCCAACATAGATTTCGGGAATATAATCGTTATCCATACAGCCATAGGTATTATCGGTAACTAAACTTGTTCCTTGGATTGTAAATGCTGGAATTTTATTTATTGCTCCACATAATAAAAGAAACTTTAAGGGAATAGTGGTTGTATCATAGAAACTTTTTATAAAATTTTTAATTTGGAGATTAGTATTGCCAACTTCTGATTTTCTTTTTAGAAAGACATAATAACCCAATTCTCTTTTCCATTCTACCAAAGGCAAAATTTCATTATAAAACTCATCAGGCACAATTATTAAATAACCTTCTTTAATAAGAGATGCGAAAAGAATATTCTCTAAAAAGAAAAATAAGATAAGAAATTTTCTCATTATATAATTATAATTTTTTTTATTAATTTATCAATTTATTGATTAAGAATTTAAGAAGAATAAATCCAGATTTTCTTAAATTGTCAATCTTAAAAACAAATAAATATTAATTTCTGCTAGACATCTTCAAAATTAGATTATTTTTTATTTATCTTCTTCCATCTTCTTTTTTTTTCTTTGCTTCGCTTAATATAGATACTATTTCTTTATCTTCCCATTTTGCAGCCAATAATAAAGCAGTCCAACCTTTCTTATTTTTTGCCTCCACATCGGCGCCTTTTTCTATAAGTAAGCATACTATATCTTTGTATCCTTTAGAGGCGGCTACCATTAAGGGAGTCCAACCTTCTTTATCTTTTACATTAACATCAGCACCTTTTTCTAGTAGTAAACGTACTATATCTAAAGAGCCTTTAGAGGCGGCTACCATTAAGGGAGTCCAACCTTCTTTATCTTTTACATTAACATCAGCACCTTTTTCTATTAACATAAGTATTTTATCTATATCTCTTTCTTCAATAGCCCATCTTAAAATAGTTTCACCATAATAACTTTTTGCATCTTTTGCATTGACATCGGCTCCTTTCCGTATAAGTAATAATGCTATATCTCTATGTTCCCTTTCAATAGCGGCCATTAAAGCAGTTTTATTATTTTTATCACTCGCATTCACATCGGCACCCTTTTCTATAAGTAAGCATGCTATATCTTTATACCCCATTTGCGAAGCCAGCATCAAAGGAGTTCGACCTTCTTCATCCCTTACATTCACATCTGCATCATTATTTATAAGAAAACATATAATTTTTTTTAACTTTTCTATTTTTCCTTCTAATTTTCCTGTTTCTTCCTCTAATGCTTCTATTTCTCCTTCTAATTTTTCTAATTTTTTTAATTTTTCTAATTTTTTTAATTCTTCTAATTCTTCTAATTCTTCCTTTAATGCTTCTAATTCTTTTAATCTTTTTAACTCTTTTTCTTCTAATCTTTCTAACTCTTCTTTTAATTCTTTTTCTTTTTCAGCAACCATTATTAAAGCGTGTAGCAAAGAAATCCGACCTTCTTTATCCCGCACATTCGCATCCGCTCCTTTATCTATCAGTAAGAATGCAATGTCTTCATATCCTTCCTCTACTGCTAAAATTAAAGGAGTATTCCCATAATCGTCCTCCGCATTCACATCCGCTCCCTTCTCTATTAAAAAATTCACTAGGTCTTTATCCCCTTTTTCTACTGCTAAAATTAAAGGAGTAGTATTATTCCATCCACCCTTCACATTCACATCCGCTCCCTTCTCTATTAAAAAATTCACTAAGTCTTTATCCCCTTTCTCTAACGCTAAAATTAAAGGAGTAGTATTATCCCATCCACCCTTCACATTCACATCTGCTCCCTTCTCTATCAAAAAACTTACTAAGTCTTTATACCCTTTCTCTAATGCTAAAATTAAAGGAGTATTTCCATCTTCATCCT